>JAIXUP010000051.1 GCA_027483505.1 Hyphomicrobiales bacterium
GCGCCCGCACCGGCCGCCGGCGCCGCGCAAGCCCAGCGCGTCAATCTCAACACCGCAACGCAGGCCGACCTCGACAAGCTGCCGCAGATCGGCGAAGCGCGCGCCAAGGCCATCCTGGCAGAACGCGCCAAGGGTCGCTTCACCAACTGGGACAACTTCGTCCAGCGCATGACCGGCACCGCTGTCAACCAGACGGCCAAGGACGCGATCAAGGACAAGGTCAACTTCTGACCGCAGCACCAACAACCTGACATTCAGAACCCCGGCGGCCTCTCCGCCGGGGTTTTCTGTTGACTTGCTTGCTCCAAGCCAGCACTGCGGCGCGATGATCCGCAGCGCAACACGCACCGATGCAGACATGACGGGACTGACGATCTCGGTCATTGGCGCGGCATTGGCGCTGAGGTTGCTGCTGGCCGCCCTGGTCGGCCTCGGCACCGACGAGATCTACACCGTCGCGATCGCAAGGCAGCTGTCATGGTCCTATTTCGACCACCCGCCGCTGCACCAGTGGCTTGCGCACGTCTCCGCTCTGGCATTCGGCGAAGGCCGCGCGGTGCGGCTGCCCTTCATCTTCCTGTTCGCCGGGACCTCCTGGCTGCTGTTTCTGCTGACCCGCCGGCTCTATGGCGCAGCCGCCGGCTTCTGGGCTGTCGTCACCCTGAATCTCGCGGGCTTCTTCACCCTGTCAGCCGGCTCCTGGGTCGTTCCCGACGGGCCCTTGCTCTTCATGCTGGCTCTCGCCGCATTCGCGCTCGGCCGGCAGCTCTTCCCCACCGGGGAGGAGAGCCCAGCGCCTTTGGCCAATTGGCTCCTTGCCGGCTTCGCGCTTGGCGGGGCTGGCCTCGCCAAGTACCACGCTGCGCTCGTCGCTGTCGGCATTGCGCTGTTTCTGCTGGCGACGCCACGCGGCCGGGCGGAGCTCTCGCGGCCGACCCTCTGGCTCGCGGCAGGCCTCGCGGTCCTGCTCGTCTCCCCGGTGCTGATCTGGAACGCCGCCAACGGCTGGGCCTCCTTCCTGTTTCAGGCGGGCCGCTCGCAAGGGGCCGGCTTTGCGCCCTGGCTGGCGCCGCTGTCGCTGCTCGCCCAGGCGGGCTGGCTCCTGCCCTGGGTGTTCGTGCCGCTCGCAACAGGCCTGTGGCTTGCCTGGACCACCGCGCGCGACCGGCGTTTCTGGTTCCTGATGGCGCTCGGCTTGCCGACCATCGCGGTCTTCACGCTGCTGCCGATGTTCGGCAGTCTTGGATTGCCGCACTGGGCGATGCCGGGCTGGTTCTTTGTCATGCCGCTGGCAGGACTGTACCTGTCGCGACTGGCCGAGACCTCCGAAAGGCCCCGGCGCTGGGCCCGCACCAGCGCCATCGGCTCTGTGCTTGTCCTGCTCCTCGTCGGCAGCCAGGCCGCCACCGGCTGGCTCGGGCGGATCATTCCGGGCGTGTCGCGCAACGACCCGACCATCGAGGTCTTCGGCTGGGATCAGATCGGCCCGCAACTGCAGGCCGCCGGGCTGCTGGACGGCGGACGTTTCGTCGTGGCCGACAGCTGGCAGAATGCCGGCCGCATTGACGTCGCGCTGGCAGGCAGGATGATCGTGATGCCCGGCACGCTTGACCCGCGCCATTACGCCTTTCTGGTGGACCAGTCCCGGCTGCTCGGGCGCGATGCGGTGCTGATCGTCAGGGTGCGGCGCGAGGCCCAGACGCGGGAGACGCTCAAGGATCACTTCGGAAGCCTCGGACCCTCGGTCCCGGTTGCGCTCGGACGCGGCGGCCTGAAGGAGATCGACCTCGTCGCCATTCCCGCCACGAACTTCATCAAACCCCTGCCCTGGGCCTACGGACGAGCACGATGACCGAAACCGCGACGGCAGCTGTCGCCGCCCCCGCCCTGACGGTCGTGGTGCCGACCTTCAATGAAGCCGCCAATGTCCGCCCGCTGGTGGCCAAACTCACCGCTGCGCTGGCCGGAATCGCCTATGAGGTGATGTTCGTCGACGACAACTCGCCCGATGGCACCTACGACGTGGTCCGGGCGCTCTCGCGGGAGGATCCGCGCATCCGCTGCATCCGCCGGATCGGGCGGCGCGGCCTGTCGAGCGCCTGCATCGAGGGCATGATGGCCGGACAGGGCGACGTGGTCGCGGTGATCGACGGGGACCTGCAGCATGACGAGACCGTGCTGCCGAAGCTGTTCGAACTGGTCCGCTCAGGCCAGGCCGACCTCGCCGTCGCCAGCCGCTATGTCGAAGGCGGCAGCGCGGCCTCGTTTTCCGACGCCCGCGGCAAGGGCAGCCGGCTCGCCACGGAACTGGCCCGCAAGGTGCTGAAGGTCGAGTTCAACGATCCGATGAGCGGCTTCTTCGCCACGCGGCGCTCCGTCGTCGAGGCGGCGGCGCCGAAGCTCTCGGGGGATGGCTTCAAGATCCTGCTCGACCTCGCCGCCAGCCATCCCGGCAAGCTCAGGATTGTCGAGGTGCCCTTCGTCTTCGGCACCCGGCTGCATGGCGATTCCAAGATGGACAACCGCGTCGTGGCCGACTTCCTTGGCCTTCTGGTCTCCAAGGCGACGGGCGGGCTGGTCTCGATCCGCTTTCTGACCTTCGCGGCGGTTGGCGTCTCGGGCGTCGTCGTCCACCTGCTCGCCCTGCGCGGGCTGCTCGCAGTGCCGTCCCTGCCCTTTGCGGCGGCGCAGGCCGGGGCGACGCTGGTCGCCATGACCACCAACTTCACCTTCAACAACCTGATGACCTACCGCGACCGCATGCTGACGGGCCTCGCCTTCATGCGCGGACTGATCGGGTTCTACCTGGTCTGCAGCGTCGGCGCCGTCGCCAATGTCGGCGTCGCCACCTGGATGTTCGAGGGCGACCAGCAGTGGTGGGTGGCAGGGATCGCGGGGGCGGCGATGGGCGCGGTCTGGAACTATGTGTTCAGCGACCTGCTCGTCTGGCGCAGGAAGCGCTGACGCACAGAACCGGTACCCACTTTTTTGCGCAAGGCTCTAGCGCACCGTGCTGCCCGGCTTCACGGTCTTGATCATGCCGGCGCTGGCCGCCACGGAGGCGGTGTCGAAGAACTGGGTCAGCGACAGGATCTGCCGTCCCTCGAACACGATATGGTCGAACACCTCGATCTGCGCCTGCTCACCGGTGGCGATGGAGGTCGACAGGGCTGACCAGCGCACGGCGCCGGAGCTCTGGTTGACGATGATGTCCTCGATGAAGAAGTCCCGCATCTTGAAGTCGGCATAGATCATGCGGATCAGCTCCCTGATCTCGGCATGACCGACCTTGATGCCTGAAAACGCCAGGCCGCTGCGGTGTCCCAGGATGTGCCAGCGGGCTTTCGGCGAGAAGGCGCTGAGGAAAAGGTCGATGTCGTTGACCGAGAGGGCCTCGTAGACCGAGTCCAGCCAGTCTTCCTCGACAAGAAAACCTCGGCTCACCGAGTGCCCCCCAAAACCCGGATGCAAGAACCGCGCAACCCGAAAGCAACGCGACCTCGCCCCAGCCACGATCGAACGGACGAGTGAGTATGACAACTGTGCCCGGGAGACAAGCGTATTCCCGGAGATTGGTCAATTTTCGCATCCAATGCAAGAAAAGCCCATAAACTGACGAGAATTTGCTGGCTTATTGCGTTTTCGAAAACCGGTGTTCCTTGGCCCCGCAGGCGCAGGCCAGGCCCGGATCAGCGCAGCAAAAGCAAAGGCCCGCGCAGGGCGCGGGCCTTGAGGTTCTCCAGATCACGCCGCTGCGCGGGCGTCTCAGTTCTTCGACTTGTCGACCAGCGCCTTGGCCTTGATCCAGGGCATCATATCACGCAGTTTGGCGCCGACCTCTTCGATAGGATGGGCGGCCATGCGGGCGCGGGTGGCCTTGAACGAGGTCTGGTTGACCTTGTTTTCCAGCATCCAGTCGCGAGTGAACTTGCCGGACTGGATGTCGGTGAGGACCCGCTTCATCTCGGCCTTGGTCTCGGCGGTGATGATGCGCGGGCCGGTGACATACTCGCCATATTCGGCGGTGTTCGAGATCGAGTAGTTCATGTTGGCGATGCCGCCTTCATA
>JAIXUP010000049.1 GCA_027483505.1 Hyphomicrobiales bacterium
GGTGTCAATGGCGGCGCAATTTCCGGCCACCGGGGCGGCGTAAAAGTCGTCCACTTGTGCTGAGTGGGACGTGAAGCGCAACAGCCCGGGCTCCTGCAGGGGCCCGGGCTGTTGCGCTTTCGTTTCTGTGGCTGGTAGCGGCTTCAGTCGGTGGGTTGGCTGTCGCCAGTGGCCTTGTTTTGCTCCGCCCCGGCGGCCTTGCGTTTGCGGCTGGCGGAGTGCTTGAGGCGGTAGCTGTCGCCGTTCAGTTCGAGGATGTGGACATGGTGGGTGAGCCGATCAAGCAAGGCCCCCGTGAGGCGCTCGGACTGGAACACCGATGGCCATTCCTCGAAGGGCAGGTTGGAGGTCACCATGGTGGAGCCGCGTTCGTAGCGCTGGCTGAAGACCTCGAACAGGAGTTCGGCGCCGACCTGGCTGAGCGGCACGTAGCCCAACTCGTCAATGATCAGCAGCTTGACGTTCTGCAGCTGGGCCTGGAGCTTCATCAGCCGCTTCTCGTCGCGTGCTTCCATCAGCTGGGAGCTGAGGGAATGAGCCGTGATGAACAGGGTCGAGAAGCCCTTCTGGCAAGCCGCCAGTCCCAGTGCCAAGGCCACGTGTGTCTTGCCTGTGCCAGAGTTGCCGAGCGCGATGATGTTCTCGCGCCGCGTGATGAACTCTGAGCGAGCAAGGTCCAGTACCAGCATCTTGTTGAGGCTGGGTATCGCGGTGAACTCGAAGGTGTCGAGGCTCTTCACCGCTGGGAACCTTGCTTCCCTGATCCGTCGCTCGGTGACGCGCCGCTCACGGTCGAGCAGTTCCAGTTCGATCAGGCGCAGCAGGTAGCGCGGATGATCGACGCCATCCCGCGCACACTCGCGGGCGACCTTCTCGTACTCGCGCAGCACAGTCGGCAGGCGAAGCTGCTTCAGATGATGGCTCAGCAACAACGCTGGCGGCGTATCGGGCAAGGATGGCAGGTCTGGACGAGCCGGGGTCATGCTGCACCTGCCGTCAGCAGCGCTGTGTAATCGGATGCCGCCGTCATCATCACCGTGGCGCGCGGCAGATAGGGGTAGCTCGACGGATCAAGCCGTGGTGCGCGCCGCTCGATCCTTGCCACAAGCAATTGCTTCACGGCGTCAAAGCCGATCACATTGCGCCGGATAGCGTCAGTGATGACCGCCCCGATCACCTCCGGCGGCGCAATCTCGGTGAGGCGCAGGATCTGGATGAACTCGCGCTTGCCCGCCCGGCCCGAGCGGGCCTCCAGCAGCCGCCGTATCTGGGCGAAGGATGGTGGCAATACCCAACCCTGGAGTGCCGCCGCCTGATCGAGCGCACCCGGCTTGGTCTCGATCAGCGCCAGATAGTGGCGCGGGTCGCTGACCAGGTCGCCTGCCTCGTAGGAGCGTTCATGCCGGGCAATCTCATGGCTGCCCGCCATGATGGTCACGGTGTCCACGAAGGCTTTGACCAGCACCTCGGTATAGGCGTGAGCTGTCGGGACCGAGTAATCCACGTTCCGGTAGCGCACCAGCGCCGTCGACGAGACCCGGCCGGGACGGATATCGCAGGCTTCGAATGAGCCTGATGGCAGGGAACGGAAGGCCGCAAGGTCTGCGTTCAGCCGCTCGCCGATCAGCACAGGGTCCCGCCCGGAACGCTCGCTCAGCCGCGCCAGGCATTGCGCCTCCAGATGGGCATTGAGGTCGGCAAACGATACCGCCACCGGAACCGGCGTCAAGAAGGCCAGACGGCTGAACTTCACCAGCGCCTCGACATTGCCCTTGTCGTTGCCCCGTCCCGGGCGGCCATAGCGATCCTCGAAGACGAAGTGGCTGACCGCCCGCGTGAAGGCCAATGTCCGTTCGCGTCGACCGTCCGGCAATATCAGCTTTACCGCCAGCTTCATGTTGTCCAGCAACACCGACTGCGGCACCCCGCCGAAGAAGTCGAACGCCGACGCGATCCCGTCAAGCAGCGCTTCCTGTGTCTCTGTCCGGTAGGCCTTCAGGTAAAACGCATCCGAATGCGGCAGGTGGCAGCAGAACACGTGCAGCTTCAGCCGCTGGCCGCCGATGATGCCGACCGCCTCGCCAAAGTCGATCTGCGCGTGTCCCGGCGGATGGGCCAGCGGAACAAACACCTCACGCCGACGCGTCTTCGTCCGGCGCACGTAATCGCGCACCGTCGAATAGCCGCCCGTGAAGCCGTGCTCGTCACGCAGCCGCTGCCACACCCGCTTCGCTGTATGCCGCTGCTTCGCCGGGGCCGTGTCATCGCCATCCAGGATCGCGTCGATCACGCCAAGAAGCGCCCCGATCTTCGGACGCTCCACAGGCTTGGTCCGCACATAGCCCGGCGGTGCCGAATACCGGCACATCTTCGACACGCTGTCCCGGCTGATCCCCAGTTGCCGCGCAACCTCGCGCCGGCTCTTGCCTTGCAGCAGCACAAGCTGCCGAACGGTCGCGTATATCTCCACGCCATACATCCCCGGACCGTCCTTCCCGCACACACGAAAAGAACAATCCTGCCAGTGGCCGGCTTTTACACCGCCCTACAGCGCCACAACGGCACCGCTCCACTGGCCTGGTTTGGCACTGCCCTCAACA
>JAIXUP010000081.1 GCA_027483505.1 Hyphomicrobiales bacterium
GCATAGTGACGTCTGGGATAGCCATAATCCCGTTCTCCTGGTTCCGGTTTTTCCTCCGCAGTGCAAGTCCGGGGCAAGCCCCGCACCGGTCAGGACGGGCTTTCGCCCAGCTGGCACTGCGTGTGTGATGGCCGCGAGGTAGCCGGGAACAGCCCCAAACGCAAGCAGAAACGCTGAGGGCCAAGGCAGTTTGCAACATGCCCCGCCTGAACCGCGGCATGCTGAGGCGTGCTTGCGTCGTCTTTCCAGCAAACCAAAACGGCGCTCCGATGACGGAGCGCCGCAGGTCAAAGTCAAAACAGCTTCAGAGCGAGAACCGATCCTGCACATGCCAGGATCAAGGCTCAAAAGCTCCGCGCCCTTGCTTCAGGGCGCGGACACTATTTTCGCCTAGTGAGCGCGCAGGCCCGCTCCTGCACCGTCCTCTTCCGAGGCCTTTGCAACCGTGTCTTCGGGCTCTTCCCAAACGATCGGAACGGGCTGGCGCACAAGCGCATGCTTCAGCACATCTTCCATCTTCGCGACGGGGATGATTTCAAGACCGCTCTTCACATTGTCAGGGATCTCGGCGAGGTCCTTGGCATTGTCTTCTGGAATGAGGACCCGTTTCAGCCCACCGCGCAGCGCCGCGAGAAGCTTTTCCTTCAGACCGCCAATCGGAAGCACCCGCCCACGCAGCGTCACTTCGCCGGTCATGGCGATGTCGCGCCGAACCGGAATGCCGGTCATGACCGACACAATCGTGGTCGCCATGGCAATACCCGCTGACGGCCCATCCTTTGGCGTTGCGCCTTCCGGAACGTGGACGTGAACGTCACGCTTGTCGAACAATGGCGGCTTGATGCCAAAATCGATCGAGCGCGAGCGTACATAAGACGCCGCAGCCGAAATCGATTCCTTCATCACGTCGCGAAGGTTGCCGGTCACCGTCATGCGGCCCTTGCCGGGCATCAGGACAGCTTCGATGGTCAGCAATTCGCCGCCGACTTCGGTCCAGGCAAGCCCGGTGACAACGCCGACCTGATCCTCGGTCTCCGCCTCGCCGTAGCGATACTTCGCAACGCCAAGGAACTCGGCAACCACGGGCAACGTTACCTTGACGAGCTTCTTTGCGCCCTTCTTGGCCGTAACGATCTGCTTCACTGCCTTGCGGGTCAGCGTGGCAATCTCGCGCTCAAGGTTACGCACGCCCGCCTCGCGGGTGTAGCGCCGGATCACCTCGAGGAGAGCGTCGTCGTCGACCGCGAATTCCTTCGCGGACAAGCCGTGAGCCTTCATCTGATGCGGGATCAAATGGCGCTTGGCGATCTCAAGCTTCTCGTCTTCCGTGTAGCCCGCGATACGAATGATCTCCATGCGATCCATCAAAGGCGCAGGGATGTTCAGTGTATTTGCGGTCGTGATGAACATCACGTTCGACAGGTCGTAGTCGACCTCGAGGTAATGATCGTTGAACGTCGAGTTCTGCTCCGGATCGAGCACCTCCAGCAGCGCCGCGGATGGATCGCCCCGGAAGTCCATGCCCATCTTGTCGATTTCGTCGAGCAGGATCAGCGGGTTGCTGGTCTTGGCCTTCTTCATCGACTGGATGATCTTGCCAGGCATCGAACCGATATAGGTCCGGCGGTGGCCGCGGATCTCGGCTTCGTCACGAACGCCGCCGAGCGACATCCGCACGAACTCGCGGCCCGTCGCCTTGGCGATGGACTTGCCGAGCGAGGTCTTGCCGACGCCGGGAGGTCCGACCAGGCACAGGATCGGGCCGGTGAGCTTGTTGGTGCGCTGCTGCACCGCCAGGTACTCGATGATCCGGTCCTTGACCTTTTCCAAGCCGTGATGGTCGTTGTCGAGCAGCTCCTGCGCGCCCTTGAGGTCCTTCTTGATCTTGGACTTCTTGTTCCAGGGAATGCCGAGCATCCAGTCGAGATAGTTGCGCACGACGGTCGCTTCCGCCGACATCGGCGACATCTGCCTGAGCTTCTTGAGCTCGGCGATGGCCTTGTCGCGGGCTTCCTTCGTCAGCTTGGTCTGGGCGATCTTCTGCTCGAGTTCGGCCAGCTCGTCGCGGCCTTCCTCGTTGTCGCCCAATTCCTTCTGGATCGCCTTCATCTGCTCGTTGAGGTAATACTCGCGCTGGGTCTTCTCCATCTGCCGCTTGACGCGGGAGCGGATGCGCTTTTCCACCTGCAGGACGGAGATTTCGCTCTCCATCAGGCCAAGCACCTTCTCGAGGCGGGTGGGCACGTCGAGCGTCTCGAGCACCATCTGCTTGTCGGAGATCTTGACAGCCAGGTGCGAGGCGACGGTGTCGCCGAGCTTGGAGGGCACATCGATCTGCGTGACAGCGGCGACGACCTCGGGCGAGACCTTCTTGTTGAGCTTCACATAGTTCTCGAACTCGCTGACGACGGATCGGCCGAGCGCCTCGACCTCGACCTTCTTGCCTTCGATGTCGGCAAGGGCCTCCACATGGGCGGCATAGAAGTCGTCGGTCCGGGTGAACTTCGTGATCTTGCCGCGCGAGGCGCCTTCGACCAGCACCTTCACCGTCCCATCGGGCAGCTTCAGCAGTTGCAGAACACTCGCCAGCGTCCCGATCTCGAAAATCGCGTCCGGAGCAGGATCGTCATCAGACGCGTTCTTCTGCGTCGCCAGAACAATCAAACCGTCCGCCTTCACGACCTCTTCCAGGGCGCGGATGGACTTTTCGCGGCCGACGAACAGCGGCACGATCATGTGCGGGAACACCACGATGTCCCTGAGCGGCAACACAGGATATTCGGCGACCGAACCGGGCGTCACGGAAGGGCGAGCTTTTTGGGCGCTCATCAGTTTTGTCCTTGTCAGGTTTGCGGCCGGCTTGGCCCCCTTCTGGGCAGCCAGGACAACCGGATGCAGGACCAGCGGGCGCTGGACCTGGACTGCAGACACCACCCTCGAGAGGCGTGGCCTTGTTTGATTCTGCAGCCGAATACCAAAGTGGCGATAACCTGCCGATGTTTCAAGCAGCGCCTTTGGGCATGGCGATCACTGACAGGTGATAAGCAAGAGATGGGCCGGATGTGGTCCTGCCTGGTGCCTGTGCCCGCTCGAACGGAAAACGGCGGCGTCCGTGGGACGCCGCCGTCATCAGCCTGCCACAGGGGCAGAATGGACCGATCGCTCAGAACTTGTAGTTCACGCCTGCGCGCACCAGCGAGCCGCTGTTCTCGTAGCGCGCCTGATAGGCCACGCCCGCAATCGGAGCGCCAGCGAACTGGGTCGCCGTCACGGTCTGCTTGCCGAGATCGTAGTACAGGTACTCAAGCTTCGCGGTCCAGTTGTTCGTCAGCGCGTACTCGGCGCCTGCGCCGACGGTGTAGCCGAAGCGCATTTTGTCGCTGTTGCCAGCCCACTGGGCGCCCGGACCAACAGCGACGACGCCGCCGGAATTCTGCGGGTTGCCGTAGGCGAGACCACCGGTCACGTAGATCAACAGGCGGTCAGAGGCGCTGTAGCCCAAGCGCGCCCGCAGGGTCCCGAGATAGTTGAGTTCCGTACCGGCCCGCGTGGTCAGGCCGCCCAGGGTCGCCGGATCGGTGAAGGCGCGGCTGCGCTTGCCGTCGACATACTGGAAATCGGCTTCGACGCCGGCCACGATCAGGCCGTACTGCTGGTTGTAGCCGATCTGGCCACCGCCGATGAAGCCGTTCTTGCCGACGCCGAGCGAGCCGGGGACGGCTGCGGGGCCAAGCGCGAGGAAGCCGGGCGTGCCGGTGGTGGAAGCCTTGTTGTTGTTGAACGCAAAGCCGGCGTTCAGACCGGCATAAAAGCCGGTCCAGCTGTAGATCGGCGCGAAGGCCGGGGCCATGATCGGACCCTTGCGGGCGGGAAGATCCGCAGCGGATGCGGCTCCGACCGTCATGATGCCGACAAGCGCGGCTGCGCCGCCAACGAGAAACTTTTGCATTTTGAACTCCGATATGTGGCATCCACCGACGATCACTGCCAGTAGATTTGATAACAGACTGATAGCATGCTTCAGAATGCGAAGCTGTTACGTCTGAAGCACATGATGATCTCAGATCAGGGCGGGAATATGCTCAATTATGGCGAGAACATGATATTGTATTAAAAACAATTAACTATCAAATATTTTAGAATTTATAATGCATGCCCGCCCGAAATGTATTGTTGCGCGGCGTCACACTTGAAGGTCCACCGATGTTTGCGAAGGAAGACTTTGAGAAATTGTAGTGTAGAAGCTCGCCACGAACCGCAACGTTTTCTGTCAGCAGCAATTCGGCGCCTCCGCCAATGACTGTTCCTAGCCGCATCCGGGACATCGAGCCAAGCGTCGTCTTGTACTCATAGTTCGAGACGGCCGCCCCGCCCGTGCCGAACACCATGACCCGGTCGAAGCTGTAGCCGATGCGTCCGCGCATCGAACCGTTATTGCCTTGCCTGAACTTGCTGCCGAGTCCGCTGTTGCCGTTCGATGTCGCACCTGCATCAGCCTCGACGCCGAGGATCACGCGGTCAAACTGGCCATTGACGCCAATATGCGCGCCGGCCACGAAGCCGGAGGTCGTGGCAGGCGACATCGAACCGACCGCCCCGCCGACATGCCCGCCGATGTAGACGCCCTGCCAGTTGCTCCTTTGCGCCGACTGTGCCCACGCGCCTGAGGTTGACGTTGCCAGAACTGCAGTCATGGCGCAGAGAGCAAGCGTTGTATGCGCGGCGTGGCGAACAAGAAACATGATCGGCCCCCAAAATGATAGCTGGGGGATTATACAACACGTAGAATTGTTGAAACAATTGTTACGTTTTATTAAGCATGATTATCATTGACGAAGTCTGAACATCGGCAGTCTTTGGGTCCGACATGGATAAGGCGGCTCAGTTGGCGAAAATCACCGTTTTTTTGCCGTTGAGGATGATCCGGCTCTCGATGTGGTAGCTGACCGCACGGGCGAGGACCCGGCGCTCGATGTCGCGACCTTTCCGCACGAGGTCTTCGGGGGAGTCACGGTGGCTGATGCGCTCGACGTCCTGCTCGATGATCGGGCCTTCGTCGAGATCGGAGGTCACATAATGTGCGGTCGCGCCGATGAGTTTGACGCCGCGCTCATGGGCTTGGTGATATGGCTTGGCTCCCTTGAAGCCGGGCAGGAAGGAGTGGTGGATGTTGATGCAGCGGCCCGACAGCTTGCTCGACAACCCGTCCGACAGCACTTGCATGTAGCGCGCCAGCACGACGAGTTCGGTGCCCGTGTCGCGCACCAGCCGCCATAGCTCGGTTTCCTGCTCCATCTTGGTGTTCTTGGTGACCGGGCAGTGGAAAAAGGGGACTGAACCGAAGTCGAGATGCGCATAGGTCTCGCGCGGATGATTGGAGACGATGCCGGTCAGGTCCATCGCCAACTCGCCGATCTGCCAACGATAGATCAGATCGGCCAGGCAATGGTCGAACTTCGAGACCCAGATCATGACTTTCCGGCGTGCCTGGCGTGATGTCATCGACCAGCGCATCGCGAAGCGCTCGGCAATCGGCGCAAAGACGGGGCGCGGATCGGCCGCCGCATCCTCCCGCGCGGCGTCGAAGACGACGCGCATGAAAAAGTCACCGCTTTCGGCGTCGTCGAACTGCTGCGCATCCAGGATCGTGTAGCCCTGATCGAACAGGTGCGTTGCGACCGTTGCGACGATGCCTGGCTGGTCCGGGCAGGCCAGCAGAAGCACATGGCTGTTTTTCACGGGGAGGGCTCCAAAAAAACGGTGACAGGCGCAAGCCAGCCGCCGCTTTCTGGAGCATTGTGTGGGCAATGGAAAGCCCCCGTCTCGGCGCCTCGTCGCCGATGTGATGATGGCGGGGCGCCCGTGTCTGCGTTTCGGCGCCCATCCGTCCCGCTTCGTGCTTCTGGCGCCGTGTTTCGTCGCACGGACTGCGAATCTGCCGGATTTCGGCAAAGACGTTAAGCTTTGCTCAAAGCTCCGGGGCTATGCTCCCGTCACTGCTTAGAAGGAGCATGCTAAATGTTGCGTTCGTTGGTCGGAATGCCTTCGGAAATGTCATCGGACACACGCCGTCAGCTGCTGAATGCCGTGACGGATCTGTTCCTGCTCGATGAAGCGCCGAGCGAAGCGGCCAAGGCGCATTATGGCGAAATCGCCTTGCAGTCTCTGGAGCATCTCCCGGTCAACGACCGCGCCTCCTACGCCGGCCAGGTCGCCAGCACGCAGACCCTTCCCCATGCCGTCGCTGTGCGCCTCGCCGGCGATGACGAGGCCGACGTCGCGCGGCTGGTGCTCAAGCTCTCCCCTGTCCTGACCGATTCGGACCTTGCCGCGATCGCCGTCAGCCAGTCCCAGTCTCATCTGGTCGCGATCGCCGAGAGGGCGCGTCTGTCGTCCGGCGTGACCGATATTCTCGTGGCGCGTGGCGATGGACAGGTTCTCCGTACGGTCTCCGGCAACGAAGGCGCAAATTTTTCGGACAAGGGCTTCGATACGCTTCTGGAACGCGGCGGGCAGGACGGAGAGGTCAGCAACGCGCTGGCGAAGCGGTCCGATCTCAGCCCGCAGCGGTCACGGCGCGTCCTGCAGATCGTGGAGCAATTGAGCGGATCCCCCACGACGGCCCATACTCCTGAAGGCGATAACCTCGCCCGCCGCGCCCGGCAGCAGCGCCTCGAGGTTAAGTTGCTGATCGCGGACATCACCGCCGGAACGCGCAAGCTCGATGAGGTGGTCAGCATGCTTGCGGAGGAGGATCGGGCTTATCATCTGGCGCAGGTGCTCGCGTCGGCCGCCGATCTGCAGGCCGATCCGGTTCTGCGCGTGATCATGCAGGCCGATGTGGCAGGCATCGCCGTGACCTGCCGGTCGCTCGATATCGGCGTGGAAGCGTTCACCGATGTGCTGAAACTGCGCGCCCGCCGCCTTCACCTGCACTTCCACAGCATCGACGACGATGCCTCTGATTATGCAGAACTCGACAAGGCGACGGCCGAGCGCACGATGCGATTCCTGAAGCTGAAGACCAAGGTCGCCTGAGCGCCGTTCTCCAAAAGCGGCCGCCAGTCCGCACCGCCAAACACATCAAGGTCCGTCCCGCTTGCGGGCGGCCTTCATTCGTTTATGGCCAGTTTGATGCAGGAAGGGGGGGGAGAATGGCGCGGGCGACGGGGCTCGAACCCGCGACCTCCGGCGTGACAGGCCGGCACTCTAACCAACTGAGCTACGCCCGCGCATGGGACCGCCGGACGGCATGTGCCGGGGCAGTGAGGGCGGGATAAGCGAGGGTGCGGGGAGTGTCAAGCCGCGTTTGCGCGCCGCCCGATCTTTCCCTGTTGCGCCGCGCTACCAGGTCCGCCACGGCCCGACATCGACATGGACCAGCCCGTTCCAGTAGACCTTGTGTCCGCCTGTTTCGGCGAGCGTCTTGACGAAGGCGAGCACCGCGCGCGGGCTTTGGCCGGGCACCCGGATGTCCATCGCCTCGCAGCGCCGGTGGTAGGAGTTGCGGCGCGCGCGCCATACCGGGCGGAAAGTCGATGTCACGCGGACCGAACCGTACTGCTTGACCAGATGGTCGAGGACGCGCTTCAGCGCCGAAGGCAGGCAGCGGGTCGATGTGCCTGGATCGGTCGAGACGCCATTGACAAGCACCTCGTCGGCGGGCGGCACACGTGGTTCGAAGTCCAGATTGCGCTGACCTGGCGTGCGGCGCGGCCATTCCGCTGCGGGCTCTTCCTCCTCATCCTCCGGCTTCGACACGGGGGTGACGTCGGGCCTGCGCGGCGGAACGGGCGCATTCGGCGCGGCGCGCGGCGCCGGATCGGGCTGGGCTGGAGCCGCGGCTGGCGCCGTTGCCCCGGGCAGGCCGGCATCTGTGCCGCCGCCCGGAAGCTGCAGGTCGAACGGCCGCTCGGGGGGGACGGGCGCTGTGACGATCCGGGGCGCTTCCTGGCCCAGCGTTGCCGAAGCGGCGGTGAGCAGGAAAGCCGCTCCGGCGGCGCTCGCTGCGTGCCGCCATGTTGCGCGGGAGACCAGCCGAAACCGCACGGCACGGGGCCACTTCCAAGCGTTGTCGCGCATCAGGATGCTTCGTGCCTTCGGGTGAACAGCCGGATAACGGCCGCGAGCCCATATAAACGGCCTTTCCGGCCGCGTCATCACTGGCCTTGCGTCCTTTGACGCACTTGCGAAGGCGAGGGCTGTGGGGTATCGCATGCATGGCGACAGATCGGTTGAAGCGCTGTCTTTGCCGAAGTCGCCATCGACAAAAGAGCCCGTCAAAGAGGCTTCGGAAGGTTGCGCAGTATACGCGCGCGGCATCATATCGGGGTATAGACACAGTGATGACAGGCGTTCTGGCCGATTATCTGCCCTTGGTCATTTTCATCGGCATCTCGCTGGTGATTGGCCTCGCCCTGCTGATTGCCCCATTCGTCGTCGCCTACAAGGCGCCCGATTCGGAAAAGCTCTCCGCCTACGAGTGCGGCTTCAACGCTTTCGACGATGCGCGCATGAAGTTTGACGTGCGGTTTTATCTGGTGGCGATTCTCTTCATCATTTTCGATCTTGAAGTGGCATTCCTGTTTCCGTGGGCAGTGGCCTTCGGTCAACTCGGATGGTTCGGCTTCTGGTCGATGATGACGTTCCTGGGTGTGCTGACCGTCGGCTTCATCTACGAGTGGAAGAAGGGAGCGCTGGATTGGGATTGATCCCGTCCGCGAGACATCGCCATGAACACACTCGTCTCCCCTGCGCCGAAAGGCATCATCGATCCGAACACCGGCAAGCCGGTCGGTTCGAACGACCCGTTCTTTCTCGAGATGAACAACGAACTGGCCGACAAGGGCTTTATCGTCACCTCGACCGATGACCTCATCAACTGGGCGCGCACGGGCTCGCTGATGTGGATGACCTTCGGGCTGGCGTGCTGCGCCGTCGAGATGATGCAGCTGTCGATGCCGCGCTACGATGTCGAGCGCTTCGGCTTCGCCCCGCGCGCGTCGCCTCGCCAGAGCGATGTGATGATCGTCGCCGGCACGCTGACCAACAAGATGGCCCCGGCGCTGCGCAAGGTCTACGACCAGATGCCCGAGCCGCGTTACGTGATCTCGATGGGAAGCTGCGCCAATGGCGGCGGCTACTATCATTACAGCTACGCCGTGGTGCGCGGCTGCGACCGCATCGTGCCCGTCGACATCTACGTGCCCGGCTGTCCGCCGACGGCAGAGGCGCTGCTCTACGGCGTGCTGATGCTGCAAAAGAAGATCAGGCGCACGGGGACGATCGAGCGGTGAGCAGTTCCGGTTTGCCGCGTCCTTCGACAGACTGCGGATGAGGCAAATCAACTATCCTCATCCTGAGCCTGTCGAAGGACGCGAACACAAGCCGCACAAGCCGTGACTGAACGGGGGACGACTGACATGACCGAAGCGCTGGCCGCACTCGGCGAACACATCAAGGCGGCGTTGCCTGGCAAGGTGACCGGCGCTGTCGTGTCCTTCGGTGAGTTGACCATTCACGCCGAGGCTGCCGATATCGTGGCCGTCCTGCGCTTCCTGCGCGATGATCCGGCTTGCCAGTTCTTCAACTTCACCGATCTCTGCGGCGCTGACTATCCAGCGCGCGAGCAGCGCTTTGACGTCGTCTATCATATCCTCTCGCCGCGCCTGAACCATCGCATCAGGGTCAAGGTGCAAACCGATGAGATGACGCCGGTTCCCTCGATCATCGAGATCTTCCCGGCGGCCAACTGGTATGAGCGCGAGGCCTATGATTTCTACGGCATCCTGTTCACCGGCCACCCGGATTTGCGCCGCATCCTCACCGATTACGGCTTCGAAGGGCACCCGCTGCGGAAGGATTTCCCGCTGACCGGCTTCGTCGAGGTTCGTTATGACGACGCAGAGAAGCGTGTGGTCTATGAGCCGGTCAAGCTGGTGCAGGAGTTCCGCAATTTCGATTTCCTCTCGCCTTGGGAAGGCACGGACTACGTGCTGCCAGGCGATGAAAAGGCGAAGGTTTGATCGATGGGCGAGCACAGTATCCGCAACTTCTCAATCAACTTCGGCCCGCAGCATCCGGCAGCGCACGGCGTGCTGCGCCTTGTGCTGGAGCTTGATGGCGAGATCGTCGAGCGCGTCGATCCGCATATCGGCCTGCTGCATCGCGGCACCGAGAAGCTGATCGAGGCCAAGACCTATTTGCAGGCCGTGCCGTATTTCGACCGGCTCGATTATGTCGCGCCGATGAACCAGGAGCATGCCTTCGCGCTGGCGGTGGAGAAGCTGGCCGGCATCGCCGTTCCGCGCCGCGGACAGCTGATCCGCGTCCTGTTCTCCGAAATCGGCCGCATCCTCAGCCACATCCTCAACGTCACCACGCAGGCCATGGACGTCGGCGCGCTGACGCCGCCGCTCTGGGGCTTCGAGGAGCGCGAGAAGCTGATGATCTTCTACGAGCGGGCCAGCGGCGCGCGCATGCATGCAGCCTATTTCCGCCCCGGCGGTGTCCATCAGGATCTGCCGAAGAAGCTGGTCGAGGACATTGCCGCCTGGTGCGATCCGTTTCTCAAGGTCTGCGATGACCTCGAAACACTGCTGACCGACAACCGCATCTTCAAGCAGCGCAATGTCGATATCGGCGTGGTCGATCTCGAAACATGCTGGAAGTGGGGTTTCTCGGGCGTGATGGTGCGCGGCTCCGGCGCGCCGTGGGATCTGCGCAAGAGCCAGCCTTACGAGTGCTACGAGGAGATGGAGTTCGACATCCCCGTCGGCAAGAACGGCGATTGCTATGATCGCTATTGCATCCGCATGGAGGAGATGCGCCAGTCCGTCCGCATCATGAAGCAGTGCTGCAACCTCTTGCTCTCATCCTCCGGCGACGGGCCGATCTCGTCGACGGACGGCAAGATGGTGCCGCCCAAGCGCGGCGAGATGAAGCGCTCGATGGAAGCGCTGATCCACCACTTCAAGCTCTACACCGAGGGCTACAAGGTGCCCGCTGGCGAGGTCTATGCCGCCGTCGAAGCGCCGAAGGGCGAATTCGGCGTCTATGTGGTCTCGGACGGCACCAACAAGCCCTATCGCTGCAAGATCAAGGCGCCCGGCTTCGCGCACCTGCAAGCGATGGATTTCATGTGCCGCAAGCACATGCTGGCCGATGTCAGCGCGATCCTCGGTTCGATCGACATCGTGTTCGGCGAGGTCGACCGGTGACCCTGGAAACCATCCTCAGCTTCATCGTCTTCGTTGCCGCAGGCTTCCTCGGTTTGTGCGGCATGCTGATCCTGCGGCAGGGCGAGCAGGCGCTGTCGACGCTGGCCCATACCAAGGCCTCGCTGGTGCAGGTCTTCGCGGCGCGTTACATCGCCATGGCCTTCATCATGCTGGGGCTTGCCTCATTCCGCGAATGGCGCGCGCTGGCCATTGTGCTTCTGGTCGGCGCGGTGATGGCGGCTCTGGATTTTCACTTTGTTGGCAAGGCCGGCGGCAAGACCCTGCCGCATGTGATCGCCGGCGTTGGCTGTGTTGTGCTGGCGGTGGGTGCGCTCTCCGTGGCGAGGGGTTGAGGTTCCGAGATGTCCGTCCGTCGTTTAGCCCCTGATGCCGTGCAGCCCGCCGCCTTCGACTTCTCGAAGACGAACGATAACTGGGCTGACGGGCAGATTGCCAAGTATCCCAAGGGCCGCGAGGCCTCTGCCGTCATTCCGCTGCTGTGGAAGGCGCAGGAGCAGGCCGGCGGCTGGCTGCCGCAGAAGGCCATCGAGGCGGTCGGGCGCAAACTCGGTATGCCCTACATGCGCGTCTTCGAGATCGCGACCTTCTACACGATGTTCAACCTCGCGCCCGCCGGTGAGCACTTCATTCAGGTCTGCGGCACGGTGCCATGCCACCTCAAGGGTGCACGCGACATCATCAAGGTCTGCGAGGATGTGATCGGCCCGCAATCGACCGTGACGGCGGACGGCAAGTTTTCCTGGCTGGAGGTCGAGTGTCTCGGGGCCTGCTGCAACGCGCCGATGGTGCAGATCAACTACGACTACTACGAGGATCTCACGCCCGAGAATTTCACCCGGCTGCTTGATGATTTGCGCAGCGGCAAAAAGGTCAAGACCGGTCCCCAGGTCGACCGCTCGTGCTCGGAGCCGCTCGGCGGCGGCGAAACCCTGAAGGACAAGGCGCTCTATGATGGCAGCGCCGTCGGTCGTGGCGACTGGCAAAAGCGCATCGCCGCTGATCGCGAGGCTGCGAAGAAAGCTGCCGAGGCTGCGGAGGCGGCAAAGGCTGCTGCTGCGGCAGTGGGCACAGCTGGCGGAGCTCCAGCGCCGACACCTGCCTCTGTTGCTTCTGTTTCGGCGCCTGCGGTCGCGACGGCTGCGCCAGCGCCCGCCCGGCCTGTCGCATCGTCAAAGCGGCAGCCCAGTTCCTCAACGCAGGATACGCCCGCCGCCGGCGGTCTTTCCCTGAAAGGTTCATCAACCTCGAAAGCCGCTGATACGTCTAAGGACGGGGCCAAGCAAAAAGCGGCATCCGTCAAGGCAACGAAGACAGCGGCACCGGCTGCGACTGAGATACCCGCGCCTGCCGACGCGCCAACCCTTCTCGCCAAGCCGCGCGGCGGCAAGGGGGACGACCTCAAGCTGATCTGGGGCGTGGGGCCGAAGCTGGAGAAGCTGCTCAACCGGCGCGGTGTCTGGCATTTCGACCAGATTGCAGCCTGGAGCGACAAGGAACTGGCCTGGATCGACACCAAGATGGAGGGCTTCAAGGGCCGCGCCGTCCGCGATCAATGGGTCGAGCAGTCGAAGAAGCTGGCCACCGGCTGGCGGCCCGACAGCGCCGTCGGCGACAAGCCCGGCAAGAAGTGAGAAGAGGCAACGATGCTCGCTGACAAGGACCGCATTTTCACCAATCTCTACGGCCTGCAGGATCACTCCCTGAAGGGCGCGATGAAGCGCGGCGCCTGGGATGGCACCAGGTTCATCCTCGATCAGGGCCGCGACTGGATCATCGACGAGATGAAGCGCTCGGGGCTGCGCGGGCGCGGCGGGGCAGGGTTCCCGACCGGCATGAAGTGGTCCTTCATGCCGAAGGTCAATGACGGCCGCCCGCATTACCTCGTCGTCAACGCCGACGAATCCGAGCCCGGCACCTGCAAGGACCGCGAGATCATGCGCAATGATCCGCACACGCTGGTGGAAGGCTGCCTGATTGCCTCCTTCGCCATGGGCGCGCACGCGGCCTACATCTACATCCGCGGCGAGTATGTCCGCGAGCGCGAGGCACTGCAGCGCGCGGTCGATGAGGCCTACGCCGCAAAGCTGATCGGCAAGGACAACATCAACGGCTACCCGTTCGACCTTTATGTCCACCACGGGGCAGGGGCCTATATTTGTGGCGAGGAAACCGCTCTGTTGGAAAGCTTGGAAGGCAAAAAGGGCCAACCACGCTTGAAGCCTCCCTTCCCAGCCAATGC
>JAIXUP010000064.1 GCA_027483505.1 Hyphomicrobiales bacterium
GATCAGCCCGAAGCCCCACAGGTAGCCGGATGTGACCAGCGCCAGCAGCATGAGGCCTGCCGCGCCGCCAAGCGAGAACCAGCCGCTCATCGCCCCCAACGCAGGCGAGGCATGCAGCTTTTCGGGCTCGATCTGGCCCGAAGCCGACGCCGCGCCCATCTCCCGCAGCGCCACGCGCAGCAGTTGCGAGCGCAGGACGAACAGCGACAGGCCGAACAGGATCAGGAACGTCGTCATGCCACACCCGACTTTGCCAGAAGCCCCTGCACGACCGGAATCAGGGCCTGCCCGATGGCGCGCGTGTTGGCGGCATCGAGATGGATGCCGTCAATGGTTGATGCGGTGGCGACCGTGCCCGCGTCGAAGAAAGTGCAATTGGCAAGCTGTGCCTCGTCGGCATACAGCGGCGCAAACCGCGCGGACTGGGCGATGGCGCCGGCAAGCATCTCTGTGAAGAACGGATTGGACGTGGTCACAAGACGGGGCGGTGCAACGAGCAGCACCTGCGGCGGCGGCTCCGGCAAGCGTGTTGCATGGTGGCGGACAATCTCGATGCAGCGCCGCATGCCCAACGCGGCGGCGGCGGCGGTCCCCGCAATCTGCGGCTTGAGGTCGTTGGTCCCAAGCATCAGGATCACCAGGGCCACAGGCCGGTGCGAAAACAGCAGCGACGGCAGCAGCTTCGCGCCATTGCGGTCGCAGTCGCCTGTGTAATCGTCATAGGCCGTGGTGCGGCCGCCCATGCCCTCGGCGATGACCTCGATGTCGGACGGAAGGCCCGCCTTCAGCACGCTTGGCCAGCGGTCGGCATAGGCATGCCGCATGCCGCCATCCGGATTGGTGCCCCAGGTCAGACTGTCGCCATAGCAAAGGATCGTGGTCATCGATCAACACCTCACTGTTCCGCTGATCGGTTGGGCGACCGATGTCCCCGAGAGCGCGGTTCTCAGACCAACATCCCCATCGGGTTCTCGATGTACTTCCTGAACGCCGCCAAGGCTTCGGCGCCGAGCGCGCCATCAACGGCGCGGTGATCCGTCGAGAGGGTCACGCTCATGACGGTGGCGACACCGAGCGTGCCATCGGCCTTGACCACGGGGCGCTTCTCGCCGGCGCCGACGGCCAGAATGGTGGCGTGCGGCGGGTTGATCACGGCGCAGAAATCCTTGACGCCGAACATGCCGAGATTGCTCACGGCGGTGGTGCCGCCCTGATATTCCTCTGGCTTGAGCTTGCGGTTCTTGGCGCGGGCGGCGAGGTCCTTCATCTCGTTGGAGATGGTCGACAGCGTCTTGTGGCAGGCGTCGCGGATGATCGGCGTGATCAGCCCGCCGGGAATCGACACGGCAACCCCGACATCAGCATGCTTGTGCTTGAGCATGGAATTCTCGGTCCAGCTCGCATTGGCGTCCGGCACCGCCTTCAGCGCCATGGCCCAGGCCTTGACCACCATGTCGTTGACCGAGAGCTTGTAGGCCGGCTTGCCGTCGCTGACGGGCGCCGCCGCATTGATCTGCTCGCGCAGGCTCAGCAGCGCATCGAGATTGCAGTCCACCGTCAGGTAGAAGTGCGGCACGGTCTGCTTGGATTCGGTCAGACGGCGCGCAATCGTCTTGCGCATGCCGTCATGAGGGACCTCCTCGTAGGAGCCCGGCGCGAACAGTTTCTTGGTCGCCTCATCCGACGGGCCGGCGGCCATGGCAGGCTTTGGCGCCGCCGGGGCCGGAGCGGCGGCAGGTGCAGCAGCAACGGCTGGCGGAGCAGCCTTGGCGGTCCCACCCGCCTGCGCCGCCTTCACGTCACGCTCGACCACGCGCCCGTGCGGGCCTGAGCCGGCGATGGCGGAGAGATCCAGGCCGAACTCCTTCGCCATGCGCTTGGCCAAAGGCGAGGCAAACACGCGCGACGTCTCAGCTTTTGCGACCGGCCCGGCATGGCTCGCCACCGGCGGCGGCGGAGCAGGCGCGGCGGCTGTCGCCATCGGAGCAGGTGCAGCGGCCGCAGGTGCGGCAGGCGCAGCGCTTCCGGCCTTCACGCCAGCCACATCCTCACCCGCGCCGGCGATCATGGCGATGATCTGGTTGACGGGCACGTCCTGCGTGCCATCAGGCACCATGATCTTCGCCAGGATGCCCTCGTCGACCGCCTCCACCTCCATGGTCGCCTTGTCGGTTTCGATCTCGGCGAGAATGTCGCCGGACTTGATGGTGTCGCCTTCCTTTTTCAGCCACTTGGCAAGGTTGCCCTTCTCCATCGTGGGCGAGAGCGCAGGCATCAGGATGTTGATGGGCATGGGCTTGGCTCCTCAGCGATAGGTCACGGCTTTGACAGCCGCGATCACCTCGCCGACATTCGGCAAAGCGAGCTTCTCGAGATTGGCAGCGTAGGGCATCGGCACGTCCTTGCCGGTGACGCGCAGCACGGGGGCGTCGAGATAATCGAAGGCGCGGCTCATCACCTGCGTTGCGATCTCTGCGGTGACGCCCGATTGCGGGAAGCCCTCCTCCACCGCCACGCAGCGCCCGGTCTTGATCACCGAGGCCACCACCGTGTCGATGTCCATCGGGCGGATCGTGCGCAGATCGATGATCTCGCAGTCGATGCCCTCCTTCTCAAGTTCGGCGGCGGCCTTGACGCAGTAGGTCATACCGATGCCGAAGGAGACGAGCGTGACATCCTTGCCAGGGCGGTGGATGCGCGCCTTGCCGATCGGCACGGTCCAGTTGTCCAGCTTGGGAACCGGGAAGGACTGGCCATAGAGGATTTCGTTTTCGAGGAAGACAACCGGGTTCGGGTCGCGTATCGCGCTTTTCAGCAGGCCCTTCGCGTCGGCGGCTGTGTAGGGCATCACCACCTTGAGCCCCGGCACGTTCGAATACCAGGCGGCATAATCATGGCTGTGCTGCGCGCCGACGCGGGCGGCGGCGCCATTCGGGCCACGGAAGACGATCGGACAGCCAAGCTGGCCACCGGACATGTACAGCGTCTTGGCCGCCGAATTGATGATGTGGTCGATGGCCTGCATGGCGAAGTTGAAGGTCATGAACTCGACGATCGGGCGCAGGCCCTCATAGGCCGCGCCGACCGCGATGCCGGCAAAGCCATGTTCGGTGATCGGCGTGTCGACGACGCGCTTGGGGCCGAACTCCTGCAGCAGACCTTGGGTGACCTTGTAGGCGCCTTGATACTCGGCGACCTCCTCGCCCATCACGAAGACATTGCCATCGGCGCGCATTTCCTCGGCCATGGCGTCACGAAGCGCCTCGCGCACTGTGGTCGGAACCATCTCGGTGCCGGCAGGCACCTCGGATGAGGCGTCATAGGCATTCGCGGGCGGCGGCGGCGCGGCAGGCGCCGTCACAATGGCCGGCGCCGCGAGCGCAGGAGCCGCCGGAGCGGGCGCCGCAGCGGCAGGCGCGGAGGCTGCTGTCGCGCTGGCCAGGCTTTCGCCCTCCCCGGTGATCACCGCGATGCGGGTGTTGACGGCCACGTTGTCGGTGCCGCCATCAACCAGGATCTTGGCGAGAATGCCCTCATCGACAGCCTCGACCTCCATGGTCGCCTTGTCGGTCTCGATTTCGGCGAGGATGTCACCTGCCTTGATGCGGTCCCCCTCCTTCTTGAGCCACTTGGCGAGTTTGCCCTGCTCCATGGTGGGCGACAGGGCGGGCATGAGAACGTCGATTGGCATGTTTCAGCTCACTTCAATTGCCAAGTGCCGCGATCGGACACTGTAGCGTCAACTAGTTTACCCAACTTTCGGAGGTTCGAAGCCGCCCAACGCATGTCGTACTGCCATGTGTAGAAGAGCGGGCCACTATTCTTCAGATCATCGGCGTGTTTCTTCCAAATCTGTTCTGCCACCTGCACGACTGTTCCACTCCCACCAAGTTCCAGGAGCGCTGCCTCGGTGATCAATACAAGGTCCGAACGGGTAAGTTTGCGCATGTTACAACAGGATATCGGTGTAGAGCTCGGCCACATCCGGCTCGGGATCATGCGTGGCGAAATCGGCGGCGTCGTTGACGATATCGCGGACCTTCGCGTCGATCGCCTTCAACTCATCCTCATTGACCTTCCACTGCTTGATCAGGCGGGCGCGGACCTGCTCGATCGGATCGTGCTCCTCGCGCATCTTCTGCACTTCGTCCTTGGTGCGATACTTCGCCGGGTCGGACATGGAGTGACCGCGATAGCGGTAGGTCTGCATTTCGAGGATGTAGGGGCCCTTGCCAGAGCGCGCATGCTCCATGGCGCGTTCGCCGGCGGCCTTCACGGCGCGGATGTCCATGCCGTCGACCTGCTCGCCGGGGATGTTGAACGAGATCCCGCGCCGCGAGAAGTCGGTCTGGGCCGAAGCGCGGCTCACCGAAGTCCCCATGGCGTAGCGGTTGTTCTCGATGATGTAGACGACCGGCAGCTTCCAGAGCGCCGCCATGTTGAAGCTCTCGTAGACCTGGCCCTGGTTGGCGGCCCCGTCGCCAAAGTAGACGAGGCTGACGGATTTCTGGTCGCGGTACCAGTTGGCGAAGCCCAGCCCGGTTCCGAGTGAAACCTGCGCGCCGACGATGCCATGACCGCCGAAAAACTTCTTCTCGCGGCTGAACATGTGCATTGAGCCGCCCTTGCCGCGCGAGTAGCCGCCGCGCCGCCCTGTCAGCTCGGCCAGTACGCCGCGCGCCTCCATGCCGGTGACCAGCATGTGGCCATGATCGCGGTAGCCCGTGATCACCTGGTCGCCCGGCTTGGACGCCATGTGCATGCCGACGACGACGGCCTCCTGCCCGATGTAGAGGTGGCAGAATCCGCCGATCAGGCCCATGCCGTACATCTGCCCCGACTTCTCCTCGAAGCGCCGGATCAGCAGCATTTCACGATAGGCGTGCAGATCCTCGTCACGCGTGATCGGCGGCGTGTTGGGAATCGCCTTCGGCGCGCCCTTCGCTCCCGGCCGCGGCGCACCAGACTTTGCGGCGGCGCTCGACGCCTTGCGTGCTGCTGTGGCCATGGTCAACCTCCCAGGATGCTTCTTTCAAGCACCATAAGTCCAAGCCATGGCTTTGGCGAGAGGGAATTGAACAGCGATGTGGAATTCCAAGCTATTGAAATATATTAAGAAACAAGATTTAACTGAAATCAGGTTAATCAGACCATCTGAAACTGTTGTGCAGCGCACATCGTGCGCCGCAACGCACCATCACCGGCCCATGATCACGACATCGTTCTTGTGAACGCGGCCAAGCGTCGCCCTAACCCGCTCGTCCAGCAGGTCGCGATCCACCTCCTCGCGGCGCATCAGGGTGACGCGTGTGTCCCATTCGGCGCGCTCGGCCTTGAGGCCGTTGAGTTCGGCGGCAAGCTCGGCGATCTGGACCTTCAGCTCCTGCTTGCTTTCCATCCCGCGCGGACCGTTCTGCGCATGGTAGAGGAAATAGGCGACGCAGCCGGCCGCCATCACGTAGAAGGCGAACGGGCCGACCAGACGGCGGGGACCTTTGCGGATGACCATGCTCATGGCATGAGACTAGCCAGCGATGGTTGAGGCAAGGTTAAACGACGTGCGTGGCGCGTTCACAGGTGCCGGATCGGCCTCCCCGGCGCGAGCCGTTCGGCCGCAAGCAGGATGCCCTGCGCGTCAATGCCAAAATGCCGATACAGGTCCTGGATCGTGCCGGTCTGGCCGAAATGCTCGACGCCGAGCGCCCGCGTGCGGTGCCCGTTGACTCCGCCCAGCCAGGCCAGCGTGGCCGGGTGGCCATCGACCACGGTGATCAGGGCACAATGCGGCGGCACCCCCTCCAGCAGACGTTCGATATGGCTCAGCGCATGCGGCAGGCCCTGTTCGCGGGCGCGCTGCGCGGCAGTCCAGCCGGCATTGAGCCGATCGGCGGATGTGACGGCCAGAAGCCCGACATCGCGCCGGTCCTCGGCCATCAGTCCGATCGCCCTGATCGCCTCAGGCGCCACCGCCCCGGTGTAGGCGACCACGACCTGCGCGGCGGGGCCAGGCCGACGCATCCAGTAAGCCCCGTCGACGATCTGTCGTTCGAGTTCGGGCGTCAGGGCCCGCACCGGCTGCTCGAGCGGCCGCGTCGACAGCCTCAGATAGACCGAGCCGCCGGTCTGGTCGCGCAGCCAGGAGCGCACGTCAGGCTCGGCGTCGCCGTCCCGCTGCATGTAGTCGAAGCCGAATCGCATGATGACGGCGAGTTCGTCGATGAAGGCCGGCTCGAAATAGCACAGCCCGTCCTGCGCCATGCCCACCAGCGGCGTGCCGATGGACTGGTGCGCACCGCCCTCGGGCGCCAGCGTCACGCCCGACGGCGTCGCCACCAGCATGAAGCGGGCGTCCTGGTAGCAGGCATAGTTCATCTGGTCGGCGGCGCGGTAGATGAACGGGTCATAGACCGTGCCGATCGGCAGCAGGCGTTCGCCGTTGATGCTGTGCGAGAGTCCGAAGGCCGACAGGGCCAGAAACAGGTTCGATTCGGCGATGCCCAGTTCGAGGTGCTGTCCCTTTGGCGAGAACTCCCACGCATAGGTCGAGGGAATGCGCTCGGCCTTGAACGTGTCCGCCATGCTCTGCCGCGCGAACAGGCCGCGCCGGTTGACCCATGGGCCGAGATTGGTCGAGACCGTCACATCCGGCGCCGTGGTGACGATGCGGCTGGCGAATTCGCTGTCGTCGCGGGCGATCTCGTTCAGGATCTGGCCGAAGCCCATCTGCGTCGAGATCGGCTTGCTGCCGGGAGGCGGATAGGCCAGCGCTGCGGGGACAGGGACCATCGGCGCGCTCAGACGCCGCTTTCCCGCTGCGAAGAACGGCGCCTCGTCGACGAAGCGTTGCAGCGTTTCGGCGGGCAGGCCAGCCGCTTCCCACTTGTCCCATTCGTGCCCTGCGCGCACGCCGAGCGCGGCCTGATAGACGCCAAGCTGCGCCGGGGTCAGAAGCCCGGCATGGTTGTCCTTGTGCCCAGCCAGCGGCAGGCCGAAGCCCTTGATCGTGTAGCAGATGAAGCAGACCGGGCGGTCATGCTTGCCAGCGGCCTCGAATGCCTCCAGCAGCGAAGGAAGGTCATGGCCGCCAAGATTGCCCATCAGCGCGGCAAGTTCGGTGTCGGACCGGCTCTCGATCAGCCGCGTCACCGGCCCCTGATCGCCGATCTCGTCGTTGAGGCGTTTGCGCCACGCTGCGCCGCCCTGGAAGGTGAGCGCCGAATAGAGCTGGTTCGGACAATGATCGATCCAGTCGCGCAGGCGCTCCCCGCCCGGCTCCGCAAAGGCGGCCTGCTGCAGCTTGCCGTGTTTGACGATGACCACGTCCCAGCCGAAATTGGCGAACATGGTCTCAAACTTCGACCACAGGCCCTCGCGGATCACCGCGTCGAGTGACTGACGGTTGTAGTCGACGATCCACCAGGTGTTGCGCAGGCCATGTTTCCAGCCTTCGATCAACGCCTCGTAGATGTTGCCCTCATCCATCTCGGCGTCGCCGATCAGCGAAACCATCCGGCCTTCCGCCCTGCCCTTCATCCAGCCATGGGCGGTGACGTAGTCCTGCACCAGCGACGAGAACAGCGTCTGCGCCACGCCGAGGCCGACCGATCCGGTCGAAAAATCGACGTCGTCGATGTCTTTCGTGCGCGACGGGTAGCTTTGCGCGCCCTTGTAGCTGCGAAAGGCCTCAAGCTTCTCGCGGGTCTGGTTGCCGGCGAGGTACTGGATGGCATGGAAGATCGGCGAGGCGTGCGGCTTGACCGCGACCCGGTCCTGCGGGCGCAGGACGCCGAAATACAGCGCGGTCAGGATCGTCGCCATCGAGGCCGACGACGCCTGATGGCCGCCGACCTTGACCTCGCCCGCTTCGCGCAGATGGTTGGCGTTGTGGATGGTCCAGGTCGCGAGCCACAGCACGCGCCGCTCGATCTCGGAGAGAAGCGGCAGCCTCGTATCGGTCATGGCCTGCAGCTGGACGGACATCAGCGCGGCTCCGGCGTGCCGCCCGACAGGATCGTGGCCGCCCAATCCCGGTCGATGTTGCCGCCGCACAGGATGACGGCGCATTGTTTGCCCTGCATCCGGTCCCTTTCCGTGATCAGAGCCGCCAAGGGAGCGGCGCCGGCCCCCTCCGCCATGTTGTGCGTGTCCTCGTGATAGATCCGGATCGCCTCGGCGATCTCGTCGTCGCTGACCCGGATGACCCGCGCCACACCCTTGGAATAGATCGCGAAAGCCTCCTGGTTCGGGATTCGCGTCGCCATGCCGTCCGCGAAGGTCCGCGCGGAATCGCCTTTGATAATGTGTCCCGCCTCGATCGAGCGCGCGGAGGCGTCGGCAATGTCGGATGTGACGGCGATCACTTCCGCCTTCAGTCCAAGCGCATCCCGCGCCGAGATCACCCCGCAGATGCCCGAGCCCAGCCCGATCGGCACGTAGACGGCATCGAGTTTTGGAAAGGCGGCGAACAGTTCAAGCGCATAGGAGGCGACGCCCTTGACCAGATCCATATGGAACGACGGCACCATCGCCAGTCCGCGTTCATCCGCGGTTCGCATGGCGACATCGCGGGCGGCGTCGAAATCCTCGCCGGCCTCGATCAGTTCGGCCCCGAAAGCGCGCATGGCCGCGTTCTTCTCGCGCGAATTGCCCCGCGGGACCACGATGGTCACGGGCACGCCGAACCTGGCCCCTGCAAGGGCGATGCTCTGACCGTGATTGCCGCGCGTGGCGCTGATCACGCCGCGCGGCGTGTTCAAACCGGGCGCGCGCGCCTTCTCCGCGTCGGCATAGTTCTGCATGTAGACGAACCCGCCGCGGACCTTGAAGGCGCCGGTCGGCGTGTGGTTCTCATGCTTGACCACGACCTCGACGCCGAGGCGCGCCTTCAGCAAAGGCCATGCGATCTGCGGCGTCGGCGGCATGTGGGTGTGAACCAGCGCGGCGGCGGCCTGAAGTTCGGCAAGGGACGGCGTATGCATGACTTCTCCGGCGCAGGGCAGGCCAAAAGCACAGTGAGCATGTGCAGCAAGGCCGGTTGACCCGTCAACACCTCTCGCCTATCAGCACGCCACGCATGGTGCGAGTTCGTAGCTCAGCCGGTAGAGCACGTGACTTTTAATCATGGGGTCGTGGGTTCGAATCCCACCGAACTCACCATGCCGCCTGTTTCGGGCCGTCCGCGGCGGCTCCCGCAGGCTGATCGGCGGGCGGCTCGCCCGAATCCGCCTGAAGACCCGGACAGACTTGCATTCACCGCGCGTCGGCCGGTGCGCTGAACCCGCAAGGACAGGGATGAAGCTGATTGGGCTGCTTTTCATCGCCGGCGTAGTGGGCCTGATGGGCTTTTTTGCACTGCGCGGGGAATGTCCGGGAGGCGTCGTCGTGATCTCCGAGGACCAGTGCGCGGCATCAGGCTCCGTGAGCCGCACCGCCTGCCGCACGATCTTCCGCGACGCCGACCGCGTCACGCAGGCTTCTGGCACTGTGTTTTCCGACCTCCAGCGCTGCCAAGCCAACCATGACCGCTGCGTTCCGAGTTCGGTCACGCAGGGCTTCGCGCCGGTTCCGGCAGGTTTTTGTGTCACCGCAATCGGCGATGCGGTAACGAGGCAGGAGCCGGTCTATCGGCGCAGCAACGCACCGCAGATCGGAGGCAACTCGTGACGCAGCACACAGTCTCGGTCGGCGACGTCAGCTTCGCCAATTATCTGCCCTTCGCGCTGATCGCCGGCCCCTGCCAGATGGAAAGCCGCGTCCATGCGCTGGAGATGGCAGCTGCCCTCAAGGAGATATGCGCCGGGCTCGGCATCGGCCTCGTCTTCAAGGCCTCCTATGACAAGGCCAACCGCACAAGCGGCAGTGCCGCGCGCGGGGTCGGCCTTGCCGCCGCGCTCCCCGTCTTCGCCGAAATCAGGGAGACGTTCGGCCTTCCCGTGCTGACCGACGTGCACGAGCGCGAGCATTGCCCGGTCATTGCCGAGGCTGTCGACATCCTCCAGATCCCCGCCTTCCTGTGCCGGCAGACGGACCTGCTCAAGGCTGCGGCCAAAACGGGCCGGGTCGTCAACGTCAAGAAGGGCCAGTTCCTCGCGCCCTGGGACATGAAGAATGTCGCCGCCAAGATCACCGGCGCCGGCAACCCGAATGTGATGCTGACCGAGCGGGGCGTGTCCTTCGGCTACAACACGCTGGTCTCTGACATGCGCTCGTTGCCGATCATGGCCGAAACCGGCGCGCCGGTGATTTTCGACGCGACCCACTCGGTGCAGCAGCCCGGCGGCAAGGGCGCATCGAGCGGCGGCCAGCGTGAATTTGTGGCGGTCCTCGCCCGCGCAGCTGTCGCGGTCGGCGTGGCCGGGCTGTTCATCGAGACCCATGAAGACCCCGACAATGCGCCCTCCGATGGCCCCAACATGGTCCATCTGAAGGACATGCCGGCTTTGCTGGCCCGCCTCAAGGCCTATGACCGCATCACGAAAGCCGCCTGACCGCATGGATGCAGCAAAGAATGCGGCCGATCTGAAGAAGCTGATTCTGGTGCTTGGCGCGTGTGGCTTCGCCAGCACCTTCACCATGCGCCTCGTCGATCCGCTGGTGCCCACGCTCGCGGCCGAATTCAACCGCACCATCCCGCAGGCGGCGATGATCGCGACCGGCTTTTCGATCAGCTACGCCATCGGGCAGCCGTTTCTCGGACCCATCGCCGATGCGGTCGGCAAGGCCCGCACGATCATGGCCTGCCTTGCGGCGTTGACGATGATGCTTCTGGCATCCGCCTTCGTCAGCACGTTCGAAGGGCTGTTTGTCACCCGCATGCTGATGGGTGTGTTCGCCGGCGGGATCATTCCGATCGCCATGGCGGCCATTGGCGACCGCGCGGCCATGGCCGAGCGCCAGGTCGTGCTTGGCCGCTTTCTGACCATCATGATTGTCGGCCAGACAGCTGGCGCAGCCTTTTCCGGCCTGATCGCGGATCATTTCGGCTGGCGCGCCGTGATGATCGCCGCATCCGTCCTGGCAGGCGGCGCCGGTCTCATGGTCGCACTGGTCCTGAAGCCGCGGCCCGAAGCGAAGCGGGAGGCCCTCAGCTTCTCAGGCGCTATCGCGCGCTACCGGCAGGTCTTTTCGAACCCGAAAACGCCGATCCTCTATGCTCTGGTCATCACCGAGGGCGCCTTGATCTTCGGCATCATGCCCTTCGTGGCCGGCATTCTGGCCGAGCGCGCCGGCGTCGGCGCGACTGAGGCAGGGCTGGCCGTCGGCGGCGCGGGGCTCGGCGGCCTGATCTACGGTTTCAGCGTCCGCGCACTGGTCGCGCGCCTCGGCCCCCGACTGATGGTGACCGCAGGCGGCCTGATGATGGGTGGCGCGATCATGCTGTTCGCGCTGCCCTTCCTGCCGTGGTGGACCGCCATCGGCTGTTTCATCCTGCAGGGCTTCGGCTTCTTCCTGATGCATGGCACCTACCAGGCCCAGGCGACCGAACTGGCTCCGGAAGCGCGCGGCTCGGCGGTCGCCCTTTTCGCCTGCGCCCTGTTCTGCGGCCACGCCATCGGGCCGGTGCTGATGGGCGTTCTGAAAACCGGTTTTGGCCCCTCTCCCGCCCTGCTCATCATGGCGGCAGGCATCGTCACGTTGGGCTTCATCGCACCCCGGCTGCTGCGCCTGTGAGCGACATCCCCATGACCGTGGGTCAGCGCCCGCGATAGGGCATCACGCCCTGATCGGGCACCCAAAGGTTCTTCGGCGCCTCGCCGGTCTGCCAGAACACATCGATCGGAATGCCGCCGCGCGGATACCAGTAGCCGCCGATCCGGAACCACTTTGGCGCGAGCAGATCGACAAGCCGCTTGCCGATGCCGACCGTGCAGTCCTCATGAAAGGCACCGTGATTGCGGAAGCTGGTCAGATACAGCTTTAGCGACTTCGATTCGACCAGCCAGTCGCCCGGAAGGTAGTCGATCACCAGAATGCCGAAATCCGGCTGGCCTGTGACCGGGCAGATTGAGGTGAACTCGGGCGCCGTGAACCGCGCCAGATAGTCGGTGCCGGGATGCGGGTTCGGCACACGGTCGAGGACAGCGGTCTCTGGCGACGCGGGAATCGTGGATGCGTGACCAAGCTGTGTGGTGACGGGAGCGGCCATGCCCGGATGTCCTTTTCGTTGCGAAACAGGCCGCTCTTCTGTCAGCCCTCACGGCGAAGCGCAACCCTTGGCGTGTCCGTCGATCAGGCCGGACGTGCAGGGCCGGAAGACCGCCCGGACCGCGCAGAGACGACCGCCGGCAGAATTATACGCTTGATGCTCTCATCCGACAGCGCGCCCGGAACCCGGGCGACCACCATACCCGACGTGTCGATCACAAAGGTATTGGGCACACCGCGCTGGTTCAGCGCCTTCGTCAGCACATTGCGCGGATCGTGTCCGAGGGCGTGGTAAGGGTTGCCCGCCTCGCGCAGATAGGCGCGCGCTGCCGTGGGGGTGTCCTTATAGACCAGACCGATCAGCCTGAAGCGTCCATCCGCCGCCAGCGACCTGAGCAACGGGTGTTCGCCACGACAGTAGCCGCACCAAGACGCCCAGACATTCAGCACGGTGACGCCGCCCCGGAACGTGTCCGGCGTGATCCCGGGGACTGGCCATCCGCTGCTGGTCCGCAGACCTTCCACCGGCGGAATGGCAACAGCCGGCAGTATGGCCACGGTCTCCTGCGTGCAGGCCGCGATCAGGGTCGCCGCTCCGCCTGCCACAACGACGCGGCGCGACATCTTAGGCGCTGGCCCGTTCATCAGGAACTCCATCGCTTGGACAATCGGCGACAGGCTGTGACCCAGCTCTGTTAAGGAGAGGTTGTGACGGGCATCCAATTGAGAGACAGCTTTAACAAGGCCTTGCGCGGATGGCCCAATCGACGTAACCGCACAGCTAAACTTGGCCGAAACCGACGGATGCCCGCACATGACCGCCATCATCGACATTACAGCCCGCGAAATCCTGGATTCACGCGGCAATCCGACCGTTGAGGTCGATGTGATCCTCGAAGACGGCTCGATGGGCCGTGCGGCGGTGCCGTCAGGCGCCTCGACGGGCGCGCATGAAGCCGTTGAACTCAGGGACGGCGACAAGAAGCGCTATGGCGGCAAGGGCGTGCTGAAAGCCGTGGAAGCCGTCAACAGCACGATCGCGGAGGCGCTGGTCGGGATGGAGGCCGAGGAGCAGGTCCTCATCGACGAGACGATGATCGCGCTCGACGGCACGAAGAACAAGAAGAAGCTCGGCGCGAACGCCATCCTCGGCGTGTCGCTCGCCGTCGCGAAGGCGGCTGCTGACGCGTCCGCCCTGCCGCTGTACCGCTATGTCGGCGGCACCCAGGCGCGCGTGCTGCCGGTGCCGATGATGAACATCATCAATGGCGGGGCGCATGCCGACAACCCGATCGATTTCCAGGAGTTCATGGTGATGCCGACGGGCGCCGCCACACTCGCCGAAGGCGTGCGCTGGGGTTCCGAGATCTTCATGACGCTGAAGGCCGCGCTCAAGAAAGCGGGCCACAACACGGCTGTGGGCGATGAGGGCGGCTTTGCGCCGAACCTCGCTTCGGCCGAGGCCGCGCTCGACTTCGTGATGGCGGCCATCGAAAGCGCCGGCTTCAAGGCCGGCAAGGATGTCCATCTGGCCCTCGACTGCGCCGCGACCGAGTTCTTCAAGGACGGCATCTACGACTACCACGGCGAGGGCAAGAAGCGTTCGATCGAGGAGCAGGTCGCCTATCTTGCGAAGCTCGCCAAGGCCTATCCGATCGTCTCGATCGAGGACGGCATGTCCGAGGATGACTGGGCAGGCTGGAAGGCGCTGACCGACCTGATCGGCGGCAAGGTCCAGCTTGTCGGCGATGACCTGTTCTGCACCAATGCCGAGCGCCTGGCCAAGGGCATGAAGGGCGGCTACGGCAATGCGATCCTGATCAAGGTCAACCAGATCGGCTCGCTCACCGAGACGCTGAACGCGGTCGACATGGCCCAGCGCGGAGCCTACCGCGCCGTGATGTCACATCGCTCGGGCGAGACCGAGGACGCCACCATTGCCGATCTCGCGGTGGCAACCAATTGCGGGCAGATCAAGACCGGTTCGCTCTCCCGCTCGGATCGCACGGCGAAGTACAACCAGCTGATCCGGATCGAGCAGGAACTCGGCTCGCAGGCGCGCTACGCCGGCAAGGCGGCGCTGAAGGCGCTCAGCTGATGCGCCAGAAGGCTCCCGGCCCTCGCCGGGAGTGGCGCGGTCCGGCTGCAAAGTTGCACGCCGTCCGTGCACCGGGCGGCATTTTCTTTTTCGCCGCGATGATGCCTCATGGGCCGAGCATGTAGCGGAGCCTCATGGCCTTCCTTCTGAACTTGCCCACACGGCATCTGGCGTTCGCCGGCATGTCTCTGGCGATGATCATCTATGGCGCGAATTTCGTCGTCACGCGCCATGCCGTGCTCAACGGCCTGACGGCGCATGATCTGCTTGCGCTGCGCTTCGCCACGGCCGGTCTTCTGCTGCTCCCCGTGTTCGGTTGGCGCGGCTGGCGCGATTGCGCCGGTGTCGGCTGGGGACGCGGGCTCCTCCTGACGGTGATGAGCGGCTTTCCGATGAGCTATCTGATGCTGACCGGGCTGACGATGGCCCCGGCCGCGCATGGCGCATCGATCGGCCCGGGCACGGTCACCCTCATCGGCATCATCGGCAGCGTCCTGCTCTTCGGAGCCAGGCTGACTCGCCCGTTGATGGCGGGCGTCATCATCGTCATCGCCGGGCTGGCGGCGCTCGCCTTCGCCGGCACCAAAGCCACCAATCTGCCGAACCTGTTCTGGGGGGACATGTGTTTTCTGGCTGTCGGACTGCTCTGGGGCTTCTATCCGCTTCTGCTCGCGCTGTGGAAGCTCGACGGCCTGAAGGCAACGGCGATCGTATCGGTCCTGTCGATGGCCTATCTGCCGTTTTACGCGGTTTTCTTCTTCCGCGGCTTCGACGTGGCGCCATGGTACGTCATCGCCTTTCACGGCATCAATCAGGGCGTGCTCAACGTTGTTGTGGGACTGCTGCTCTGGGCCTGGGCGGCAAAAGTCCTCGGCATCGGCGTGACCGGACGCTTTCCGCCGATGATCCCCGTCATCGGCACCTTGCTCGGCATGCCGATCCTCGGCGAGTGGCCAAGCCTGTTCCAACTGCTGGGGATCGCGATGATCGTCGGCGGTCTGATGCTGGCGGCCTGGCGGCAGGCCCCCAAGGCCGTGCCGTCAAGCTGAGCCAGATTAAACAGACACGTTACGAGCCGCGGCGCGGGCTTTCGGATGAGGGCTTGCCGGCCGGCTCCTCGACGACACGGTATTCCACATCCTCGATTTCGTCGCGCTCACGGGACTTGGCCGGGCGGCGACGGGGCTGCCCCGCCGCAGGCTGCGCGATTCCAGCCGCCTTCAGAAGCTTCTCGATGCGCTTGCGCATGATGAAGGCAGTGACCGCGCCTGCGATCAGCACCAACGGCAACAGCAGGACGGCAAGCGTGCTGACAACCAGAAACAGCGCGATGCCCAGCGCGGCGCTGCCGGCCGCCATGAGGCCAACGGCCCAGTTCGGCAAGGTTACGGTCTTCTGGCGCGATTTCGCGCGATAGCTCAGGCGCAGCATCCGGCATCACCATCAAGCTGGCGAAGCAGGGACCAGCGCTGCATATGTGGCCTCGGCCCACCCCGAAAGCAAGGTCAGCGCGGCCCGATCTCTCCACAGCCATGATCGGCCGCTAGCGCCGCCCCCGCTGACTGTTCGCCTCGCGCCCGGTATGATGAGGTCATGAAACCCGGTCGCGACATCGATAGCCTGCTGGACATCATGGTGGCGCTCCGCACGCCGGTCACCGGCTGCAACTGGGACCTGGAGCAGAGCTTCGAGACCATTGCGCCCTACACGATCGAAGAAGCCTATGAGGTGGCCGACGCCATCCAGCGCGGCGACCTGACCGATCTGCGCGACGAATTGGGCGACCTATTGCTGCAGGTCGTCTTCCATGCCCGCATCGCCGAGGAGGCAGGGCACTTCGCCTTCGCCGATGTGGTGGAAGCGATCAACCGCAAGATGATCCGCCGGCACCCCCATGTCTTCGGCGCGCGCAGGGATTGGACCCCCGCAGAGGTGAAGGCGTCGTGGAAGCGGATCAAGGCCGAGGAAAAGGCCGAACGCGCGACGGAACGGCTCGCCGCCGGCAGCGCGCCCGAGCACAGCGGGCTGCTGGACGAGATTTCGCCGGCCATGCCGCCCATGGCCCGCGCGGTGAAATTGCAGGCGAAGGCCGGCACGGTCGGGTTTGACTGGAATGACCCCAAGGCGGTGCTGCGGAAGCTGCGCGAGGAGATCGACGAAATCGACGCCGCGCTTGAGAGTGGCGAGAAGCCCGCGATCCAGGACGAAATCGGCGACATGATGTTCGCCATTGCCAACCTTGCACGCCATCTCGATATCGACCCGGACACGGCGCTGGCGGGAACCAACGCCAAGTTCATGCGCCGCTTCGCCTTCATCGAACAGGCGCTCGCGGCGCAGGGCCGCACACTTGTCGAAAGCTCGCTCGACGAGATGGATGCGCTCTGGAACGAGGCGAAGCAAAGTGACCTTTAAAGTAAAAGAAGCGTCGGTCAACCATCATCAATAAATTCAAGAAAGTGGCAGCATGAGGAAGATTTTCAACGGTTTTGTAGCTATCTTGCCATATTTAGTGGCACTTTTTATCACGGTGTGTTTTTGTTTTCTCACATACAGAAATTGGACACATCTGAAGCCCGAGGAGTGGGCAGCGATCGGTCAAATGATTTCGGCATGCGTTGGCACGTTACTATTTGTAACAGCTTTGTGGCAGATTATATCCTTCAATCATGAAAGTAAAAAAGTCGAACGCTAGAAATTTGCAATAAATATGACACCGATCAAATTATAGATGATGCAGCTGAAGCAATTTTTGATGCAAGAAACGATGGAGATCTAAAGATAAATCCTCAGAAGTATAGAAAACATATAATAGTAATTTTAAATTATTTGGATAGCGTTGCAATTGGCATCGAGCAAGGGCTTTATATTGATAGACTTGCGAAAGATCATTTGAATGAAATTTTGCAGAGTCACGTAAATGAATATTTAGAAGATCGGCAGTATGCTAAACAGGCAGGGATCAATCCTGAAAATTTCAAACGTCTTTTGTCCGTTGCTGGTCGTTGGCGGGCCCCAGAAGCGCCACACTTTCGGGGCTAGTTGATCATCTCGGGGTATCGCTCTACAAATGGAACGCAGATGGAGATTCGTATGATAATCAATCTTAGAGAGCCTAAGTGTTAAGTCGAAGGTGCGTCATCGCTCTTTCGCGGCCGGGAACCGCTGCAAGACCTTGTCCCTGCGCTGCGGCGGCACCCTGATCATCGCCAGAATCCGGCCTTTCGCGTCTTCGCGCCGCTCCAGCACCTCGCCCTGCGTGTAGAGCCATGCGAGACCGGCGCCGTCGGTCGGATCAAGGGTGATCAGATAAATGCTCGTGTCCCTTGCGAGCCTGTCCTCGACGCGGGCCAGCAGCTTGGCAATCCCCTCCCCAGTCAAGGCGGACACCAGCGCCGGGCGCTCCTCAGCCGGACGGTTGGCGGCGACGGCGGCAAGCTGGTCGTGAACATGGCTCGGCAGGAGATCGGCCTTGTTCCAGACCTCGATCAGAGGCGTCGGTGGCTCGGCGGCGGCGCCCGTCTCGGGATCGGCCTTGGCGCCCGTGACGCCGAGGTCGCGCAGGATGGCCTCGACATCGGCGCTTTGGGCCTCGGTGTCCTCATGCGCCACGTCGCGCACATGCAAGATGACATCGGCCTCGACCACATCTTCCAGCGTGGCGCGAAACGCAGCCACCAGCATGGTCGGGAGATCAGAGATGAAACCGACAGTGTCGGTCAGGATCACCTTCTGGCCATGCGGCAGCTTGATGGCGCGGGCGGTCGGGTCGAGCGTTGCGAACAGCAGGTCTTTGGCGAACACGTCAGCACCCGCCAGCCGGTTGAATAGCGTGGACTTGCCAGCGTTGGTGTACCCCACCAGCGCCACCACCGGATAGGGCACCTTGGTGCGGCTCTTGCGGTGCAGTCCACGCGTGCGCACCACGGTTTCGAGGTCGCGCTCGATCTTGGCGACCCGTTCCTGGATCTGTCGTCTGTCCGCCTCGATCTGGGTCTCGCCGGGGCCGCCGAGAAAGCCGAAACCGCCGCGCTGGCGTTCGAGGTGGGTCCATGACCGGACCAGGCGGCTTTTCTGGTAGTTGAGATGCGCCAGTTCGACCTGCAGCGCCCCTTCCTTCGTGCGCGCGCGCCGCCCGAAGATCTCGAGGATCAGGCCCGTACGGTCGATGACCTTGCACTTCCAGGCCTTTTCCAGATTGCGCTGCTGAATCGGGGACAACGGAGCGTCGACGATCACCAGCTTGATCTCGCCTTCCGCGATCAGCGCTTCGATCTCCTCGACCTTGCCTTTGCCGAGATAGGTCGACGGCCGCAGGGCCTGCAATTGCGCAATGCCCTTGCCTGCAACGGTCAGATCGATGGCCGCCGCCAGGCCGACCGCTTCCGCAAGCCGCGCCTCCATGGCCCGCGTTGCCGCCGGGCTCCTGTCTGCATCATGACCGGACTTCAGCTGTGCGCGGGGCGACAGATACGGGCCGAGCACATAGGCGCGGGTTCCGCTGGCAATGTCGCGTTCGATGTCGTCGAGGGCCTTCTTCGTGTCGGCTATCGCCTGATTGGCCTTGGCCTTGCCGATGATTTCCTTGTTCATGGCTGGAACACTAGCGCAGCGATATGGCCGGGTCGAGGCAAGGATTGGCGAACGGCGGCCAATGCTACAGAAACGGACTGTACATTGGCGCATTCTGCGCGCGATGATTTCGCCAACGCGAGTCCCTGTTCACGAAGTCCCCTCCATGGCCAGCCCGCCCCCCGATGACAAGCTAGCTCCGGTTGACCCGGAAGCGCTCCGCCAGAGCGAGCGGTTCATGCCCAAACTCGTCTCGACCTTTGCCGATGGCTATGGTTTGGGGCAGTTCCAGCGGGATGTCGTGGCCGGGTTGACTGTGGCGATCGTGGCCTTGCCGCTGTCCATGGCGATCGCCATCGCCTCGGGCGCGACACCGGCCTCGGGCCTCTATGCCGCCATTGTGGGAGGCTTTCTGGTCTCCGCGCTCGGTGGCAGCCGTTTCCAGATCGGCGGACCCGCCGGCGCCTTCATCGTGCTGGTGGCCTCTATCATCGACCGGCACGGCTTTGACGGCTTTCTGCTGGCGACCCTGATGGGAGGCGCCATCCTGAGCCTGGCCGGCCTGTTGCGGCTCGGCGGCCTGATCCGGCTGGTCCCTCACCCGGTCCTTGTCGGCTTCACCGCCGCCATAGCGCTCATCATCTTCGCCAGCCAGATCAGGGACCTGCTCGGCTTGACACTGGCCGCGAAAGAGCCGGCCGCCTTCCTGCCGAAGCTGGCTGTCCTGTGGAGCGCGCTGCCCTCGATCAACGTCATCGCGGTCATCATTTCCGTGGGCGTGATCGGCATCATCCTCGCCCTGAGGCGCCTGAACCCGAAGGTGCCCGGGCTGTTGATCGCAGTCGTCCTGGCAGCGCTGGCCGCTTACCTGCTGGCCCTGCCGATCGAAACCATCGGAACGCGCTTCGGCGGCATTCCGGGCGGTCTGCCCTCGCCGTCCATCCCCGAATTCGCGACGCCAAGGATGCTCGCCTTGTTGCCGGATGCGCTGGCGATCGCCTTCCTGGCCGGGATCGAGTCCTTGCTTTCTGCTGTGGTGGCCGACGGTATGAGCGGGCGCCGGCATCGCGCCAACGCCGAACTTGTTGCCCAGGGCATCGCCAATATGGGCTCGGCCATCTTCGGCGGGCTGTGCGTCACCGGCACGATCGCCCGTACCGCCACGAACATCCGCGCCGGCGCAGCAAGTCCCGTGTCCGGCATGCTGCACAGCATCTTCCTTTTGGGTTTCATGATGCTGGCCGCGCCGATGGCCAGCTACATACCGTTGGCCGCCCTTGCCGGTGTTCTCGCCGTCGTGGCCTGGAACATGGCGGACAGAAAAGCGTTCGCTCTTGTTCTCGGCGAGCGCGGCGGGCAGACAATCATCCTGCTGGCGACCTTCCTGCTCACCGTGTTTGTCGACCTGATGGTCGGGATCGGGGTGGGTTGCGCACTCGGCGTCGGGCTGCACCTGATCAGGCGCAGCCGGCCGACGTGACATCACGCCCGCTGGCGGGTGTCCCGGACCGCAGCTAGAAAGAACCATGGATTCAGGTCTCGCCAGCGTCGATATCGCCATTGTGGGCCCGGGCCCGGTCGGAACCGCCGCTGCGCTCGCCTCCGCGCAGGCTGGCTTCACCGTCGCCCTGGTCGGCCCGGCGAACCCGCGCCATGACGGCCGGACCGTCGCGGTCATGGACCGTTCCTGGCAGCTTCTGGATCAGCTTGGTGTCGCCTCGGCGCTCGAACCCGAGGCCGCAGCGCTGAACGTCATGCGCCTGGTCGATGACACCGGAAGCTTGTTCCGTCGTCCCCCGACCGAGTTCCGCGCGTCCGAGATCGGTCTCGACCAGTTCGGCTTCAACGTCGAGACCGCAACCCTCGCGAAGGCTCTGCTCGCAGCCGCCGAGGCCGACAGCCGCATCCTGCGAGTGCCACAAGCGGTGAAAGCTCTCGAGGTCTCCGATGGCGCGCGCCTGATCCGGCTTGCGGATGGTGCGACGATTTCCGCAAGGCTGGTGGTTGGCGCCGACGGTCGCAAGTCGGTGGTCCGCAGCGAAGCGGGCATCGGCGCCCGTGACTGGAGCTATCCCCAGAGCGCCCTCACAACCATCATGCGGCACAGCAGGGCTCACCGCAACGTCTCCACCGAGTTCCACACGCGTCGCGGGCCATGCACGACCGTGCCCCTGCCGGGCAGACGCTCCAGCATCGTCTGGATGATGGCGCCCGATGACGCGGAGCGACTGATGGCGCAGGACGATGCGGCGCTGGCGCTGGCCATCGAGACACGGACCCATTCGATCCTCGGCCATATGAGCCTGGACGGGCCGCGTGGCCTGACGCCGATGGGCGGGCTCTCCGTCGAGCGCTTCTCCGCGGACCGCGTGGCGCTGATCGGCGAAGCGGCGCATGTGTTTCCCCCCATCGGCGCGCAGGGCCTGAACCTCGGCATGCGCGACGTGATGGCCCTGCGCGAATGCCTCGACCAATCCGATCCGGGAGCGGCGACTGGCCTTGGCGCCTATGACCGGAACCGGTCGTCGGATGTTAGGACCCGGACCGGTGCCGTCGACGCGCTCAACCGGTCTTTGCTCTCCGACATGCTGCCGGTCGATTTCGCACGCGGATTTGGCCTTCTTGCCCTCGAGCAGATAGGTCCGCTCAGGCGCTTTGTGATGCGGCAGGGCCTCAATCCGTCGAGCGCGGCAGATCCGGCACGCGCCGCGCGACCGTCGCCGAAGACCTGAAACCGGCCGCCACTGGCACAGCCGCCAGGGCAAGGCTGACCCCGCTGGCATCGCGCGCCATGGGGTTACCGGGCGTCCCTTCGGACGACATGGCCTCCTCAAGCGTCCGGACGACTGTGCAGCAGCAATCGAGTGGCTCAAGCAGCGTGCGCCAATGATTGGCCGGATGGACTGAAATCAGCGCGGCAACGGCCTGAATGACGGCATCCGCCGGCTGGTCGGGGCCTCGCAGCGTATGGGCAAGCCCGATCGCCTCGGTGAAGGCATGCCAGAACTTGTCCTCCAGCGCGCCTACGGCGAGAAACCAACCATCTGCTGTTGCATAAAGCCGGTAGCGCGGCGAGCCGCCGGTCAGAAGCGTCTGGCCGCCCTCGGGCGCAACCCCCGACGCATCTGCGATGGCTTGTCCGAACCAGCCGAAGGTGGCGGCGCCGGCCGTCATCGCGATGTCGAGATGGCAACCCTGCCCCGTGATGTCGCGCTGGCGCAGCGCCAACAGGATGTTGATGACCGCCGGATAGGTACCGCCGGCAATGTCCGCGATCAGGGCAGGCGGCAGCGGCGCGGGCGCGCCCCGCACCAGTCCCTGCGCCAGCACGCCGGACAATGCCTGATAGTTCAGGTCATGCCCGGCCTGCAGCGCACGCGGCCCGCTTTGGCCGAAGCCAGTGACGGAACAGTAGATCAGGCCCGGATTGAGCGCGCGGAGCGCCTCGTAGCCAAGGCCGAGCCGTTCCATCACGCCGGGCCGGAACTGCTCGATCAGTACATCGCACTTGCAGGCCAGATCATGCGCCCGCGCCAGGTCGGTGGCCTGCTTCAGGTCCAGCGCGATGGTCGCCTTGCCGCCATTGAGGGCCATGAACGGCGCGCTGCTCAGTCCATGGGAGGGCGCGAAATGGCGCATGTCCTCACCGCCGGGCCGTTCGATCTTGGTCACCGTGGCGCCTGCCTCCGCCAGCATCAGGCTCGCCATCGGCCCCGGCAGCAAGGTCGAGAAATCGAGAACCGAGATGCCGTGCAGCGGCTGCGTCATCGGTCCGGCTCAGCGCGATGGAAAAAGGTCATGCGGCATGTAGCCTTCCCGGATCAGCCAGAGGAATGTGGTCAGGGTCACCATCGAGGCGATCGTGCCGACGAGGATGCTGGCGGATGCCCGTTCGATGCCGACGCCATATTGCGTGGATATGACGAAGATGTTCAAGGCCGGCGGCAGCGCGGCCATGATCATCCCTGCAAACACCCATTGTGGCGGGAAATCGCCGATGACCGACAGCAACACGAGAATGAGCAGCGGATGGACGATCAGCTTGATAAACATCAGCGTCGGCACTTCCGGCGGCATCTTCTCCATCGGCCGGACAGCGACCGTGACGCCGAGAAGAAACAGCGCGCAGGGAGCGGCGGCGCCGGACAGCCAGATCGTCATCTTGTCGAGCGCGCTGGGCAGCTTCAACTGCCAGAAGGCCGCCACCACCCCAAGCACGGTCGCGATGTTGAACGGATGTGTGATCACCCTCCAGGCGACTTCGCGGGCGGTCTGCAGCAGGCTTTTCTTCTCCACGCCTGCCAGCGCCATCAGAAATGGGATCAGCGAGAACAGCAGCAGGTTGTCGAAGACGAAGATCAGGACGACCGGTGCGCTCGCGGCGGGTCCGAGCGCAGCCAGGATGAGGGGCGGCCCCATGTAACCGATGTTCGAATAGGCCCCGGCCACACCCTGCATCACCGATTGCGCCAGATTGCCCCGCGTGAAGTAAAGCCCAATCGCGAAGGACAGTGCGAAAACACAATAGGTCGACAGCGTCGTGCCGATTACATAGGGCCAGTTCGTCAGTTCGCTGAGCGGCTTGTCCGCGATCAGCCGGTAGAACAAGGTCGGCAAGGACACGTAGATCAGGAAGAACTGCATCCAGGCGAGGCCGGTGATCGGCAGCTTGATCCGCTTGCCGCAGAAATAGCCAAGCCCGATCACGCCGAAAAAGGGCAGCACCAGATCGAGAAGGGACAGAATGCTGGCCATGGCAACCTTGGGCGGGTATGACGGGAGCGGTAAGAGCTCCGCAGTCCAGTTGCAACCAAAACACCATGCATCTGGCGCATGCCGAGGCGAATGACGCAACCCGAGCATGGCGCCGGCAAATCCGAGCTGACTCCTGACTTTGATGTTGACGCAAAACAAGCCGCCTCTTAGCCATAGCAACAGTCGCACGTGACCCCTGAGGAGACCGCCGTGAAGGCACGGGATGCGAAATTCAGGATCGGACAGGTTGTCCGCCACCGGGTTTATCCATTCCGTGGCGTGATCTTCGATGTCGATCCGGAGTTTTCGAACACCGAGGAATGGTGGAATTCGATTCCCGAGCATGTCCGCCCGACGCGGGACCAGCCGTTTTACCATCTCCTCGCCGAGAATGCGGAAACCGAATACATTGCCTATGTTTCGGAGCAGAACCTCGTGCTTGACATGAGCGGCGAACCGGTCAGGCATCCGCAGATCGATGATTATTTCAGCGGCGCCGTCGATGGCGAGTACAAGGTCTCGTCCGGCCGCCTGAACTGACCTGTACAGCCTCTGATCCGCCCATGAAAAAGCCCCGGCTCATCGCCGGGGCTTTTCCGTTCAGGACCTGGCGCCCGGCATCACGGACGCGGAGCGGTCGGCGCGGCTGGCGGATCACCGCCCTGCAGGCGGCGGCGCAATTCCTCTTCGCGCTTCTGGATCTGGTCCTGAAGCTCGCGCTGCTGCCGCTCCAGTTCGGCCGGATCGACGGGCGGACCATCGAAGCCTTTGGCGAAGCCGGCGAGCGGCACTTGGAAGGTGACCTCACGCGCAGCCTGATTCTGCACGCTGACATTCACCGTCGTGCCACGCTTGAAGGCGTTGAGCTGCGCTTCGTTGATGGTTGTTTCAGCAAAGCAGCCATTCGGGAAGCAGATCTGGAAGCGGCCGACGATCGGCTGCGCCTGATCGATGCCAAAGCGCATGCCCGGTTGGAGCAGAAGCCCGATCGGCAGCAGGAACCGCACGATCCGGTTCGGATCGCCCTTCACGTCATAAACGGCGACCGCCATGACCGGCTGGCCCTGATCAGACACGAAGTCGCGGGTGGTGTAGCAGATTTCGCGTTGGTTGCCGGGGTCCTTGCCGCAAACCTTCGTCCATTCGGTCTGGCTCGGCTCGGGCTTGACCTGCACGATGGTCGGGCCTGCGGGAGCCTGCTGCTGGGCTGCAGGCGCGGCGGGCGCAGCTGGAGCGGCCGGCTGGGCGGGGCGCGGCTGCGCCGGACGCGGCTGGGCTGGCGCCGGCTGCTGTGCGAGGGCCGGAAGGCTGTTCAGCACCAGCGACGCGCTGGCGAGCACGGCAAGCGATTGTGATACCAGAACGCCGGCCCTGCGGGCAGGCTGAAGGGTCGCGAACATCAAAATCCCCTTGTGAAGGCCTGCCCTTGCGGCTGCCCATTCAAATCTCATCCCATCCACCGCGCGGAAACCGCGCCCTGCAGCGACCTGCAGGTGATTGCGGATTGCGGCAGCAGGATGACTCGTCCGTAGCCTTTAGCGACTTGAATCGCAGAATTCCAGTCTCAGACTGAACTTCATGATCATGCTAAGAGAATGTGATGTGGATTCGGCTCTTGCTCCGCCCGGGATGGCATGTCGGCGCCGCGCTTGTTTGCGCCGCGCTGGCGCTCGTCATCCTCATGCCCGGGGCAGCGCAGGCGCAGCCGCGCCGACACGGCATTTCGATGCATGGCGAACCCGCCCTGCCCCCGGCCTTCAGCCATCTGCCCTTCGTCAATCCCGAGGCGCCGAAGGGCGGGCGCATCGTCTTTGGCCAGCAAGGCACGTTCGACAGCCTCAACGCCTTTGTGGTCAGGGGTGTCGCGCCGGATGCGGCGCAGCGCTTCGTCCTGCAAAGCTTGCTCTACCGGTCGCCTGATGAGCCCTTCAGCGCCTATGGCCTGCTCGCTCGTGAAGTCGAGATGCCGGAGGACCGCAGCTTCATCGTGTTTCACCTCGACCCCCGCGCGCGCTTCTCCGATGGCATGCAGGTGACCGCGGCGGATGTTCAGTTTTCCTTCGACATGCTGCGCACCCATGGCAAACCGTTCCACCGATCGAGCCTCGGCCGGGTGCAGCGTGTCGAGACGCCCGATCCCCTGACCATCCGCTTCGTCTTCGGACCGACGGCGGACCGCGAGACGCCGCTGATCATCGGTTCAATCCCGATTTTCGCCAAGCATGCGACCAATCCCGAAACGTTTCCGGAGACCACCTTCACCCCGCCGGTAGGCTCCGGACCATATCTGATCACCGACCTGAAACCCGGCGAAAGCATCACGATGACGCGACGCAAGGATTTCTGGGCGGCCGACCATCCACTGATGCGCGGCCAGCACAATGTCGACATCATTCGCTACGACTATTTCCGCGACGCCAACTCCCTGTTCGAAGCCTTCAAGGCCGGCCTGTCCGACTTCAGGGCCGAGACCGACCCGACGCGCTGGACCACCGGCTACGACATCCCCGCCGTGCGAGATGGCCGCATCGTCAGGCGCGCGATCAGGCTCGAAGCGCCCAAGGGGCTGTCCGCCTTTGTCTTCAACACGCGCAAGCCCGTTTTCGCGGATGCCCGGGTTCGCGAGGCGCTGGCCATGGTGTTCGATTTCGACTGGGCCAACCGCAATCTGTTTTTTGGGGTCTACAAGCGCTCCGACAGCCTGTTCGCCGACTCGGACCTGTCAGCGAGCGGCAGAACGGTGACAGATCGGGAAAGCGCCCTGCTCGGCCGGCTCGGGGTCACGCTGCCAGCAAGACTGCTTGACGGAACCTGGACACCCTCGCAATCCGACGGCTCGGGGCGCGACCGCGATCTTGCCCGCCGGGCCGTCGATCTTCTTGCCGAAGCAGGCTATGCGCTTGATGACGGCGTGATGCGCAGGCGCGACAGCGGCGACGCGCTGGGCTTCGAGATTACCGTCAGCTCGCGTCCGCAGGAACGGCTGGCCCTGAACTATGCCAAGTCCCTGCAGCGCATCGGCGTAACGGCGCGGGTTCGCCTGATCGATGATGTCCAGTATTGGCGCAGGCTGGCCGCCTACGATGTCGACATGGTCCAATGGGTTTGGCCGGTCTCGGCCAGCCCCGGAACCGAACAGGCCAACCGCTGGGGTTCGGCCGCGGCCGACCGCCAAGGCTCGCTCAACTACTCGGGCGTGAAGCTGCCCGCAATCGATGGCGCCATCCAGGCCATGCTGGCGTCGCGGGCGCGCGAAGACTTCGTTGCGGCGGCCCGCGTGCTCGACCGGCTGGTCATGAGCCAGAATCTGGTCGTGCCGCTGTTCTATCTGCCCGAGGTCTGGATCGCCCATGCAAGAGGCGTGGCCTTTCCGGCCAGAACGGCCCGTTTTGCGACACCGATCGAAGCCCTCTGGCGCGAACCCGAATCCGGCGCAGCCGGTCGTGCGCTCAACTGACAGGATCGAGATGCTGGCCGCACGAAAGATCACGCAGGACTTCTCGGGCATCGGCCTTGATGCGCTTGTCTCGGTCGCGGTGCGCACGCGCGGCGAGGATCTGTTCCTGCGCGAACCTGCTCGCAAGGACGTCTGGACGGGTGTGCCGCCGGCCAATTTCACCTATGCCGACCTCGACGTGCGCGCTGGCAGGCTGGCAGCGCTGATGGCGCTGTCGCGCCTTCCCGAACGGTCGCAGGCGCTCATCCTCGCGCCTCTCGGGGCGGAAGCCGTGATCGCGATGCTGGCGGCCCTGCGGCTCGGCCTCTCGCCCGTCCTCTTGCCGCTCTCCGCCAGCCCGGGCACGTTGCAGAATTGGCTGGATGCGGCCGGACCATGCCTGTGCATCACCGTTGCCCGATGCGGCGACCTTGAACCGGCCCGTTTGCTGCGCGAGGCAGCATCGCGCTCCTTCAATGCCCGGCTGATCTGCGCCTTCGGGGCGGATGTCCCCGATGGCGCGGTCCCGATCGATGCTGTCATCGCCAGCCCAGGTGCGCTGCAGGACGCGCCAGCGCCAAAGTCCAGCCCGGATGTGCTCTCGATCAGGCTCGAAACCAGCCATGGCGAGCGCCAGACAATGCGCGAGGCCGACATTTTCGGCGCTGCGGTGGCGATTGCCCAGGCGACCGGCCTCACCTCGGGTGGCCGCGTGCTGTCGCTGATGATGAGCCCGAGCCTCTGCGCGCTGGCGTCAGGACCGTACCTGTCGCTCCTGTCGGGCGCGGAATACCTGCCTATCGGCCTGTTCTCGCTTAGCGCCCTGTGGAGCGGGATCGCCGACGAGAAGCCCGTGACGCTGGTGGCGCCGGCCTCCGTAGAAGGCGCGTTGCGCAGGGCCGGGATCATCGGCCATGACAGCGTGCGCAACCTGGCTCTAGTTCACAGCACAGCGCAGCCTGCTCCCGCCCCCGCGACGGACCACACGACGCGGATATTCGACATCGCGTCGGACGGGCAGAACCGCTTCAGCCTGACGCCGCGCCGCAGGGGCTGATCTCAGGCCGCCTTCTTGCGCTCGGCGATCCGGACAAGATCGCGCATCAGCCGTGTTGTGGTCTTCAACCGCTGCTCCGGCTTGTCGAGGTCGCGGATGAAGACAAGCTTCATGTCCGGGCGGACCTTGGCCGAAGCCGCGCCCTGCTCGGTGACATAGGCAACAAGCCCATCCGGATTCGCATAGGAATTGTCCCGGAAGGCGACGATGACGCCCTTGGGGCCCGCCTCGACCTTCTCGACATTGGCCCTGCGGCACAGCACCTTAATCGCCACGATGTCGAGGAGCTGCCGCACCTCATCGGGCAACGGCCCGAAGCGGTCCGACATCTCCGCGCCAAAGCTGGCAATGTCCTCGTCGGTTTCGAGCGTCGACAGGCGCTTGTACAGTCCAAGCCGCAGGACGAGATCCTCGACATAGCTTTCCGGAATCATCACCGGCGTGCCGATCGTGATCGTCGGGGACCATTGATCCTCGACCGCTTCGGTGATGCCGGCCTTGAGCGCGGCGACAGCCTCCTCCAGCATCTGCTGGTAAAGCTCGTAGCCGACCTCCTTGATGTGCCCCGACTGCTCGTCGCCAAGAAGGTTGCCTGCCCCGCGAATGTCGAGGTCGTGGCTCGCCAGCTGGAAGCCGGCGCCCAGCGTGTCGAGTGACTGCAGCACCTTCAGCCGGCGCTCGGCCTGCGGGGTGAGCTTCTTCTTCTCGTGCAGCGTGAACAGGGCGTAAGCGCGGGTCTTGGACCGCCCCACGCGGCCCCGCAGCTGGTAGAGCTGCGACAGGCCGAACATGTCGGCACGATGCACGATCAGGGTGTTGGCGGTCGGGATGTCGAGGCCGGATTCGACGATCGTGGTCGAGAGCAGGATATCGAACTTTCCCTCGTAGAACGCGGTCATCACGTCTTCGAGCTGGCCGGCCGCCATTTGTCCATGGGCGACAGCGACCTTGCACTCCGGCGCCTGCTTGTCGAGGAAGTCCTTCACCTCGGCCAGGTCGTCGATGCGCGGCACGACATAGAAGGACTGCCCGCCGCGGTAGCGCTCGCGCAGCAGGGCCTCGCGCACCATCAACGCATCGAAAGGCGCAACGAAAGTCCTGACCGCCAGACGGTCGACAGGCGGCGTGGCGATGATCGACAGGTCACGCACCCCGGTCATGGCGAGTTGCAGCGTGCGTGGAATCGGTGTCGCCGACAGGGTCAGCACATGCACCTCGGCGCGCAGCTCCTTCAGGCGTTCCTTGTGGTTGACGCCGAAATGCTGCTCCTCGTCAACGATCACGAGGCCGAGATCCTTGAACGCGATGCTCTTGCCCAGCAGCGCATGGGTGCCGACCACGATGTCCATGGTTCCGTCGGCGATGCCGTCCTTGACGGCCTTCAGCTCCGCAGCGCCGACGAAGCGTGACGCCTGACCGACCTTGACCGGCAGGCCCTTGAACCGCTCGGCAAAGGTGCGGGTGTGTTGGCGTGCCAGCAGCGTCGTCGGCACGACCACAGCCACCTGTTTGCCGGCCATAGCGACGGCAAAGGCCGCGCGCAGGGCGACCTCCGTCTTGCCGAAGCCGACATCGCCGCAGATCAGCCGGTCCATCGGGCGGCCGAGGCCGAGATCGTCGACCACCGCATCGATCGCGTTGAGCTGGTCTTCGGTTTCCTCATAGGGGAAGCGCGCCGCGAACTCGTCATAGAGCCCTTCGGGCAGCACGAATTTCGGCGCGTCCTTGAGAAGCCGCGCGGCCGCGATCTGGATCAGCTTACCGGCGATCTCGCGAATGCGCTGCTTCATGCGCGACTTGCGCGCCTGCCACGCCGGCCCGCCCAGCCTGTCGAGCTGGACTTCGGTGTCCTCCGAGCCATAGCGCGACAGAAGCTCGATGTTCTCCACCGGCAGATAGAGCTTGTCGCCGGCATTATAGTGGATTTCGAGACAGTCATGCGGCGCGCCTGCCGCCGTGATGCTCTTGAGTCCGACGAAGCGCCCGATGCCGTGATCGACATGGACCACGAGATCGCCGGGCGTCAGGGCGGCGGCCTCCGTGATGTAGTCGCTGGCCTTCTTGCTCGAACGCTTCTGACGGATCAGGCGGTCGCCCAGAATGTCCTGCTCACCGATCACCGCCAGATCGGGGGTCTCGAAGCCCTGCTCGAAGCCCCAGACAGCCAATCCGACGGCGGCGGGCTTCAGTTGCAGCGCTGCTCGCAGCGTGCCGACAGATTCCGCGCCCTTGAGCGCGTGATCATCGAGCACGTGCGCCAGCCGCTCGCGCGACCCGTCCGACCAGCCTGCAATCAGCACACGCTTGCCAGCAGCCTGAAGGGCAGCCACATGCGCCACGACGGCGTCGAACACGTTGCCGCTGTCCTGCAAGCGCTCCGCAGCGAAACTGCGGCCCGCACGCGCGCCGCAATCGATGATCAGCCGGCCCTCGTTCTCCGGAAGCACGAAGGGCGACAGGTTGGCATGGCCGACGGCATTGAGCCGTTCGCGCCATTCCTCACCGGTCAGATACAGGCGTGACGGAGGCAGCGGGTTGTACGGCGTCCCCGAAGCGTTCTGCTCAAGCGCTTCCTTCCGCGCCGTGTAGTATTCGCTGATCTGGTCCAGCCGCTCGCCCTCGGCTTCTGCGATCCGGGGATCAAGGATGTACGAGGCGGCGCCGCAATAATCGAAGACCGTGTCCATGCGCTCATGAAACAGCGGCAGCCAATGCTCCATGCCGGCGAAGCGCCGGCCCTCGCTGACGGTCTCGTAGAGGATGTCGCTGCGGCCCGGCGTCCCGAACTCCGCAAGATACCCCTGCCGGAAGCGTCGGACGCTCTCGGTGGTGAGCTGGGCCTCGCTTACGGGCACCAGATCGAGCGCCCGCAATGTCGCCAGCGAGCGTTGCGTCTCCGGATCGAAGGTGCGGATGGTTTCGAGCGCGTCGCCGAAGAAATCGAGCCTGATCGGATTGGGCAGACCCGGTGGAAACAGATCGACAATGCCGCCGCGCACGGCGTACTCGCCCGTCTCGCGCACGGTGGAAGCCCGCATATAGCCGCCCATGTCGAGCCAGGCCGCCAATTCCTTGGTGTCCACCAGATTGCCTGGCGCAGCGGCGAAGCTCTGCGCCGCCACCAGCGCCCGCGCTGGGACGCGTTGAAGCATGGCGTTGATGGTCGTCAGCAGCACCCGCGGCTTCGCCTCTCCGGAGCGCGTCCGGGCCAAACGGGCGAGTGTCGTCATCCGCCGCGCCACGATCGCCCCGTTCGGCGACGCCCGGTCATAGGGCTGGCAATCCCATGCCGGGAGCGACAAAACGTCGATGTCCGGGGCAACGAAGCCCAGCGCCGCTTCAAGACGCTGCATCCGCTGGCCGTCGCGGGCCACGAATACGGCAAGCGCGGGCGCGTCGACCTTGCCGGCCAGCCGCTGCGCAAGCCCCGCCAGAACCATGGCGTCATAGCCCTCCGGCACGCCGCACAGCGTCGGATGATCCTTCCGGATCAGCGCCGCTGCGGCGCGATCAAGCGAAGTCGAAGTCGTCACGGCTTGGGTCAAGACATCCACACCAGGGCAGCGTCGCGCCGGATCACACAGGCACCGACGGAAGTGATCTCAGACATGGATCGGCGCGGAATGGGTGTGAAACACCTTCAGCCGGCGGAACAGCGGCGTGTCGTAATTCGACGGCGTCTCGGCCTTGCCGGTGATCCAGGCGTAGATATCGCGGTCCGGCGCCTCGATCAGCAATTCGAACACGGCCAGATCGGCCTCGCTCATCGTCCGGATTTCCGCGTCCGTGAACGAGCCCATCAGCAGGTCCATCTCGCGCGTTCCGCGATGCCATGCGCGGAACAGAATGCGGCGGCGGCGGGGCTCCAGCTCGGAACTGCTGACGCTCGTGCCTGTCATCAAAACCTCCACCGCAAAAGGCAAGCGCCGCGGAGCGCGTTTCGCCCCTCGGTCCGACCACGGGTATAGCGACGCGTCCTGTGCTTGTCAGTGCCAAAAAACCGGCTGCGGCAAAGTTGCGGCACGCGCCGGACACTCATCCCAACGGACGCAGAATCTTGCTATCACCCCTCAATGCGTCCCTCGCTGCTCGACCCGTTGTTCGCGCCAATCACTTCCCTGCCCGGCATCGGGCCGAAGTTGGCGGCCCTCTACGATCGGCTGCTCGGCGAGCCGGATCGGCCGGCGCGCGTCCTCGATCTTGTCTTTCACCTGCCCCAGTCCGGCATTGACCGCAGGACGTCGGGCTCGATCATCGATGCGCCCACGGGCGAAACCGCCACCTTTGCGGCCCGTGTCGCCGAGCATCGCCCGGCGCCGCCCGGCAAGGGCCGCGCGCCCTACAGGGTGCTGGTCGAGGACGAAACCGGCGACGTCAGCTTGGTGTTCTTCAAGGCCGATCCCGGACGCATCCGCCAGATGCTGCCGGTCGGCGAGATCCGCTACATTTCGGGCAGGATCGAGATGTGGGACGGGCGGCGGCAGATGGTGCATCCCGACCGTGTCCTCGACCTGGCCGCTTTTCAACGCATGCCAAGTGTCGAGCCTGTCTACGGCATGACCGAGGGGCTGTCCTCGCGCATGCTGGCGCGGGCTGCCGAAGCGGCTTTGGCCCGTCTGCCGAAACTGCCCGAATGGCAGGACAGGGCCTGGCTCGACCAGAACGGCCTGCCGGACTTTGCCGATGCCCTCACGGCCCTGCACAAGCCGCCGGAGGTCGAGGCACTGTCGCCGGAAACGGTCGCCCGCCGCCGGCTCGCCTATGATGAACTGCTCGCCAGCCAGCTTGCCCTGGCGCTGGTCCGTTCCGTGCGCCGGCGCAGCCCCGGCCGCCGCAATGTCGGCGACGGGCATCTGATCACAGCGCTTGCGCGCGCCCTGCCCTATGAACTGACCCGCAGCCAGACAGAGGCGGTCGCCCAGATCCGCGCCGACATGGCCAAGCCGGAACGCATGCTGCGCCTGCTGCAGGGCGATGTCGGCTCAGGCAAGACGGCCGTGGCGATGATGGCCATGGCGAGCGCGGCGGAAGCCGGACGGCAATCAGCCCTGATGGCCCCAACCGAAATCCTTGCCCGCCAGCACGCCGAGCGGCTTGGCGGGCAGGCCGCGGCGATCGGCCTGACGCTGGCGCTGCTGACCGGGCGCGACAAGGGCGCGGATCGCGCGCGCGTGCTGGCGGGGCTGGCCGACGACTCGATCAACCTTGTCGTCGGCACGCATGCCCTGTTTCAGGATCAGGTCGTCTTCCACGATCTCGGGCTGGCCGTGGTCGATGAACAGCACCGCTTCGGAGTCCACCAGCGCCTGTCGATCGGGGCGAAGGGCGAGGCCGTTGACGTGCTGGTCATGACCGCAACGCCGATCCCGCGCACGCTGGCGCTGACCTGGTTCGGCGACATGGACGTCTCGGTGCTCAGCGAAAAGCCGGCTGGCCGGAAGCCGATCACCACACGGGCGGTATCCCTCGACCGCTATGACGAGGTCGTTGACGCTGTCGGACGCGCCGTGGATGCCGGAGCGCAGGTTTACTGGGTCTGTCCGCTGGTCGCGGAGAGTGAAACCCTTGAGGTCTCCGCAGCCACGGACCGTTTCGAGGCCTTGGCGGAACGCTTCGGCTCCAGGGTCGGCCTGCTGCATGGCCAGATGGCGGGCCGCGACAAGGATGCAGCAATGGCGCGCTTCGAAGCGGGGCAAACTGCTGTGCTCGTATCGACAACCGTCATCGAGGTCGGCGTGGACGTCCCGAACGCCACCGTGATGGTGATCGAACATGCCGAGCGCTTCGGGCTGGCGCAGCTGCATCAGTTGCGCGGCCGGATCGGGCGGGGATCGGCGGCTTCCACCTGCATCCTGCTCTACAAGGGTCCGCTTGGCCCGGTGGCGGAAGCGCGCATCGCGATCATGCGGGAAACCGAGGATGGCTTCCGCATCGCCGAGGAAGACCTCAGGCTGCGCGGCGAAGGCGAGGTGCTCGGCACGCGTCAATCGGGCATGCCGGGCTTCAGGATCGCCCGGCCAGACATCGACGCGGACCTGCTTGCGGCTGCCCGGGACGACGCCAGGCTGATTGTCGACAAGGACCCCGAATTGACGACGAAACGGGGGCAGGCGCTGCGCATTCTGCTCTATCTGTTCGAGCGCGACGCGGCCGTCAGGCTGATCCGAGCAGGCTGACGCCTGCCGGATGCGCCGCCACGACGCTCGTTCGGCCTGCGGTGGCCGATTGGGCGTTGCAGGAAGAGCCGCGGTGCATGCAAGATGGCATGCCGACAAACCAGTTTGCGTTTTTGGCGCAAAGCGACAACAACAGGAACGTAGCGCGCCAGTTCCGCTGCGACGACCGCCATAACCTCTTTCGGACATCCCATGACAGTTGCCCCGCTTCCCCTTGACCCCCAGGTCGTCGCCACCCTCGGCGCGGTCACGACCGCCACGATCACGACCATCCTTCTCAAGAAGGGTCTCAGGAATGTCTGGATGCGCGGATCGAAGCCGATCCGGGCTGGCCAGACGCGACTGGTCGGCCGGGCCTTCACCTTGCGGTTCGTGCCCATGCGCGAGGATCTCGCAACCCCTGAATCCTGGTCATCGCCGATTTCGACGCGCGCAGCGATCGAAGCGATGCCCGAAGGCTGCGTGGCCGTTGCCGGCGCGATGGGCATCGTCGACGCCGGCATCTTCGGCGACATCCTGTGCGCGCGCATGGCGAAGAAGGGTGTCGGAGGCCTCGTGACCGACGGTGTCGTCCGCGATCTCGCCGGCGTGCTCGGAACCGGCCTGCCGGTCTGGTGCCAGGGCGCGGCGGCGCCGGCCTCGGTCGCAGGCCTGACTTTCGTCAACTGGCAAGAGCCGATCGGATGCGGCGGCGTCGCGGTGTATCCGAACGATGTCGTGGTCGTGGACGATGACGGTGCGGTGCTGATTCCGCAGGCCCTCGTCGACGACGTGATGAAGCTGGCGCCCGAACAGGAGCGCATGGAAGCCTGGATAATGGACGAGATCGCACGTGGTGCGGCGCTGCCGGGGCTCTATCCCATGAACGCCGCCACAAAGGCCCGCTACGACGCATCGAAAGGCTGACAGCATGGATCATTTCGTCTTTTCGCCATCGGCCGTCAGCGCCATCCCCGTCGCCGGCGGCGGGCTGTTTCCGGTTCGCCGCATCTTCTGCGTCGGGCGCAACTACGCCGAACATGTGCGCGAGATGGGCGGCGATCCGGATCGCGAAGACCCGTTCTTCTTCACCAAACCGGCAGACGCGGTCGTGATCGAAGGAGCTGCGACGCCCTACCCGCCCGCGACATCGGACCTGCATCACGAGATGGAACTTGTGGTGGCGATCGGCGCGGGTGGCGCGGAGATCGACGAGGCCCATGCGCTCGACCACATCTTCGGATACGCTGCCGGTCTGGACATGACGCGGCGCGATCTTCAGGCGGCAGCCAAGAAGGCCGGCCGGCCGTGGGACATGTCGAAGGGCTTCGATCACTCGGCGCCGATCGGCGATATTGCCCCGGCGGCCACAATCGGCCATCCGGCGTCGGGGCTGATCGAACTCACGGTCAACGGCAAGGTGCGCCAATCGTCCGACCTGGCGAAGATGATCTGGACCGTTCCCGAAACGATCGCCTATCTCTCGCGGCAGGTGCGGCTGTGCCCAGGCGACCTGATCATGACGGGGACGCCTGAAGGCGTCGCTGCGGTGGTCAAGGGCGACCTCCTCGAAGGTCGTATTGCCGGCGTTGGCAACGTCCGCACGCAGATCATCTGAGCAAGGGGTGCGCAGCGGAACCGCTTGCGCTCCAATGATCTAGTACCCCCCCGGCTCTGACGTCGCGGGCTGCGGGGTCGAGCTCTGCGGGGCGCGTGCGGCGCGCACCGGGGGCGCAGCCGGTGAAACGGTTGAAGCGGAACTGCCGGGTTCGGATGTCGACTGGCAGGAGCCCAGCCCCAGGACGACCACGACGAACAGCAACAGTGACGAAGACTTCACCACAACTGCCTCTCTTCGCTCATTGGCAGAAAGCAGGAGCGTGCGCGGCGATTGCGGCTGAAATCAGGCCGCTAGCCGAGCGCCCTGGCGAGCGGATAGGACGCCGCCAGACGCGCCAGCAGGTAGCCGACCTCAGCCTTGGCCGCGCTGCTCAGGGCCGCAGCGGGCTTGCGCTGCGCTTCATGCGCGATCAGGCCGCGGCGCATCAGGACATGCTTGCGCACGGCCAGGCCGACTCCGGGCTGTTGCTCATAGCGCAACAGTGGCAGATGCATGTCGAACAGGTCATGGGCGGCATCCCGCTCCCCGGCCTTCTGCAGGCGCACGACGTCGATCAGCAATTCGGGAAAGGCATAGCCCGTGTTGGAGCCGTCCGCGCCGCGTTCCATCTCGAAATCGAGGAACAGCCCGCCATTGGCCACCATGATCGAGATCGGCCGCATCGACCCATCCGACTGGAAACCACGAAGGGCGCTGATCTTCTCAAGGCCCGGCCAGTCCTCGGCCTTCAGCATCAAGCAGGACGGATGCGCCATGACGATCCGGCGGATCACGCCCGGCGTCATCAGCACCGTGGTCATCAGCGGATAATCCTGAATCACGAACGGGACATCCGCGCCGATTGCGTCCACGGCCTGTGCGTAGTAACCGACGATCTGGTCATCGGTGCGCAAGGTGTTGGGCGGCGCGATCATCACGCCGGCGGCGCCAGCCTCCATCGCCTCGCGCGCCAGCGACCGCATGGCGGCAAAGCCGGGCGCCGACACGCCGACGATCACGGGCAGGCCCTGCATCAGGGCAACCGAGCGCTTGACCAGCGCCAGCGACTCCGCCGGCTCCAGCTTTGGCGCCTCGCCCATCATGCCAAGCACCGTCAGGCCGTCTGAACCGATCGCGTGATAGTGCCCGTAGAGTTTGTCCACGCTGGCCCAGTCGATCTCGCCGGTCGGCAGAAAAGGGGTTGGCGCGATCGGAAACACACCACCGGTTTGGGCAGAAAGCGGCATCTGGAAACGTCCCGTAGGCGCGGCCAACACAGACCATCTCAGCCAATCCGCGCAGACCGACTGGCCTTTTCGCTTCGCGCGCTATCGCGTCAGATGCAAGGGCAATTTGACGACGGCTGTCATGCAGCGGCTGCAATCACCCGGTTTCGGCCTTCGCCCTTGGCGCGGTACAGCGCCTCGTCGGCACGCTTCATCATCTGCGCAGGCCCAAGATCGCCGGCGCGGCGGCTGCTGACGCCGATCGACACCGTCACCGGGATCTGGCTTGCCCCTCCGTAAATCGCGAACGGGCTGCCTTCGATCTGCGCGCGGATGCGCTCCGCCACTGCGGCGGCGGCATGAAGGCTTGTTTCGGGCAGCACCACCACGACTTCCTCGCCGCCCATGCGCGCCACCACATCGACAATGCGTGTGGCGTCTTTCACGCGGCGGGCGAACTCGCGCAGCACGTCGTCGCCGGCATCATGGCCATAGCCATCGTTGACCGACTTGAACTTGTCGATGTCGAGCATCAGCACCGCGAGGTCACGCGCGCGGATCGCCGACTCGTCAAACAGCCCGGCGAAATGCGTTTCGAGGTAGCGGCGGTTGTGCAGGCCAGTGAGCTGGTCCGTCACGGCCATCTCGATCGAGGTCTGAACCCCGTCGCGCAGGCGGTCGGCGTAGCGCTTGCGCTTGACCTGCGTCTTCACCCGCGCAAGCAACTCGTTGCGATCCACCGGACGCACCAGAAAATCGTGAACGCCCAGTTCAAGGCCGCGCAGGATGCGCATGCGGTCTTCCGTTTCGCCGACCATGAGAATCGCCGAATTGCGCGTCCGCTCCAGCGAGCGGAGCTGGGTGCACAGGCGCAGCCCGTCGAAATCCGCCAGCCCCAGCGACACGATCACCAGTTCAAAACCGCCTTCGGCCGCGCGCACCAGTCCCTTGTGCGGATCGGCCTCGATCTCAACCATGTGCAGCTTGTCGAGCGCGCCCCTGATGCGTTCCGAGGAACTCACGCGGTCATCGACGATCAGGATCGAGGCCCTGTCGCCGGCGTCGCTGGCCGCCGCGGCGATCGGGTCGGAAATCCCGAGATCCCGCGAGGCGAGCGCACGGCTGCGCAATTCGTCGGTCATCGCCTTGAGCCGGGCCAGGCTGCGCACCCGCGCAAACAGCGCCGTGTCGTCGAGCGGCTTGGTCAGGAAATCATCCGCGCCGGCATCAAGCCCCTTGAGCCGGTCGCTGGGCTGGTCGAGCGCGGTCACCATCACGACCGGAATATGGGCAGTCTGGGCCGAGGCCTTGAGACGGCGGCAGACCTCGAACCCGTCCATGCCCGGCATCATCACATCGAGCAGGACGATGTCCACCGCGCCGGTCGCGCACAGGCGGAGCGCATCAGGCCCGTTGCTCGCCGAGGCGACATCGAAATACTCCGCCGACAGCTTCGCTTCGAGAAGCTTCACATTGGTCAGGATGTCATCGACGACCAGAACACGCGCGCTCATGACATTTTTCCTGCTTCAAGCCGGCCCGAGATAGGCACGAACCGTCTCGAGAAATTTGGCAACCGAAATTGGTTTCGAGAGATACGCTTCGCAGCCGCCGCGCAGCATGCGCTCCTCGTCGCCCTTCATCGCAAACGCCGTTACGGCGATGACGGGGATCGAGCTGATGCGATCATCCTCCTTGATCCAGCGCGTCACATCCAGCCCGGACACTTCTGGCAGCTGGATGTCCATCAGAATCAGGTCAGGCTTGTGCAGGCGCGTCAGTTCAAGTGCCTCGATCCCATCCGATGTTTTCAGGGTCGCATAGCCATGAGCTTCCAACAAATCATTGAAAAGCTTCATATTCAGTGCGTTGTCCTCAACGATCAGAACAGTTTTGGCCATGATCCCATTCCTGCTGCGAATTGAGCCCAAACCGCAGCTTGAACCACCATGCCGCGCAGCCTACGCTCCGGACCATAGGGAAGACATGTTTAAGAAACGCAAACCCGACTGCAAAAAAATTGGCAGAGTCAAATGAGGCAAAGACTTGATCGTGAACAGGCCGAGATGATCGCCATCCGGGCGCTGGGCTCTCTGGCGTCGGACCCCGAACGCCTTGGCCGCTTTCTCGCCGTCACCGGGCTTGGCCCCGAGAACCTGCGCGCGGCAGCCAGCGACAGCGCCTTTCTCGCCAGCGTCCTCGACTACATTGTGGCCGACGAAAGCCTGCTGGTGTCACTGGCCGGGAACCTCGGCCTCCCGCCGGACAGCTTCGCCCGGGCACACGCGGTCCTCGGCGCATCCCATCCGGATGGCTGACCATGCGCGCGCTGTGCCGCGATTGCCTGCAGGACGCGCAGCTGGAAGCCCCTGGCAGGCGCTGTCTCGCCTGCGGAAGCCCACGCCTGCTGCACCATCCGGAGCGCGACGAGTTGACGATTGCCCATATCGACTGCGACGCCTTCTATGCCTCGGTCGAGAAGCGCGACAACCCGACCCTCGCTGACAAGCCGGTGATCATCGGTGGCGGCAAGCGCGGCGTGGTCTCGACCTGCTGCTATGTCGCCCGCACCTTTGGGGTGAGATCAGCCATGCCCATGTTCAAGGCGCTGGAGGCTTGCCCGGATGCTGTCGTCATCCGCCCTGACATGGCCAAATACGTCCGCATCGGCCGCGACATCCGGCAGATGATGCTGGAACTGACCCCGCTGGTGGAGCCGCTCTCGATCGACGAAGCCTTCCTGGATCTGGGCGGCACCGAGAGGCTGCATGGCCGAAGCCCCGCCCTGACGCTCGCCGTCTTTGCCCGGCGCGTCGAAAACGAGGTCGGAATCACGGTCTCTGTCGGCCTTTCCTATGCGAAGTTCCTCGCCAAGATCGCCTCGGACATGAACAAGCCGCGCGGCTTCTCGATTCTCGGGCGCGCGGAAGCCGTCGCCTTCCTCGCGGCGCGTCCGCTCGGGATCCTCCCCGGCGTCGGCAAGGCGGCGGTTGAGAAGCTCGCGGAGCTTGGATTCAGGCGCGTCGGAGACCTCGCGGACGCGCCGGTCGAGCAGCTCTTTCGTGCGCTCGGCAAGGACGGGCCCCGGCTCCAGCGCCTGAGCCGGGGGATCGACGACCGCACGATCTCGCCCGAGCGCGACGCCAAGAGCGTCTCGTCCGAAACCACGTTTGACAACGACATGGCCGACCTTGCGGACCTGGAGCCAATCATGTGGCGCATGGCCGAAAAGACTGCGGCCCGCCTCCGCAAGGCCGGCCTCTCGGGCCAAACCGTGACCCTGAAGCTCAAGACGGCCGATTTCAGGCTGCTGACGCGGTCTCGGCAGTTGCATGAGCCGACCCAACTCGCCAAGCGGCTCTATGACGAAGCCCATGCATTGCTCGCCGCCGAACCCAAGCGGCAGCGTTACCGCCTTCTTGGCGTCGGGGTAACAGACCTCGGCAACGGCGCCCTCGCCGACCATGGCGATCTCGCCGACACGGCCACGCCGCGCATCGCGGCCATGGAGCGCGCCATCGAAACACTGCGGGGAAAATTCGGCAGCGAAGCCGTGATCAAGGGTGTCGGGCTGGGCCGGGAAACGGCTACTTCGCGCAAGCGCTAGCGGGCATCAGGTCAAGCCTGACGAGGGCCCCCGTCATGCGGAAGTCCTTGTAGTCGAGCACGAGCGCACGGGTGACGCCATTCTCGAACAGGTCGAAACTGATGGCGTAGGACGGCGTGACCTCGCCGGACCCTGCCTTGAAGTAGCTGATCGATACCGGCCAACGCGCAAGACGCTGCATATCGGGCTTCCGGACCGCATCCTCCAGGCCTTCCAGCGGGCCCGGCTCGATCTTTCGGCCCATCACGGCGAAAGTGTCATAGACCTGCTTGCCGTCATCCGAGCCATCATACACTTTCACGTTGAGCGTCGTTTCGCCGCGCCGTGCGGCAGTGACGATCCGCTTGAGATGCTCGCTGGGGAAAATCACATCTGATGCGAAGTCATACCGGTCACGCTTGGGCTGGTTGAGCTGGACGCGGTAGCCGCCGTCGCGCTGTTCGGCGACGCCATCGACGCGGTCATCCATGCGCCCGCCCACGGCGCTCTGCGTCTTGAAGCGGAACAGCTTCGCCTCGCCATCCTCGAAATTGCTCGTCCGGACGTCGATCTGCCGGCTGCCCGTCTCGGCGCTTTCGATCACCGTCACCTGACGAAACGACAGGGAGTAGCCGTCACAGGCATCGCCGGTGAAGTCAAAGGCGATCCGGCCCCTCGCCGCATCGACGCTGCGCGACGGCTTGCTGGTGTCGAGCTTCAGGTCATAGACCGCACGGTGCGGGGAGAGGACCACCCGCTCGTTCCCGGCAGCGAAAACTGGAGAAACCAGCAGCGCAAGCGCCCCCGAAACCAGAACCAGCAGTGACCGCGACATCATTCCACTTTCTCCGCCAGCGCAAACCACTAACCTAAGGAGCGAGCGCCGATAGGGCAATGGCCGCATCCGGTGAACCGCCATCCCTTGCGTGCGGCAAATCGCTGTGCGACGTCCTTGCTCGGCCTTCACAGGAGAGTTTCGCCATGAGCGCTGTTGAACAACGCCTCGCCGCCCTCGGGATCACCTTGCCGTCGCCGGCCGCGCCGGCAGCCAACTATGTGCCCTTCGTCCGCACGGGCAACCTTCTGGTGATCGCCGGCCAGCTCTGCTTCGGCCCGGACGGCAAACTCGCACCGGAACACAAGGGCAAGCTCGGCGATACTGTCTCAATCGAGCAGGGCAAGGCGGCGGCGCGGCTGTGCGCGATCAACCTGCTCGCGCAGGTCAAGGCCGCCATCGGCAACCTCGACAGGATCGAACGCTGCGTCCGGCTTGGCGGCTTCATCAATGCCACGCTGGACTTCGAGCCCCTCGCGCAGGTGATGAACGGCGCATCGGACCTGATGGTCGAAGCGTTGGGCGACAAGGGCCGCCACGCGCGCAGCACCGTCGGCGTCATCGTGCCGTTCGCCGCCGCCGTCGAGGTGGAGGGCATGTTCGAGATTTCGGCGTGAGGCCCGGGCCATGAAGGCTCCATCATGGATGGTCGCACGCCCGATCGCGCATCGCGGCCTGCACGACGCCGCAAAGGGCATCATCGAGAACACGCCCACGGCAGCTCTCGCGGCCGTTGGTCGTGATTTTGGCATTGAATGCGACGTGCAACTGACCAAGGACGGTGAGGCCGTCGTCTTCCACGACTTCGAACTCGACCGGCTGACCGCGTCCACGGGGCGCGTCGATGCGCTGACCGCCAAGGCGCTGGCAAAAGTCAGGATGCAAGGCACCGCGGACCGGATCATGCCCCTGACGGAATTTATCGGGCTGATCGGCGGACGGGTTCCGCTTGTGGTCGAAATCAAGAGCCGCTTCGACGGCAACATGAAGCTGGCACGGCGCGTGGCGCAGGTCGTCAACGAGACGACGGCACCGATCGTGCTCAAGTCCTTCGACCCGCGCATCGTATCTGTCCTGCAGCTTCTGACGCCGAACCACGCCCGCGGCATCGTCGCGATGCTCGATTACAGTTATCCCGACTATGACGGCTGCTCGGCGGCAGAGAAGCACGCCATGGCCAATCTGCTGCACTTCGGTGAAACGCGCCCGGACTTCGTTTCCTGGCGGGTCGGCGACCTGCCGAGCGCAGCCCCTTATCTGTGCCGGAGTGTCCTTGGACTGCCCGTGATGACGTGGACGGTGCGGACTGCCGCCGACCGGGCCAAGGCTGAGTCCCACGCCGACCAGATGGTCTTCGAGGGATTCTTGCCGTGAGGCGCGCCGCGCCGCGCAACGAATGAACGGCTGTCGGCATGAGCGGTGACCTCAAGCTGAAGACAATCCTGTCGCTTGAGGAGGTCGCGGCGGCGGACTGGGACCGCTGCGCCCTGTGGGCTGGGCCTGACGCCTCGGCAGGCGGCGAGGCCGTCGCAGTTGATCCGGCCAATCCGTTCATATCGCACGCCTTCCTGCTTGCATTGGAGCAGTCCGGGTCGACCGGAGGGCGCAGTGGCTGGACCAGCTCCCATCTGGTCGTCGAGGATGCGGACGGGCGCGTTGTCGGCGTTGCGCCCGCCTGGCTCAAGTCACACAGCCAGGGCGAATACGTCTTCGACCATAGCTGGGCGGACGCGTTCCAGCGCGCCGGTGGCCGCTACTATCCCAAGCTCCAGATCACGGCGCCGTTCACCCCCGCAACCGGCCGGCGGCTACTGGCAGCGCCGGGCGAGCGGGCGCTGGAGGTCGAGGCTGTGCTGCAGCAAGGCCTGCTCGCGCTGCGCGACCAGATGCGCGCCTCGTCAGCCCATGTCACCTTCCAGGCAGAGCCGGAGTGGCGGCGGATGGACCCTGCGCACTGGCTGCAGCGGCTGGATGTCCAGTATCACTGGTTCAACCGGGGCTACGCCAGCTACGACGCATTCCTCGCGACCCTCGCCTCGCGCAAGCGCAAGGGCCTGAAGAAGGAACGCCGCGAAGCGCTAGGGTCGGGGATCACGGTCGAAGCGTTGACGGGGTCCACCCTGACCGAAGCGATCTGGGACGACTTCTTTGCCTTCTACATGGACACCGGCTCACGCAAATGGGGCCGGCCCTATCTGACACGGAGCTTCTTCTCCTTGATCGGCCAGAGCATGCCTGAGCGGATCGTGCTGATGATGGCGAGGCGCGACGGGCGCTATATTGCTGGCGCCATCAACTTCCTGGGCGCCGATGCGCTGTACGGGCGCCACTGGGGCTGCCGCGAGGATCATCCCTTTCTCCACTTCGAAGTCTGCTACCATCAGGCCATCGACCATGCGATCGCCCTTGGTCTGTCTCGCGTCGAGGCCGGCGCGCAGGGCGACCACAAGATCGCGCGGGGCTACGAGCCCGTCCTGACACGTTCCAGCCATGCCATCGCCCATCCGGGCTTCCGGCGCGCAGTCGCGGATTTCCTTGATCACGAACGGCCGCAGATCATGGCGATCTGTGAAAGCATGCGCGCTGACCTTCCCTTCGCTGCACGGGACCAGCACGAGCCGGACTGACCACAGGCGCGATCCGCATGGCGGTCCATCGACAGTCTGGCTCTTGACGCCCGCGGAACAGTCCGATTTTGCTGGCTGCAATCACCACCGAAGCGACAGGACCGGGCATGACCAGCGCATATGATTCCAACAACATCTTCGCCCGAATCCTGCGCGGCGAACTGCCCTGCCATCGGGTCTTCGAAACCCCCGACGTCCTCGCCTTCATGGACATCATGCCCCGCGCGCCAGGCCATACGCTGGTCATCCCCAAAGCGCCGGCGCGCACCCTTCTGGATGTGACGCCTGCGTCGCTGGGAACGCTGATCCTCGGCGTGCAAACGGTCGCGGCTGCCGTCAAGCAGGCGATGGAAGCCGACGGCCTGACCATTCAGCAGTTCAACGAAAGCGCCGGCGGGCAGGTCGTGTTCCATCTGCATTTTCATGTCATCCCGCGCTGGGAAGCACAGGCGATGAGGCCACACACCGCACAAATGGCGCCGGCCGAAGAACTGGTCGCCCATGCGGCGAGGATCAGACAGGCACTCGGCGCCTCCTGACGCGCGCCCTGTGCGCGCCACCGTCCGGACGGGACTGTTCAGGCGTAGATCAGGCCGACGCTGATCAGGACCGCTTCGCCGAGCACAAGCCCGCCGAGGACAGAGCGGCGCATCAGCCAGTAGCCAAGCCCGCCCGCCGCAAGGGCCCCTGCCCGGCCCCACAGCGGCACGACGGCCAGCGCGCCCGACGGAGCCAGCAGCAGTTTGGCGACGACACCCGCCACCAGCGCCGCGGCCACGAGGCGGACCCAGATCATCAGATCGGAACTCTCGTCGAGATTGCGCCCGGCAAAAACGCCGATGACGCGCCAGATCTCGGTCGGCAGGAATCCGATCAGGACAACGACCAGATAAGGCCAGAGCCCGCCCGTGGCATGTTCCAGCGCCGCCAGCATCAGCCCTTCCTCCGTGTCCGGTGCAGGAGATAGGCCGCCGATCCGCCGATCAGTCCGACTGCGAGAAGATCAAAGTCCTGTCCGACCACGAAGGTGGACAGCGGCGCCAGCACAAAACCCAGGATCAACGCGGCCCAATCGGCCCGGGTCTTTGACCCGGCCACCAGCGACAGGGTGAAGAACATCGGCGTCGTGAACAGCAGGGCCGCCGCCAGGGCCGCTGGCAATGCGCCGATCAGGTAGTAGCCGACGCCCGTGGCGAAGGAAGCGGCGGCCATGACCATGCAGGCGAAGCCGATGAAGAACGGAAAGCGCTCGGCGACAGGCAAGCCAGGCAACAGCCGCCGTCCTTCGGTCCAGGAGGTCACAGCCACGAAATGGGCGCCCAGCAGCAGTTTCCCGATGCCCACATCCGGGCCCCGCAGCAGCGGCACGATCGACACAACCATTGGAAAGAAGCGGATGGATGAAAGCGAAACAGCAATCGCGATCGCCGGCATCGAGGCGCCCGCCGCGATCGAGCCGAACAGCAGAACCTGCGCCGGCCCGGCCCAGATCAGGATGGTGGAGAGCACGCCGGCGAACATCGGATAGCCGATGTCGCGTGTCAGCCCGCCCACGCCGATCAGCGACGCCATCAGGACCAGCGACGGCAGCCCTGCGGCACGGCCGACGCCCGCGACAAACGATGGCCAGAAAGGGCGGCTGACAGGCTCGGCGTTCACGACTGATCAGTACCAAGCTGCCGCCGACGCGCCATCTGTGACGCACGCATGCCACACATGCCCGAAAGGACGCGCGTCAGGTGCGCGCGCCTGTCAGGGCGTTGAAGACCTCGACGGCGAAGTCCTGCAACTCCTTCGGAATGCCCCCGACAGATTGCACGATCAGGTAGCCGCCGTAGATCATGGCCGGCACCAGAATCCAGCCGAGCACTTCCTCGAAAAGTTTCCGGCGGCGGCGGCGGCGGTCGCGCTTCTCACCCCAGCTGAGCGATTCCTTGACGTGAACGGGATTCGCCGCACCGTCATCAGCCGGGTTGTTGCTCATCTTGGCCTCCGCAAGCCGCGCTCATCGCTTCGTCAGCGGAACCTTCGGCACCGTCGTGACCCCACTGCCGCGTGGTGTGTCAGCATTGATCGAGGCTGGCAACAGCTTTGCGGCGTCTTTCCTGGGCTTTGGCCTGCCCCCCGACGCCTTTGCGGCTGACCTGGTCCGTGCCCCTTTGGCGCGGGTCTTGGCCGCGTCCCGGACATCCTTCTCCGGCTTCGGCGTCACCGGACCTTCCGGAAACTCGAAGCCGAGAACCTTCAGCCCCGTGGTCTCGGACGCAACCACGACGACGCGCACCGCCCCGCCATGCTTGAGGCGTCCGAACAGGACCTCGTCGGCCAGCGGCGTCTTGATCGTCTGCTGGATCAGTCGGCCCATCGGACGGGCGCCCATCTGTTCGTCATAGCCGTTGTCGGCCAGCCACTCGCGGGCCTCGTCGGTCAGTTCGATGGTCACGGCCCGGTCGGCGAGCTGGGCCTCGAGCTGCGCGATGAACTTGTCGACCACCTGCCGGATCACCTGCCGGGGCAGATGCCCGAACGAGATCACCGCGTCGAGGCGGTTGCGGAACTCCGGCGCGAACATGCGGCTGATCGCTTCCATGTCGTCGCCTTCGCGCCGTGTGCGGGTGAACCCATAGGCCGGCCGCGCCATGTCGGCGGCGCCCGCATTCGAGGTCATGATCAGTATCACGTTGCGGAAATCGACATGCTTGCCATTGTGGTCGGTCAGCTTGCCGTGATCCATGATCTGCAGGAGGATGTTGAACAGGTCCGGATGCGCCTTCTCGATCTCGTCGAGCAGCAGCACGCAGTACGGATGCTGGTCGACGCCATCGGTCAGCAGACCGCCCTGGTCGAAGCCGACATAGCCCGGAGGCGCGCCGATCAGCCGGCTGACCGTGTGGCGCTCCATGTACTCCGACATGTCGAAGCGGATCATTTCGACGCCGAGCACCTTGGCCAGTTGCTTGGCCACCTCGGTCTTGCCGACGCCTGTCGGCCCGGCGAACAGATAGCAGCCGATCGGCTTCTCCGGCTCGCGCAGGCCCGCCCGCGCCAGCTTGATCGAGGCCGACAGCGATGTGATCGCCGCCTCTTGCCCGTAGACCACGCGCCGGAGCGTTGTCTCCATATGTTCAAGCACTTCCGCATCGTTCTTGGACACGGTCTTGGGCGGAATGCGCGCCATCGTTGAGATTGTGAGCTCGATCTCTTTCACGCCGATCGTCTTCTTTCGGCGGCTTTCCGGCAGCAGCATCTGCGAAGCGCCGGTCTCGTCGATCACGTCGATGGCCTTGTCGGGCAACTTGCGGTCATTGATGTAGCGGGCCGACAGCTCCACGGCCGCCTTGATGGCGTCGCCGGTGTAGCGCAGCTTGTGGAACTCTTCGAAATACGGCTTGAGGCCCTTGAGGATTTCGATGGCATCCGGCACCGAAGGCTCGTTGACGTCGATCTTCTGGAAGCGGCGCACCAGGGCACGGTCCTTCTCGAAATACTGGCGGTACTCCTTGTACGTCGTCGATCCGATGCAGCGCAGCGTTCCGCCGGCCAGTGCAGGCTTGAGCAGGTTCGAGGCATCCATCGCGCCGCCGGAGGTCGCGCCCGCGCCGATCACCGTGTGGATCTCGTCGATGAACATGATCGCCTTGGGGTGGGCCTCGATCTCCTTGATCACCTGCTTGAGGCGCTCCTCGAAATCGCCGCGATAGCGCGTGCCGGCGAGCAGCGTGCCCATGTCGAGCGAAAACACGGTGGCGTCCTCCAGCACCTCCGGAACCTCGCCCATGATGATCTTGCGCGCGAGGCCTTCGGCGATGGCGGTCTTGCCGACGCCCGGATCGCCGACCAGAAGCGGGTTGTTCTTCTGGCGCCGGCACAGGACCTGGATGGTGCGCTGCACCTCGGCCTCGCGCCCGATCAGCGGGTCGATCCGGCCATTCCGTGCCTTCACATTGAGGTTGACGCAGTAACTCTCCAGCGCGCCTTCCTTTTTCTTCTTCTTGTCCTCGCCGTCCTGCGCCTGCTCCTCGCGCTTGTCGCGCCCTTCATTCTCCTCATCGGCGCCGCGCACCGGTCTGGGTTCCGACGAGCCCGCCCTCTTGGCGATCCCATGGCTGATGTAGTTGACCGCGTCATAGCGCGTCATGTCCTGCTCCTGCAGGAAGTAGGCGGCATGGCTCTCGCGTTCGGCGAAAATGGCCACCAGCACGTTCGCGCCTGTGACCTCTTCGCGGCCGGACGACTGCACATGGATCACGGCGCGCTGGATGACGCGCTGGAACCCTGCCGTCGGCTTGGCGTCATCGCGGCCCTCGTGAACCAGATTGGACAACTCGTTCTCGACATACTCGACAAGGTTGCGCTTGAGCAGTTCGAGATCGACGCTGCAGGCCCGCATCACCGCTGCTGCATCGTTGTCATCGACAAGGGCAAGCAGCAGATGCTCGAGCGTCGCATATTCGTGCCGGCGCTCGTTGGCGAGAGCGAGAGCCCTGTGGAGCCCCTGCTCGAGGCTGCGGGAAAAACTGGGCATCGGGCTCTCCTAGTTCTTTTCCATCACGCATTGCAGCGGATGCTGATGCTTTCTGGCGAAGTCCATCACATTCGTGACCTTGGTCTCCGCCACCTCATAGGTGAACACGCCACACTCGCCGACGCCATTATGATGCACATGCAACATGATTTGCGTCGCTTCGTCACGGGTCTTGTTGAAGAAACGCTCGAGCACGTGGATCACGAATTCCATCGGCGTGTAATCATCATTGAGCAGCAGAACCCGATACAGGTGGGGCTTCTTCGTCTGTGTCTTGGTGCGCGTGATGACAGCCGTGCCTGATCCGCCTCCGCCGCCATCCTTTGGCTCGCGCGGCGTCTTGGCCAGATCCGGTCCGGCGGCCACAGGAAAACCCGGCAGTTCGCAGTGCTTGTCTTTGATCATCATGCCTGGTTATCGGCCATTCCCGGCTCGCCCGGTCCTGTCTGAATGTATAGTTGACCTGGCCGCTTCGCCAGTGCGGACGAACCCCCATCACAACAGATTTACACCGCACTACGCCGAACTCATGACGTTGCGGCGATCTGGGAACTGTCCGCCGCCTTCCGCGCCGAAAAGCAAAAACCCGGCCACAAGGACCGGGTTTCCGAGAATTCCAATCAAGCCGACTGCGTGGGGATGGCCGTTTGACCCGCCCCAGCGCGCCGGCCGAGATCACTTGGCCGAAGGGGTGGCCTTGGCAATCACGGCTTCGAACGGCTTGAACGCATCCTTGGCCATGGTGGTGTAGAGTTCACCGATCTTGGTGGCCTGGGCGACGAAACCTTCGTAGGCGCTCTTGGCGAAATCGCTCTGGAGCTCGATGGCCTTGTCGAGGGTCTTCACGGCAACGAGCTTTTCGACCATTGCGGTGCCCTGCTCGAACGACTTCTTGGTGTAGTCGGACGATTCGACGGCGATCGTCTGCAGACCCTTGGAGGCTGCGCCGAAGGACTTCAGGGCGGCGTCGACGTTCTCTTTGCCGACTTTCTGGATGGCTTCAAACTGCTGGATCATCGGATCACTACGGCCTGTGCGGCCGCCTCTGGCTCTGGGGCTTTCGCCCCGGTTTCGTTTCGGCAGACCGCAACGATTTCTCGCGACCTGATATGCCAGATATTGTGCATCGCAACATGAATGTCAAGTCGATTGTTGCGATGCACCATGGTCGAATGCCGCCGAGAAAACAGGGCACCTTAACCAGCGGGTAACCGCACCCGACTAACATCCAAAGCTGTGTCCGATCTGCCACGCCGGCATCAGGACACTGAGTTGATTTGCGTACGGGTGTGAGTTCATGTCGATTTTTGCGACCTTGAAGCGTGGCGGGCGCTGGCCTGCGGTAATAGGTGCCTGCGCTCTGGCGGCGTTCACGGTTCTCGCCTCAGCCAACCCGGCGGAAGCTGCCCGCAAGAAAAAGCTCCGCGGCGGATACAATCCTCCCTATGCGGCGATGGTGATCGACGCGAAAACCGGCCGTACCCTGCATGCGGTCAACGAGAACGCACTGCGTCATCCGGCGTCCATCACCAAGGTCATGACGCTCTACATGCTGTTCGAACAGATGGAGCGCGGGCGGTTCTCCATGACCTCGCCCCTGCGCGTGTCATCCTATGCTGCAGCCCGCCCGCCGTCGAAAATCGGCCTGAAGGCTGGCGAGACGATCGATGTCGAAGACGCGATCATGGCCCTGATCACCAAGTCTGCCAACGATGTGGCGGTGGTGGTGGCCGAGAATGTCGCGGGCGACGAGGACACCTTCGCCGAACAGATGACCCGCCGGGCCCGCGCGCTGGGCATGTCGCGCACCGTCTTCAAGAACGCGTCCGGCCTGCCGGACGTCGAGCAGGTCACCACGGCACGTGATCTGACCATCCTCGCCCGAGCCATCCAGGAGCGCTTCCCCCGCCAGTATCACCTGTTCCAGGCCCGGAACTTTGAGTATGCCGGCCGCAACCATCGCAACCACAACAGGCTGCTCGGCCGGGTCGAGGGCGTGGACGGCATCAAGACCGGTTACACACGCAGCTCCGGCTTCAATCTGATGACCTCGGCGAAAGCCGATGGCCGCCACATCGTCTCCATCGTTCTGGGTGGCCGTTCCGGCAGTGCGCGTGATCAGATCATGGCGAACCTCGTCGTAGCGCACCTGCCGCGCGCAACGACAGGTCCGCGCACGTCGCTCGTGGCCCAGTTGCCCGAAAGCGAGCGCGAAGCCGAACCTGCGCGCCGCGAGCCTGCAGCGGCCGAGCGCCCGCGCATGACCGTGGCGGCGGCTGAACCGGTCCGCCCGGCTGCGCGTGAAGTCCAGGAGGTCGCAGCGCCCGCCCCGGCCATCAGGCCGGCGGCACGGCCGCTTGACCTCGCCCAGGTTCGCCCGGTCGCCGCCTCAACGACGGCTCAGGCTTTCGCGGCTCCGACGCCGACCTCCACTTCGGCGCCGGCGATGCGCTGGTCGGCCGGCGCGTCAGCAGCGATTGCCGGTCGCGAGATCCGGCCGCCCGCCCCCGTCGCAAGGGTTGATGCGCCCAGAATCATTGTCGAACCGGCCCAACGCCACCCAGTGCAGGCCGCGTCAGTCCAGCCGGCGCGTCCGGCGCCGGTGGTTGCGCCGCCGGCCGCCATCGAGCCGCAGCCCTCCCGCGCCGCCGCGCCACGTCCGCCAGCCAACGTCCAGGTGACATCGTCGATCGCGAAGGCGCCGGAGAAGGTGCAGGCGACGGGTTGGGTGATCCAGCTTGGCGCGACCGATGATGAGGGCAAGGCCAAGGGCATTATCAGCAACGCCAAGGCGAAAACGCGCTCGCTGGCCGATGCGCGCGGTTTCACGGAAACGGTCGAACGCGGCGGCGCCACCCTGTTCCGCGCACGCTTCGCTGGCTTCGATGACCAGTCTGACGCCAACAACGCCTGCCGCGATCTCAAGCGGAACGGCTTCTCCTGCTTCGCCACCCGCGGCTGAGGACGGCCACCATGTCGCTGCCTGACAACCTGTCACTTCAGAAGAATGTCCTTGGCCTCGTTGACGCGCGCGGCGAGAGCGCTGGTGCCTCCGGCATCCGGGTGAATCCGCTTCATCAACGCCCGATGGGCCTGGCGGATCGCCTCCTTGTCGGCCCCCGGCTGAAGCCCCAGGATGTCATAAGCCTCCTGTTTGGTCATCGCGCCAGGCTTGCGCACGCTATCCAGCCCCGCGTCACGATCCGGCTCAGCGTCCGCACCCCGTCCGGCAAACCGGCGGTCCAGATAAGCCTCTAGCAGCTTCGCCGCATCGGGATCGCTGGTCGCAAGCTCGGCCAGCAGGGCGTTCAATTCCTGATGGGTCAAGCTGGCGAGGTCGCGGCCCTTGAACGCACCGTCGAGCACTGTCCCGCGCATGTCGCCGCTGTCATGGTCGAGCTCCATGTCGATGGAGCGCGACGAAACCTTGGAGACCTTGCCCGGGCTGGTCCTCCAGCTGTTGGTCCATTGCGCGAAGGGATGGCTGTAGGCCCAGCCGAGCAGCCAGGCGCCGAAACCTCCGACCAGTATCGCCATGTCGAGCCGTCCGCGCATGAACAGCAGCGCCGCCAGCGCCATCGAGGCGACGCCGCCGATCTTCTTCAGCCATCCGGCCAGAAGCGCTGGATTCGAGCCCGCAAACAGCTTTGCGATCCACCAGACCGCAATCAGTGCGGCCAGCCCATACAGAAGCGCCATCAGGCCTTGCCCTTCATCTGCGACAGCAGCAGTTGCGCGCCGCCCGGGCGCTCGGCCAGCCTGGCCAGCGCGCTTCGCCCGCCCGCCGCATAGGAGGCCGCAGCCTTGAGCAGGTCGAGCAACTGGGCCGCCGAGCCGGCGTCGAACCGTGCATAGGCCCCGCCCGTCAGGCGCGCAATCTCGCGGAAAACGCTTGCGGCGGCCACGTCATGGCCTTCCTGGAACATGAAGCCCTTGACGCCGACCAGACTGAGTTCGCCGGCCAGCGCGCACAGATCATCGGCATGCTCCTCCATGGCGTCGCCGACAAAGACAAAAGCCCGCACCGGCTGACGCCGCGCCTCGTCGCGCACATGCGCCAGCACGCGACCGATCTGCGTATGGCCGCCGCGGCAATCGATTCGGGACATCAGCTCCATCAGGCGGCGCGGATCGCCGACCCAGCCAGAGGCGCGGCATTCGCCGAAGCCCCGGAAATAGACAAGCTGCACGCCGAGACCGCCGAGCGCCGCACAGGCCTCGAACATCTGCCCCTGCAGGGCGCAGGCCATGTCCCAGGTCGGCTGGCGGCTCATCGTGGCGTCCATGCCAAAGATCAGCCGGCCAGATCCAGGCTTCGGCGCGACGGAGGCGACCTCACGGGCCGCTTTCAGGAAGCTCTCGATCTCGGCCTTGGGCGCATGCGCCTTCAAGCCCGCACCTTGCGCGGTCTTGTCTGCTGTCTTCGGCACATCCGCCATGGCGACCTCGGAATCAGGCCCACTGCCCGTCAGCTGAGATATTGGCGCGGGCGGCGCGATTTGCTACGCCCCATCCGCAATTCAGCCGATCCTGGCACAAGAAGGCTTGGCCGATGTCACAGGTCCCCGTTGTCCGCACCACGAAGGCGCTCAGGCGTACCGTCGGCCAATGGCGCGCCGCCGGCGAACGGGTTGCGCTGGTGCCGACCATGGGAGCTCTGCATGCAGGCCATCTGGCGCTCGTGACGGCAGGGCGGAAGCGTGCGACGAAGGTCGTCGTTTCCATCTTCGTCAACCCGGCCCAGTTCTCCCCGGCCGAGGATCTGTCGAAATATCCGCGCACCTTTGCCGCCGATCGCCACAAACTCGGCGAAGCCAGTGCGGACTTGATCTTCGCGCCCACCGTGCCGGAGATGTATCCGGACGGCTTCGCAACCACGGTCTCGCTGGCGGGCCCGGCCCTTGTCGGGCTTGAGGACGCGTTCCGGCCAACCCATTTCCCCGGCGTTGCAACGGTGGTCTGCAAGCTGTTCAGCCAGTGCCGCCCCGACATCGCGATGTTTGGCGAGAAGGACTATCAGCAACTGCAGGTCGTCACGCGCATGGCCCGCGATCTCGACCTCGGCGTGACGGTCATCGGCGTGCCGACAGTGCGCGAGGCGGACGGCCTCGCCATGTCCTCGCGCAACCGCTTTCTGTCTCCGCCGGAACGGGCCGCAGCGCGCGTCCTATACGATGCCATGACGGCGGCTACGCGCGCGATCCGAGCGACAGGAGAGGCCGAACCCGCCCTTGCAACGGCGCGGGCGGCCATCATGCAGGCCGGATTTACGCTCGACTACCTTGAGTTTCGCGATGCAGCGACGCTGGCGCCACCCCTCGCCGTCTCCGGTGCGCCGCTGCGGCTGTTGGTGGCAGCGCGGATCGGCAGCACCCGCCTGATCGACAACATCGCGGTCTGACATGGACAGCGTACACATCCGTCCGGCGTCCGACGCTGACCTCGACGCCATCGTGCGCTGCCACATCGACGTCTGGCGCGAAACCTACGCCGGGATGGTCGCGCCCGAGATCGCGGCCCGGCTGACCGACTTCGAGACCCGCGAGCGGCGCTGGCGCGTGATGCTCGGCGATCAGGGCGCGGACCGTCAGGTGCTTGTTGCGGAAGCTGGGGGCGCGGTCACCGGCTTCGGCATGCATGGGCGTGGCGACGAAGGGGTTTTCGGAGCGTCCGGCGAGATCAAGTATCTCTACGTGGCCCGCACGCATCAGAGACGTGGCGTCGGCCGCAGCCTGATGGCGGCGATGGCCGAGGCGCTGCAACGCCGGGGCTACCGATCTATCGCGCTGGCGGTGGTGCGCGGCAACACCCCCGCCATCGTCTTCTATGAAAGCCTGGGCGGAGCCTATGCCGGCGCATTCACCGACCCCGGCCCGCTCTGGCGCTCGGACAACCTGCTGTATCGATGGGACGATCTTCCCGCCCTGATCGCACGCTGTGCGCCCAAAAGCGCTTGACTTCGCCGGCTTCTGCGGTCAAACAGCGGCGAGATTTCTGCCGGGAGTTTCCCGGCGTTTTTTGTTGTGCGGCCAGCTCGGCCCGCCAGACCAGACGAACAGGTGTCCCATGGCCAAGGCCGTAACCATCAAGATCAGGCTCGTGTCGACCGCCGACACCGGTTATTTTTACGTGACGAAGAAAAATTCGCGCACGATGACCGAGAAAATGACCAAGAAGAAGTACGACCCGGTCGCGCGCAAGCACGTCGAGTTCAAGGAAGCCAAGATCAAGTGATCTGAGAACCGGTCGCTCCAAGCGACTCGTTTGAAGCGACAAAAGGCGCTCTTCGGAGCGCCTTTTTCTTTGTCGTGAGGCCAGACGAGGCGATCCAGAACGGTGCGGCAGTTTGGATCGCCTCGCTGCAAGGCCAACGACAGAGCGTCGTTCTGCCTGAAAGACAGAGTTGGCCGGTTGATCACGGATCTGAGGAGGCCAGAAACTCCCGCAACCAACCGGCCGAGCCCGCGAATTCCCAGGAGATGCGGCGGACCTGAGCATCCGTGGGCAGCCCGGCGACGCCTCATCAGCGCCGTCGATGCAAGGACCCTAGCGAGAGTTCTCGGAAATAGGCAATTGAAACCAGCCGTTTACGCTGATTCATCGTTTGTAAACCTTACCGCGAAAGCATGCCCGTTAGGCGCCGTGAACAGTCATGGTGAAGATCGCCGATGCCACGCCAAAGCGACCCATGACAAAGCGCCCCGGCTGGTGGATAACTGCCCGGCAACACGTTCCGAGGTCTGCCATGCTTGCCAATGCCCCCCGCCCCTTCAATTTCGACCTTGGCGAAACGGCGGAGGCGATCCGCGAGACGGTGCGCGATTTCTCGCAGGAGAAGATCGCGCCGCTTGCCGCGAGGATCGACAAGGAAGACTGGTTCCCGCGTCATCTCTGGCCCGAAATGGGCGCGCTCGGCCTGCACGGCATCACGGTCGAGGAGGAATGGGGCGGCGCCGGCCTTGGCTATCTCGAACACGCCATCGCCATGGAAGAAGTATCGCGCGCTTCCGCTTCGGTCGGCCTGTCCTATGGCGCCCACTCCAACCTGTGCGTCAACCAACTCCGCCGCTGGGGCAGCGACGCGCAGAAGAAGCGCTATCTCGGCAAGCTCGTCAGCGGCGAGCATCTCGGCGCCCTCGCCATGAGCGAGCCGGGCGCGGGCTCCGATGTCGTGTCGATGCGCCTGCGCGCCGACAAGAAAGGTGACCGCTACATCCTCAACGGTTCGAAGATGTGGATCACCAACGGCCCGTCTGCCGAAACGCTGATCATCTACGCCAAGACCGACATGGACGCCGGCTCGCGCGGCATCACGGCCTTCATCGTCGAGAAGGACTTCAAGGGCTTTTCGATCGCGCAGAAGCTCGACAAGCTCGGCATGCGCGGCTCCGAGACCGGCGAACTCGTTTTCCAGGACTGCGAGGTGCCCGAAGAGAACGTCATGGGCGGCGTCGGCAAGGGCGTGAACGTGCTGATGAGCGGCCTCGACTATGAGCGGGCCGTGCTGGCCGCAGGCTCACTCGGCATCATGCAGGCCTGCATGGACGTGGTCATGCCCTACATCCACGAGCGCAAGCAGTTCGGCAAATCCATCGGCGAGTTCCAACTGGTGCAAGGCAAGGTTGCCGACATGTACGTGACCATGAACAGCTGCAAGGCTTACGTCTACGCGGTGTGCAAAGCCTGCGACCGCGGTGAAACCACGCGCGAGGACGCCGCCGGCGCCATCCTCATTGCTGCCGAGAAGGCCACGCTCATGGCGCTGGACGCGATCCAGCTCCTCGGCGGCAACGGCTACATCAACGACTATCCCACCGGCCGCCTGCTGCGCGACGCCAAGCTCTACGAAATCGGCGCCGGCACCAGCGAAATCAGGCGCATGCTGATCGGGCGGGAGCTGTTCGAGAAGACGCGGTGATATCATGGACCGTTTCACCGGAGGCTGCTTGTGCGGAAGCGTCCGCTTTATCGCAATCGGCCACCCCTACCGGGTTGGTGTGTGCCATTGCATGGACTGCCGCAAGCACCATGGCGCGCTGTTTCATGCCTCCGCGATCTTTCCCACCGATGTCGTTGCAGTCGAGGGTGAAACACACGCCTATGGCGGGCGGCATTTTTGCCCGAATTGCGGATCGTCCGTGTTCTCGCAGACCGGCGATGAAATCGAAGTCAACCTCGGTTCTCTGGACGCTCCGGACCAACTGATCCCGACC
>JAIXUP010000080.1 GCA_027483505.1 Hyphomicrobiales bacterium
GCACGACACCAATCCGCATGTGCTTTCCCCGAAGGTGAAGGATTTCGTGCAGGCCCAGCATTGGTTTCAGGACCTGACCACCATCTCGGCGCGCTGAAGCGGCGCCGTCGCGCCATAGCGCTGTGGCTCACGCTGCCCGGGTCCGCCCGGGCAGCGTGAGCTCATCTGACCAAGCCCCCTGAAATTCGATGGCGCCACCCCACTTGCAAGGCCGAGGTCTTCGCAATAGCCTCGCTGCCGAATGAGCACGCGTGGAGATCACATGGTCGACAATGGACGTTCTCCCAAGATGCTGGCGTCGGCGTTTGGCTCATTGTTCCCGCCCCCGATCCTGATTGCCGTCGCCTTTGTGGCCGGTCTCGCAGCCTGCGGCAGCCTCGACCTGCCATCGACCATCAGCGCGCCGGCGACCCCTGCCGCCACACCCGGCTCGTTGTCGGAACGACCGACAACCGTTCGCCGCGAGCAGTTGGTCGGCCGCTGGGGCGTCGCCTCGTTCCGGGACGAAAAGGACCGGAAGCGGACGGAATCCATGGCGCGGACGCAATGCCGCTTGCCCTACAACATCACGCTTGGGCCAACGGACGGCGTCATGATGCATGTCGCCGATGACTCCCAGCTTTACGAGCTTCGGCTCAAGGGCGCATCGAACGGCAAGACCTATCTCGGCCCCGAAGCGCCTCCCGGCGATCCGCTGGACCGTGAACTCGTATCGATCGCCGAAAGGGAGCTCGTCATGCGCTTCGTGGACCCGGATGCCCACACGCGGTACGGCACCTTCATTTATGTGAGATGCGCATGAGCGAACGGCGCGCTGATCGATCCGCCTGGCTGCGCCCCGGACTGGCGGGCCTTGCCATGCTGCTGTCCTGCCTTTCGGCGGCCGCCCAGACGCCTCGGGAGACGCTGGACATCGGGGATGAACCCGGAAGGGTTTCGACCGAAGAGGTCGTCATCGAGGATGGCCCCTATGCGCGGCAGGTCGTGTTCTTCCGCTCGCAGGAAGCGCCGGGCACGCTGGTTGTGCACACATCCGAACGGTTCCTGTACCTTGTCATGCCGGGAAACCGCGCCCTGCGGTATGGCATCGGCGTTGGCCGGGACGGCTTCACCTGGTCCGGCCTCGTCAAGGTCAGCCGCAAGGCCGAATGGCCGGACTGGACGCCGCCTCCTGAAATGATCCAGCGCCAGCCCTATCTGCCGCGCTTCATGGCCGGCGGCCCCGGCAATCCCATGGGCGCGCGCGCGCTTTACCTGGGCTCGACCGTCTACCGGATTCACGGCACAAACCAGCCCGAAACCATCGGCCATGCCATCTCGTCCGGATGCTTCCGCCTCGCCAATGGCGATGTGATCGATCTTTTCACCCGCGTGCCGGTGGGCACGAAAGTCGTTATCCGGCACGGTCCATCGATTTAAGGGGCTCACATGGTCGACATCATCCGCGCGGTTTCGGGCGCGATCATCGCTCTCGCCCTAGGCTCTGGACTTGCGGCAGCCGATACGCTTGCGACCGTCAAACAACGCGGCAGCCTGATCTGCGGGGTCAGCACCGGGCTGATCGGCTTCTCCGAGCGGGCGGCGGACGGCAAATGGAGCGGCTTTGACGTCGATTTCTGCCGCGCGCTGGCGGCTGCGACGCTTGGATCGCCCGACAAGGTGGCCTTCGTGCCAGTTTCAGCCAGCGAGCGCTTCGAAGCGCTCAGCCAGCGCCGGATTGATGTCCTGTCGCGCAACACGACCTGGACGCTGCAGCGCGAAGCGGAGTTCGGCTTCCTGTTTGCCGGGATCAACTTCCATGACGGCCAGGGCTTCATGGTCCACCGCGACAGCAACATCACCTCCGCGCTCGAGATCGGCGACCGGACCACCTGCGTGCAGGCCGGCACCAGCGGCGAAGCGCTCGCGGCCGACTTTTTCCGCGAGAACAATGTGCCTGCCAAGCTGAGGGTGCTTCCGGATGCGCCATCGACGCTGGCCGCCTTCGCGCGCAAGGACTGCGAGGTGATGACGACGGATCAGTCCGGACTTTACGCAGAACGGCTCAAGCTGGAACGACCAGCCAGCGCGGTCATCCTGCCTGACGTCATTTCGAAGGAGCCCTTGGGGCCCGTCACCCGCGCCGACGACGTGCGCTGGCACATGATTGTGAAATGGGTCAATTTCGCCCTGATCGGCGCCGAGGAACTGGGCGTGACGTCGCAGAATGTCCGCGAGGCGCGCGCCTCCACCAAGCCTGATGTGCGCCGTTTTGTGGGTGCGGAGGGAGGCCTAGGCTCCAGGCTCGGCCTGCCGGATGACTGGGCTGCACAGGCTGTGCTCGCTGTCGGCAATTATTCGGAAATCTACGAGCGCAATGTCGGCACGCGCTCCCGCCTCGGGATTCCGCGGGGCCTCAACCAGCTCTGGAGCCAGGGCGGCATCCTCTACGCCCCGCCGGTGCGCTAGGGTGCTCGAGATTGCCTGGCGGCGCACCGGCAAGGCTGTTGCTGCGACAGGTGGCGCCAAGGGGTTTTTCCCCGAGAAGGCGGCCGGGTCAAGCTGCGGCTGGTTCCGTTGCGACTTGCACTGAGATGATGTCAACGCAAGGCATCATCGTCCCCATCACCTCGACCGCCGCCGCCGCACCCGCATCATGATCTCTTTCGCGGGCCGCGTCGTCAGCCGCGCCACCGGCTTGACCTCGTCTGGCGCGGTGGCTTCGAAATCATACCGTCGCACCAGCCTTGCCAGCATCAGGCCGCTTTCGATGGTGGCGAAGGCGGCGCCGACGCAAATGCGGGGGCCGAGGCCGAAGGGCATGTAGCTGCCGGGAATGATCTCGTCACGGGTGAAACGATCCGGATCGAAACGGTCTGGATCAGGCCAGAGCGCGTGGTGGCGGTGCGTCGTCCACGGCGCGATCATGATCATCGCGCCTTTCTTCGCGCGATATGTGCCGATCATCGTGTCCTCGGCTGCGACGCGCGGGATGAAGGTGATCGGCGGGTAAAGCCTCAGCGCCTCGCGAAAGACATCGCGGATGAATTCGAGCTTCTTGACGTGGCCCAACTCGACTTCGCCATTGCCCACGACGGCGTCGATCTCGGCCCTGATGCGCTCCACATAATCGGGCCGCTGCGACAGGATGAAGAAGGCCCAGGTCATCACGCTGGCGGTGGTTTCATGGCCGGCGAGGAAGAAGACGCCGATCTGGTCAATCAGCTCCTTGCGGGTGAAGCCTTTGCCTGTGGCTGTGTCGCGGGCGGCCACCAGGTCAGACACGATGTCTCCACCTGATGCGCCCTCCTCCAGCGCCGGGGCCAGCAGCGCATCGATATGGGCGCGGATGCGTTCGCAGGCGGCCAGGACGTGGTCGGGCTGGCGGACCTTGCCCCAGGGCTTGCCGAGGATGAGCTGGTAGAGATCAACGCTGGCCACCGAGCGCTCGAACTCGGCGAAGGAGGTGAAGACCTCACGCGCCGTGCCAAGCTGCAGCGATTGCGAGAAGATCGTGCGGCAGATGATGTCCGCCGTCAGGTGGCTCATGGCTGCATCGAGCGAGAAGGCCTCCCCGCGCCCGGCAACGCCATCGAGATGCCGCTCATAGTCATCCACCGCCTCGCGCATCCAGCGGAAGGCGCGGGCGATGCCCATGTGGCTGAAGGCCGGCTCGACCATGGCCCGCTGCCGGCGCCAGGCCGCGCCGTCAGAGACGAAGATGGATTCGCCAACCAAGGGCTCGAGCGCGCCGACCATCAGGTCGTTCTTGGGAAAATGCTCCAGCGGATTGGTCAGGATCGTGCGGGTCAGCTCGGGATCGTTGACCAGGAGGATGCCGCGCCGCGACATGCCGAGCGGCGTCACCATTTCGGTGTAGGCCTCCTTCGGCACCAGGCTCAGCAGGCTGCGCGGCTGCATCGCCAGCACGCGCAGCAGCGATAGCGTCGGCGACAGCGGCGTGGGCGCCGGAGGGCGGTAAAGGGAGGCGTCTGCGGTCATGCGGCACGTCCGGGCGGCCTGGAAGCGCCCTCAGGCTATCAATAACGGCCTGACCCGATGAGACAAGGCGTCCGACAGTCGGCGCGCAGGAAAGTGCCGGGGAGAACCGCTCCGGCGAAGCCATCTCAGAGCGCGCCTTTGGCCATCCAGACGCCCTGTGACAGGTACTCCGAATCCGTGGCATTGGCCGCTTTCCTGATACACAACTTTAAGTTGTCTTTCTTATGGTCGCTCTCGGATTAGTGCGCACCACGCATGATCCAACAGTACCTGTCACATGGAAGGACAAGACCCATGAAACTCGCCTTTGTCGCAACCGCCATTGCCATCGCAGCCCTGATCCAGCCACCACCGGCCGCCGCACAGCAGAAAGCCCCTGTCATCCTCAGCGTGGTGGACGACTCAAAAGGCGGGCAGCGCACCGACTTGACCCTCGACGATCTGCAGCGCCTCGGCAGCGCGGTCATCAGGACCACCACGCCCTGGCATGATGGCGAACAGCTTTTCGAAGGCGTTCCGCTCGCCAGGCTGCTGGCACATCTGGGCACACGCGGCAATCGACTGACCCTGACCGCACTCAACAGCTACATGACTGAAATTCCAGTGGCCGACGTCACACAATACCCGGTCCTGCTGGCCTACAAGCGCAATGGCCAGACAATGCCTGTCACCGATAAGGGCCCGCTCTTCGTGATCTACCCCTATGATGCGGACAAGAATCTCAAGACGGAGACCTATTTCAGCCGTTCAGCCTGGCAAGTCCGTTCGATCGCCATCGACTGACCGGACCCGGCCTGTCCGCCATGCGTTTCTTCGACCACATCCGCTTGCTGCTGATCGCAATCGTGGCGGTGCTCGGGCTTGTCTGCGCGGTGCTGCCATGGGTCGTGAATTCCATGGATGACATTGTCGGGCGTACGACGCGCCATGACGTGGCGTGGAACGGCGCCAATGGCCGCGACGACTTTCACGACGTGATGCGAAAGCTGCTGGTGCACAGGCTTGAGGCAAGCGCCGAGTCGCAGGCGAATGCGCGGCTCTCGCATGACATCCTGACCTCGCGCCTCAGAACCTGGCGGCAGGGCTCGTTCGGAGCCTTCGTTGCGGCTGATCAAAAGCGTCAACGCTGGCTGGACACGGCGGAACGTGCCGTCGGCGACATCGGCGACCTGCTCGACCAAGCGCCTGCGCCGGAGCGGACAGACCGGATGCTGGAACTGATCGACGTGGCCGAACCGGCGGTGCAAATGCTGAGCCGCGCGGCCTATGTGAAAAGCACGCGGGATCTGGCCGAGACCGCGCAGAAGATCCAGTTCATGCAGAGGGTCCAGGAGGGCCTGATCGCGCTGCTGATCGCCGGGTCGCTCATCCTGGTCTGCCTTCTGCTGCGGCAGAACTCCGCACTGCGCGCCAGCGTCGCCTCGGAAAGCCGCACCTCGGCCAGGAACGCGTTCATGGCGGCGCATGATGTGCTCACCGGGCTGGCTAACCGGAGCACATTCAGCGCCCATCTTGGCCAGCTCTGCGCCGGCGACGGCAGCGCTCGGCGCCATGCCGTGTTCGTCATCGACCTTGACGGGTTCAAGCCGGTCAACGACCTGCTCGGGCACGGAACGGGCGACATGCTGCTGATTGCCGTGGCCAAACGCCTGGCGGCCTTTGCGGGAGCGAACGAGGGCTCGCTGGCGGCACGGCTCGGGGGGGATGAGTTCCTCCTCGCCATTGCGGATCTGCCCAGCGCGGATGTGGCGCTCGAACGGGCGCAATCGTTGCTTGAGCAGATCCGGGCGGCCAGCGCCATCGACGAACACATGGTGACGGTCGACGCCTCGATCGGCATCGCCGTTCTGGAGCCCGGCCTGACGGGTCCGGAAAACCTGATCGATCACGCAGACATCGCGCTTGGCATCGCGAAGGCGGTCGGCAAGGGACAAGCCATCCTGTTCGAGCAGTCGATGCTGGACGGTATTGCCGCCCGCATCAAGATGGAGGGCGATCTCGCGCGGGCGGACATCTGCGAGGAGTTCGAACCGCACTTTCAGCCAATTGTCGATCTGGTGAGCAAAGAGGTGGTGGGCTGCGAGGCGCTGGCGCGCTGGCACCGTCAGGACGGCAGCAATGTGCCGCCCGCACAGTTCATTCCCATCGCCGAGACCAGCGGCCGGATCATCGACATCGGCGCTGTCATCCTGTTCAAGGCCTGTCGGGCCGCCGCGGCCTTCACCACGCCGATCACGGTCTCCGTCAACCTTTCGGCCGTGCAGTTCTTCCGGGTAGACATCCTCAAGCTTGTCTCCCAGACGCTCGCCGCGACCGGTCTGGCGCCGGACCGGCTCAAGCTCGAGATCACCGAGAGCATGATGATCACCGACACCCGCCTCGTGAGGCAATCGGTCGAAGCGCTGAAGGCCATCGGCGTGACGGTTTCGCTGGACGATTTCGGGACCGGCTATTCGTCCCTGTCCTATCTGCGCAACCTCGGGTTTGACGAGCTCAAGATCGACCGCTCCTTCGTATCGGAGATCACCAAGGGCGGGCGGCCGATGGCGATTGCCCAGACCATCGTGCAGCTGGCCCGCAATCTCGACATGACAACCGTTGCGGAGGGCATCGAAACCGAGGAGCAGGCGCAGATGCTGCTCGCAATGGGCTGCCGGCGTGGCCAGGGTTGGCTGTTTGGCAGACCCGTCGGCGAACGGGAATTCACCCGGCTCTACTCGCCGGCACCCCGGCTGGCTTTGGCGGGCTAGCTGACAGCCGACAGACCAACGCCCCCGACCCGCTGCTCACGCCAAGCGCCTGGACCGGCGGTCGGAATTCCTCATGCCTCGAAATCGAACGGGCTCACGCCGCGAATGCTCTCGTCGATTTGCAAGGTCCGCATCAGGGGCGGGGCGGCGCGCTGGGAGCAGTTGGGCCGCTCGCACAGGCGGCAATTGATCCCGATCGGCGTCGGCTCGAAGGTCTTGAGGTCGA
>JAIXUP010000034.1 GCA_027483505.1 Hyphomicrobiales bacterium
CACCAGCCCATGCCGGTTGGCGAGCTTCAGCGTCACGAGTTCGGGCTTCCAGCTCTTGCCGACGAGAAAGGTTCCGTCGGGAATGGTCATCTTCTCGGCCATGGGGCAGTCCTGTCGGGAGTAATGCTGTTGTTGTGCTTATTGCATTGTCGCAGCACACGAAAGGGGCTGTGTTTGCAGTCCTTCGCTGCAGAATCGCGCGACCCCTCTCTGGACCTGTCCCGCAATGGGAGAGAGGACTTTGGCAGTTGCGCCATGTCCGCGTCTGAAAGCTTCGCTCCGACACAGCTTGCGTTGTTCCCACCTTGATTTCCGCGCGGCCCAAGGCGACAAGTGCGCCGCAGATGTGGGCGCCTCGCCTGCTGACAGAACAGGACATTCGCCATGGAAGAACTCGTCGCCCGCATCTCCGCCGCCGCCGGCATTGACGCCACGCTCGCCACCAAGGCGATCGGCATGATCCTCAATTTCCTCAAGAAGGAGGGCCCGGCTGCCGAAGTCGGCGAACTCGTCGCGGCCCTTCCCGGTGCGGAAGCCGCGATGGCCGGCGCGTCCGGCGGCGGCGGCCTGATGGGCGGACTTGCCGGCATGATGCCGGGCGGCGGCGGCGTGATGGGCCTTGGCGCATCGCTGATGGGTGCGGGCCTGTCGATGGGGCAGGTCCAGAGCGTCTCGAAGGAAATGTTCGCCTATGGCCGCGAAAAGGCCGGTGAAGACGCCATGGGTGCGATCGTCGGCGCGATTCCCGGGCTCGGCCAGTTCGTCTGAGATTGCGATCGCTCTTGAACAACTGACGCCGTCCTTCGGGGCGGCGTTTGTGTTTTCGCGCAACGGCCCTCAGACGAACGGGGGATTTGCCTGACGGCCTGCCCATGGCATGGAACATTGCGTGCCGTTATCTTGTGCAAGGTTGACCCCGTGGCCGATGCCGAACTGACAAACCCTTTTCCGCCTGCCGACGAGGCGCGCTGGCGAGACGCTGCGATCAAGGCATTGAAGGGCGGCGATTTCGAAAAGAAGCTGGTCAGCCGCAGCAGCGACGGCATCGCGATTCAGCCGCTGTATCAGCGCAAGCCCGATGCGGCGTTGGTCGCGGGCGCCGCAGCCGGATCGCGCTGGCGCGTGACGCAGCGGGTCGATCACCCTCAGCCCGATCAGGCCGCCGAACTGGCGCTGGCTGACCTGGGCGGCGGGGCCGGCGCTCTGGCGCTCGTGTTCCATGGCTCTGGCGGCGCACGGGGCTTCGGCCTGCCGACGACGGATGCGGCGGCGCTTGACGCCAGTCTGCGCGGCGTCGAACTGGACCTGATCCACACGCGGCTCGAACCCTCGCCGCAGGCGCGCATCACGGGGCGGCTGTTCGCTGAGATGGTCAAGCGCCGCAAGCTCGCTCCGGCCGACCTCAAGGTCGATTTCGGCATCGACCTCATCGGCCTGCTCGCCCGCAGCGGCGTCTGGATGGCGCCGTGGGCCGACATCGCCAAGCGATTGTCCGACATGCGCGCCGAGTTCGCCGGGCACGGCTTCAACGGCCCGTTCTTCAGCTGCGATAGCCGCCCCGTGCACGAGGCTGGCGGCTCGGAGGCGCAGGAACTGGCCTGGGCGCTGGCGACAGCCCTGTGTCATGTCCGCGCGCTCGAGGCTGGCGGCGTTCCGCTCGACAAGGCCTTCGCAGCGCTCTCGTTCATCCTTGCGATCGACGCCGACCAGTTCATCGGCATCGCCAAGCTGCGCGCCCTGCGGGTGTTGATGGCCCGCGTTCAAGAGGCCTGCAGGCTCGATCCGCAACCCATACCGCTGCATGCAGAAACCGCCTGGCGCATGCTGACGCGCACGGATTCGCCCGTGAACATGCTGCGCAACGCCATCGCGGCCTTCTCGGCCGGCGTCGGCGGGGCTGACAGCGTGGCCGTGCTGCCGCACACCGCCGCGCGCGGGCTCGGCGACGGTTTCGCCCGCCGCATCGCGCGCAACACCCAGCTTGTGCTGCTGGAGGAAAGCCACCTCTGGCGCGTCGTCGACCCCGCCGCAGGCGCAGGTGGGTTTGAGGCGCTGACCGACCAGCTCGGCGAGAAGGCCTGGGCGGAGTTCCAGCAGATCGAGCGGGAAGGGGGGATCGTGGCGTCATTGCGGGCCGGAGCCCTCCAGTCACGGATCGCTGCCGTGAAGACACGACGCGACAGGGACATCGCCACCGGCAGGTTGCCGCTGACCGGCACCAGCGCCTTCCCGAACCTGGCCGAGCGCGGGGAGGCCGTGCTCGACATTGCGCCGGCCGCGCCGCGTGCCGTCGCATCGGGCCCGGTTACCATCACACCGCTCGCGCCGCACAGGCTGTCAGAGGGCTTCGAGGCCTTGCGTGAGCGCGCCGATGGACTGCGCCAGTCGGGCCGGCCGCCGCGCCTGTTCGTGGCCGTGCTCGGGCGCGCCAGCGCTGTGGCGGCGCGCATCGGCTTCACGCGCGGCTTCTTCGAGGCAGGCGGCATCGAGACGGTCGTGCCGGACGGGTTTGCCGAAGCGGATGGCTCGACCGATCTCGTTGCGCTCACCGATGCCTACAAGGCCAGTGGCGCCGCCATCGCCTGCCTGTGCGGGACTGACGAGAGCTATGCCGCGGAAGGCGCGGATGCAGCCATGGCGCTCGCCGCGAGCGGCGCAAACGCCGTGTGGCTGGCTGGACGACCGGGCGAGATGGAGGCTGGCTTGCAGGCGGCGGGCGTGGGCGGGTTCATTTTTGCCGGATGTGATATGCTGAATACATTGAAGGAGGCCCTCGATGTCCTCGCTGCCTGATTTCACCACGGTGTCGTTCAAGGCTGCGCGCAGCGCAACGACGGGTATCCACGAGCGCGTGGCTGACGCTGGCGACTGGCTCACCCCCGAGGGCATCGCCGTCAAATCTGCCTACACCGAAGCCGACCTCGCCGGGCTTGATGCGCTCGACACATATCCAGGCCTCGCGCCATTCCTGCGTGGGCCTTACCCCACCATGTATGTCAACCAGCCGTGGACGATCCGGCAATATGCAGGGTTCTCTACGGCGAAGGACTCCAACGCGTTCTACCGGCGCAACCTCGCGGCGGGGCAGAAGGGGCTGTCCGTCGCCTTCGATCTCGCCACCCACCGGGGCTATGACTCAGACCATCCGCGTGTGTCTGGCGATGTTGGCATGGCGGGCGTCGCGATCGATTCCATCCTCGACATGCGCCAGTTGTTCGATGGCATTCCGCTCGACCAGATGAGCGTGTCGATGACCATGAACGGCGCGGTGCTGCCCGTGCTGGCGCTCTACATCGTCGCCGCCGAAGAACAGGGGGTGCCGCAGGCCAAGCTCAGCGGCACGATCCAGAACGACATTCTCAAGGAGTTCATGGTCCGCAACACCTACATCTACCCGCCGGCCCATTCGATGCGGATCATCGGCGATATCTTCGCGCATACCTCGCAGCACATGCCGAAATACAACTCGATCTCGATTTCCGGCTATCACATGCAGGAGGCAGGTGCGACGCAGGATCTGGAGCTGGCATACACGCTGGCAGACGGCGTAGAATACATGCGCGCCGGACTGGCAGCCGGGCTCGACATCGACGCGTTCGCGCCGCGCCTCAGCTTCTTTTGGGCCATCGGCACCAACTTCTTCATGGAGGTGGCGAAGCTGCGCGCCGCGCGGCTGATCTGGGCGAGTTTGGTCAAGGATTTCGGCGCGAAAAGCGAGAAGTCCCTGCCGCTGCGCACCCATTGCCAGACCTCCGGCTGGTCGCTGACGGCGCAGGACGTGTTCAACAACGTCACCCGCACCATGGTCGAGGCGATGGCGGCGACGCAAGGTGGCACGCAGAGCCTGCACACCAACAGCCTCGACGAGGCGCTGGCCCTGCCAACAGACTTTTCGGCCCGCATTGCCCGCAACACGCAGATCGTTTTGCAGCAGGAAAGCGGCACCACCCGCATCATCGATCCATGGGGTGGCTCGTTCTATGTCGAGAAGCTGACCCACGATCTCGCCCAGCGCGCATGGGCTCACATTCAGGAGGTTGAAGCGCTGGGCGGCATGGCAAAGGCCATCGAGCAAGGCATCCCCAAGCTGCGCATCGAGGAGGCTGCGGCGAAGACGCAGGCCCGCATCGACGAGGGGTTGCAGAAGATCATCGGCGTCAACGTGTTCAAGCCGGAGAACGAGGCCGAGATCGACGTGCTCAAGGTCGACAATGCCGCCGTCCGCGCCGAGCAGATCGCCAAGCTGGAGAAGCTGCGTGCCAGCCGCGACAGCACGGCTTGCGAGGTGGCTCTGACCGCGCTGACGGATGGCGCGCGTGGCACCGGCAACCTCCTGGCGTTATCCATCGAAGCTGCCCGCGCCGGAGCAACGGTCGGCGAAATCAGCCTTGCCATGGAAAAGGTCTTCGGCCGTCACCGCGCCGAGATCAGGGCGATCAAGGGTGTCTACAAGCGCGAGGCAGGCACGGAATCCTTCGCTGTCATCCGCGTCCAGGGCATGGCCAAGGCGTTTGCGGAAAACGACGGCCGTGCGCCAAAGATCCTCGTCGCGAAGATGGGACAGGATGGCCATGACCGGGGCCAGAAGGTGATCTCATCCGCCTTCGCCGACCTCGGCTTCGATGTCGAGATCGGTGCGCTGTTCGCCACGCCGGAAGAGGCCGCCAAACAGGCGGCGGACGGCAATGTCCACATCATCGGCGTGTCGTCGCTTGCCGCCGGTCACCTGACGCTCGTGCCCGCGCTCAAGGCCGCACTGGACAAGGCCGGACGCCCCGACATCATGATCGTGGTCGGCGGTGTCATCCCGCCGCAGGATTTCGAGGCGCTCTACAAGGCCGGAGCCTCGGCAGTCTTCCCGCCCGGCACCGTGATCCCCGAAGCCGCCGCGAGGCTTCTGGAAGAGCTGAACGTCAGGCTTGGCTATGCGCAACGGAGTGCGGCTGAGTAGGTTCCATCATCGCAAGCGCAGCGACACGATCCTCACTGGTGGGTTGGCGAGGCTGGATGGTTTCGCTGTCCTCGCAAAGACGTGACGTTGCATGGCATGGCAACTGCTCTTGTCTCGACACGTTGCACCATGCAAATGCCAGTGGATAGGCGTCGATGGCCGGGGCGAGCCCGGCCATGAGCGCCATTCGCCTTCCTGAGCCCCGCGAGTTCCCATGACCCCAGCCCTCTCCAGGCGCTACGGCGAGACCGATGCGCCAGCGATCGCCCTGAACTCCCCGGCCATCGAGCTGATGCTGAATCATCGCTCGGTGCGCGGCTACAAGCCTGATCCGCTGCCGAAGGGCGCGCTGGAGGCGATCATCGCGGCGGCGCAGTCGGCGGCGACCTCGTCGAACCTGCAGACCTGGTCGGTGGTGGCGATCACCGATCCGGCCGTGAAGGCCGAATGTGCGGCCCTGTCGGGCGGGCAGCAGCACATCGCCGAGTGCCCTGTCTTCCTGCTCTTTCTGGCTGATCTCGCCCGCCTCAACCGCGTGGCCGACCGTGCGGGCCTGCCGCATGCGGGCAACGACACGTTCGAGATGTTTCTCGTCGCCGCCATTGACGCTGCGCTGGCCGCCCAGAACGCGGTCGTGGCTGCAGAAATCCTTGGCCTTTCCACTGTTTACATCGGAGCGATGCGCAACAGACCCGAAGATGTCGCACGCCTGATCGGCCTGCCGCAGGGTGCAGCCGTCGTGTTCGGCCTTTGCATCGGTTATGCTGCCGAGGGCAAGGGCGGCGCGGTCAAGCCGCGCCTGCCGCAGGAAGCGGTGCTGCACCATGGCCGCTACGAACTCGAAAAGCAGGACGCTGCGATCGAGCGCTACAATGGCGCCATGGCGGACTTCAACGCGCGGTCCCATGTCAGCAGCACAACCCCCTGGACTATTCACTCCGCCCGCCGCGTCTCGGGGCCGGAAAGCCTCTCGGGCCGCCATGTTCTGATGCAGGCCCTGCGCCGCATGGGCTTCTTCAAGGCGGAATGAGGGCCATGCGCGAATAACGGGGCCGGCGGCATTCCCTCGGGGGGACGGGGCTGTATGATGCCGCAGTTGAATCAGCCATCCGGTGTCGTCATGTCGCGCTTGCCAGCCGTCCTCTCCCGTCTTGATTCCGACCGCGAAGGCGCGATCAGCCGCCTGATGGACTGGGTCAGGATCCCGTCGATCTCGACCGACAGCGCCTGGAAGGCCGATTGCGCCCGGGCCGCGGATTGGCTGGTGCGGGACCTCACGGAGCTTGGCTTCAAGGCCTCGTCGCGTCCGACGCCGGGCCACCCGATCGTCGTCGGGCATCGGCCGAAGAAGGGCGCGCCGCATGTGCTGTTCTACGGCCACTATGACGTGCAGCCGGTTGATCCGCTGACCCTGTGGGAGACACCGCCTTTCGAGCCGCGCCTGGCCGAGCTTGAGCCGGGCCGCCACGTCATCATGGGCCGCGGCGCCTCGGATGACAAAGGCCAGGTCATGACCTTCATCGAGGCCTGCCGCGCCTGGCTTGCGGAGACCGGAGACCTGCCCGTCGGCGTGACCATCCTGGTCGAGGGCGAGGAGGAATCCGGCTCGCCCAACCTGCCGCCCTTCATCGAGGCGAATGCAGCGGAACTGAAGGCCGATGTGGCGCTGGTCTGCGACACCGGCATGTGGGACCGCGAAACGCCCGCGATCACGGCGGCCCTGCGCGGGCTGGTCTACATGGAGGTCAAGATCATCGCGGCGGACCGCGACCTGCATTCGGGCCTGTTCGGCGGCGCGGCGGCCAACCCGATCCGCGTGCTGACCAAGGTTCTGGCCGGCCTGCACGACGACAATGGCAAGGTGACGCTGCCGGGCTTCTACAACGGCGTGCACGAGCTGCCGGCGCAGATGAAGGCGGCCTGGGCCGGTCTTGGCCTCACAGCGGAGGATTTCCTTGGGCAGGTCGGCCTTGGTGTGCCCGCCGGCGAGCGCGGCCGGCTTCTGATCGAGATGATCCAGTCGCGGCCGACCTGTGACGTCAACGGCATCTGGGGCGGCTATCAGGGCGAGGGCACCAAGACCGTGATCGCCTCGGAGGCGACCGCCAAGGTGTCGTTCCGGCTGGTCGGCGACCAGGACCCGAAAGCGATCATGGAGGCGTTCGAGGCCTATGTCCGGGACCGGATTCCCGCCGACTGCAAGGCCGAGTTCATCCGCTACAAGGGCAGCCGCGCCATCTCCCTCGATTGGGACATGCCGGCGCTGGGCAAGGCGGAAAAGGCGCTCACGGCGGAGTGGGGCAAGCCCGCAGCGATCATCGGCTCCGGGGGCTCTATCCCGGTGGTGGGCGATTTCAAGCGCACGCTCGGGATGGACACGCTGCTTGTCGGCTACGGTCTCGATGATGACCGGGTGCATTCGCCCAACGAGAAATACGATCTGTCATCCTTCCAGAAGGGCGCCCGCTCCTGGGCCCGCATTCTGGCTGCTCTCGGGAACCCGGCCCCATGATCAAATCCATCTGCGTGTTCTGCGGCTCGAGCATCGGCGCGAGGGACAGCTATGCCGAAGGAGCCCGGGCGCTCGGTCGCGAGATCGCGCATCGGGGCCTGACGCTGGTTTATGGCGGCGGCAGCGTCGGGCTGATGGGCGTGATCGCGGATGCGGCGCTGGATGCGGGCGGCGCGGTGCACGGCGTCATTCCGCACTCGCTGGAATCGAAGGAGGTCGGTCACAAGCGGCTGACCCGCAAGGATGTCGTCTCCTCCATGCATGAGCGCAAGGCGCGGATGGAGACGCTCGCCGACGCCTTCATCGCCATGCCGGGTGGAATCGGCACCTATGAGGAAATCTTCGAAATCTGGACCTGGGCCCAGCTTGGCATCCATCACAAGCCGCTCGGGTTCTATGATGTCGATGGCTTCTACAGCGAATTGCTGCATTTCCTCGACAAGGCCACCGCCGAGGGCTTCGTGCGCGAGCAGCATCGCCACATGGCGCTGATGGACACCCGGCCCGGCGCCCTGCTCGACAAGATGGCGGCCTATGTGCCGACGGCGACGCCGAAGTGGATCGACGCGGCGCAGAGCTGAACCAAGCACGCCGTCATCCCGACCCCACAGGCCCTCTTCCGGAATCGCCATCTCAAAAACGATACAACTTGACATACGCATAGGTTGTAGGAATTATGTCCTTGACAGCGTCGCGCTGATCGGCTATCAAGTCGGCACGCTCACGAATTGTGACTGGAAGCCGCCAACGCCGCCGCAGCGATGGCGGCTTTCGGCGTTCTTGTGGGGTCAGGCCATGAACCATCGTGTTGAAATTGAAGTTGAAGGCGCCGCCGCTGGCGTAGCGATCTCCCGGGCGAGCCGCGTTGGTCTGGTGGAGCGGCTCTGGGCGGCCGCGGAGATGCAGGTCGAGGCGCACGAGGCGCGCCTGAAAGGCCTGGCGCAAGGCGAGGCCGGCAGCGAGGCGCAAGCCAAATCGCTCGCCACCCTGGCCCGCACGATCAAGGAACTGATCGACATGGATGCTGCGGCGATCGACATCGACCGCGCGCTGGAGGACGCAGACAATCCGCATGGAACCGATCCGGACCACGCCCTTGCCGACCTCGCCAGCCTTCGCGAGGCGCTTGCGCGCCAGATGGGATTGCTTGGGCCGGACAGACAAGGAGAGCCTGCTGGCGAGGTGCCGGGCCCCTGAACTGCGGGCCTGGAGCGCCGACTGGCTGTTCTGGGCGCGCGACGACCAGCTGCCGCCGCCGGGCGGCTGGCACATCTGGCTGATGATCGGTGGTCGTGGCGCCGGCAAGACCCGCGCCGGAGCCGAATGGCTGCGCGGGCTGGCGCTGGGCCTCGACGGCTTCGCGCCGCGCCCCGCCGGGCGGCTGGCGCTGGTCGGTGAAACCTTCGCCGATGTCCGCGACGTGATGATCGAGGGTGTGTCGGGCCTTCTGGCCGTGCATGCAAGGGCCGACCGCCCGGACTGGAAGCCGAGCAACCGCCGGCTGACCTGGCCGAACGGCGCCATCGCGCAGGTGTTCTCGGCGGAGGACCCCGAAAGCCTGCGCGGCCCGCAGTTCGAGGCCGCCTGGTGCGACGAGATCGGCAAATGGCGCTACGCCCGCGAGACGTGGGACATGCTGCAGTTCGGCCTCAGGCTTGGCGCGCATCCGCGCTGCCTCGCCACCACGACGCCGCGCCCTACGCCCCTGCTGAGGGCGCTTCTGGGCGATCCGGATACGGCCGTCAGCCGCGCCCGGACCCGCGACAACGCCTTCAACCTGGCCCCGGCCTTCCTGAGCGCCATGGCGCGGGCCTATGGCGGCACCCGGCTCGGCCGGCAGGAACTCGACGGCGAGATGATCTCCGAGCGCGCCGACGCGCTCTGGAGCCGCGCCATGCTCGAAAACTGCCGCGAACGGACTGCGCCGCCACTCGCGCGCCTCTGCGTGGCCATCGACCCGCCGGCCAGTTCCGGCCGCCACGCCGATGCCTGCGGGCTGATGGTGGCGGGCGTGACGGAGGACGGTGTCGTGCATGTTCTGGAAGACGCCACGCTCGCCCGCGTCAGGCCCGCCGAATGGGCGGCGCGGGCGGCGGCGCTGTACCGTCGCCATCAGGCCGATGTCGTCGTGGTCGAGGTCAACCAGGGCGGCGAGATGGCCACGGCAGTGCTGCGCGAAGTCGATCCGGCGCTGCCAGTGGTCGCTGTCCGCGCCACGCGCGGCAAGTATCTGCGCGCCGAACCCGTGGCGGCGCTCTATGCGCAAGGCCGCGTGCGCCATGTCGGCGCGCTGCCCGAACTCGAGGACGAGATGTGCGACTTCGGCCCCGGAGGCCTGAGCTCAGGCCGCTCGCCGGACAGGCTGGACGCGCTGGTCTGGGCAGTGACGCATCTGGTGCTGGGAAGGGCGGCGAGCCCACGCATCCGCGGACTGTAGAACGGAAGGACACCCACGATGCCCAACTTCCTCTCCCGCTGGCTCACGCCGGCGCGAACGCCTGTGCCCGAGACCAAGCGTTCGCGCACGGCGCCGCTGATCGCCTGGCACAACGCCGGCCGGGCGGTGTGGACGCCGCGCGATTATGCGGCCCTGGCGCGCGAGGGCTACCAGACCAACGCGATCGTGCACCGCTGCGTCCGGCTGGTGGCCGAGAGCGCGGCGCAGGTTGGCGTTTCGGTCAGGATCGGCGGGCGCGAGGTGCCGGAGCATCCGCTGAATGCCCTGCTGGCCCGGCCCAACGCGCGGCAGGCGGCAGGCGCGTTCCTCGAGACGGTTTATGGCCACCTGCTCGTCGCGGGCAATGCCTATGTCGAGGCGGTGACGCTGAACGGTGCGGTGCGCGAACTGCATGCGCTGCGGCCCGACCGGATGCGGGTCGTGCCGGGCCGCGACGGCTGGGCCGAGGCCTATGACTACACGGTCGGTGGCGAGAGTGTGCGCTTCCGGCAGGATGGCGAGGGGCTTCCATCAATCCTGCACCTGTCGCTGTTCCATCCGCTCGACGACCATTACGGCATGCCGCCGATGGAGGCGGCGGCGCGGGCGCTCGACATCCACAATGCGGCGGGGGCCTGGAACAAGGCGCTGCTCGACAATGCGGCCCGCCCCTCCGGCGCGCTGGTCTATGCCGGGCCGGAAGGCACCGCGATGACCGACGCCCAGTTCGAGCGGCTGAAGACCGAACTGGAGGAGAGCTTCCAGGGTTCGCGCAATGCGGGCCGGCCGCTGCTGCTCGAAGGCGGCCTCGACTGGAAGCCTTTGTCGCTGAGCCCCAAGGACATGGATTTCATCGAGGCCAAGGCCGCCGCCGCCCGCGAGATCGCGCTGGCGTTCGGCGTGCCGCCGCTGCTGCTCGGCCTGCCGGGTGACTCGACACATGCCAATTATGCCGAGGCGAACAAGGCGCTCTGGCGCCAGACGGTGATCCCGCTTGTGCGCCGCACGATGGGCTCGATGGCGGGCTGGCTGGAGGCGGCTTTCGAGGCTGATGTCGCCATCGAGCCCGATCTCGACGCCATCGAGGAACTGGCGGAGGACCGCGAGAAGCTTTGGAGCCGCGTGCTGGCAGCCGGCGATTTGCTGACCGATGCCGAAAAGCGGCAGGCGCTGGGCTATCCTGCGCTCCGCCCCGCTGAGGGCTGAGGGCGATGGAGGCGATCCTGGAGCGCTTCGCGGCCAGCAGCGATGTCGGCCATATCGGGCTGCTGCTCTGGGCTCTTGGCGCATCGGCGTTGCTCTCGCGCGTGCTGAAGGACCTTGCCGAGGCCAACCGGCGCTTCGACGAGTTTGTCCGCGAACTGGCCCGCTTCAACCAGCGGCATGTCAAGTAACCCCCGACAGTCACCTTGCGAGGAGAATGATCATGAGCAGCTACCGCCCGCCAATCGGCGGGCTTTTTCGTGTCAGGGCGCCGCAGCCCGATGCCGCGCAGCGGCCCGAGGCGCGCGCCGAGGCCCGCGACGCGATCCGCAACTTCGTCCGCGTTCTCGAGCGCATGGACCGCGAGGCGCATCGCCCGGAACGGCCGCGCGCGTCCAAGGAAAAGCCATGATGGCGGCTGCTTCAGCACACCGGTCATGCCGCCCGCCCGAGGCCAAGCTGCTGACGGAAACCCTGGTGCGCGTCGACACCGCCGGGCAGTTCGAGGGCTACGCCAGCCTGTTCAACATCCCGGACCTGGGCAAGGATCTGGTCGAGCCGGGCGCCTTCGCCGCCTCGCTGGCCCGGCGCGGCGTGCGCGGCATCAAGCTGCTCTGGCAGCATGATCCCTCCGAGCCGCTCGGCCAGTGGCTCGTGCTGCGCGAGGATGCGCGCGGTCTGTTCGTCCGCGGGCGGCTGTCGCTTGACGTGGCGCGGGCCCGCGAAATCCTGGCGCTGATGCGCGATGGGGCGGTCGATGGCCTCTCGATCGGCTTCCGCACCGTGAAGGCCCGCAGCGATCCGCGCACCGGCTACCGCCGGCTTTCTGAAATCGACCTGTGGGAGGTCTCGCTCGTGACCTTCCCGCTTCTGCCGCAGGCCCGCGTGTCGGCGGTCAAGACTGGCGGGCCTTCCGTGCTCGCCAAGGCCATGCCGGCCGCCTGACCGGTTCCGTTCGCATTTACCCACTGATCACATGGAGACGATCCCGATGGAGACAACCACCCACTGCATCCCCGCGCCCGAAGCCAAGGCGCAGCTGAGCGACGTCAACGAGGCCTACAACGAACTGCGCAGCACCTTCGAAGCCTTCCGCGACACCAATGACCAGCGGCTGCACGAGATCGAGCAGCGTTCGTCGGCGGACGTCTTGCTCGACGAGAAGCTGGCCCGCATCGATCAGGCTCTCGACGAACACAAGCGCAGGGTCGACCGCGTTGCGCTGGCCGCCCGCCGGCCCTCGCTGGACGGCGCATCCGCGCAGGCCGACAGCGGCGCAGCCGAGCGCAAGGCTGTGTTCGAAGCCTACATCCGGCGCGGCGACCTGTCCGGCCTGCGCGGCGCGGAGCTGAAGGCGCTGTCCGCCGGTTCAGGGCCGGATGGCGGCTTCGTCGCGCCGGCCGAGGTCGAGCGCTCGATCCTTCAGCGCCTCGCCAACATCTCGCCGATGCGCGCCCTCGCCACGGTTCGCACGATCTCTGCCGGAACCTACCGGGCGGCCTTTTCGGCCACCGGCCCGGCCACCGGATGGGTCGGCGAGACGGCCGCGCGGCCCGAGACGGCTTCGCAAGTGCTGTCTGAACTGGTGTTCCCGGCCATGGAGCTGTACGCCATGCCGTCAGCCACCCAGACCATCCTCGACGACGCGCTCGTCGATGTCGACCGCTGGGTCGCCGATGAGGTCGAGACGGTGTTCGCAGAGCAGGAAAGCACCGCCTTCATTTCCGGCAACGGCACGACCCAGCCCCGCGGCGTGCTGACCGCGCCAGTGGTGGCTGACGCGAGCTGGAGCTGGGGCAACATCGGCGTGCTGAACTCGGGCGCCGCCGGGGCCTTCGCGGCGGCGAACCCGTCAGACGTCCTGATCGACCTGATCTACGCCCTTCGGACGGGCTACCGGCAGAACGGGACCTTCCTGATGAACCGCCGCACCCAGAGCGCGATCCGGCGCTTCAAGGACAGCGCCGGCAACTATATCTGGATGCCACCGACCGGCGTCGGCCAGCCAGCCACGCTGATGAACTTCCCGGTGGCAGAGGCCGAAGCGATGCCCAACATCGCGGCCAACTCCGTCTCGGTGCTGTTTGGCGACTTCCGGCGCGGCTACCTGATCGTCGACCGCGCTGGGGTCCGCATCCTGCGCGATCCCTACTCGGCCAAGCCCTACGTGCTGTTCTACACCACAAAGCGCGTGGGTGGCGGCGTCCAGGACTTCGCAGCGATCAAGGGGCTGCGCTTCGCCGCATGAGGCAGGCCACGTCAGTTGTTGCTGTCGGGCCGCGTCCATGGCTCGGCAGCACTGGCGGGAGACTGCAACGCTCGCTCCTGCCGGCCGCCACGGCGACGCTCCGTTTGCGGACCGCCATCGGGCATGGCCGACAGCGCGCTGGCTGTGCTGCTGATCCAGCCGGCATGGTCGGCGACCGGGGTGATGGCGGTGAAGCCGCCGCAGACGCTGCGGACCCGCTGCACGGCGGGGCCGCTCGACCAGCTCACGATGCCGACAAGTTCGCTCGAACCGGCATCGCCGCGCATGATCGGCCCGCCTGAATCGCCCTTGCAGGCGCCGGCGCCCGGTGCCTGGCCTCGGGTTTCCGTGTCGACGGCAACCATGACGCTGTTGGCGGAGGTATAGCTGCCCGCAGAGGTCAGGCTGGTCTGCCGCAGGGTTCGCGCGGTGCCGGCCTGGCCTTCGCGGCTGAGGCCGAAACCGGCGATGGTCAGAACGTCGCCCACGCCGATGCGCCCGCCCATCATCAGCGGCCTTATCGTGGCGGGCAAAGGAGCGGACAGCCGCAGCATGGCGAGGTCGACGCCCGGCTGGGTGCTCGGGCTGCGCCCCGGCAGGAAGGTTTCATGCGCCACCACATGGGATGCGGCGATGGTGCGCCGCTTCATGTCGCCGTCGAAGACCGTGACCCGGAACGTACCGCCCTTGATCACACAATGGGCCGCAGTGAGGACGATGCGGGCTTCGATGGGAACGCCGGAACACAATTCGCCTTTGCTGCTCTCGATCTTCACGGTCCAATGACGGGCGGCATCCGAGCCGCGTACCGGCTGGCCTCCGATGACGGCCGAGGCAGTCCCGGGGAGCATCGCCAGGGAGCCCGCAAGAACCAACGCCGGAAATCCGGCTGGGACACGGCTTGAAGGTGAAGGCAATCGCGGTCTCCGCAAGCATCCGTGGACAGAAGCATGGCGCAACCCGCCGCTCCCGTCCACAGATTGATGTCAGACAGGTGAATCGCGGGCCGGAGCGACTCGGGCTCAGTTCCACCGCGCACGCTGGTCCCAACCGCCGAGGATCGAATCGATCCAGCGCCGTTGGGGTCCAAGCAGTGCGCCTTGCGTCAGGTCACCGCAGGATCGTCCGGACAGACCGGTCGTCCAGCTCGTGATGGCGAAGACGCTGTCGCGTCCATCGGTGATCGGCCCGCCTGAATCTCCCTGGCAGGCACCGGCGCCGGCGGCACCCTTGGCCCAGAGCAGGACGGCGCTCGGCCCGTAAGGCTGAACCGCCTGCAACGTCACCGAGCGCCAGCTTCCGGTGGTTGACGGGTCGCCTTCGCGGGTCAGGCCAAAGCCGGCGGCGGTGACGCTGGCGGCGGCGGGGCTTGACCTCGTCGACAGCGAGGCGGGCTCAAAGCGCGCCGGCAGCGGCGAGGGCAGCCGGATCAGGGCCAGGTCGATCGACCGCGTCCGCTCCTGCACGGCATTCGCCCGGTACTCGGGATGTCGCCGAATGGCTTGCGTCGCGAGCAGGACAGGCTGCCCCGCCTCACGGAAATGCACGCGGACCGCTGCGCCGGCCGGAACACAGTGCGCAGCCGTCAGAACCACCTCCGGGGCGATCACGACACCGCTGCAGATTCCGCCCCGGTCGTGCAGCACCATCACGGCGGAGGTCTCCACCGGTCCGCCCGCTTGTCCACCCACGATGGCCGCCGCCTGCGGCGCAACCAGCGCGCAGCCGGCGATCACGCAGGCCCATTTTTGCAAGGATGATCCCATGAGTCCGATCTTGATTGCGGCTCCCGCCATCGAGCCTGTCTCGCTCGCCGAGGCGAAGCTTTACCTCAAAGTTGATGGCGCTGACGAGGACGATCTGATCCGTACGCTGATCGTCGCCGCACGCCTGCTGATCGAGGCGGCGAGCCGGCGGCTGTTCATCACCCAGGGCTGGCGGATCGTCCTCGATCGCTGGCCTGTCAACGGCGAACTGCGGCTCCCGCTGGCGCCGGTGACCGCGATCAGCGCCGTCCGTGTCCTTGATGCAGCCGGCTCGGCGACAACTGCGGCGGTCTCTGCACTTGACCTGTCAGCGCATGCCGACCCGCCCTCCTTGTTCGTGCAGGGCGTGGTACCGCAACCTGGCCGGGCTCGTGCCGGCATCGAGATTGATCTGCTCGCCGGCTATGGCGCGACCGCCGGCACTGTGCCGCAGCCTTTCCGCCAGGCGATCCTCATGATGGTGGGGCGCTGGTTCGAGAACCGAGGCGATGTTGCAAGCCAAGGCGACGCGCGGCTTCCAGCGGATGTTCTGGCGCTGATCGCGCCATTCCGCCGTGCGAGGCTCTGACATGACCCGCAGCAACCCGACAATTGGGCGGTCACGCCGCCGCCTCGTGCTGGAAGCGCCGGTGCTCACGCCGGATCAGGCCGGAGGGGCGAGCGAGAGCTTCGTCATGGTTGCCGCCATCTGGGCCGAAGTGCGCTGGCTCTCCGGCGATGAACGCTGGAGCGCCGGGCGCACCGAACAGGCGGCGCGCTACGAGATCACCATCCGGTGGCGCAGCGGGGTCAATGCCGGCATGCGCCTGACCGGCCCAGGCGTCGCGTTCGGCATCCTGAGCGCGGGCGACCCCATCGGAAACCGCAGCCGTCTTGTCTGCCTTTGCGAGGTTGTCTCACCATGATGGACGCAGTCCTTGCCGTACGCCGCGCAATCCAGGCGCGCCTTTCCGCCGATGCGGACCTGACCGGCCTTCTGGGCGGACCGCATGTCTATGATGAGCCGCCGCGCGCGGCGGCCGGCCCCTATGTCGTTTACGGCGATGTCGACGCCCGCGACTGGTCGAGCGGTGACGGCGTCGGCTGCGAGCAGTTCATCGACCTGATCGTTTGGGCCGGCAAGGGGCGCGAGACGTCGGCCGCCCTGGCGCTTGCCGGCCGTATCGGCGCCGTTCTGCACAATGCGGCGCTGAGCCCGGCCGGGCACCGCATCGTCAACCTGCGCCAGACGGCCCTTGAGGTGAAGCGCGACCTGAAAAGCGGTCTGTCGCGCGCCACGGTGCGCCTGCGTTGCGTCACCGAACAGCTTTGAAACCAGTCAGCGAAAAGAGGAATCCTCCATGACGGCACAACGGGGCAGGGACATGCTGCTGCGCGTTGAAAGCGCGCCCACCGTGTTCACCAGCGTCGCCGGGCTGCGCGCCCGCCAGATCGCCTTCAACGCCGAGGCGGTCGACATCACGCACGCCGAAAGCGCCGGTCGCTGGCGCGAGCTGCTCGCCGGGGCGGGCATCCGCCGCGCCTCGATCTCCGGCGGTGGGGTGTTTCGCGACGAGGCCTCGCACGCACTCGTGCGGCAGGTCTTCTTCGATGGCGACATCCGCCAATGGCAGATCGTGATCCCGGATTTCGGGCGGCTGCAGGGGGCATTCCAGCTCTCCAGCCTCGAGTACCGAGGCGATCATGCGGCTGAAGTCACCTTCGAGATGTCGCTTGAGTCAGCCGGCGCGCTGACCTTCACAGCGATCTGAGGCGGCCGTGGCGAACCGACATCGCGGCGAGGTGCCGCTGGACCTTGGCGGGCGCAGGCTGGCGCTCAGGCTCACCCTTGGCGGGCTCGCCGAACTGGAAGATGCGCTCGACGCCGGCGATCTTGTCGGCCTTGGCGAACGGCTTGGCAGCGGGCGGATCGCGGCGCGCGACATCATCGCCATCCTCCGCATCGGGCTCAAGGGCGCCGGGCATGATCTGGCCGATGGCGAGATCGAGGCGCTGTCCGTTGCCGGCGGCCTCGAACCGATCGCCGGTGCGATCGCCGCCCTGTTCACCGTGACGTTCGGCTCACCCATTGCCGCCGGTGTGGCCCGCCCTCTCGTGCCGTAGCCGGTGTCGAGGCGAGCGCGGCGGGCGCCTTCCCCTGGGAGGCGGTGATCGCGCTTGGCCTTCACCGGCTGCGGCTGGAACCGGACATGTTCTGGCGGCTGACGCCGCGTGAACTGCTGCTGATCGCCGGCCTCGGCCTGCCGGGCCCGGGCCATTGCGACCAAGCCGCCCTGGCCCGGTTGATGACGGAATATCCCGATGATGGCGGCTGAGCCGCCCGCAAGGAGAACAACGCCATGGCGGATGACGATGATCTGGCCGGGTCCCTGACCGGACAGACGGTGATGCTGACGCAGCTTGATGGACTGACGAGGCAGTTCGGCCGATCGGTCACCGAGGCTTTCTCCAAAGGCATCGTTGAGGGGAAACGCTTCGAGGATGTCCTCAAGAGCATTGCGATGCGGCTCTCGGACACCGCGCTGAAGCAGAGCCTGAAGCCGCTGGAGACGGGGGTCTCGGGTTTGATCGGGCAGGGCCTGCATTCGCTCGGCGGCCTGTTCGGCGGCGGTGCCGGACAGATCCAGGCCTTCGCGAAGGGAGGGATTGTCCATGCGCCGACCTATTTCGGCGCTTCGGGAGGCGTCGGGCTGATGGGCGAAGCCGGCTCGGAAGCGATTCTGCCGCTGTCGCGCGGTTCCGACGGCCGGCTCGGCGTGCGGGCGGCGGGAGAGGGCGCGCAATCCACCCATGTCATCGTCAACATCGCCGCCGCCGACATCGAGAGCTTCCGCCGTTCGGAAGCGCAGGTCTCCGCCGCCATGGCCCGCGCCGTGGCTCGCGGCCGCCGCATCCTGTGAGGACGCCAGATGGCTTTTGCCGATTTCCACGACGTGCGCTTTCCACTCGACATCTCGCGCGGCGCGCGCGGCGGCCCGGTGCGGCGCACCGACATCGTCACGCTGGCGTCCGGACGCGAACACCGCAACGCGCGCTGGATTCATTCGCGCCGCAAGTATGATGCCGGCTACGGGGTCAAGACCCTGGCGGGACTGGCCTCCGTCGTGGCCTTCTTCGAGGAGCGCCGCGGCCGGCTGATCGGCTTTCGCTGGCGCGACCGGCTCGACTGGACGAGCGCCTCTGCGAATGGCGCTCCGGCTCCGTTGGACCAGCCCATCGGCGCCGGAACCGGCAGCCGCGCTAGTTTCCAACTTGTGAAGACCTATGGCGCCGCCCATGCGCCGTACCAGCGGCTTATTCGCAAGCCTGTTGCCGGAACCGTCCGCGTCGCGGTCGGCGGCGCGGAACTGCCGCCCACGGGGTTTAGCGTCGACGCCGCGACGGGAGTGGTGACGTTTGCCGTTGCCCCGGCCAACGGCGCGGCCATCACCGCCGGTTACGAGTTCGATGTGCCTGTCCGCTTCGACATCGACGAACTCGACATCGAACTCAGCGCCTTCGAGGCCGGGCAGATCCCCAGCATTCCCCTCATCGAACTGATCGTGTGAGCCATGAAAGCCATCCAGACAGGCCTCGCCGCGCATCTTGCCGGCGGGGTGACGACGCTGTGCCGCTGCTGGACGCTGACGCGGAGCGACGGCCTCGTGCTCGGCTTCACCGATCATGACCAGGACATCACGCTGGATGGAGTCATTCACCGCGCCCGCTCGGGGCTGGAGGCCTCGGAGGCCTCGGCTGAGCTGGGCTTTGCCGTGGCCGGAATGGACGTGGCGGGCGTGCTCCATGCGGCTGGCCTCAGCGAGGCCGATATCCGGCGCGGACTTTATGACGGCGCCACGGTGCGCATAAGCCTCGTCAGCTGGAGCAATCCGGACGATCGTCAGCTGCTCGATGTGATGGTCATCGGCGAAATCCGTCGCGGCGACAGCGCCTTCGTGGCCGAGTTGCGCGGCGCTGCCCATCGCTTCGACGAGGAGAGGGGCCGGCTGTACACGCGTCGCTGCTCCGCCGATCTCGGCGACAGCCGATGCGCCAAGCCGGTCAGCGCGGTCGGATCGACCATCGCGGCGACGGATGGCGCCGGCACGGTCACCCTGCCGGGGCTGGCCGGCTATACTGGCGGCTGGTTCAGCGGCGGGCGTTTGAGTTTCACCAGCGGCGCTAACAGCGGCCATCAGGTCGAGATCAGGCAGCATGACCTGATCGACGGGCTGGCGGTCCTGCAGCTCTGGCTTGACGCGCCGATGACGATCGCCGCCGGCGACGGGGTCAGTGCTACGCCCGGCTGCGACAAGAGTTTCGCCACATGCCGGAGCAAATTTGGCAACAGCGTCAACTTCCGGGGCTTCCCGCATATTCCCGGCACCGAACTCCTGCTCCAGGTGGCGGGCCAGAGGGTCGCGCCTGTGGCCGATGGCGGGAGCCTGTTCCGATGACCGGCGCGCGCTTCGCCGAGGCCGCCCGCACATGGCTCGGAACGCCCTATCAGCACCAGGCCAGTCTCAAGGGCGTCGGCTGCGACTGCCTCGGTCTGCTGCGCGGCGTCTGGCGCGACGTGTACGGACACGAGCCGGAAACGCCGCCACCTTATTCGCCGGACTGGGCCGAGAGCCAGCCCATCCGCTCCGAGCCGCTGCTTGAGGCGGCCATGCGCCACCTCCATCCGGCAACCGGCGAGCCGGAAGCCGGGGATGTTCTCCTCTTTCGCTGGCGGACCCATCTGCCGGCCAAGCATCTCGCCATCGTCAGCGGCCCCGGCCTGATGATCCATGCCCATGACGGCGCCTGCGTCTGCGAGGCGCCGATCAGCCCGTGGTGGCGGCGTCATCTGGCCGCCGCCTTCCGACATCCTCGACAGGAGCGTTCATGACCACGGTCGTCTTGCAGGCAGCCGGCACCGCCATCGGCTCATTCTTCGGCGGCCCGATCGGCGGCATGGTCGGGCGTGCGGCCGGGGCGCTGGCAGGCTCCGTCGTCGACAACGCCCTTTTCAACAGCGGTGTCCGCACTGTCGAGGGCCCTCGCCTCAGCGAAACCAGCGGGCTGATGGCCTCCGAAGGCAACGCCATTCCGCGCGTCTACGGCCGCGCCAGGCTGGGCGGCCAGCTGATCTGGGCCACACGCTTCGAAGAGGTGATGACCACGACGACGCGCCCGGCAGGCGGCGGCAAGGGCGGCGGCCAGCGCGTGCGCGAGCGCAGCTTCAGCTATTTCGCCAACCTCGCGGTCGCCCTCTGCGAGGGCGAGATCAGCTTCATCCGCCGGGTCTGGGCCAACGGCAGCGAGATCGATGTCCGCACCCTGACCATGCGGGTCTATCGCGGCGACGGGCTCCAGCAGCCGGATGCGCTGATTCTCGCCAAGGAAGGACCGGATCATGCTCCCGCCTATCGCGGAACGGCCTATGTCGTGTTCGAGCGCCTGCCGCTGGCCGACTACGGCAACCGGGTGCCGCAGTTCAGTTTCGAGGTGGTGCGGGCTCTCCCGGGCGTCCGTGAGCAGATCAGGTCGGTCAATCTGATTCCCGGCGCCGGCGAGTTCGCCTATGCGACCACGCCTGTGACGCGCAGGCTCGGGATCGGCGCTGCGCAGGCCGAGAACAGCAACCAGCTTCAGGCGAGCACGGATGTCGCCGCATCGCTCGACCAGTTGCAGGCATTGTGCCCCAATCTGACGGCTGTCTCGGTCGTGATCAGCTGGTTCGGCGATGATCTGCGGGTGGGCGCCTGCACCCTCGCGCCACGCGTCGACAACGCGCTCAAGGTCACTGAAGGCGGAGAGTGGCTGGTCGCCGGGCTCCGGCGCGAGGCGGCGCGTGTGGTCAGCCAGACATCCGGCAGCCCGGCCTATGGCGGCACCCCGAGCGACGCCAGCGTTCTTGCCCTCATCGCCGAACTGAAGCGGCGCGGCCTCAAGGTCACGCTCTATCCGTTCGTGATGATGGACATCGCGCCGGGAAACGCCCGGCCAGACCCTTACGGAGCCGTCGAGCAGGCCGCTTATCCGTGGCGCGGACGAATCACCTGCCATCCGGCTCCCGGTCAGCCGGCCACGCCCGACGGCACGCCCGGGACGCTGGGAGCGGTGGCCAGCTTCGTTGGAACCGTCGCGCCTGCGGACCTCTCCCTCAGCGGCCAGACCGTGACCTGCACGAAGCCAGGAGAATGGAGCTTCCGCCGCCATATCCTGCACTATGCGCGTCTCGCCGAGGCGGCCGACGGCGTTGATGGCTTCATCATCGGCAGCGAACTTGTCGGCCTGACCCGGGTTCGCTCCGCATCGGGCGCTTACCCGTTTGTGACCGCCTTGCAGGCGATTGCCGCCGATGCCCGCGCCATCCTTGGTGCACAGACCCGCATCACGTATGCGGCGGACTGGACCGAATACGGTGCGCATGTGCTGGCGGGCGGGCAGGAGGTCCGCTTCCCGCTCGATCCGCTCTGGGCCTCTCCGGCGATCGACGCTGTCGGCATCGACTACTATCCGCCGATCTCGGATTGGCGCGCAGGCATCGACCATCTCGACGCTGCGACCGCGCGTTCGGCCCACGACCTCGATTATCTTGCTGCGCGGCAGATTGCCGGCGAGGCCTTCGACTGGTTCTACGCGGGCGCCGGCAGCCGCGCAGCGCAGGTGCGCTCGCCCATCACCGACGGAGCGCTCGGCAAGCCGTGGATCTACAGGGCCAAGGATATCGCCGGCTGGTGGCGGAACAGCCACCGTGAGCGCATCGGCGGCGCGGAGCTTGCCGTCAGCACCGACTGGTCGCCCGGGTCCAAGCCGATCTGGCTGACGGAGATCGGCTGCCCGGCCGTCGACAACGGCGCCAACGGCCCGCATGTCTTCCCCGACCCCAAATCCGCTGAAGGGGCGCGGCCCGCCTTTTCCAGCGGCGCACGTGACGACCTGATGCAGTTGCGCGCCATCGAGGCGCAGATCGGTGTCTTCGATCCCGCTTCCGTCCGCTTCAGCGCAAGCGCCAACCCCACGAATGCAGCCGGTACGCTGCGCATGCTTTCAGCGGCCGACATCGCAGTCTGGGCTTGGGACGCGCGCCCGTTTCCGGCCTTTCCGATGCTGGCGGACGTCTGGAGCGACGGCCCGAATTGGCAGACAGGCCACTGGCTGAACGGGCGGCTTGAGGGCGCGCCTCTGGACCGGCTGATGGCCGCCATTCTCGCCGATTTTGGCCTGCCCGAGGCGGAGCGCCTGTCGATCGATCACTGCATCGACGGCTATGTCATCGACCGGCCGATGTCGGCACGGGAGGCGCTGGAGCCGCTGGTCCGTCTTTTCGGTCTGGAAGCCCGATTCAGCGCCGGGCAGCTTGTTGTCAGCGAGCGCGATGCGCGCGGTCTGGTGTCGATTGATCCCGGTGAGCTCGTCCTGAACGGTGACGACAGGCCCTTTTCGCTCCGGCGCGCGCAGGAAACCGAGCTGCCGCGCGAACTCAGGATCGGCTTCCTCAACGCCGATTTCGACTATGCCGGAGCCGTCAGCCGCTCGCGGCGTCTGGCTGGTGCGGCCCGCCGCGAGATGGCGCTTGACGGCGCGGTCGTTTGCAACCGGGCTTTGGCTGACGGACTTGCCGATCAACGGCTGAAGGAGGCCTGGGTCGGTCGCGAGACGCTGACTTTCACCATCAGTCCGCGCCGGATTGCGCTTGAGCCAGGGGATGTCATCAGCTTCCCTGTCGATGGGGCGCCGCGACTGTTCCGCATCCGCGAGGTGGACGACGGCGCAACCCGCCGCGTTACCGCCATCAGCACCGAACGGAATCCGGGCTTCGGCCCGATCATGGCTCAGGATGTCGGTCGCAAGGCCGGGCTGCCGGCGGCCGCCGCAGCGCCTTTCGTCCTGCCGGTCGAACTCCCGCTGGCCGAGGGCAGCGAGCCGGTTCTGCTCAGCCTTGCGGCCTATGCCTCACCATGGCCGGGTGGTCTCGACATCCTGCGGGCGGGCGACGGCCAGACGTTCCGCTTCGCTGGCAGGGTCGAGCGTCCCTCCCTGATCGGAAAGCTGCTGACGCCGCTAGACCCCGGCCCGCTCTGGCGCTGGGATCGTCGGGCGAGCGTCGATGTCGAGATCGAGGGCGGCGTGCTGCAGTCCCTCACCGAGGCCTCCGCGCTCGGGGGCGGCAACACCTTCGCCATTCGCGGCAGTGACGGGCTTTGGGAGGTTCTGGCCGCAGCCGGGGCCACCCTGATCGGTCCCAGGCGCTATCGCCTCACGCAGTTGCTGCGTGGTCTGGGCGGCTCTGAAGCATTGGCAGGCCGCACTGTTCCCCCCGGCGCCTGGCTGGTGGGCGTCGACGAGGCGCTCGTCCCGATTGCCCAAGGCCTCGGCGAGGTCGGGCGCAGCCTGTCCTGGCGCGTTCTGCCACTCGGCGCCGAGGCCGCAGGCCCGGCGGAAACGGCGTTCTCAGCTGCGGCGCAAGGGCTGGCGCTCCGTCCGCTGCACCCGGTGCATCCGGTGGCCAGGCGCAGTCCAGCGGGCGTGGCGCTTGGCTGGGTCCGTCGAAGCCGCATCGCCGGCGACAACTGGGAGTTGTCGGAGCCGCCGCTCGGCGAGGCCAGCGAATCCTACGAGCTGACGATCCATGCCGCAGGCGCGCCAAAGCGTGTGCTGCGCAGCGTCACGCCGTCGCTGATCTATCCCTCGGCGCTGGAGTTGTCCGATTTCGGCGCGAGCCAGAGCGTTCTCGACATCGGTCTGGCGCAGGTCAGCGAGGCCGTTGGCGCAGGCCCGATGGGCCGGGCGACGATCCCGGTCCGCTAGCGTTGCTTCACCCTCAACAGTGAGGATTCATCCCATGGCGCGCGACACCTTTCCGGCCGCCCTCGATCTCATTTTCAGGCATGAGGGCGGCTATGTCGACCATCCGCTCGATCCCGGCGGCGCCACGATGTTCGGCATCACCCGCGCTACGCTGGCCGCCGTGCGCGGCAGGCCTGTATCCAAGGCCGAGGTCATGGCGCTGTCGCGCCAGGAAGCCGGCGACATCTACCGCGCGCGCTACTGGAACGCCGTGGCCGGCGACGAGCTTCCGGCCGGGCTCGACCTGGCCGTTTTCGATGCTGGCGTGAATGCGGGCCCTGCGCGGGCCGCGCGCTGGCTGCAGGAGGTGGCAGGTGTCGAGCCTGACGGTGTGATTGGGCCGCTGACACTCGCCGCAGTCCGCCGGCGTCCGGCCGCCACGATCATCGCCGGCTTCAGCGCGCGTCGCCTGCGCTTCCTTCAACGCCTGTCGACCTGGCGCGCCTTCGAGCGCGGCTGGAGCAGACGGGTGCGCGAAACCGAAGCTGCCGCCCTGGCCATGGCCGGGCAGGGGCGCAGCGCCACACCCCAGACCCGGCCGACTCAGGAGAACGCCTCCATGGACGGAACCAAAAGCCTGCTCAACTCAAAGACCCTGTGGTCGAACCTCGTCGGCCTTGCGGCTGTTCTGCTCTCGACCTTTGGCATCGACACCAGCGGCGTCGACAGCGCCGGCCTCTCGCAGGCCATTCCGCAGGCGGTGGCCGCGATCAGCTTCATCGCCTCGACGGTGTTCCGCGTCACGGCCACAAAACGCCTTGTGGCCTAGGCTTCGGTGGTGTCGGCGGCCGTCCGTGGCTGCGCACGGCGGCCATTCATGATCAGTTCAGCGTCAAATCGCCAGATTGCGGGTATGCGGTCATGGTCCGGATTTCTGGCGGTTGCAGGTGCCCTGTTGGGCGCCGGAGCTGTTGCGCCGGTGTCCGCCCAAGCGGCCTGCCTGTCCAGCGAGCAGATGCGCGAGGCGATTTTCGCAGGCCATGCCGTTCCGGCCGACACCGCTACGCGCGCTGCGCGGGAAGCCGGCGCAGGCGATGTCGTCAGGGTGAGGCTTTGCCAGGACGACAAGCGGCTGGTGTATCACGTCGTGACCCTGCACCGCGACGGCCGGGTTGGTCACGTGACGGTTGACGGCAGTTCGGGCAAAGTGGCCAACGTGCGCTGAGACACCACACGATTCTCGGTCTTTCGGAGGACACACTTTGCGACTTCTCGTGGTCGAAGACGACAAGGATCTGAATCGCCAGATCGTGACCTCGCTTGAGCAGGCGGGCTACGCGGTCGACCGTGCGTTTGACGGTGAAGATGGCGGCTATCTTGGCGAGACCGAGCCTTATGACGCGGTGGTGCTCGATCTCGGCCTGCCCATGGTGGATGGCGTCACGGTGCTGCAGCAATGGCGCCGGGCCGGCAAGACCATGCCGGTGCTGATCCTGACCGCCCGCGATCGCTGGAGCGACAAGGTTGCCGCCTTCGACGCCGGGGCGGACGACTATGTGGTCAAGCCATTCCATGTCGAGGAACTGCTGGCGCGGCTGCGCGCCTTGCTCCGGCGCGCGGCGGGGCATGCGACCAGCGAGATCGCCTGCGGCCCGGTCCGGGTCGATACGCGGGCGAGCCGCGTGCTGGTCGACGGATCGCCGGTCAAGCTGACCTCGCATGAGTACCGCCTTCTCGCCTACCTGATGCATCATCAGGGCCGGGTTGTCTCGCGCGGGGAACTGGTCGAGCACCTCTACGATCAGGACTTCGACCGCGACTCCAACACGATAGAGGTATTCGTCGGCCGCCTGCGCAAGAAGCTCGGGGTCGAGGTGATCCAGACCATTCGCGGCCTCGGCTATGTTCTCGCCGCGCCCGGCACGCGTTGAGGCGGCGCGGGGCAGATGGTCCTCCGGCTGCCCAGAAGCCTGCTGCAGCCCTCGCTGTCCGGCCGCCTAATCATTCTGGCGGCCCTGTGGTCGTTCATGATCCTGTTGGCCGCAGGCCTCATTCTCTACACCTTGCAGCGGCAGGTCACGGAACGCGGCTTCGACGAGCGGCTCGGGGTCTATGTCAAGGAAATCGTGGCCGATCTGGCCGCGCCAAGCGACGCTGACCGCCAGCAGATCAGCGATCTGGGCGAGCCGCGCTTCGATCTGCCGCTCTCCGGCTGGTATTGGCAGGTCATCCGCACCGACAGCGAGAAGCCGGTGATCCGGGCCTCGCGCTCGCTGATCGGTGGACAGTTGCCGAAACTCGAGGACCTGGGCGAGCAGGAGGTCCGGGGCGCACGCAAGGGCTACATCATCGGCCCGGACGACCGGCGGCTGCGCCAGTTCGAGCGCCGGATCGATGCCGGCGAGGACGGGCGTTACACCATTGCGGTCGCCGCTCCGTCCGACGAAATCCAGGACGACATCCGGGATTTCCGCATCGCGCTGACCATCACATTCGCGCTTCTGTTCGCCGCGCTTGTGGTCTCGACCCTGCTGCAGGTGCGGATCGGCCTGGCGCCCCTGGCGCGGCTCAGGCAATCGGTTGGCGACGTCCGCGTCGGGACCACGACACGCATCGACGGCGAGTATCCGCCGGACCTTCGCCCGCTTGCCGGTGAACTCAACCAGTTGATCGAGACGAACAGGGAGATTCTCGACAGGGCCCGCACTCATGTCGGCAATCTCGCGCATGCGCTCAAGACCCCGCTCAGCGTCATCGTCAACGAGGCCGACGCCAATCCAGGGCCGCTGGCCGCCAAGGTCAATGAACAGGCCACGCTGATGCGCGATCAGGTCAACTACTATCTCGACCGTGCCCGCGCCGCGGCCCTGACCGGCACCTTGGGCGGCATCTGCGATGTGGCGCCGTCGCTTGAGGGACTGATCCGCACTTTCGACAAGATCTACCGATCGAAGGCCATCGAGACCTCTGTCAATCTGGAAGGCGCGATCCGTTTCCGGGGCGAACGCCAGGACCTTGAGGAGATGCTCGGCAACCTGCTCGACAATGCCTACAAATGGTCGACGAGCGCCGTGCGCGTCCAGGTCGATCTCATCGAGGAGGCCGGCCGGCCCTTGCTCCGCATTGTCATAGATGATGACGGACCCGGTCTGCCAGCTACCGGGCGGGCCGAGGTCTTGCGCCGGGGCCGGCGGCTCGATGAGTCCAAGCCCGGCTCCGGACTCGGGCTCTCCATCGTCACCGACCTCGCCAAGCTCTATGGCGGCTTCCTGACCCTCGACGAAGCAGGAACCGGCGGATTGCGTGCGGTGCTGACGCTTCCGGCGGTTTGAACTGGCTGTTGATGTATGCGAGTGTCAGCCGGAACTGACGACCAACATGAGTGATGCCATGATCCCGGCTTTCAAGGTCGCGCGCGCGGTTCTGGTGGCTGCGTCACTCGCGGCTTGCGCCTCCATACCCGCGCCGGCGCCGACCGTCGCCGTGCCCGACGGCCCACGCCCCGTCACGGGTTGGCTCGCAGGGGCTGCCGTATCCGCGCTTGACGAAGGCGATCGCGAGCGTGCCTTCGCCGCCCAGGTCGCAGCGGCGGAGACCGGTGGGCGTGCATCATGGCGCAGCACCAAAGGCCATTTCGGGTTCGTCGAGCCTGGCCCTGAGACCGCAACCGCGTCGGGGCCGTGCCGCACCTTTGTCCACACTGTCTACATCGACGGACGCGCGCAGCGTGGCGGCGGCAATGCCTGCCGGGGCGCTGCCGGCAGATGGGATGTCGTCAGTTGAGTGCGCATCCGGTGTCATGCGTCGCGCGTGACGGTTTGTCGCCGCAACGGGTGGTGAAGCCGGCCCGTTTTCGCGCTAGAACGCTGCCATGTTGATCTGGGTCATTTTCGCAGCTCTTCTCGGCGCTGCCGTGCTCGTGGCGCTGCTGCCGTTGAGCCGGGGGTCCATGCGTCCGGTGACGAACGCCGATGCCCGTCTGATGTACGACGCGCAACTGGCGGACATTGCTCAGGATCTGAGCCGGGGCGTCATCTCCGCTGCTGACGCCGAACTCGCCAGGGCTGAGGTCGCCCGAAGGCTGATCCGCGCCGCCAAGGACGCGGATGTCGCCGCCGATGCCGTGGGTGAGGCCACCTATCGTCGCAGGCGCGCCGCATCGGCCATCATCCTGTCGACCATTCCGCTGGTGGCGCTGTCGCTCTATGTCGCCAAGGGGTCGCCCCTCCTGCCGGCAAAGCCGCTGGCCGCGCGCCTGTCCACCGACCCGGCCAACATGGACCTTGCAGTCGCGCTGACGCGTGTCGAGAACCATCTCCAGCTCAATCCGTCCGACGGGCGCGGCTGGGAAGTGCTGGCGCCGATCTATCTGCGCACCGGCCGTTTCGATGATGCTGCGCGGGCCTATGCCAATGTGGCGATCCACCTGGGCCCGACCATGGACCGCCTCGTGGATGTCGGTGAGGCCCGCGTGCTGGCCGCGTCCGGTGTGGTCACGGCCGATGCGCGCGCCGCCTTCGACGAGGCGCGGAAGCTCGCGCCGCTGAATCCGAAGGGCCTCTATTATCTGGCGATCGCCCGCGAACAGGATGGCGACAAGGCCGGGGCCGTCGCAGACCTCAAATCACTGCTCGCGGCAGCACCTGCCGATGCCGGCTGGAAGCCGATGGTCGAGGAGCGCATCGCGGCGATCGAGGGCGTGCCGCAGGCGCCGCAGGGCGGAGAAGCGATCGCCGCGCTCGCACCGCAGGATCGCATGGCCGCGATCCGCGGCATGGTCGAAGGCCTGTCCGTCCGCCTGGCTGAAAGGGGCGGCACCGCTGAGGAATGGGGCCGTCTTGTTCGCGCCCGCGCCGTGATGGGCGAACGCAAGCTGGCCGACGAGGCGCTCGCCAGGGCGCGTGCGGCCTTGGCGTCCGATGCGGCCGGCCTGGCCAGCGTCGAAAGCGTTGCGCGTGAGTCCGGCCTTGAGGTGCGGCCATGACCCGAAAGCAGCGCCGTCTTGCCATAATCGGATCGTGCGGGTTTGTGCTGGCCGTCGCAGCCGGGCTCGTGCTCTTTGCCATGCGCGATAGCATCGTGTTCTTCCACGGGCCGTCGGACGTGATCGACAAATCGATCCAGGCCGGAACGCGCTTCCGTCTCGGCGGTCTGGTCAAGGAGGGATCGGTGGTCCGCGAGGGCCAGACCGTGACCTTCGATGTCACGGACACCAGCAAGCAGGTGCGGGTGACCTACACCGGCATCCTTCCGGACCTGTTCCGCGAAGGGCAGGGCGTCGTCACCGAGGGCGTGCTTCAGGCCGGCGGGCTGTTCAAGGCCGACAGCGTGCTGGCGCGCCATGATGAGAACTACATGCCGCGCGAAGTGGCCGACGCGCTCAAGAAGCAGGGGCACTGGCAGCAGGCGCCCGCCAAACCGCAATCCTGAAGGCTCACCCACGATGCTCGTCGAGATTGCCCATTTTTCACTCACCCTCGCGCTGGGCCTGTCTCTGGTCCAGATGGTCATCCCGATCTGGGGGGTGCGCCGCAATGACATGGCGCTGGCCCGGGTCGGCGAGCCCGCCGCCTTGGGGGTGTTCCTGCTGCTGTTCTTCGCGTTTGGCGTGCTGATGTACGCCTATGCGGTCTCCGACTTCTCGGTCCAGAACGTGGCCGAGAACTCGCACTCCGCAAAGCCATTCATCTACAAGCTGACCGGAACCTGGGGCAATCATGAAGGCTCGATGCTGCTCTGGGTGCTGATTCTGGCACTGTTCGGCGCCCTCGTGGCTCTGGCGCGCAAGTCGCTTCCGGATCGTCTTCGTTCGGGCACGCTCGCCGCGCAGGCGTCGGTGACCGTTGCCTTCCTGCTCTTCATCCTGCTCACCTCGAACCCGTTCAACCGGCTCGATCCGGCCCCTCCGGAAGGCAATGACCTCAACCCGATCCTGCAGGACCTTGGCCTCGCGATCCATCCGCCGCTGCTCTATATCGGCTATGTCGGTTTCTCGATCACCTATGCCTTCGCGATAGCGGCACTGATCGACGGGCGTATCGATGCGGTGTGGGCCCGCGCGGTCCGCCCCTGGACGCTGGCCGCCTGGCTGTTTCTGACCCTCGGCATCTCCATGGGCTCATACTGGGCCTATTATGAACTGGGTTGGGGCGGCTGGTGGTTCTGGGACCCTGTCGAGAATGCCTCGCTGATGCCGTGGCTGGCCGGGACCGCGCTCATCCATTCCACCATCGTGATGGAAAAGCGCGACTCGCTGAAGGTCTGGACGATTCTGCTGGCCATCCTCACCTTCTCCCTGTCGCTTCTCGGAACGTTCCTGGTCCGCTCCGGTGTGCTGACCTCGGTGCACACATTCGCGACCGATCCGCAGCGCGGCCTGTTCATCCTCATCATCCTGATGGTCTTCATCGGCGGCTCGCTGGCGCTGTTTGCCTGGCGCGCGCCGATGCTCAGGCAAGGTGGTCTGTTCGCGCCGGTCTCGCGTGAGGGCGCTCTGGTGGTCAACAACCTGTTCCTGGCGGCGGCCTGCGGCACGGTGTTCATCGGCACCCTGTATCCGCTCGCGCTCGAAGGCCTGACAGGAGCCAAGATATCCGTCGGCCCGCCCTTCTTCAACGCCACCTTCCTGCCTCTGCTGATTCCGTTGCTGCTGCTGCTGCCGTTCGGCCAATCCATGGCGTGGAAGCGTGGTGACCTGCTGGGCACCGCCCAGCGGCTGGCAACGGCGATCATCATCGGCGTGGTCGCAACCGTGATGATCTTCGCCTTCACCTACGGCGGTCCGGTCGCCGCGCCGCTGGGCATCGGCCTTGGCGCCTTCCTCATCGCCAGCGCGGTCTGGGACCTCGGCGAGCGCGTCATCGCGCGCGCCTCGGGCTTCCGGGCCATCCTGTCGCGCGCTGCAGGCCTGCCGCGTTCAGCCTATGGCTCGGCCATCGCCCATGCCGGCGTCGGCGTCACGGTGATCGGCATCGCCGCCACCGCCTGGGCCACCGAGGACATTGCGGTGATGAAGCCCGGAGACCGCCTGAGCCGCGGCGGCACCACGATCATCATGCAGCAGATGTTCCCGCGCACCGGGCCGAACTACCGCGAACTGGTCGGCCGCTTCGCCGTCGAGATCGACGGCAAGGAGCGTGGCGTGATCGACTCGATGAAGCGCACCTTCATCACGCGCAACAACATGCAGACCACCGAAGCTGGCATCCGGTCCTTCGGTCCGAGCCAGCTTTACGTCAGCCTGGGAGAAATCCAGCCCGACGGCGCCTCCGTCGGCGTGCGCATGTACACCAAGCCGCTGATTCTGCTGATCTGGATCGGGTCGATCATCATGGCGCTCGGCGGCGCCCTGTCGATCACAGACCGACGGTTCCGTGTCGCCGCGCCGGCCAAGCCGCGCGCCAGGGCTGGCGCCGGCGGCCCGCATCCGCAACCGGCGGAGTAGCGCCATGCCGCGCCGTCTAGCCATGGCCATGGCCCTCCTGCTCGGACTTGCGCTGCCGGCGATCGCCGTCACCCCGCAGGAGCGCCTGCCCGATCCGGCGCAGGAGTTGCGCGCCCGCGAGATTTCCGCCGGTCTGCGCTGCCTCGTCTGCCAGAACCAGTCGATCGACGACTCAGAAGCCCCTCTGGCGCGCGATCTGCGCGTCCTGGTCCGGGACCGCATCAAGGCCGGCGACACCAATGGCCAGGTCACAGCCTTCGTCGTCGCGCGCTATGGCGCCTATGTCCTGCTGAAGCCGCCCTTCGCGCTCAACACGCTGCTGCTCTGGATCGGCCCCTTCCTGCTGCTGCTGGCCGGCGGCTTCGGCCTCTGGCGCCTGCGCCGCCAGCATGCGGGCGCCTCGCTCGGCGAGACCCTGAACGAGGGCGAGCGGGCCGAGCTGGCGCGGATTCTGGAGAAGCGGTGACGGCTGCCGCCAAACGCGGTCCCCCAAACCTTACCAACAATTCACCCAATCCCCACCGCGCTGTAAGCCGCGCGGCATCATGGTCGGCTCCAGTTCTGGCGAACCCTCTGCCAGATGTTGTGGAGATCGATGATGTCTGACGTCACCCCTGCCTTGGCGCCCCGTTCCGTCCTTCGCCGCGCGGCCTTGCTGGCCAGCGCCGCTGCCCTGTCCGTTGGCCTGCTGTCAGGCCTCGGCATGAACTTCAATGTCGTCCCCGGCCAGGCCGTTGCCCAGTCAGTCCGCAGCTTCGCGGGCCACGTGTCCTTTGCCGATGTCGTCGACCAGGTGAAGCCTGCCGTCGTCTCTGTCCGTGTCAAGTCTCGCGCTGAAGGAGTCAGCCAGAGCAGCGGCCCCGGCATGGACGAACTGCCGCCTGGCCACCCGCTCGAACGCTTCTTCAAGCAGTTCGGCGAGAACGGCGAAGGCCGCTCCCGTGGTCCGGCAGGTCCGGGGGCAAAGCGCAGCGAGCGCCCCGTGCAGATGTCGCAGGGTTCGGGCTTCTTCATCTCTGCCGACGGCTATGTCGTCACCAACAATCATGTAGTCGAGAACGCCATCGAGGTGCAGCTTGTCAGCGATGACGGCAGGACCCTGAACGCCAAGGTCGTGGGCACCGATCCCCGTACCGACCTCGCCCTGCTCAAGGTCACGGACGGCGGCAGCTTCCCCTTCGTGCGGCTCGCCGCAGCCACACCCCGCATCGGCGATTGGGTCCTGGCCGTGGGGAACCCCTTCGGCCTCGGCGGCACGGTGACGGCGGGCATCCTGTCGGCGCGCAACCGCGACATCGGCTCCGGCCCCTATGACGACTATCTGCAGATCGACGCGGCCGTGAACCGCGGCAATTCAGGCGGCCCCACCTTCAATGCCGCCGGTGAGGTGATCGGCGTCAACACCGCCATCGTCTCGCCCTCGGGCGGCAGCGTCGGTATTGCCTTCGCGATCCCCGCCGCCACGGTCGAGAAGGTCGTGGCGGACCTCAAGGACAAGGGCACGGTCTCGCGTGGCTTCATCGGCGTCCAGATCCAGCCGGTGACGGCCGAAATCGCCGACGCAATCGGGCTCAAGGAAGCTAACGGCGCTCTGGTGGCCGACGCCGCTGCGGATGGGCCAGCAGGCAAGGCGGGCGTGCGCCGCGGCGACACGATCATCGCCATCAATGGCGCGGCGATCAAGGACGCCCGCGACCTGACCCGCCGCATTGCCGGCGTGAAGCCCGGCGACAAGGTGAGCGTCACGCTCTGGCGCGACGGCCGCGAGCGCGCCATTTCGATCGAGGTTGGCCGCCAGCCGGCGGCCTGACGGGGCGTGGGGGGCAGCCGGCGGGACTTGTCCGTCACCCCCGCCTTGCCGGCGCTCCCCCCGTTTCCCGTGTTGTGTTAGCGAGTGTCATGCGCCTGCTCATCATCGAAGATGATTCTGATTCCGCCACCTATCTGGTGAAGGCTTTCCGCGAGGAAGGCCATGTCGCCGATCATGCCGCCGATGGGCTCACCGGCTATGCCATGGCGGAGGGCGGCGGCTACGATGTGCTGGTCGTTGACCGCATGCTGCCGCGTATGGACGGGCTGTCGCTGATCCGCTCCCTGCGCGAGCAGAACGACACGACGCCGGTGCTGATCCTGTCGGCGCTCGGCCAGGTCGATGACCGAGTCAAGGGCCTGCGGGCAGGGGGCGACGATTACCTGCCCAAGCCCTATGCCTTCTCCGAGCTGCTGGCCCGCGTCGAGGTGCTGTCGCGGCGCCGGGCGGCGGCGGCCAGCGCCGAGCAGACCATCTACCGCGTGGCGGACCTTGAACTCGATCGGCTTACGCGCCGCGTTTCGCGCGCCGGTGAGGACATCCTGCTTCAGCCCCGCGAATTCCGCCTCCTCGAGTACCTGATGAAGAATGCCGGGCAGGTCGTGACGCGCACCATGCTGCTGGAGAACGTCTGGGACTATCACTTCGATCCGCAGACCAACGTCATCGATGTCCATATCTCGCGCCTGCGCGCCAAGATCGACAAGGGGCAGGCCATGCCGTTGCTGCAGACCGTGCGCGGCGCGGGCTACGCCCTGCGCGCCGAGGCGCGGTAGTTGCCCGTGGCTTCCGACATCTCGGCGCCCTCGCGGCTGTTCCGCTCGACCGCCTTCCGTCTGACGCTGCTCTACATGGGCGTGTTTGCGATCTTTGCGACCGCGGCGCTGGGCTATGTGGCCTGGAACGCCCGTCGGCTGATCGAGGACCAGATCCGCCAGACCATCGACGCCGAAATCACCGGCCTGTCCGAACAGTTCCGGCAGGGCGGCATCCGGCGGCTCGTGCTGGCCATCGAGCAGCGCGCCCGCGGACCCGGCGCCTCGCTCTATCTCGTGACCTCCCCCTTCGGCGAACGGCTTGCCGGCAACGTCGAACAGGTCCCGGTCGGCCTGCTCGACCGGGCCGGCGAAAGCGAGATTCCCTACGCGCGCAGCGCCGATGAAGGGCAGGGCGCCCGGCCCGCTCTTGCCATCGTCCGGGTCTATGTCCTGCCGGCGGGGTTCCGGGTGTTGGTCGGCCGCGACGCCAGCGAGCGCGACCGCCTGCGTGTGGTGGTCCGGCGCGCGGGCGGCTGGGCGCTCGCCGTCGTGCTTCTGCTCGGCGTCATCGGCGGCTTCGTCATTGCGCGCCGGGTCCTGAAGCGGGTCGATGCCATGAGCGCCACGACCCTCAGCATCATGGCCAGCGACCTGAAGGAGCGCTTGCCGGTCTCCGGCAATGGCGACGAACTCGATCGCCTCGCCATCAATCTCAACACCATGCTGGACCGGATCGCGCTCCTGCTCGGCGGCCTGAGGCAGGTCTCCGACAACATCGCCCATGACCTGAAAACGCCGCTGACGCGCCTGCGCAACCGCGCCGATGAGGCCTTGCGGCCCAGCGCCAGCGAGGCCGACATGCGCCGCGCGCTGGAAGGCGTGACCGAGGATGCCGACAACCTCATCCGCGTCTTCAACGCGCTGCTGATGATCGCGCGGCTCGAAGCAGGGCAGGCGCGCGAGACCATGGCCCCGTTCGATGCGACGGCCACCACGGCGAGCGTGGCAGAACTCTACGAGGCGGTGGCGGAGGAGGCGGGCGTTCATCTCACGTGCCAGATTGAACCCGGCATCACCGCCATCGGCAGCCGAGAGCTGATCGGCCAGGCGCTCTCCAACATGCTGGACAACGCGCTCAAGTATGGGCGTCCTCCGGCGGAGGGGCCCTTCGAGGTCACGCTGTCCCTGCGCCGGACAGGGCAGGGCGTTGCCTTCACCGTGGCCGATCGCGGCCCGGGCATTCCGCCCGAGCAGCGCGCGCGGGCGCTCGAACGTTTCGGCAGGCTCGACGCCAGCCGTTCGCAGCCGGGCTTTGGCCTCGGCCTGAGCCTCGTCAACGCGATTGCCCACATCCATGGCGGCGCGTTGGAACTCACGGACCATGCGCCGGGGCTGGCTGTCATGCTAACCATTCCTGCCCAGCCCGCAGGAATCGGCCATGCCGGATAGTCAGCACCCGTCCGTCATCCTTCCGGAAAGCCTGGCCGCGCGCATCTGCTCGGCGCCCGTTCTGCCGGCGCGCCAGAGCGCGGCGCGGTTGCTGGCGCGCGATCTGCTCGACCGCCTCGATGCCGCGACGCATGCGGCTCTGGCGCAGCTTCTGGCGATGCCGGCAGCAGCGGACCTCGTCGCAGGCGTCATCGGCCATTCGCCCTTTCTTGCCGGCATCATCCGCCGTGATCCGGACTTGCTGGCCGCCTGCCTGTCCGCCTCGCCGGAGGAGAGCTTTGCCGGCTGGCTTGACGCGGCGCGCGTCGCCTGTGCCGCCGCGGACTCCGCCGACGAGGTCATGGCAGCGCTGCGGCTCCTGAAACGACAAGCGGCGCTGCTGATCGCACTCGCTGATTGCGGCGGCGTCTGGGATGTGGACAAGGCCGTCCGCGCCATCACCGCGCTGGCCGACACGGCGGTGAAGGCGACCATCGATTTCATCCTGCGCAAGGCCGCAGAACGTGGCGCCTGTGTCCCGTCTGATCCGGCGGAGCCAGGCTTTGCCTCGGGCCTCATCGTGCTGGCGCTCGGCAAGCACGGCGCCGGTGAACTGAACTACTCTTCCGACATCGACATCGTGCTTTTCTACGATCCCGAGATTGCCGAGGCCGCCGGCATTGCCGAGCCGCCGAGCTTTTTCGTCAGGCTGGCGCGCGATCTGTCGCGGATCCTGCAGGAGCGCACGCCGGATGGCTACGTCTTCCGCGTTGACCTGCGGCTGCGACCCGATCCGGCTTCGACGCAGGCCGCCGTCTCGACCGGCGCAGCCTATGCCTATTACGAGAGCGTCGGCCAGAACTGGGAACGCGCCGCGATGATCAAGGCGCGCCCGATCGCAGGGGACATTGCGCGCGGTCTCAGCTTTCTGGAGGAACTGAAGCCGTTCATCTGGCGCAAGTACTTCGATTTCGCCGCGATCGCCGACATCCACGCGATGAAGCGGCAGATTCAGGCTGTGAAGGGCCACGACGCCATCGCCATCGCAGGTCATGATGTGAAGCTCGGACGTGGCGGCATCCGCGAGGTTGAGTTCTTTGTCCAGACGCAGCAGCTTGTCTTCGGCGGCAGGCGGCCGTCCCTGCGCGGCCGCCGCACGCTCGACATGCTGGCGGCGCTGACCGATGAAGGCTGGATCACGGCCAACGCGCGCGACGAACTTGCCGCTGCCTATCGCTTCCTGCGCACCATCGAGCACCGTCTGCAGATGCGGCATGACGAGCAGACGCAGCGCCTTCCGTCCGATCCCGATGATCTGGCTGCCTTCTGCCGCTTTGCCGGTTTTGCCTCCACAGCGAAGTTCACGGCGGCCTTCACGGCCCATGCAAGACGTGTCGAGGCGCATTATGCGCTGTTGTTCGAGGATGGGCCGTCGCTGGCGGCAGAGGCCGGCACGCTGAGCTTCACCGGCGCGGATGCCGATCCCGAAACGCTGGCGACCTTGCAGCGCCTCGGCTTCCGCGATGCTGCCCAGGCGGCGGAGATCATCCGCGGCTGGCATTTCGGGCGCCGGTCGGCTGTGACCAGCGCCCGCGCCCGGGAGGCGCTGACCGAACTGACGCCGGCATTGCTCGTGGCCTTCGGGCGTTCCGGTGATCCGGACGCGGCCCTGAACACGCTCGACAATGCCTTCGCCCGCCTTCCCGCCGCCGTCGAACTGCTGTCGATCCTGCTCTCGCATGAGAGCCTTCTGGGCCTCTTCGCGACCATTCTCGGCAGCGCCCCGCGCATGGCGCGACTGGTCTCAACCAATCCGCATGTGCTCGATTGCGTGATCGACCCGGCCTTCGGCAACACCGAGGTCGACAAGTCGGTCATCGCCGCGCGCATCCGCGCCAGCGTCGGCGATCCGGCGCCCTCCTTCGAGGATGCGCTCGACCGCCTCCGCGACGCCGCGCGGCAGGAGAATTTCCTGATCGGGGCGCGCCTGCTGTCGGGCATCTATGCACCGGAGAAGGCCGGGCTGGCCTATGCCAAGGTCGCGGATGGCGTCATTGCGGTGGCGCTCGATGAGGCAAGGCGCGATCTGGTCGCCGCGCATGGCGATGTCGCGGACCTGCGCGTCGCGGTCCTCGGGCTTGGGCGCCTTGGCGCACGCGACCTGACGGCCTCGTCCGATCTCGATCTGGTTGTGATCTATGATGCACCCGACATGGAGGCGCGCAGCGGCGGCGCGCGGGCGCTCGATGTGGTGACCTGGGCGCAGCGCCTGGCCCAGCGCCTCGTGACAGCGCTGACGGTGCCGACCCGGCGCGGCAGTCTCTATGAGGTCGATCTGCGCCTGCGTCCGTCAGGGCGCAAGGGCCCGCTTGCGGTCAGGCTGTCGAGCTTCCGCGACTATCAGGCCAGCGAGGCCGAACTCTGGGAGCACATGGCGCTGACCAAGACGCGCGCCATCGCCGGAGACCGGGTTCTGTGCGAAGCCGTGATCGCCGAGGTCCGCCGCGTGCTCGCCCGCCCACGCGCGCCTGCGGCTGTGATGAAGCAGGTGCGCGAGATGAGGGCTCTGATTGCCGAGGCGAAGGGTGACGACAACATCTGGGATCTCAAGCTGGTGGCCGGCGGCCTGACGGACATCGACTTCGTCGCCGAGGCGCTCATCCTGATCCATGCCCACGCCCATGACGGCCTGCTGTCCGGCGACACGCCTGGAATCCTGCGCACGGCTGCAGCTGAAGGGTTGCTGTCTCCTGACGACATGCAGACGCTGACTGGCGCTTGCCGGCTCATGAATGACGTCATCCACTGGCAAAGGCTCACGGTGGATGGTGATTTCGATCCTTCGAAAGTGCCGTTGCCGGTCATGCGCCTCATCGCGCGGGCGGCGAATGCGCCGGATGCGAGCGTGCTGAAGTCTCTGCTCGCCGAGACCCGTCACGCGGTGCGGGCGGTGTTCAACCGGGTGACGCGCTGATCACTGCACGAGGCTGGGGTCTATGTCGGCCCGCGGCAGGCGCACGAGAACCAGCGTGCCGGCGCCGACCTCGGAGCGGACCCTGAGGCTGCCGCCATGCAGCTCGCACAGCGAGCGTGCGATGGCGAGGCCAAGACCCGAGCCCTTGTGCGACCGGGCGGTCTCTCCGCCCTCGACCTGCTCGAAGGGACGCCCGATCCGCGGCAGGATAGCGGCCGGAATGCCGATGCCGTTGTCGGCGATGAAGATGTGCAGCATGGGTCCGGCCGGACGTGCGCGCACCGAAACCGATCCGCCGACCGGTGTGAACTTGGCCGAATTCTGCAGGATGTTCCCGAGGATCTGCTTCAGGGCGGCCGCGTCGGCCATGGCCAGGATGTCGTCCGCCACGTCGAAGTCGACGGCGATGTCCTTGCCTTCGAAGGAGGGCTTGGTTGCCGCGATCACATCCGCCATCAGCGGGGCGACCGAAAGGGGCTGCGGCACGATGCGGACCTTGCCGGTTTCGATGCGCGACATGTCGAGAATGTCGTCGACGATCGACAGGAGCTGCTCGCCGCTCTGCTTGATGTCCGCGCAATAGGTCATGTGGCGCTCGCAGCCGAGGCTGCCGAACATGCCGCTCTGCATGACGTCCGAAAAGCCGATGATCGCGTTGAGCGGCGTGCGCAGGTCATGGCTCATGTTGGCGAGGAATTCGCTCTTGGCCTTGCTGGCGATTTCCGCAGCGGCCTTCTGCTCAAGGTAGCGTTCGGCGAGATCGGTGAGCTGCTGGGCCTGCGCCTCCATCTGACGGCGCGAGGCCTTCAGGTCCGCCACGGTGCCGAGCAGGCGGCGCTCGCTGTCCATCAGCTTGTGCTCGTGTTCCTTGATGATGGTGATGTCGGTGCCGATCGAGACCGAGCCGCCATCCTTCGTGCGCCGTTCGCTGATCTGCAGCCAGCGCCCGTCGGCAAGCTTGACCTCGCTGAGCCGCGAGCGGTTCTCGACGCTGGTGTGGCGCAGGATATCTTCGGCAATGACCGGCGGCGTCGCGTGCCGCATGACGTCCTCATAGTGCATGCCGCGGCGCACGGTGTTCTCGGGCAATTGGTGCAGCCTTTGGAACCGCGAGTTGCACGTCACCAGCCGCTGTTCGGCATCCCACAGCACGAAGGCTTCAGGAATGGTCTCGATCGAATCCCAGAGCCTGAGCTCGGCGCTGGCCGATTCAGCGGCGATGGTGCGCTCCTGGGTGATGTCGACCGCGATGCCGACCAGATGCTTGCTGCCGGTGGCCTGATCGAACAGGATTTCGGCGCGAGCGCGCAGCCAGAGCCAGTTCCCTCCTGCGTCCCGGATACGGAAATCATGGGAGACGTCCTTGCGAGCGCCGGCGGAGAGCAGTTGGGCTACCTCGTAGAGGTCGGCGTCGTCGGGATGCACGAGGCGGTTGACCTCCCCGAACGAGAGCATCTCGCTGGCCCGTGCATAGCCCAGCATCGCATACATCGAGTCGGACCAGTAGATCACGCCGCGGCCGAGGTCCCAGTCCCACAATCCGCAGCGTCCGCTGTTCAGCGCCGCGTCGATGCGCTGGCGCACGCGCTCGCAGTCGAGATCGGCGGCGCGGGCCCTGCCGGTCTGCATCAGGAAGGCGATGGTCAGGACGCTGAGCACCAGAACTGCTGAGCCGAGCAGCATGATGACGAACTGGCTGCGGGAGCCGCTGCCGTGCAGCGCCGCGTCCATGGACTGGATCAGGGCGACCTGCCCGAGCGGCGCGGGCAGGTTCCTGACCGTGGCGATGACATGGCCGCCGGGCAAGGGGACGATGATGACGCCGGCCTTGTCTGCGAAGGTGGTCAGGGGCTGGGATGGGCCCAGCAGGTCGAGCAGCGTGGTCTGGCCCGGCAGGACGGGTGGCTGGCTGGCGACGATCACACCGCTGGCATCCGTCACGGCGATCCGCCGCGACTGGCTCAGCGTGAGCTGGTGCAGCGCGCGCACCTGCTGCGCGGGGTCGGCGCCCGGCGTGAATGTGCCCGGCTGGGCGGCGATGTCGCGCGCCACGAGCGACGCGATCACATCGATGTCGTTGATGGCGTCTTCAAGCGTTTCGCGGTTGCTGGCGGAGTTGAAGAGCGCGCCGGCAATGCCGAGCAAGAGGGCGAAGACGGCGACCAGAAGCGGGATGGCCAGCTTGAGCCATGGCTCGGCGCGGTGCAACGCCAGATGGAGCGGGTGGGACATCGACCGGGCCACGCCCAGAATCGTGCCCAGACGCGCAACATCGCTGGCTGCGTTGACACGCGCCATATCGTCCCCCTCCGTGGTGGAATGCCTGTCGGTTCAGTGCTGCCGGAAGATCGTGCGCCGTCTTCCGAATCAGCGTCACTATGAATCCTCGGGAATCTCCCTGTCTAGACCCTAAGTGAGTCCTCGTCGGAAAATGCAACCGGAGCGGGCATTTACGGATGGCGCGAATCCTATGCGCGCAAGCTCCTGTTAACCATTGTGGCGGAGCCGTCAGGGGATGTGGCTTCAGGCCAGCGAGCGCTCACAGATGTCGGCGACATCCCGCGACAGGCCGGGCATCGCGGCGACGCGGCGCATCGCGGCTTCGGCCAGGCTTCGGCGGCCTGTTTCCAGAGAGCGCCAGGTGCGGAAGGCTGACATCAGGCGCGAGGCGACCTGCGGATTCATCCCGTCAATGGTTATCACCAGATCGGCGATGAAGTCATAGGCCGCGCCGTCGGGGCGGTGAAATTCGCTCGGATTGCCATGCGCGAAGGTCGAGAGCAGCGCGTAAACCCTGTTCGGCGTGCGCAGCGAAAACTTCCGGTGCGCCAGCAGCGATTTCACGCGGGCGAGGGTCGGGCGCCCCGGCATTGCCGCCTGCAGGGCAAACCACTTGTCGAGCACCAGCGGGTCGCCCTCATGCGCCGTCTCGAAGGCGGCCAGCGCGGCCTCGAAGGCTGGCCCCGCCGCAAGGCCGAGGGCGGAGAGGGCCGCCAGCTTGTCGGTCATGTTGGTTGCGCCGGCAAACTGCCCTGACGCCCGCTGGATCGCAGCCGGCTGCTGGCCCCGGCACAGATAGGCCAGGCACATGTTGCGCAAGGCGCGCGCGCCGGCGCTGGCCGCGTCCGGGCGATAGGGTCCATGGTCGGCGAGGGCGTCGTGGTGCTGTTCCAGTGCCGGCGCCAATGCCTGGCCGATCCGTACACCGAGCGCGGTGATCGCGCCGAGAATGGCATCCGGGTCAACGTCGTGGCCAAGCTCGCGCGCAATGTCGCTGGCGGATGGCATGGCGACAAGCTGCGCGACATAGGCGCCCTGGGACGGTGTCGCCAGCGCGCTGCCGACCGCATCGATGAGCGCATCCGAGAAGGTCGCCGCCGCGCCGCCCCGGAGAGCGCCGACCGCCGCGATCAACTCGCTGGTCATGACGCTGCGCAGGGCCTGCCAGCGGTTGAACGGATCGCTGTCGACGCGCGCAAGCCGGAGCAGAGCCTCCGACCCCAGATTGGTCTGAAGATTGACCGGTGCCGAAAAGCCGCGCAGCAGGGACGGCACGGGCGCTTCCGCCACATCATGGAAGGTGACGCGTCCCGCCGCCTTGTCGACGATCAGCACGTCGTCGGCGAGCTGGAAGTCGCCGCTGGACCTGAGCGGCAGGTCGCCGGCAGCCCCGACCAGGCCGAGCCTCAGCGGGATCAGCATCGGCTCCTTGCTGTCCTGCCCGGGCGTGGGCGGCGTCGATTGCGCCAGATCGAGCGTGTAGGTTTTGCTGTCGCTTTTCCAGCGGCCGGAGGCCACGACCTGCGGCGTGCCAGCCTGCTCATACCAGCGCGCGAAATGGCCAAGATCGAGCCCGGATGTCTCGGCGAAGCAGGCGAGGAAATCCTCCATCGTCGCCGCCATGCCGTCGCAACGATTAAAATACAGCGTCATGCCGCGGGCAAAGGCGTCCTCGCCGACCAGCACCTTCAGCATGCGGATCAGCTCCGCGCCCTTCTCGTACACCGTCGCCGTGTAGAAGTTGTTGATTTCCTTGTAGGCGCGCGGGCGGACATTGTGCGCGAGAGGCCCGGAATCCTCGACAAATTGCGTCAGCCTGAGCCGCACCACATCGGCGATGCGCTTGACCGGCCGCGACCGTTCGTCGGCGGTGAACTCCTGGTCACGATAGACCGTCAGGCCCTCTTTCAGGCAGAGCTGGAACCAGTCGCGGCAGGTGATGCGGTTGCCGGTCCAGTTATGGAAATACTCATGCGCGATGATGCCTTCGATGTTGGCATAGTCGCCATCGGTGGCGCTGTCGGGCGAGGCCAGCACGTACTTGTCGTTGAAGATGTTGAGGCCCTTGTTCTCCATCGCGCCCATGTTGAAGTCCGACACGGCGACGACGTTGAACACGTCGAGATCGTATTCACGTCCGAACGCCGTCTCGTCCCAGAGCATCGAGCGCTTGATCGCGTCCATGGCGTAGGCGGCGCGGGGCTCCTTGCCCTTCTCGACATAGACGCCAAGCTCGACATGGCGCCCGCCCATGGTGGTGAAGCTGTCGAGCACGACGCCCAGATCGCCGCCCACCAGCGCAAACAGATAGGCCGGCTTCGGCCATGGATCGTGCCAGACCGCGAAATGGCGGTCGGTTCCGGGCACGTCGCCGGAGGCCAGCCGGTTGCCGTTGGAGAGCAGGATCGGCGCCTCGGTCTTCGAGCCTTCGAGCCGCACGGTGTAGATCGACAGGACATCGGGCCTGTCGAGGAAATAGCTGATCCGGCGGAAGCCGTCTGCCTCGCACTGGGTGCAGTACACGCCGTTCGAGCGGTAAAGGCCCATCAGCTTGGTGTTGGCCGTCGGGTTGGTCCGCGTCTCGATGGTGAGCGTGAAGGGCTTTTGCGGCGGCGCGCGCAACACCAGCGCTTGCGGCGTGACGGTGTAGTCCGCCACATCAAGCCCCACGCCGTTGAGCAGGATCGAGGACAGCGACAGCTCGTCGCCATCCAGCGCAAGCGCCGCGCCCGGCGTGCCGGCCGGGTTCGGCCTGAACGCGTAGAGCGCGCGGACCACGGTGCTGGTCGGATCAAGGCTGATGTCGAGATGTACGGTGTCGATCAGGAAATCGGCAGGCCGATAGTCCTCCAGCCTGATCATCGGTGTGTCTTCGGTGCGCATGATGGCAGACAGTCACGTTCATGAAGCGGTTGCAAGGCGGCGGCGTCTCTTCGCACAGGATTGTGCAAAGGAGTTGATGCGGCGCAGCGACACGGCTTCGTGCGCCCGTCAGGCCCGTGCCAGCGGCTCGGCGTGCCCGACGACACGGGCGACGTCGTCGCGGCTCTGGCGCAGCCGCCGCTCGATCTCGTCGACCGCGGCATGGACGGCGGCGACATCGAGCCCGGCGTCCGCGCGGCAGTGGAAGTTCACGATCAGCCCGGCTTCGGTCTGGCGCACGCGCACGCTGTGCACGTCGTGGATGACGCTACCTTCGGCCGCCGCGCCAGCCAGCGTGGCCGCAATCCCGGCGACGGTGTCCGGGGATGCATTGTGCCCGTCGCGCGCCGCCATCACGAGCGGTTCGACATGCGTCTCCACTTCCGTGTCCGCTCCGAAATCGGCCCTGATGTCGGCCTCCAGGCGCGTCGCCAGTTCATGGGCCGCACCGAGGGTCATGGTGGAATCAACCTCCATGTCGAGGCTGATGCAGGCCCGGTTCCCCAGTTGCTGCAAGGTGAAATGGTGGATCGGCACCCGGAGTTTGGCGGCGATCATCATCACCCGCTCCAGCGCGTTCTCGTCATCGGTCTGCACCGGATTGGCGGTGATGGTGATCTCGGCATTGGGGGCGGCCACCGCGAGCGCGCCGGCCAGCACCTGCTTGATCTCGGCCACCTGTTCGAGCGGCAGGGTGCGCGACACCTTCACGCCGATCTCGCCATGGGTGCGCCCGCCGCCGGGCCTGAGCCTGAGCCATTCGACAGAAGCCACGCCCGGCACCTTCAGCGCCGCCTCTTCGAGGCGTTCGCGCATGCCCTTCGGCGCGGTGTCGACCAGCGTTCCGATGGTGCGCATTGCCAGCTTCGTCGCCGCGCTGATGATGAACAGCGACACGCCGAGCGCCGCCACCGTGTCGCCGTGCTTGAAGCCGGCCAGCACCATCACCAGCCCGAACAGCGTCAGCACGGTCGAGACCAGATCGGAGGCAAAGTGCAGCGCATCCGCCGCCAGGGCCTCCGAAAACGTCGCTTTGGCGATGATGTGCAGCGCACGCCAGCGTGTGGCATCGATCAGGATGGCGATGACAAGAACGCCGATCACGATGGGCGTGACCTCGATCGTGGGATGCGCACCGCTCCACAGCCGTGTGCCGGCCTCCCAGGCCACCGCCCCCGCCAGGGCAAAGAGAAGGGCGCATTCCGCCAGCGCGGCCACCGACTCGATCTTGCCATGGCCATAATGATGCTCGTCATCAGCCGGCTTGTCCGCCGCGCGGATGGCGAACCATGTGGTCAGGGTCGCGGCGATGTCGATCAGCCCGTGCGCGGCCTCGGAGAGCAGCGCGAGCGAGCCGGAGAGGTAGGCCGCCAGCGCCTTGCCGAGCGTCAGCACGATGCTGGCGATCACCGA
>JAIXUP010000047.1 GCA_027483505.1 Hyphomicrobiales bacterium
CGCATCGCCCGCCGACCCCGTGATCCCGACCAGCGTGCCGATGGCCGCGTTCTCGGTCACGGCGTTCGCGGCGGCGTTCACGTCCACCGGAGCCGTGACGTCGAACTCGTCGACATCGGTTACCGTGATCGTGAAGGACTGCATTCGTGACAGTCCGCCCTGATCGGTCGCCGTCACGTCGATTGTGACCGAAGCCTCCGTCTCACGGTTCAGCGACTGTCCTGCCTTCAGCCTGAGATCGCCGCCTACAATCTCGAAGCGCGCGTCCGAGACGCCGTAGGTGAAGGTGTTCCCCGCATCCGGGTCGGTCACTGCGAGCGTGCCGATCACGGCGCCGACCGCATTCTCGGCGACAGACTGTGTTCCGCCCAGCGTTACCGTGCTCGGCGCTTCGTTGATGTCATTGACGGTCACCGTCAGGTTGGCGGTCAGATCGGGCGTGGCGCCGACGGTCGTGTCATCCACAACCAGGGTCACCGCATAGCTGGCCTTGGCCTCGAAGTTGGGGCTTGGCCCGATGAAGAAGATCGCCAAGCCGCGAATTTCGAACAAGGCGGCATCCGCGCCGCTGAGCGACAGTGTCTCGGTTCCAAGGGCGTCGTCGGTGACCACAATGTCGGCGACCTTCAGGCCGGTGCCGACGGCCGTATTCTCTGTGATCGTCTGGACATTGGTGAAGGCCACTGCCGTCGGCGCTTCATTCACATCCGTCACGTTGACCGTGATCGTCTGCGAATCGATGCCGCCCAACCCGTCGGAAACCTGCACGATCACGACATAGCCGTTGTCGGCGCCAACATCGGCAGGAGCCTCGAAGTTCGGGTTGGCGGCGAAGGTCAGGACGCCGGTGCTGGCATTGATCAGGAACCGTGCGGCATCGGCGCCGCCGGTGATGCTGTAGGTTCTGGTGGAGCCGGCATCGACGTCTGTGGCCGTAACGGTGGTGACAGTGGTCGAGTTCTCCGGGCGTGAGATGGTCGCCGTCGCACCGCCGCCGTTCGAGGTAATGATCGGCGCTTCGTTGACATTGGTGACCGACACGGCGATGGCCTGCGTGTCGATCCCGCCAAGACCATCCGAGACCTGTACGATGACATCGTAGACATTGTTGGCCCCGACATCGGTCGGCGCTTCGAAATTAGGGGCCGCAGCAAAAACCAACACACCGGTTGCTGCATTGATGCTGAAGCGGGCGGCATCGGCGCCGCCTGCAATCGAGAACGTCCGCGTCGATCCGGCATCGATGTCGGTCGCGGTCACGGTGGTGACGGCCGTGCCGTTCTCCGCGAGCGATAGCGCAGCTGTCGCTCCGCCGCCGTTCGAGGTGATCACCGGCGGCTCGTTCTGGTTGGTCACCGAGATGGCGATCGCTTGGGTGTCGACGCCGCCAAGGCCGTCCGAGACCTGCACGACCACGTCGTAGATGTTGTTGCCGCCGATATCGGACGGCGCTTCGAAGTCCGGCGCGGCGATGAAGGTCAGCACGCCGGTGGTTGGGTTGATGGTGAAGCGCGACTGGTCAGCCCCGCCGACAAGCGTATAGGTCAAGGTGGTGGAGGCATCTGGATCCAGCGCGGTGACGGTCGTGACAACTGTGCCGGTTTCCTGAAACGACAAGGCCGCGATGGCCGCGCCGCCATCGGAGGTGATCACGGGTGCTTCGTTGATGTTGTTCACAGATACGGCGATGGCCTGCGCGTCGACGCCGCCAAGGCCGTCCGAGACCTGTACGATAACATCGTAGATGTTGTTGGCCCCAACATCAGTCGGGGCTTCGAAATCCGGCGCAGCCACGAAGGTCAGCATGCCGGTCGCGGCGTTGATCGTGAACTTCGATGCGTCCGCACCGCCGGTAATCGCGTAGCTCAGCGTCGATCCGGCATCAATGTCGGTCGCGGTCACGGTGGTGACGGCCGTGCCGTTCTCCGCGAGCGATAGCGCAGCTGTCGCTCCGCCGCCGTTCGAGGTGATCACCGGCGGCTCGTTCTGGTTGGTCACCGATACGGCGATGGCCTGGGTATCGACGCCGCCAAGGCCGTCCGAGACCTGCACGATCACATCGTAGATGTTGTTGCCGCCGACATCGGACGGGGCTTCAAAGTCCGGCGCGGCCACGAAGGTCAAAACGCCATTGGCGGGGTTGATGGTGAAGCGCGCCTGGTCGGCGCCGCCCACAATCGTGTAGATGAAGGTCGTCCCCGCATCCGGATCGAGCGCCGTCACCGTGGTGACGGCCGTGCCGTTCTCCTGCGCCGAAACGGCTGCAGTCGCGCCGCCGCCGTTCGAGGTGATTGTGGGCGTCTCGTTGACGTTGGTTACGGAGATGGCGATGGCCTGCGTATCGACGCCGCCGGTTCCGTCAGAGACTTGCACGACAACATCATAGACATTGTTGCCGCCGACGTCGGACGGGGCTTCGAAGTCCGGCGCGGCCACGAAGGTCAGCACACCGGTGGCGGCGTTGATCGTGAACCTCGACGCGTCCGCGCCGCCAAGAATGGCATAGCTCAACGTCGTTGCGGCATCGGGGTCGGTCGCTGTGACAGTCGTCACCGACTGGACGCCTTCTGACAGCGACAGGACCGCAGTCGCGCCCCCGCCATTGGAGGTGATGACCGGCGGCTCGCCTGCGTCCGAGACAGTGACGGAAATCGCCTGGCTGTCGACAAACACACCGTCGGTGACCTCGACCACCACCTCGTACTGGTTGTTGCCGTCGGCATCCTGCGGGGACTCGAAATCAGGAGTGGTGACGAAGCTCAGGACGCCTGTCGCAGCGTTGATGGTGAAGCGCGCGCCATCCGCACCACCGGCGATGCTGTAGACCAGCGCGGCGCCTTCAGGATCATCCGCGACCACTCCGGTGGCGATCTGGGTGCCTTCGGAGACCGTCAGGGCGGCTGTTGAACCGCCGCCATCCGAGACAATGGCCGGCGCTTCGTTGACATCGGTCAAGGCGATCACGAAGGCGCGGTCGATGAACAGGCCGCCCTGATCTGTCGCGCGCACGATGATCGTGTGGCTGGGGCTGTCTTCGAAGTCCAGCCTGGCGCCATCCGCCACTGTCAACTCGCCAGTCACGGCATCCAGCGCGAAGCGGCCGCCGGCATCGTTGCCGGAGACAAAGCTGTAGCGAACGATGGCGTTGGTGTCGGGATCATTCGCCTCGAACGTCCCGATCAACGTGCCATTGGCGGCGTTCTCGGTCACGACGGCGTTGGTCAGGGTCAGATCGTCCGGCGGATCATTGGCGTTGACCACGGCAATCGCCAGGGTCTGCTCGTCAATGCCTCCGCGTCCGTCGGACGCGCGGACGACGATGTTGTAGATATTGTCGAGGTTGGCGTCGCTTGGCGTCTCGAAGTCGATGCCGGCCACGAAAGTGAGCGTGCCCGTCGCGGCATCGATGCTCAGACGAGTGGCGTCCGGACCCCCGGAGATGCTGAAGGTGACCGTGCTGCCGGCGTCGGCGTCGCTGGCCGTTACAATGGTCACCGCACTGGTGTTTTCCGAAACCGTCACGGCCGCAGACGCGCCGCCACCGTTTGAGGTGATGACAGGTGCGTCGTTCGCGTCGGTCACCGTGATGACCAGCGGCCTGTCGAGGAAAAGGCCGTTCTGATCGCTGACCCTGACGACGATCAGCTGGCTCTGGCTGGCCTCGAAGTCGATCAGGTCTCCGCGCAGGACCGACAGCTCCCCGGTGTTGGCGTCGACGGCGAACCGGCCGCTGGCGTCGCCGCCCGGGGCGAAGGCGAAGGTCAAGCGGGCACCCGTATCAGGATCATGGGCCGACAGACGCCCGACAATGCTTCCGGCTGCACTGTTCTCGCTGACGAAGGCGGAGGTCAAGGTGACATCATCGGGCGCTTCGTTGATGTTGTTCAGACTGATCGACATGGTCTGCCGGTCTGCAGCCTTGCCGTCGCTGGCTTCGACGATCACCTCGAAGCTCGACGTGCCGGCGCGCGAGTCGCTCGCTTCAAAATCTGGATTGCCGACAAAGTACAGCCGCCCCGACTCGCTGTTGACCGAGAAACGTGCCGCATCCGCGCCGCCGACGACCGCATAGGTGAGCTTGGCGCCAGGGTCGGGATCGCTGGCCGTCAGGCTTGTCACAAGCCCCGTATTCTCGTCGTGCTGGACCACCGCCGCCGATGTCAGCTTGGGCGGGGTGTTGGGCGGTGTCGGCTGTGTCTGCGAATTGCGCTGGCTGTTCTCGGTCAGCGCGCCTTCGCCAGCGCCGCCGCCGCTCTGGCTTTCTTCCGGCTTCGCCTGCTTGGCGAAACGGTTGCTGTTCTCGAGGAGCGAAAGCCCGCCGGTGACGCCGTCAGTCGCCTGGATGCGTTCCTTCGGCGCCGACGTATGCGCATATTGCTGTGTCGCGGTGACCTGGACGACCTGCTGGGGCTGCGGCGGCGGGTCTGGTTTGGTCTCGGTTCGGGCAGTCTCCGACAGCGCGAACTGGGGCAACTGGTCGATCAACCGGACATCGCCGGCGAGCGCGAGCAGGGATTGCGAATCGACCGGACTCGCCGCGAACTGCAGGGTCGGCGCATCAGCCATCAGCAACTGCATCGCGAAGGTGGGGATGACCAGCCTGGCTCCGTCGGCGAACAGCAGAACCGCGTCGACATCCAGAATTGTGATCTTCACATCCGCCAGTTCGAACCCGAACTTGAGATGGCGCGCCGCCCCGATGTCGACGATCCTGATCTGGCCAGCAGCCGGACGATCGATACTCAGCACATCCTGCGCCGCAAGCGTCACCGCCGCCAGAACCTGCCCGGGCGAAGATGCGGCCGTCCGGTCATTCGTCGTGCTGTTTTGCGAAGGGGCGGGGTCTTGCATGAGGCCTGTCCAAGCGGGCGGCGCGGCCTGCAAGATGCAGCCCGCAGCGACGCTTGCCGCAAACCCTAATGGTTCATGCTTAAGGTGCGGCTAATGACGGCCGATTGCCTCAACTCCGCCGCGAGAGGGCCGCCGTGAGGTCGCCGGTAGCTTTGAGTATGTCGAATATGGCGCGGCGCCCCTCGAACTGGTTCTCGATCTGGCTGCGGCGGATCGTGTAGTAGGACATCTGCCCGTCGAGCAGCTCGAAGACCGTGCGCTTTCCGCCCTTGAACTGTTCGAGATAGAGCTGTCTGACCCGCTTGGCGGATTCGACGCCTTCGGTAACGAGACGCATCTTGCGGGCTGCGGAGTCGATTGACCTGTAGGCCTGGCGGATGTCCGCCTCGATCTGTTCGCGTTCGTTCAGCAGGCTGAAGTCGGCCCCCGCGATACGGGCCGCGATCTGGTCCTTGGTGGCGGCGCTGATACCGCCATCCATCAGGCGGTAGCGCATGGCCATCATGGCGCGACCTTCCGCCTGGGTGCGCCCCTGCGGCCCGTTGCGGAAGTTCTTGACCTCGCTGTCGACCTCCAGGTTGATGCGCGGCAGGATCGAGGCGGAAAAGGATTCAAGCTCCTTCTGCGTCGATTGCCGCGTGGCCTGCAGCGCGCCAAGCCGCGGATTGCGCTGCAGCACGCGCGTGATGGCGGCCGTGGACGAGTTCGGAATCTCGCGGGCCAGGTCCGGCACCGGTTGGAGCTTTCCGGGCAGATGCTGGGTCAGGCGTGACAGCTGATCCTCGGCGGCGACGAGCTGCAATGACACGTCAGACCGGATGGCGCGCACGTCCACCAGCCGGGCGTTGACGCGCTGCACATCGGCGGCCGTGCCATGGCCTTCGCTCTGATGGGCCTGCACGACCCGCAACAATTCCTCGTGCGTGGCGATGGTCTCATCGACGAGCGCGAGAAGCGCCCGGTGCTCGATCACCTTGAGATAGGTCTGCGAGGTCCGGTGCGCGACGTCCTCGACCTTCTCCTGCAGCCGCATCTTCTCGGCGTCCCGGACGAACCGGGCGCGGTCAATGTCGGCGCTGGTCGAGCCGAAGTCGTAGACAAGCTGCCGCAGGATCAGGCCGCTGTCGAGGCGCGCATCGACGGCATTTGTCGCACGGTCGTAAGGGATGGTGCGCCCCTCGTAGGTGCCCGAGAAATTGCCGCCATTCGCGAGCCTGAGATCGAGCGTGGGATACAGCGCCGCTTCCGCGACGCCGACGCCCGCTCCCGCCTCGCGGACCCGGGCCTCGTTGATCTTGATCTCGGGAAAGGTCAGCACGGCCGACGCGACAGCATCCGACAGGCGCATCGCCGTCCGTGTCCGCTTCGGCTCATCCTTGCCCCTGCCGGCAGATGCCGACGGGTTGACGCTGCCTGAGGCTTCGGGGGGCCGCAGATGCGGCGGCACAACCAGGGCTGTTCGTGCGCCCTGGCCTGGCAATGACGCAGTCGACAGCGCCGCGCTGGATCCGGACGTCGGGGGCGGCAAGCTTGCGACACTGCCGACAACCATCTGGCCGCCGCAGGCGCGAGGCCCTTCATCCTGACCTGGAACCGGCGCGCAGTTGGCGCCCACAGCCGTCAGGGCACTGATCAGCGCGTTCCTCTCGACCTTGCATCCGGAGACCAGGAGTCCTGCCGCCAACACGGCGCAGCACAACATGGCGGCCCGGACTTTCCCGGCGCACCCGTCGAACGCAACGGAAGGGATGGACAAGGACAAATTGAACACCGCGACACTACAATTCTGCTCACAGTTATCTCCGGTTAACCTTAATCGACCGTTACCCGGTGCAGAGTGCGTTGTGCCAAGTTGAGGCTGGCCGGAGCGGTCGCCCTGCGGCGTCATCCCCCAGTCCGCGCCGCCCCAGAATGGCACGAAGCTTGCTCCCAAAATGCGAGATCAATTCGCAAAGGGCGCCCCATGTCGACGTTCAGGAATCCGTTCAGCGCAGCGACGCGTTTTTTGAAAGGCTGCGTCTGCGGGCGGCATGCCTCCGCTGAGGACCATCAGCGCAGCATGATCGCGGAAGCCGTCGAGCCGCCCCTGGCCAGTGACGAGAGCCGCTACCGGCGCGTGATCGAAAGCGCCCTGATGCGCGCGATCTTCCCCGAGGATGCGGCGCGGCGCCAGTTCCTGAAAGCCGTCGGAGCTTCGACGGCGGCGGCGGCGCTGGCGACCGTGCTGCCCATTGGCACGGCGGTGGACGCGTTCGCGCAAGGGGCGGCGGTCGAGAAGAAGGACCTCAAGGTCGGCTTCATCCCGATCACCTGCGCCACGCCGATCATCATGGCGCATCCGCTCGGCTTCTACAGCAAGCACGGCCTCAACGTGGAGGTCGTCAAGACCGCCGGCTGGGCCGTGATCCGCGACAAGACGCTGAACAAGGAATACGACGCCGCCCACATGCTGGCGCCGATGCCGCTGGCCATCACCATGGGCGTCGGCTCGAACCCGATTCCGTACACCATGCCGGCGGTGGAGAACATCAACGGCCAGGCAATCACGCTGGCCAATGTCCACAAAGACAAGCGCGATCCGAAGCAGTGGAAGGGCTTCAGGTTCGCCGTGCCGTTCGACTTCTCGATCCACAACTACCTGCTGCGCTACTATGTGGCCGAGGCCGGACTCGATCCCGACACCGACATCCAGATCCGTTCCGTGCCGCCGCCGGAGATGGTGGCGAACCTGCGCGCCGGCAACATCGACGGCTTCCTCGGGCCTGATCCGTTCAACCAGCGCGCGGTCTTCGACGGCGTCGGCTTCATCCACATCCTGTCGAAGCAGCTCTGGGATGGCCATCCGTGCTGCGCCTTCGCCGCCAGCCGTGAGTTCGTCACCACCATGCCGAACGCCTATGCCGCGCTGCTGAAGTCGATCATCGACGCCACCAACCATGCGCAGAAGGCCGAGAACCGGAAGCAGATTGCCGAAGCCATCGCGCCGACCAATTATCTCAACCAGCCGCAGCTGGTGCTGGAGCAGATCCTGACCGGGATCTATGCCGACGGCCTCGGTTCGGTGCAGCGCGACCCCAACCGCATCCAGTTCGATCCCTTCCCGTGGGAGGGCTTCGCCATCTGGATTCTCACCCAGATGAAGCGGTGGGGCCAGATCAAGGGCGAGATCAACTATGCCGCCATCGCCAGGCAGGTCTACCTGGAGGCCGATGCCGGCAAGGCGATGCGCGAACTGGGCCTGACGCCGCCGACCGGCACCAAGTCGATCGTGGTGATGGGCAAGGCCTTCGACCAGACGAAGCCGGAAGAGTACATCGCTTCCTTCGCCATCAAGCGGACCTGATCGGTGCTGAAGTCCCTGTCCTGGCGCGCGGCCACGTTGTCGGTCGTCCTTTTCGTGCTGTTCGTCGGCGCATGGCAACTCGCCACATCCGGCGGCAGCACGGCCCTGCCGCCCGGCATGGACCCGGAATACGCCAAGCTGCTCGGCCTCGGCGCCACGCAGGGCAAGTCCGCCATGCCGACACCGCTGGAGGTCGGGGCCAAGATCTGGGGCCATCTGCGCGATCCGTTCTATGACCGCGGCACCAACGACAAGGGCATCGGCATCCAGCTGGCCTATTCCGTCGCGCGCGTCGCGCTCGGTTATCTGATCGCCGTCGCGGTCGCGATTCCGCTCGGCTTCCTGATCGGCATGTCGCCGTTGCTGTACCGCGCGCTCGATCCGTTCATCCAGATCATGAAGCCGGTATCGCCGCTCGCCTGGATGCCGCTGGCGCTCTACACGATCAAGGACTCGTCCACCTCGGCTATCTTCGTGATCTTCATCTGCTCGCTCTGGCCGATGCTGATCAACACCGCCTTCGGCGTGGCCTCCGTGCGCAAGGAGTGGCTGAACGTGGCGCGGACGCTGGAGGTCGGCCCCGTGCGGCGCGCCTTCACGGTGATCCTGCCGGCGGCGGCGCCGACCATCCTCACCGGCATGCGCATCTCCATCGGCATCGCCTGGCTGGTCATCGTCGCCGCCGAGATGCTGGTTGGCGGCACGGGCATCGGCTACTTCGTCTGGAACGAGTGGAACAACCTGTCGATCACCAACGTGATCGTCGCCATCCTGTTCATCGGCGTTGTCGGCATGGTGCTGGACCTGATGCTGGCGCGCGCGGCCCGGGCCGTCACCTATCCGGAGTGAGGCTGTGAGCAAGGGCTACATTTCGATCGAAGGGCTGGCGCGCTCGTTTCCGGCGCCATCCGGCTCCGGGGCTGCCACAACCGTGTTCCGTGACCTGTGGTTTGCCATGGACAAGGGCGAATTCGTCTGCGTCATCGGCCATTCCGGCTGCGGCAAGACCACGGTGCTCAACATCCTTGCCGGGCTCGACGATCCCAGCGCCGGCGTCGTCATCGTCGACGGCAAGGAAATCAGCGGCCCCAGCCTCGACCGCGCCGTGATCTTCCAGGGCCATGCCTTGCTGCCCTGGCGCAGCGTGCTCGGCAACGTCGCCTATGCGGTGTCGTCGAAATGGCGCGGCTGGACAAAACAGCAGGTCGAGGACCATGCCCGCAAGTACATCGACGTCGTCGGGCTGAAGGGCTCGGAGGCCAAGAAGCCGGCACAGCTCTCCGGCGGCATGAAGCAGCGCGTCGGCATCGCCCGGGCGCTCTCGATCGAGCCCAAGATCCTGCTGATGGACGAGCCCTTCTCGGCGCTCGACGCGCTGACGCGCGGCACGTTGCAGGCCGAGGCAAGGCGCATCTGCGTCGAGACCGGGCAGACCGTGTTCATGATCACCCACGACATTGACGAGGCGATCTACCTCGCCGACAAGATCGTGCTGATGACCAACGGGCCGGGCGCGCAGATCGCCGAGATCGTGGTCAATCCGCTGCCGAAGGAGCGCGCCCGCGACAGCTTCCACAAGCATCCGCTCTACTATGCGCTTCGCAACCACCTGATCGATTTCCTGGTGACGCGGTCCAAGACCTTCGCGGCCGAGATCGCGGCCAAGGCGGCGGAGGGCAGGCCTCATGACGCGCGCCGCCCGCCCGTGATCCTGCCGGCCGGGCTGGAGAAGCCGATCACCACGCTGAATGGATCAGGGCCGGCCATGGCCCAGAGCGCCTGATCATCCCGCACAACGGAAACCACGAGGAGACGATCCCATGAAACGCGAAGACCTCACCGAAAAGCTGCTCGACATCAAGCGCGAGAAGGGCTGGACCTGGAAACAGATCACCGACGAGATCGGCGGCATGTCGCCGGTGCTGGTGGTGGGGGCTCTGCTCGGCCAGTACAAGCTGGTCAAGCCGCTTGCCACGAAGGCTGCCGCGCTGTTCGGCCTGTCCAAGGCGGAGGAAGCCATGCTCAACGAGGTGCCCTATCGCGGCACGGGCACGCCGATGCCGCCGACGGACCCGCTGATCTACCGCTTTTACGAGATGGTGATGGTCAACGGCCCGGCCTGGAAGGCGCTGATCGAGGAAGAATTCGGCGACGGCATCATGTCGGCCATCGATTTCGACTTCGACTTCGAGCGCCTGCCCAATCCGAAGGGCGACCGCGTCAAGATCACCATGTCCGGCAAGTTCCTGCCTTACAAGTACTACGGCAACGAACAGGGCATCCCCGACTACGGCTTCAAGGAGAGCTGAGACGGGCGGCTGCCCGGCGCACCATGCGGCAGCGCCGGGCGGCAGGCTGTTTGGTCCGGCTCTTGCTTCGAATGCGCCGTGACAGTTGCCTACCCTGGACCCCCGCCTTCGGATGCCCTGCGGATTGCGTTGGTCGACGACGATCCGGTCAGGGCCGCGATTCTTGAACAGGGCCTGCGCGAAGCCGGGCATGGCAACATCGCGCGCCTGACCGCTTCGGCCAGCCTGCTGCAGGAACTGGCAGTGCTTGATCCGGACATGATCATCATTGATCTGGCCAATCCGAGCCGCGATTCCCTCGAACAGATGTTCCAGATCAGCCGCCATGTGCCGCGACCGGTCGCCATGTTCGTCGACCAGTCGGACTCCAGCATGATCGAGGCGGCGGTGGAGGCCGGTGTCTCGGCCTATATCGTCGACGGACTGAAGAAGGAGCGGATCAAGTCCATTCTCGACATGAGCATCAGCCGCTTCAAGGCCTTCAGCCGCCTCAAGAGTGAACTGGCGCAAGCCCGCTCCGAGCTTGAGGAACGAAAAGTCATCGACAAGGCCAAGGCGATCCTGATGCAGCGCCGAGCGATCACGGAACCTGAAGCCTACGCCCTGCTGCGGCGCACCGCCATGAACGAGAACCGCCGCATCCTGGATGTGGCCCAGGCGCTGGTGATGACTGCAGGATTGCTGAAATGACCAAAGGCGTGGGCGACGACAGGCAGAGCGCTTCGGCCCCGCGTGGCCAGTCCATGCCCGTTACCATCGGTTTTGTGCCCCTGCTCGATGCGGCCTTGCTGGTCGTCGCGCGCGAGGAGGGCTTTGCCGAGCAGGAGGGCATCGACCTGACCCTCGTGCGCGAGAACTCGTGGGCGGCGGTCCGCGACAAGCTCAATGTCGGGCTTTTCGATGCGGCCCACATGCTGGCACCCGCCGCGATTGCGTCGGTGCTGGGGATCGGGCACCTCACCGTGCCGCTGATCGCCCCCGTCGCTCTCAATCTCGACGGGAACGCCATCACCATCTCGCACGGACTTGCCGCTCAGTTGCGCGGCGAACTCGGGAGCGGGACGGTCGCGACCCCGGCGTTGACGGCGCAGGTTCTGAGCCGGCTCATCGCCCGCCGCGCCGCGAGCGGCGGGCCGCCGCTGACAATCGGAGTGGTTTTCGGGTTCTCGAGCCATCTCTACCAGATCCAGACCTGGCTTCGGCTGGGCGGGATCGACCCGGAGACAGCTGTCCGCTTCGTGGTGATCCCGCCGCCGCTGATGGTCGAGAGCCTCGGCGCGGGCCTGGTCGACATGTTCTGCGCAGGAGCGCCATGGAACCGCATGGCCGAAGCGGCAGGGGCAGGCCTCGTTCTGCATCCTTGCGCCGAGATCATCGAAGAATGTCCCGAAAAGCTTCTGGTCATCCGCGATGAGCAGGCGCAGGCGCCGTGGGCGACAGGACTGGTCAGGATGATCGCACGCGCGGCCGTCTGGACCAGCGATGAGCAGAACCGCGCCCTGCTCGCCCGCCATCTCGCCCGGCCTGACTATATCGGCGCGCCGGTCCGGATGATTGAGGAAATCCTTTCGGGTCATGTCGCCACCGCGTTCGGCGAGACTCGCCGTCCCTGGATCAGGCTCGATCCGGACGCCACCAAACCCACTCTCGCGCGCGTGCGCTTTGTCTTCGATCTGATGGACCGCGCCGGCCACATCAGTGGCGGTGCCAGCCGATGGCACGAAGCCTCCACACTGGCGCGGCCCGATCTTTACGAACTTGCCCTGCACGGGCCCCCGTCGGGTCGCTAGGGAGTGATCGCCCCGCGCATGCTGTGTGCAAACAGGCAGGGCGGGCCGTGTGCGCAGGGCAGCGATTGCCTGATTTGAAGGCAGAGATGGGAGGGCTGCCCCATTTTGCAGCGCCACGTCCTGCCTCGGGCGCAGCGATCTCCCGCGAAGTACCCTTTCGATCTGGCATGGAGCTTGCTTATACGTGGCAGGGCTCCAATGCTGGAGCGACCCAGTATCTTTGGCGTCCAATGGCGGACGCATCCGGCAAGGCTGCCGCGGCTTCGGATGGTTTTCGTCCGTACGGCCGCGCGCGGCCTTTTTCGTTTCGGCCCGCCCGCGCGGGTGCTTCAGGACGTCGAACAGGATTGCGACCATGACAAATGACAAGAGCAAGGCCACACCATTCCGTCCCGACCGGCGCAGCCTCCTGAAAGGGGCGACCACGGCGGCTGGACTGCTGGCGGCGGCGCGACTCTCGTTGCCCGCAGGCGCATGCGCCCAAGGTGCAGGCCCGGAGGTGAGGGGCACCAAACTCGGCTACATCGCGCTCACTGACGCCGCGCCCCTTGTCATCGCCAAGGAGAAGGGATTCTTCACCAAGCATGGCCTGCCCGACATGGACATCTCGCGGCAAGCCTCTTGGGGCGCAACACGCGACAACATCGCGCTTGGCCTCGCCCGCAACGGTATCGACGGAGCGCATATGCTGCGTCCCAAGATCCACATGTACACGGCCGGGACTGTGACGGCCAACAACGTCCCGGTGCCGATGTACAACCTGCTCAACCTCAACGAGGATTGCCAGGCGATCTCGGTTTCGAATGAGTACAAGGATCTTGCCGTCGGGCTCAATGCCGCGCCGCTGAAGGCCGCCTTCGAACGCAAGAAGGCGGCCGGCAAGGAACTGACCGCCGCCATGACCTTCCCGGGCGGCACGCACGACCTGTGGATCCGTTACTGGTTTGCTGCAGGCGGCATCGACCCCGACAGCGACATCAAGGTCATCGTGGTGCCGCCGCCGCAGATGGTCGCCAACATGAAGGTTGGCAACATGGACGTCTTCTGCGTCGGCGAACCCTGGAACGAGCAGCTGGTCAACCAGGACATCGGCTACACGGCCTGCACCACCGGCGAGCTGTGGAACAGGCATCCGGAAAAGGTGCTCGGCATGCGCACCGACTTCGTCGACAGGAACCCCGTCGCCACACAGGCCATCCTGATGGCAGTGATGGAAGCGCAGATGTGGTGCGAGAAGGCCGAGAACAAGCAGGAAATGGCCGAGATCGTCAGCCGCCGCCAGTGGTTCAACGTGCCGGTCGCTGACATCATCGGCCGCATCAGGGGCGAGATCAACTATGGGCTCGGCCGAAAGGTGAACGACCCGAAGCTCGCGATGAAGTTCTGGGGAGAGAATGGCTCATCCTCCTATCCGTGGAAGAGCCTCGACACCTGGTTCATCACAGAGAACATCCGCTGGAACAAGTTCCCGGTGAATACCGACATCAAGGCGCTCGTCGACCGCACCAACCGTTCTGATCTGTGGAGCGCGGCAGCCAAGACCCTTGGTGTTGCAGGCGCGCCAACGGGCGATTCACGCGGCATCGAAACCTTCTTCGACGGCGTCAAGTTCGATCCGGCCGACCCGATGGGCTACCTCAAGACTGTCAAGATCAAGCGCGCGGCAGTCTGACTGCTACCGCTGAACGGCGCAAACACCGAGAGGGACGCTGAACATGGCTCGGACGAAGCTGAAAATGGATCAAGCCACTGTCGCACCTGCTACGCTGCTCACACCTGCCGCCCCAAGGGGGACGACTGCCAAGGCTGAGGTCATTGCACTCCAGCCTGCGGGCGACAGCATGGCCATCAAGAACGCCCGCCGGTTCGGCAACTGGATGCTGGTCAGCGCCCTGCCGCCACTGATCACAACCGCCCTGCTGCTCTTGATCTGGCAGATCGCGTTTTCAGGCCCCGGCGCAACACTTCCGCCGCCGACGAAGGTGTGGGCCGAAGCCAATGACCTGATCCTGCAGCCGTTCTACTGGGCCGGCTCGCAGGATATCGGGCTTGGCTGGCGGGTACTGACCTCGCTGCAGCGCGTTGCGATCGGGTTTGGGCTCGCGGCCATCGTGGGTATCGCGGTCGGCTCGCTGATCGGCCAGTCTGTCTGGGCGATGCGCGGGCTTGACCCGGTCTTCCAGGTTCTGCGCACGGTGCCGCCGCTGGCCTGGCTGCCCATCAGCCTTGCCGCCTTCCGCGATGCCAATCCCTCCGCCATCTTCGTGATCTTCATCACGGCGATCTGGCCGATCGTGATCAACACAGCGGTCGGCATCCGCAACATCCCGATGGACTACCGCAACGTCGCGGCTGTGCTGAGGCTCAATTCGATCGAGTTCTTCTTCAAGGTGATGCTGCCCTCAGCCGCGCCGTACATCTTCACCGGCCTGCGCATCGGCATCGGCCTGTCATGGCTCGCCATCGTGGCCGCCGAGATGCTGACCGGCGGCGTCGGCATCGGCTTCTTCATCTGGGATGCGTGGAACTCGTCCCGCCTGCCCGACATCGTCGTGGCGCTGCTCTACATCGGGCTTGTCGGCTTCGTGCTCGACAAGCTGGTGGGCGCGCTCGGCAACATCGTCACCCGCGGCACCGCAGCCTCCTGACAGGATCGATCCGATGAGCACGACGACAAAAGCGCCCTATCTCAAGCTCGATCACATCCACAAGAGCTTTGTCCGCGGCAACAGCTCCACCGAAGTTCTGTCCGACATCAACCTGTCGATAGCCGATGGCGAATATGTCGCCATCATCGGGCACTCGGGCTGCGGCAAGTCCACGCTGCTGAACATCATTTCGGGCCTGACCCCCGTGAGCAAAGGCGCGGTGCTGCTCGAAAACCAGGAGGTCAACAGCCCAGGCCCCGACCGCGCCGTGGTCTTCCAGAACCACTCGCTGCTGCCATGGCTGACCGTCTACGAGAATGTGGCCCTCGCCGTGAACAAGGTCTTCGGCTCGCGCAAATCCAAAGCCGAACGCGACGAATGGATCAGGCACAACCTGGCGCTGGTCCACATGACGCACGCGCTCGACAAGCGGCCCTCGGAAATCTCCGGCGGCATGAAGCAGCGCGTCGGCATTGCCCGCGCGCTGTCAATGGAGCCCAAGATCCTGTTGCTGGACGAGCCCTTCGGCGCGCTTGACGCGCTCACCCGCGCCCATCTGCAGGACTCCGTCATGGACATCCACAGCCGGCTCAAGAACACGATGATCATGATCACGCATGATGTCGACGAGGCCGTGCTCTTGTCGGACCGGATCGTGATGATGACCAACGGACCGGCCGCCACCATTGGCGAGGTGCTGACGGTGCCGCTGGAGCGGCCGCGTCGCCGTCTCGATCTGGTAGAGGACGGCACCTATGTGCATTCGCGCGCGGCGGTGATCGAGTTTCTCTATGCGCGCCACAAGGCGCCCTCCATCGCGGCCTGACAGGACCATGCGCGAGCGGCTCCTGATCATCGGCAACGGCATGGCCAGCGTCAGGCTCCTCGAAGCCCTGATGCGGGCCGATGCCGGCCGCTTTGCCATCTCGGTCGTCGGGGCGGAGCCTGAAGCGGGCTACAACCGTGTTCTGCTGTCAGCGCTGCTCGCTGGCGATGTGATGCGCGAGGATATCGAATTGCGCGGGCGTGAGTGGTATGCCGCGCATGGCATCGAACTGATCACGGGCGATGCCGTGATGGCGCTGGATGCGGCGGCCAAAGTCGCGACGCTTGCATCAGGCCGCACGGTCGCATTCGACACATGCGTTTTCGCCACCGGCTCGGAAGCCTTCCGCCTGCCGATCCCCGGCATCAACCGGCCCGGCGTGATGACATTCCGCGATCTTGGCGACGTTGCCGCCATGGAACAGGCCGCCGGCGCCGGACGCAGGATCGCCGTCATCGGCGGCGGGCTGCTCGGCATTGAAGCAGCCTATGGTCTCGCCAAGCTCGGTGCCGACGTGACGCTCGTCCACGTCATGGACAGGCTGATGGAACGCCAGCTTGACGCTCCGGCCGCAAAACTGCTGAAGCGCGCCCTCGAGCGTCTCGGGGTCAAGGTCCTGCTGCAAAAACAGACGGTTGAAATCACAGGCGCAGGCATCGACCCAGATGCCGCCGCTGCCGGTCTTGTCTTCAAGGATGGCAGCCTGTTCAGCGCTGATCTCGTCATTTGCGCCGTGGGCATCAAGCCGCAGGCTATACTGGCCAAGGTTGCGGGTCTGGCAACCGAACGCGGCATCCTGGTGGACGATCAGATGTGCGCCAGCATTCCGGGTTTCCATGCCATCGGCGAATGTGCCGAGCATCGCGGGGTTGCCTATGGTCTTGTCGAGCCGGCCTATGCGCAAGCTGAGGTGCTGGCGAAGCACCTGCACGGCGGAATCGCGAGCTTTGCAGGCATCGTGCTCGCCACCAACCTGAAAGTGTCAGGCCTGCCGGTGTTCTCCGCCGGCGATTTCATCGGCAGCGACGGCAGCGAGGCCGCCCTGCTCGAAGACAGCGATCTCGGAATCTATCGCAAGCTGGTCTTCCGCGGGCATCGCCTTACCGGCTGCGTGCTGGTGGGCGAGGCCGAGGACGGGCTGTGGTATCTCGACCTGATCCGCAACGGCACAGACATCAGCATGGCACGCCATGACCTTCTGCATGGCCGCGCTTTTGCCGAGGCGCTGCTCCCGGCGCACGAACCGGCGACCGCCATGCCGGCAGATGCAAGCCTGGCCGAGGCAGCCTGAGATGAGCAGCGACTTTTCGTCCGACCAGAAGCGCTATCTGGAGGGCTTTGTATCCGGCATCCAGGCCGGCAAGCTCGCAGGCGGCGGGGCGCGGGCTCTGCCAGAACCAACCGGACCTGACGCGCCACATGCAAAGGCGCAGGATGCAACGACCGCACGCGGCGGCAAGCTCGTCGACCAGGAAAAATGGAAACGCGCCGAGCACCCGTTCGATGCCCATGCGCGGCTGAAGGGCCAGGCGGCGCGGGCCGAGTTTCCGAAGCCCGAGGACAATTTCCGCTGGCGCTATTTCGGCCTGTTCTATGTGGCGCCGGCCCAGAACAGCTACATGTGCCGGCTGCGCATTCCGAATGGCATCCTCAATGCCCATCAGTTCACCGGCATGGCGGACGTGGCAGACGCACATGCCGGCGGCTATGCCCATGTGACCACGCGCGCCAACTTGCAGATCCGCGAGATTCCTGCCGATAGGACCATCGCCGTGCTGGAAGCGGTTCAGGATCTCGGCCTGTGTTCGCGCGGCTCGGGCGCCGACAACATCCGCAATGTCACAGGCGGCGCGACGGCCGGGATCGACCCGCAGGAGATAGCCGACACCCGCCCGCTCGCCCGTGAGTGGCACCACCATATCCTCAACGACCGCTCGCTCTATGGGCTGCCGCGCAAGTTCAATGTGGCGTTCGACGGTGGCGGCATCATCCCGACGCTGGAGGAAACAAACGATATCGGCTTCCAGGCCGTGCGCGTCTCCGAGGGCAAGGGTGCCCCCGCTGGCATCTGGTGGCGCATCGTCATTGGCGGCATTTCCGGCCATCGCGACCTTGCGCGCCCGACAGGAGTTTTTTGCAAGGCGGAAGATTGCACGCCCGTGGCCGACGCAATGGTGCGCGTCTTCATCGCTCATGGCGACCGCACCAACCGCGCAAAAGCACGGCTGAAATATGTGCTCGACGCCTGGGGCTTCGACAGGTTTATCACCGAGACCGAAAAGCTGCTCGGCCGCCCGCTTCAGCGCATCGCGGAAGGCGACATCGAGCCGCGCCCTGGCTTCGACCGCACCGCCCATATCGGGGCGTGGCCGCAGAGGCAGGCAGGCCTCAACTGGCTGGGCGTGACCCTGCCGGTGGGCAAGCTCAGCACCGCGCAGATGCGCGGGCTGGCCAACATCGCCCGCAGCCACGGGGATGGCGATATCCGCCTGACCGTGTGGCAGAACCTGCTGATTTCCGGCATCGCGGACGCGGACATTGCCGCTGCCGTGACCGCTGTCGAGGCGCTTGGGCTTTCCACCCGCGCCACCTCGCTGCAGGCAGGGTTGGTGGCCTGCACCGGCGCGACCGGCTGCAAGTTCGCCGCCTCCCACACCAAGGAAGACGCGCTGAAAATCGCGAAGCATGTCGATGCGCGGCTGCAGATCGACATGCCGGTGAACGTCCATCTGACCGGCTGCCACCATTCCTGCGCCCAGCACTATATCGGCGACATCGGCCTGATCGGCGCTAAGGTGCCGATCAACGAAGACGGCGACACTGTCGAAGGCTACGACATCGTGGTCGGCGGCGGCTTTGGCGACATGGCGAAAATCGGCCGGCAGGTCTGGAAGAGTGTCAAGGCCGACGATGCCCCCGTGCATGTCGAGAAGCTGCTGCGCGCCTGGATGGAGAACCGCGCCACGCCCACCGAAAGCTTCCATGTCTTCGCCAATCGGCTTGAAGACGCGGCGCTGGTGGCGCTGACGGAGAGCGCGGAGGCCGCCGCGTGAGCATCCAGCTGCCACCCGTCAAGAGCTACGACCTTCTCCCTGAGAACGCGCCTTTCTCGCCCGAGCAGCGCGTCTGGCTGAGCGGATTTTTTGCCGGCTATCTCAATCTCGACACCGCGGCCGTCACGGCGCTGACCAGCGGCGAGGCCAGCAGCCTGATCGAAGGCGCTGCTGCCGAGGACGTTGACGCGCCATGGCATGATCCGGCGATGGAGATCGCCGATCGCATGAAGCTGGCCGAGGGAAAGCCTCTCAAGCGCAAGCTGTTCGCCGCCATGGCGCAGCAGAATTGCGGGCAGTGCGGCTATCTGTGCGAGACCTATTCCGCAGCCATCGCAGAGGGCAAGGAGAGCAAGCTCAACCTGTGCGCACCTGGCGGCAAGGACACGCTGCGCATGCTCAAGCAGCTTGTCGAGGAACTGGGCAGCGCCAATGCGCCCGCAACGGCCGCGCCTGCCGAGGCCGCGACACCGCAAGGCCCGAAGGGCTATGCCCGCGATAACCCCACCGAAGCCGTATTCCTGAGCCGGCACAGGCTCAATGGCGAAGGCTCGGAGAAGGAGACCTGGCATGTCGAGTTCGACCTGTCGGCCAGCGGGATCACCTATGAAGCCGGGGATTCGTTCGGCGTGTTCGCCAGCAACGACCCCCGCCTTGCCGATGCCGTGATCGCGCTGATCGGAGCGCGGCCTGATCATGACATCGGCGGCAGCTCCCTGCGCCACGTCCTGATCCATCGGCGTGCGCTCGGCCCATCCCCCGACAACCTGTTCCAGCTGATTTCGTTCGTGACGGGCGGGGCGGTACGCGCAAAAGCGCAGGCGCTGGCGCGCGGCGAGGACCCCGATGGCGATGTTGAGCTGCTCGACGTGCTCGGCACGCTGCACAAGTTCGCCGGGCTGAAGCTGAGTCCCGAGGCTTTCGTCGAAGCGCTCGACGAGCTTCAGCCCCGCCTTTACTCGATCTCGTCATCGCCGCGGCACCGGCCAGGCCGACTGTCCCTGACGGTCGATACGGTGCGCTACAAGCTTGGCCAGCGCCAGCGTTTCGGCCTGGCCTCGACCTTCCTTGGCGACCGCATCGCGGAAGGCGCGTGGCTGCCGGTCTATGTGCAGAAGGCGCATGGCTTCGCGCTGCCGGCGGACCTTGCCAAGCCCGTGATCATGGTTGGTCCCGGCACCGGCATCGCACCGTTCCGCGCCTTCCTGCAGGAGCGCGCCGCGTTGAAGGCGCCGGGCCGCAACTGGCTGTTCTTCGGCCATCAGCGCATGGCGACCGACTTCTTCTATGCGGACGAGCTCAACGCGCTGAAGCAGGCCGGGCAGCTTGAGCGGCTGACGCTGGCGTGGTCGCGTGATAGCGCGGAGAAGGTCTATGTGCAGGATCGCATGCGCCAGAATGGGCCGGAGCTGTGGGCATGGCTGCAACAGGGCGCGCACTTCTATGTCTGCGGCGACGCCAAGCGCATGGCCAGGGATGTCGAGCGCGCAATGGTCGACATCGCCGCAGAACATGGCAAGCTCACAACAGATGATGCGGTCGCCTTTGTGGCCAGGCTGAAAAAGGCCGGTCGCTACCAGGCGGACGTCTACTGACATGAACGCGGCGACGCCCATCGCGGTCAGCACCACCTGTCCGTATTGCGGCGTGGGTTGCGGGGTGGTCGCAACCGCCACTGGCCGTGGCAGCGCGACGGTGACGGGCGACAAGGCCCACCCCGCCAATTTCGGCAAGCTCTGCGTCAAGGGCGCGGCGCTTGGCGAGACACTGTCGCTCGACGGCCGCCTGATGCACCCGATGATCCATGGCCAACGCGCCACATGGAATCAGGCGACACGCTTCGTGGCGGATGGCCTTCAGCGGGTGATCGAGCAACATGGGCCGGGCGCGGTGGCGTTCTACCTCTCGGGGCAATTGCTGACCGAGGACTATTACATCGCCAACAAGTTCGCCAAGGGCTTCCTCGGCACCGGCCATGTCGACACCAATTCGCGTCTGTGCATGGCATCGTCGGTGGCCGGGCATCGCCGCGCCTTCGGCAGTGATACGGTGCCGAACATCTACTCCGACCTCGATGAGGCGGACCTCATCGTGCTGGTCGGCTCGAACGCGGCGTGGTGCCACCCGGTGCTGTTCCAGCGCATGCAGACGGCGCAAAAGCTGCGCGGCGCGAAGATCATCAACATCGATCCGCGCCGCACCGCGACCAGCGAGGGCGCGGATCTGCAGCTGTCAGTCGCCAGCGGCATGGACAGCGTGCTGTTCTCATGGCTCCTCAGCGAGATCGACGCGCGCGGTGCGGTGGATGGAGCCTATCTCGGCAGCCATACCAACGGCTTTGAGGCAGCGTTGGCTTCAGCACGCCAGATTGCGCCGGACATGGAAACCGTCGCTGCAAAGACAGGGCTTGCGCCCCCGGACATCTCGCGTTTCGTGGCCTTGTTCATTGCCAACATACGCGTCGTCACCTGCTATTCGCAGGGCGTCAACCAGTCGGCGCAGGGGTCGGACAAGGTCAACGCCATCCTCAATTGCCATCTTGCGCTGGGCCGCATCGGCAAGCCCGGATGCGGGCCGCTGTCGCTCACCGGCCAGCCCAATGCGATGGGCGGGCGCGAGGTCGGCGGGCTGGCCAACATGCTGGCGGCCCACATGAATTACACGCCGGCGGACATCGCCCGCGTGCAGCGCTTCTGGGATGCGCCCAACATCGTCACTGCCGAGGGGCTCAAGGCGGTGCAGATGTTCGAGGCGATCGAGCGCGGCGAGATCAAGGCGCTGTGGGTGATGCACACCAACCCCGCCGTGACGCTGCCGCGTGCCGATGCGATGCGCGACGCGCTCAGGAAACTCGATCTCTTCGTGGTGTCCGAGGCGCTGGCCAACACTGACACCACCAGGGCGGGCGCGCATGTGCTGCTGCCGGCCACGGCGTGGGGCGAGAAGGATGGCACTGTCACCAACTCGGAGCGGCGCATCTCGCGCCAGCGGCCTTTCCTGCCAGCGCCGGGCGAGGCCAAGCCGGACTGGGAGCACATCCAGCTCGTCGCCCAGCGCATGGGCTTCAGGGCCGGGTTTTCCTATCCCGGCGCTGCGGCGATCTTCCGCGAGCATGCAGCCCTGTCGGCGCTCGACAATGACGGCGCGCGGGATTTCGACATCGGCGCCCTAGCAGACATCAGCGACGAGGCTTTCGACCGGCTGGAGCCGTTCTTCTGGCCGTGGCGCAAGGGCGGCAAGCAGCAGGGGCGCTTCTTCGCGACCGGTGGTTTCTACACTCCCGACGCCCGTGCACGGCTTTTGCCAGTGGCGGAGCCCATGCTCGCGGCGCAGCGCAGCGACGCCTATCCGCTGTTGCTGAACACAGGCCGCGTGCGCGACCACTGGCATACGATGACGCGCACAGGCAAGGCAGCCACACTGGCGCGGCATGTCAGCGAACCGGGCGTCGCGCTGAACCCGGCAGACGCTACGAAGCTGGGCCTGGCAGCAGGCAGTTTTGCCCGTGTCGACAGCGCCCATGGGGTTGCGACCTTGCGTGTCGAGCTGGATGCCGGTGTGCCGGAAGGCACGGCGTTCGCGCCCTTCCACTGGAACAACGCCACCAGCGGGCTTGCCCGTGTCGATGCCGTGGTGCAGCCGATGACCGACAAGGTGTCGGGCCAGCCCGAACTGAAGGCGACGCCGATCCGGGTCATGCCGCTGAAGATGGCCTGCGAGGGCTTCCTGTTGACCCGTCAGCCGGTCAGCCTGCCAGCCTGGTTGCAGCATACGCGGCTGACGATTCCGGGCGGCGAAGCGCTGCTGTTCGCCTCGACGCGGACCGCTGCTGAGGTGCATGGGCTTCTGGTCAACTTCGTCGGTGAGGCACCGCGCCGTTCGATGCTGGCGGATGCGGCCACCGAAACATTCCGCACCATCGCTTTCTCCGGCAGGAGGCTGGGCGCGGTGCTCTTTGCCGGGCCGGCGCGGACGCCCGCCACGCTCGAGTGGATGATCGAGATGTTCGCTGCGGAGCAGCTCGATAGCGCGACGCGCAAGGTTATCCTCGCCGGACGGGCCCCTGCAGGCGCCGCCGATCCCGGGCCCATGATCTGCTCGTGCTTCGCCGTGCGTCGCAGCAGTATCGCGGATGCGGTGAAGCTCGGGATCACCGATCTCGATGCCATCGGCGATGCCCTGAAAGCTGGCACCAACTGCGGTTCCTGCCGCCCTGAAATCAAGCGAGTGATCAGCGATGAACGCACCAAGTCCGCACATCCGGCCCCCGCGTGAAACGGCCGCCCGCATGGGCGATCTGGCGACGCTGCCGGTTTTCCTGAAGCTCCAGGGCAAGGTCGCGCTCGTGGCCGGCGGTTCGGGCGGAACCGCGTGGAAGGCTGAGTTGCTGGCGGCCGCCGGCGCGCATGTGCGCCTGGTCTGGGCTGAACCCGACGGTGAGACAGTGAAGCTCGCCGCCGACTGGCCAGAGCGCGTGACGCTGATCCGGCGCGAGATGGAGGATGCCGATTTCGACGGCGCGGCCATCGCCATCGGCGCGCTTGAGGACGAGCACGAGGGCGCGGCCTTTGCCGCCACGGCGCGGGCGCGGGGCGTTCCCGTCAATGTCGTCGATAAGCCGGCCTACTGCGACTTCCAGTTTGGCGCGATCGTCAACCGCTCGCCGCTGGTCATCGGCATCTCGACCGATGGTGGCGCGCCGCCGCTCGGCCAGGCGGTTCGCTCGATGATCGAGACGCTGCTGCCAGCGGGCTTCCAGCGCTGGGCGCAGGCGGCCAAGAACTGGCGCGGGCGCGTGACGGGTTCAGGCCTCGATAGCGCACAGCGCAAGAGTTTCTGGCGGCGTTTTGCGGCGCTTGCCATGGCAAAGCCCAATGAGGCCCCCTGCCCCGTGCAGCGCGAAGCGATGATTGCTGATCTTGAATGGGTCGCGCCAGAACTGCGCAGCGGCCATCTGGCGCTGGTGGGCGCGGGGCCGGGCGATCCGGAACTGCTGACGCTGAAGGCCGTGCGCTACCTGCGCGAAGCCGATGTCATCCTGTATGACGATTTGGTCGGCGAGGGCGTGCTGGCCTTCGCCCGCCGCGAGGCGCGCAAGATCCATGTCGGCAAGCGCGGTGGCGAAGTGTCCTGCGCGCAGAGGGAGATCTGCCATCTTGCGGTTCTGCTCGCCAGCGAGGGAAACCGGGTGGTGCGCCTCAAGGGTGGCGATCCCTTGATCTTCGGCCGTGCGGACGAGGAAATCGCGGCGGCCGCAGCGGCCGGCATCCCCGTCACCATCGTCAACGGCATTTCCGCCGCAATGGCGGCTGCGGCTGGCCAGGGAACCACGCTGACGAAGCGCGGCGTGGCGCGCCGGCTGCAGTTCATCACGGCCCATGACGAGACCGGCAGCCTGCCATCTACGCTCGACTGGGCCAGCATCGCAGACCCCGATGCGACGACCTGCATCTACATGGGCCGCAGCAAACTTGGCGCGATGATGGACCGCGCGATCGGCGAAGGACTCGATCCCGCCACCCCGGCCCGCTTCGTCATCAACGCCAGCCGCCCCTCCGAGACCGTGGTGAGCGCCGAGGCCGCCACGATCGGAGCGATGGTCGCGACCTGTCTGGTCAGCGGGCCAGGAGTCCTGTTGCTCGGGCGGGCGCTCGAGCGCAACGACGGAGTTGTCAGGACCGCGCTGCGCCTCGCGGCGGAATAGCGCTCAGGCCGGCTTGCCGATCAGGCGCGCCAGCCGCTCGACGGCCAATTCGTAGCCCTGCACCCCGAACCCGGCGATCACCCCGTCCGCGCGCAGCGACACGTAGGAATGATGCCGGAAATGCTCGCGCTTGTGGACGTTCGAGATGTGAACCTCCATGACCGGGCCCTCGAAGGTGTTCAGCGCATCGAGGATGGCGATCGAGGTATGGGTGAAGGCGCCCGGGTTGATGGCAATGCCGGCGGCGACGTCCCGTGCCTCGTGGATCCAGTCGATCAGTTCGTATTCGCGGTTCGACTGGTGAAAGCGCAGGTCGAGGCCATGGCCGCTCGCAACCTTCCGGCAGCTGGCCTCGACATCCGCCAGCGTCTCGTGGCCATAGATCGCCGGCTGGCGCTTGCCGAGCAGGTTGAGGTTCGGCCCATTGAGGACAAAGATCAGGCGGGACATGGGCACCATCGGTTTGCGGGTGGGTCAGCCAGCATAACCGAACTGGCGCGGCAGCCAAAGCACGGTGTCGGGCACGAGGATCATGAACAGCAGACAGGCGACCAGCACGAGGACCCAGGGCCAGATCGCATCGATGATGACCTTCAGCGGAATGCCGGTGATGGCGTTGAGCACGAACAGCAGCACGCCATAGGGCGGCGTGATCAGCCCGATCATGCAGTTGACGACGGCGACGACGCCGAAATGCACGAGATCGATGCCGAGCGCCTTTACCGTCGGGATGAAGACAGGGATGATGACAAGGATGATCGTCGAGGCGTCGAGGAAGCAGCCGAGCACCAGGAAGAGCAGATTGAGCATCAGCATGAACATCAACGGCGAGATGTCGACGCCTTCCATCAGCTTTGCGACCTGGGCCGGGATGTTCTCGCTGGCGATGATGTAATTGAAGATCAGCGCCGAGCCGATGATCAGGCCGACGGAGGCGGAGGAGCGGACGCTGTCGTGCATCACCGTGCGGATCGTCGCGAAGCTCAGGGCGCGATAGATGAAGGCCGCCACGAGGAAGGCGTAGGCCGCCGCGATCGCGGCGGCTTCGGTGGGTGTGGTCGCTCCGCCATAGATGCCGGCCAGCAGGATCACGGGCATCAGCAGCGCCGGCAAGGCGCGGAAGGTTACGCCCGGGATTTCGCGCAGCGGCACCGGTTCTTCGAGAGGCACATCGAGCTTGTAGGCGGTGTAGGTGTTCAGCAGCATCATCGCGGCCGCCATGATCAGGCCAGGGACCACACCGCCAAGAAACAGGTAGCCAATCGAGGCGTCCGACACGATCGAATAGAGCACCATCGGTATCGACGGCGGGATGATCGGACCGATCACCGCCGTTGCGGCGGTGATCGCCGCCGCATAGCCGAGCGGATAGCGGTTGTCCTTGATCATCATGTCGATGGACATCTTGCCCATGCCGACCACATCGGCCACGGCCGAGCCTGACATGCCTGCGAAGATGACGCTGGTGACGACGTTGACATGGCCCATGCCGCCCTTGAGCCGCCCCACGATGGCGAGGCAGAAATCGGTGAGCCGGGCCGAGATCGTGCCTGCGTTCATGAAGTTGGCCGCGACGATGAACAACGGAATCGCCAGGATCACGAACGAGTCGTAGAGTCCCTGGATGATCTGCTCGGCCGCGAGCCCGAGATCCTGGCCCTTAACCGCCAGATAGACGATCGCCGAGACGATCATCGACAGGGGAATCGGTGCGCCGATGGTTGCGAGCGACACCAGCGCGCAGAGGCAGGACAGCAGCGCGATGCTCATTGCACGTGGTATCCGTCGCCAACTTCGCGCCCGTCAAGCTTGCCGGGGTCCGCGCCCCGCCACAGCAGCCAGACCCGCCATGCGTAGCGCAGCGTCAACATGGCCGCGAAGACGCCGTAGATGCTGAACACGATATCGAGGCGGATGCCTATCACGGACGAGCGCTTGATCTGGTAAAAGTCGATGTAGCTCCAGGTGGCCGGCAGCGCGGCCAGGAAGCCTCCGGAGATGGCGACCGCGGAAATCAGCGCAAACCAGCGCTGGACCTTCGGCCGCACCGCACCGTAGAGCACGTCGAAGCGGACATGGTCCTTCTCCTGCAGCACGAAAGCGCCGGCCCAGAACACGACCCAGAGCCAGAGGGTGAGGCAGGCTTCCAGCGTCCACAGAAGCGGCGAGCCGAAGAGATAGCGCGCCGCAATCTGGATGAGGAAAATGACGAACAGCGCCCCGAGCATCAGCGCGGCGATATCAAGCGCAGCCATGCGCAGACGCCCGATCAGCCCCGACATCGCGCCCCCGCCTCCGGTTCCGAACTCCGATCAGCGCACCGCGTTGATGCGCTCGACCATGCCGGCCGGCCAGTCCCTCGCAAACTTCGACGCAAGGTAGTCGGCCTGCACCTTCCTGCGGAAGGCCTCGACATCGGGCGTGTAGACCTTGAGACCCTGCGCCTTGAAGAAGTCCTCCAGTTCGACTTCAAGCCTGAGCTGGCGCTGGCGGGCCTGCTCGGAGGCGTCGTCGGCCGCCTTCTGGATCGTGGCCTGCTGGGCCGGGGTGAACCGGTCGAAGACGCGCTTGGAGATGGCGAGATAGTTCTGGTCGACCAAATGCGAGGTCAGCACGATCTGCTTGGTGACCTCGAAGAACTTCGAATCCCTGACCGTCGGCAGGGGGTTGTCCTGGCCGTCGACCGCGCCGGACTGCAGGGCGGTGTAGATTTCGGTGAAGGCGAGCGGCAGGGGATTGGCGCCGAGCGCCGTGCCGAGGAACAACCATGCTTCGGAGTTCGGCATGCGCAGCTTGACGCCGGCGAGGTCAGCGGGAGTCCTGACCTCCTTCTCGCCGCGCAGGTTCACCTGCCGGCGACCCAGATACATCACCGAGAGCAGCTTGACGCCGAGGCGATCCTCGGTGGTCTTCTTGAGGTCATTCATCAGCGGATCGGCGAACACCTTCTTCTGGTGGTCGGCATCGCGCAGCAGATAGCCGGCCGTGAAGATTGACCAGCCGGGAATCAGCGTCGCGAGTTCCTGCGGCGAGGTGATCGACATTTCGAGATTGTTGCGCGCAATCGCCTCCAGTTCCGTGCCCTGGCGGAACAGCGTGGCATTCCAGTGCGGCTGGAAGGTCGCGAAGTCCTTGATCGCCGGGCCGAACACCTCCGTCAGGGCGATGGCGCGCTGGTCGGTTGGCGTGGCGGGCGCCGACAGCCGGAGCGTGACGCCCTGCGCCTGGGCCGGGGCAAGTCCCGAGGAGAGGCCGACCGTGCCTGCCGCTGCGGCGAGACGGAGCATGGTGCGGCGGTTGATGGCAGTGTTCATGGTCATGGTCCTCCCTGGCGGACGATGTTCAAGGCGTTGGCCGCCTTGCCGTTCTTGATTGATCGATCGGACGGTTGACGGTCCGGACAACTGGGTGCACGATTGTACGAAATGGTTACTTTGTCAAATGGCGGCTTCCGATCCTCCTTCCAAAGCCCGTGAACGCCGTGGCCGCCCGCAACCGGCTGCGCGCGATGACGCCGAGCGGGAGGCCGGTGCCCCGGGCTGGAAGCAGGACCCTGACGCGGTCAGGCGGAACATCCTCGAGACGGCCCGGCGCGCCTTCGTCGACAAGGGTCTGAGCGGCGCGCGGATCGACGAGATCGCGGCCGGCACAGCAACCAGCAAGCGCATGATCTACTACTATTTCGGTGACAAGGAGGGCTTGTACCGGGCGGTTCTCGAGGATGCCTACATGCGGATCCGGAGGCTGGAACAATCGCTCGATCTGGCGGCGCTGGCCCCGATCGACGCGCTTCGGACGCTGACCGGACTGACCTTCGACTATCACGCCGACAATCCCGATTTTGTCCGGCTCGTCATGGTCGAAAACATCCACCATGCACGGCATCTGAAGACGTCGCAATCGATCGGCGCCCTGAACCACATGGCGATCGGCATGCTCGCGGACATCTATGCGCGGGGCCTTGAGGACGGGGTTTTCCGCGCCGGCATCGAGCCGATCGACCTGCACCTGACGATCAGCGCGCTCTCGTTCTACAACGTCTCGAACCAATCAACGATCAAGCAGATCTTCGGCCATGACATGGCGCAGCAGGACGCGCGCGGACGCCGCCGCGCGACGGTCATCGAAACCGTCCTGCGCCATGTCTGCGTCGTGGAAGCGGATCGCTCAGAGGCGAACGGATGATGAGGCGCCAAAGGCTTCGGCAGCCTGGCGCTGCTGCATGTCGAGCACGCCGTACCAGACGCAGGCGGCGACGAGGCTGAACGCAAGCGCGGCAAAAAAGGCTTTCATCGGGGAACCCTCCAGTTTCTCGGGGCGGGTTTCGTCCCGGCGAACCCGCTTTCGCGTTCTATCTAGTCGGCATGACGCCGCGGATCAAGCCACGAGACCGCGCGCGGCGAGGGCTTCGGCTTCGGCCAGATCAGCCGGCTCGTTGGCGTTGAAGAACGGATCGATCGGGTCAACGCTCCATGTCACGGTCGCAAGCTGAAATCGGGCCGTGAAGCGGTCGATCTTGCGCTCGTTCTCGACGACCAATGCGTGCCGCAACACCTCGCGGATCGTCACCGGCCACAGGCCGATGACCGGATGGCTCCAGCCGCCAGAGGCTGCGACCGCCAACTCCGCGCCGGACGCCGCGATTTCGGCGACAAACCGCTTGACGAGGTCGCGCGGAATGAATGGCGTGTCCGCCGCGACGCTGACCACATGGGTGATCGCGGGCTGATGGTGTGCCGCCCAGTCGAGGCCCGCCAGAATGCCCGCCAAAGGCCCGGCGAAGCCGTCGACGCTGTCAGCGGCCACCGGCAGGCGCCAGCGCGCGAAGCGGTCCGGATCGCCATTGGCGTTGATGACCAGCCCGGCGCATTGCGGCGCGAGGCGTTCGATGACGTGATCGAGGATGGTCCTGCCGGCAAGGGTCTTCAGCGGCTTGTCGCCACCGCCCATGCGCCGCGCGAGGCCGCCCGCGAGGAGCACGCCGAGAACGGTATCCGTTTCAATCATCCCCGCCCGCTCCCTTGCGCCGCGATCCGGCGCTCTCCTCGGCGACGAAGCGCAGATCCTGGTCGAAGACGATCCGCCCGGCGCCTGCCAGCGCAAGGAAGCGCTTGCCGCGCGCCCGGCCGATCAGGGTGAGCCCGGCCTTGCGCGCCAGTTCCACGCCCCAGGCGGTGAAGCCAGAGCGCGAGACCAGCACCGGAATGCCCATGCGCACCGTCTTGATCACCATCTCCGAGGTCAGCCGGCCCGTGGTGTAGAAAATCTTGTCCGCCGCGCTGACCTTGTGGCGGAACATGTAGCCCGCGATCTTGTCGATGGCGTTGTGGCGGCCGACGTCCTCCATGTAGACCAGCGGCCTGTCCGCGGCGCACAGGACGCAGCCATGGATCGCGCCCGCCTCGAGATAGAGCGAGGGCGTGGTGTTGATCTTGTGGGTGAGCGTGTAGAGCCAGGAGGTCCGCACCTCGGCCTCAGGCAGGGCAATGCCCTCGATCACCTCCATGAGATCGCCGAAGGCGGTACCCTGCGCGCAGCCGGATGTCTGGGTGCGCTTCTTCAGCTTGCTCTCGAAGTTCGTCTGTGTGTCCGTGCGCACCACGACGACGCCGAGTTCCTCGTCCAGATCGACGCCCGTGACCTCATCCGTGGGCTTCAGCATGCCCTGATTGAGCAGGTAGCCAAGCGCGAGTTCCTCGGGATGGTCGCCAATCGTCATCATGGTGACGATTTCCTGGGCGTTGAGATAGAGCGTCAGCGCCTTCTCATGGATCACGCGGGTCTCGACGCCCTGCCCGGTCTGGTCGACGCCGGCGACGATCGTCGACAGACGCGGATCATCGGGATCGGGGCGGACAAGATAGTCCAGCAGCGGCGGCGATTGAGCAGGCATGTGCAGTCCTTCGGAGCGGGTGCACCATAGACATTGTGCAGGTCGGGCCAAGACCCGGATCGCGGACACTCACCGCAATCACGGTTAACAGAGCTTTACCCTGTTGCCGGAACTCTACAGACGCAAGAGTTCAAGTCAGGCTATTGTGATGCAGGGCGACAAGGCGGACCGGTGTCCGCCGTGCCTGCAGGGCGAGGCTGGATGAGCGACTACCGGATGAGGCCTGGAGGGGGACGCCGGATGCTTGATCCAGCGCAGGACTCGGCGTTGCTGCTGCAGCGCATCGGGTTCTTCACCCTTGGCGTCGCCCTTCCGGTGTCGTCGATGCTGTCGCGGCGCGCCGCCGTCGTGCTGGTCCCGATCGGTGTGGCGCTGCTGATCATCGCCGCGATCCTGACCGAACCCGAACGCTTTGTCCGGTCGTTCCGGCGCAGAAGCCTGCGGGTCACCACGCTGGCGCTCGGCTTGCTGATCGGATGGTGCCTTCTGTCGCTCGGCTGGGCGCCGAAGGGGGGCGTTGACCGCATTCTGAACATGCTGTTCGCGCTCACGCTCGGGATCGCCGCGATCGCAGCACTGCCCGAACGCATGCGCGCGGCCAACCTCAATGCGCTGGCGGCGGGCGCAGGCATCGCCATTTGCATCCTCATCGCCATGGAAATGACCGGCTTCGGGCTCAGCGACGGGGATGACGACCTGACGCTGGTGATCCGCGGGCTTGCCCTGATCATCACGGTGTCCGGGCCGCTGGTCTCCTGGCTGTTGCTGCGCGGACGGACCCGCGGCGCCCTCGCCCTGTTCGGCTTGCTGGCCGCCGGGACACTCATCGACGCCGAACCGGTCCTGGCCGTGGCCCTGGCGGCCGGGGCATTGGCCTTCGCCGCCATGCTCGCGATGCGGGGCCGTGCTGTCGAATGGCTGGCGCTGCTGCTGGCCGTGATCGTCATGGCGACGCCGATCACGCCCTGGATCGTGCAGGGCATCCTCCAGCCGATCCTGCGCCTCGATGAGCAGACGCTCGCGCCGTTCAGTGCCTGGGCCGCGCTGATCGCACAGGCGCCCATCAAACTGGTGACCGGCCACGGCTTCGGCGCCAGCGCCCTGTCGCCGCAGCTGCCGGCCTCGCTGCTGGTCGAGATCTGGCATGACCTCGGGGTGGTCGGCGCCGCCGCGATCGCGGTGTCCCTCTGGTTCGCCGTCTCGGGACTCAAGGTGCTGCAACCCGTGATCCGGGCCGGGGCGGCCTATGCCTATGTTGTCGCCTTCACCTTCGGCGCGCTCGGCCTTGCGGGCTTCAGAGCATGGTGGCTGATGACCATGGTCGCTGCGGTGATCGTAACCACTGCGGTTGCGCGCGGTCAGGCGCGCACGGACCGGCCGGTGGCGACCTTTGGCCGGGCAAGGGCGCCGGACGGGTCCGGCGCGACCCCGGCCAAGCCGACCGACCCGCCCTGATCAGGCGGGCACAGGGATCAGCAGGGTCCTGCCTTCGACAACCGCATGGCAGGCGACGCCTTTGATGGGCAGCGGATTCTCCGCACGGCAGCGCTCATTGGCCAGCGGACAGCGCGGATGAAAGGTGCAGCCGCTCGGCGGGTTGATCGGGTTCGGAATTTCGCCGGCGACTGGAATGCGTGCGCGCCCGCTCATCGCAAGGTCCGGCACGGCGTCGAGCAACATCCGGGTGTAGGGGTGGCGGGGATGGCTGAACATTTCCTTCGCGTCGGAAACCTCAACCAGACGCCCGAGATACATCACGCCGATCCGGGTCGCCATGTGCCGGACCACGGCCAGGTTGTGGCTGATGAACAGGTAGGTCAGCCCGAACTTCTCCTGCAGATCGCGCATCAGATTGAGGATCTGCGCCTGCACGGAGACGTCCAGCGCCGAGGTCGGCTCGTCGCAGACGATGAAATCCGCATTCGAGGCGAGCGCGCGGGCGATCGCGACGCGCTGGCGCTGGCCGCCCGAGAATTCATGCGGGAATTTCCGGCCATCATCGGGATGCAGGCCGACCAGCGTCAGCAACTCGCCGACGCGCGCCACGATGTTGGCCTCGCCCTCGATCACGTTGAAGGCGCGGATTGGCTCGGCAATGATGCGGTCGACGCGCCAGCGCGGATTGAGCGAGGCGTACGGGTCCTGGAAGATCATCTGCATCTTGCGGCGCAGCCTGGCCCTTTGCGCGCGCTGCGCAGGGTCGGTCATCGAGATGCCGTCGATGGTGACTTCACCGCCCGAGACGCCGAGCAGGCCCACGACCATCTTGGCCACCGTCGATTTGCCCGAGCCCGATTCGCCGACCAGAGCGAAGGTCTCGCCCTTCTTGATGTCGAAGGAGACGCCGTCCACCGCCTTCAGGAACTGCTTCGGCGAGCGCTCGATCACGCGGTTGAGCCATGGCTTGGAGACGTCGAAGACCTTCCTGAGGTCCGTCACCTCGACATAGGGACGCGGGCTCATCGAACAGCCTCCATAGTCTCGTAAAGATGGCAGGCTACATGCCTCCCCTGCACCGGCAGGGGAACCGGTTGATCGACGAAGCAGCGTGCGAAGGCCTCGCCGCAGCGCGGGTTGAAGGCGCAGCCGCGCGGGATCGAGGACAGGCGCGGCATCGAGCCGGGAATCTGCACCAGCCGGTCCGTCGCCGCTTCCAGCGTCGGGATCGCGCCCATCAGACCCTTGGCGTAAGGATGCATCGGCCGCTGCACGACATCCCGCACAGGGCCGATCTCGGCCACCCGGCCGGCATACATCACAGCCACCCGGTCAGCGGTCTCGGCGATCACGCCCATGTCATGGGTGACCAGCATCACCGCCATGCCGCGCTCGCGCCCGAGCTTCTTGATCAGCGAGATGATCTGCGCCTGGACCGACACGTCGAGGGCGGTGGTCGGCTCGTCCGCCACTATGAAATCAGGCTCGGCGCAGAGCGCGAGCGCAATGACGACGCGCTGGCGCATCCCGCCGGAAAACTCGTGCGGATAGCCATCGATGCGCTTCTCGGGCGCCGGGATGCCGACCTCGGTGAGCAGTTCGATCGCCCGGTCGCGTGCCTGCCGCTCGTTCATCGGCAGATGGGTGCGGATGGTTTCGATCAACTGCTCGCCGACGCGGAACAGGGGATTGAGCGAGGTCAGCGGGTCCTGGAAGATCATCGCCACCTTGCGGCCCCTGATCTTGCGCATTTCGTCAGGCGGCAGGTTGTCGATGCGGCGGCCATTGAGCAGGATTTCCCCGCCCGAAATGCGGCCGGGCGGCTCGATCAGCCCGATGATGGCGGCGCCCGTGACGGACTTGCCCGCTCCCGACTCGCCGACGACGCCAAGCACCTCACCCTTGGCGATGTCGAAAGACACACCGTCGATGGCGCGCAAGGTGGCCCGGCGCGTGACGAACTCGACCTGCAGGTTGCGGACGGAAATGACGGCATCGCTCATGATGTGCTGGCCCATTGCCACGAGTAAGAACGCATCTCGATACTCACCTCAGTTTCGGGTTGAGCGCATCGCGCAGCCAGTCGCCCAGCAGGTTGATGGCCAGCGCGAGAATGACCAGCATCATAGCCGGGAAGAACAGGATCCACCATTCTCCCGAGAGGAGGAACTTCTGGCCCGAGCGGATCAGGGTGCCGAGCGAGGGCTGGGTGATCGGCAGGCCGACGCCGAGGAAGGACAAGGTCGCCTCCTCGATGATGGCCAGCGCAAGGTTGATCGTGGCGATCACCAGAACAGGCCCCATGACGTTGGGCAGCACATGGCGCGCCATGATGCCGAAGCCGGAAATGCCCATCAGCCTTGCGGCCTGAACATACTCCTTGTTACGCTCCACAAGTGTGGACGCGCGGACCGTGCGGGCATACTGCGCCCAGTTCGACAGGCCGATGGCAATGATGATGACAAAGACGGCGGTGGTCTCGTATTGCTGCGGCGGGATCAGCCCGCGCGCGACGCCGAAGATGAGAAGCGCGATCAGAATCGCCGGAAACGAGAGCTGGATGTCGGCCACGCGCATGATCAGCATCTCGATCTTGCCGCCCAGATAGCCAGCCAGCAACCCGAGCCCGATGCCGAGCACCATCGAGAAGATCACCGAGGCCACGCCGACCAGCAAGGACAGGCGCGTGCCATAGAACAGCGCCGAGAAGATGTCGCGGCCCTGCTCGTCCGAGCCCATCACAAACAGCATGTTCGAGCCCGCGCCGCGCTCCATCGGATGGGCGAAGCCGTCGAGCAGGTTGAGCGCCACCGGATCGAACGCATCCTGCGGCGCCAGAACATCGGCGAAGATCGCCGCGATCACGATCAGCAGCGTCACGGCTGTTGACATGATCGCGACCGGCGAGGCCTTGAATGACAACCAGAGGTCTGAATCGCGCCAGATGGCGACACGTTCCTTCCAGGTCAGTTTCAGCCGTGGCTGCGGCGCGGCGGCACGATGGCTCATGACGTCACCTCGCCGGCACGGTTGCGCCGCCGCGCAGGCGCGGATCGACGAGGAAGTAGAGCATGTCGACGATCAGGTTGACGACCACGAAGACGAGGCCGACGAACATCAGGTAGGCGGCCATCACCGGAATGTCGACGACCTCGACCGAGCGCACGAACAGCGCGCCAAGGCCAGGCCAGTTGAAGACGGTCTCGGTCACGATCGCAAAAGCGATGATCGAACCGAGCTGCAGGCCGGTGATGGTGATCACCGGCACCATGGCGTTGCGCAGCGCGTGGCGGAAATGCACGGAACCGTCCGAGAGTCCCCGAGCCCGCGCGAACTTGATGTATTCGGTGCGCATCACCTCCAGCATTTCGGCGCGCACGAGGCGCATGATCAGGGTAAGCTGGAAGAAACCCAGCGTGATCACCGGCATGATCAGCGATTTCCGGCCGGAATCGGTCAGGAGCCCGGTGGTCCACCAGCCAAAGGCCACCACATCGCCGCGCCCGAACGAGGGCAGCCAGCGCAGATACACCGAAAACAGGAAGATCAGACCAATGCCGATCAGGAAGGTGGGCAAGCTGACCCCGATCAGAGACAGGCTCATCACGATGTTGGCGATCACGCCCTTGCGGTTGAGTGCGGCGTAGATGCCCAGAACGAGACCGAGGCCGAGCGCGACGATTGCCGATAGCACGGCCAGCTCGATTGTCGCCGGCAACCGCTCGATCAGGAGATCGGCGACGGGGCGGCCCTGGCGATAGGAGACGCCGAAATCGCCTTGGACGGCATTACCGAGAAAGCGTGCGAACTGCAGAGGGAATGGGTCGTTCAGGCCAAGCGATTCCGCCAGTTCCTGCCGATCCTTGAGCGTCGCATCCTGCCCGACGATCGAGGCTACCGGATCACCGACATAGCGGAACATCGAGAAGGCGATGAACGCGACCGCCAACATCACCAGTGTGGCCTGCGTCAGACTTCTCAGGAGGTAGGCCAGCATGGAGCGCCCGTTTCAAGTCTCGAAAGAACAAGGCCGGGATGGGCATTCAAAGCCCATCCCGGCCAAGGGATGTCAATCAGTTCACGAACCGCGAGCGTTTAGGAAGCGCATCTTCGGGGTGTTCTCGACATCGGTGGGGATGTTCCACTCGCTGCGCATGGCCCCTGCGATGAACTGCATGTGGATCGGAGCGTAGACGTCGTTGTCCTTGATCCACTTCCAGATCGCGGCAATCGTCGCATTGCGCTTGGCCGGATCGATCTCGGAATTCAGGCTGTCGATCTGCGCATCCAGGGTGGCGTTTGAAAGGCCCGTGCCATTCCAGGTGCCGGCGCTTTGGGTCTTTGTGCGATACAGATCGTTGAAGACATAGTGGCTGTCAAAGGTCGGAATGCCCCAGCCGAGCAGATAGAAGTCATACTCGCCCCTCTGGATGGCAGGGAAATGCACGCGCAGAGATTGCGCCACTAGCGTGGTCCTGATGCCGATCTGGCCCAGCATCGAGACGGCTGACTGGCAGATGCCCTCGTCATTCACGTAACGGTCATTGGTGCAGTGAAGCGTGACCGAGAAGCCGTTGGGATAGCCTGCATCGGCCAGAAGCTTGCGGGCCGCCGCAACGTCATATCTCGGCCAGGTGTCCAGCTCCTTGGTGTAGCCATTGATGTAGGGCGTGGCGATGATGCCGAGCGGGGTCGACTGGCCGCGCATGGTGACGCGCTGGATGGCCTCCCGGTTCAGCGCCGTGTTCACCGCCTGGCGAACGCGAACGTCGGCAAACGGGTTCTTGCCCTTGACGTCCGAGGATCTCAGTTCCGGCAGGCCCACGTTCATGCCCAGGAAGATCGGACGGTTCTCGGGGCCGGGATTGACGCGAATGCCAGTCGACGTCTGGAGACGGGCAATGTCCTGGACCGGGACGTCCTGGAGATAGTCGATCTCGCCTGACAGTAGAGCTGCGACGCGCGTCGCGGCTTCCGGAATCGGGCGATAGACGATCTCGGTGATGCCGTGATTGGCTTCGCTGGCCCCCCAATGGCCTGGGAACACCCGCAGCACCGTGCGCACGTCCGGCTCGCGGGTGACAAGCTGGAACGGGCCGGTTCCCACAGCCTGGCGGGTTGCGCCGTTCTCGACCTTCTCGCGCAGGTTTTGCGGCGTGGCGGCGTTGTTCGCTTCCGCCCACTCCTTGTCCATGATCATCAGGTTGGTCAGGTTGTTGACCAGCAGCGGGTTGGGGCCGCTCGTCTTGAAGTGCACCGTCAGATCGTCGACCTTGGTGATGTCAGTGACGCCGACCAGCAGCGACTTCATGTCGGCGGCGGGCATCAGCGCACGCTTCATCGAAAACACCACGTCGTCGGCAGTGAATGCATTGCCGTTGTGGAACTTGACGTTCGGGCGAAGTTTGAACTCCCAGGTGGTGGGATCGGTGGGCAGCACGCGCCACGAGGTCGCCAAGGCACCGGTCAGCTTGCCGTCGAATGAGCGGATGACGAGCGGCTCGTAGATGTTGTGGGCCAGCACATGGTTCGGGCCAGTGTTGCCCGAGTGCGGATCGAGCGTGGTTGCGTCCTGCGAGCGTGCCCAGCGCAGCGTCTTGGCATCCACGGCGACCGTGGTCAGGAATGTCGCGGCCATCAACGTGCCGGCGACAGCGAGTGTCTTGAAGGGTTTCATGTGGTTTCAGCCTCCCGGTCCCGCTCCGCGCGGGCTTCCAAAGACCTCAAGCTAGAGCGGGCTTGCTCATCTGTCACGTGGGAGAGCGGACAAAGACATGAATGGCGTGCCTGAATCAGACAACGGTCGCCCATTTTTTGTGCCTGGCTCATCTCAGCTTCGGATTGAGCGCATCACGCAGCCAGTCGCCGAGCAGGTTGATGGCCAGAACCAGCGCCGCCAGCGTCAGGCCGGGGAAGATCACCACCCACCATTCGCCGGAAAACAGGAACTCGTTGCCGATCCGGATCAGCGTGCCGAGCGACGGTTCGGTCGGCGGCAATCCGACGCCGAGGAATGACAAGGTTGCTTCCGTGATGATCGCCAGCGCCATATTGATGGTGATGATGACCAGCACCGGGCCGATCACATTCGGCAGCACATGCCGGAACAGGATGGTGACGCGGCCAAGGCCGATCAGCCGCGCCGCCTGCACATATTCCTTGTTGCGCTCCACCATGGTCGAGCCGCGCACGGTCCGTGCATACTGGACCCAGAAACTGAGCCCGATCGAGACCACCAGCACCCAGAAGACCAGCACCTCGGATCTCGCGGTGCCCACAAGGGCGCGCATCGTGCCATCGATCAGAAGCGCAATCAGGATGGCCGGGAAGGTCAGTTGCACGTCCGCGATGCGCATGATCACGCTGTCGACCGTGCCGCCCAGATAGCCGGAGACAAGGCCGAGGGTGATTCCGATGACGGCGGCGAGCACCACGCCGAGAAAACCGACAATCAGCGAAATCCGCATCCCGAACAGGATCGAGGACAGCACGCAGCGGCCCTGCTGGTCGGTGCCGAGCGGAAAGCGCCATTCGCCGTCCGGCGACCAGAAGGGCGGTTTGCCGCCATCGAGCAGGCTCAGCGAGGCGAGATTGAACGGATCGTTCGGGGCGATCTGATGGGCGAAGATCGCCGAGAAGATCAGGATGAACGTGACCAGGGCCGCGATCATGGTGATCCATGAGCGGGTGAAGGAATGCCAGATGTCGCTGTCGCGCATGCGGGCCAGCATCGAACGGGATGGCTCTGGCTTGCCGGTGGCGGATGCGGGGCTGTCGCTCATGGTCATGACCTCACGCCGCCTTGCCGGACAGGCGGATGCGGGGATCGACCAGCGCGTAGAGCAGGTCAACGATCAGGTTGATCAGCACGAAAAGGGTGGCGACGAGCAGCAGGTAGGCGGACATGATCGGGATGTCGACGGTCTGCACGGCCTGCAGGAACATCAGCCCCATGCCCGGCCACTGGAACACCGTTTCGGTGATGATGGCGAAGGCGATGATCGAGCCGAGTTGAAGCCCGGTGATGGTGATGACCGGGATCAGCGTGTTCTTGAGCGCGTGGCGATAGTTGACGGCGCGCGGCGTCAGCCCCCGCGCCTTGGCGAACTTCACATAGTCGGTGCGCAGCACTTCCATCATTTCGGAGCGCACCAGCCGCATGATCAGCGTCATCTGGAACAGTCCGAGCGTGATCGACGGCAGGATCAGGGAGCGGATGCCTTCCCAGGTCAGGAACCCCGTGGTCCAGAAGCCGAGATTAACCACGCCTTGCCGGCCGAAGGACGGCAGAAGGCCGAAGGTCACGGAGAAAATGAAGATCAGGAGGATGCCGATCAGGAATGTCGGAAGCGATATGCCGACCAGCGACACCGTCTGGAACACGCGCGCCAGCCATGAATTGGGCTTGAGCCCGGCATAGACCCCCATCGGAATGCCGGCAAACAGCGCGAACATCGCCGAGGCGAAAGCCAGTTCCATCGTGGCGGGAAAGCGGTCGCCGATCAGCTTCGCAACCGGCTGGCGGTTCTGGTAGCTGACGCCAAAGTCGAAACGAGCGGCATTGCCGACGAAACGCGCGAACTGGATGATGACCGGGTCGTCAAGGCCGAGATTCTTGCGAATCTGCAGGCGCTCTTCCAGCGTCGTGTCCTGGCTGGTCATCTGCTGCGTCGGATCGCCGACGAAGCGGAACAGCGAGAACGAGATCAGCGCGACCGTGAGCAGGACCAGAATCGCCTGTCCGATGCGGCGCAGGATGAAGGCAAGCATGAATGCGCCCCTTGATGAAGAAAGGGAACGGCGGGATTCCGCCGTTCCCCGATGTCAAAGCACGATCCGCGCCATTACTTCTTGGTCACCCAGTAGAACAGCGGCTGGTTGTCGGCGCGCTGGACAAGCTCGATGTTCTTGCCTGTGCCCCAGGCCAGGGCCTGCTGGTGCAGCGGGATGTAGCCCACCTCTTCATGCAGGATCTTGAAGGCCTCGAGGATCATCGCATCGCGCTTGGCCGTATCGCCTTCCACGAGAACCATGTTGGTGAGCGCATCAACACGGGCGTTGGAGTAACCGCCATTGTTGAACTGGCCACGGCCGCCCGAGCCATCGGCCGTGCGGGTGTGCATCAGGTCGATCAGCACGTTGTGGGCATCGCCGGTGCCAGGCGTCCAGCCGAGCAGGTAGAACGGCGTGTTGTAGATCGGCGAGTTGATCTTGGCGAAGAACGCCGCACGCGGCACGGCCTGCAGGTTGATCTTGATGCCGATGCGCGCCAGCATGGCGGTCACCGCCTGGCAGATCGGGCCGTCATTGACATAGCGGTCATTCGGGCAGTCGAGATCGACCTCGAAGCGCACGCCGTCCGCGCCGCCGACGCGGGGATAGCCCGCATCGTCGAGCAGCTTGTTGGCGGCGGCCAGATCGAACGGATGGCGCTTGATCTCGTTGATCTGCGGGAAGAACAGCGGCGAGATCAGCGAGGCGGCCGGAACAGCCGCGCCGCGCATCACCTGGCGGCGGATCGCCTCGATGTCGACGGCCTGGTAGAAGGCCTTGCGGACACGCACGTCCTTGAACGGGTTCTTGCCCTTCACAGACGAGGCGGTGAGTTCAGGCCGCATCTGGTCGAAGGACAGGTAGATGGTCCGGACTTCCGGCCCTTCCAGCACACGCGCATTGGCCGAGGCGTTGATGCGCGGCACGTCCTGCAGCGGCACCGGATCGATCACGTCGACTTCACCGGAAAGCAGAGCTGCAACGCGGGTCGGAGCGGAGGTGATCGGCGTGAACACCACGCGGTCGAGATTGTGCTCGACCTTGCCCCACCAGTTCGGGTTCTTTTCGAACACGGTCCGCACGCCGAGCTGGTGCTCGGTGATGCGGAACGGTCCGGTGCCATTGGTGTTGATGGTGGCGAAGC
>JAIXUP010000056.1 GCA_027483505.1 Hyphomicrobiales bacterium
CGGTTCTCGTAGAGCGTGTCGATCAGGGTGATGAAGCGCCTGGCCTCATTGCGGTTGTCGAAGCCGAGCACCGGCACATCATCGATGAGGAGCGTGTGAAACCGCCGGGCCATTTCGGCGTAGTCCTGCGCGCCATAGGCCCTGGCGCACAGATCGTGGAATGTTGCGCGCGCAACCCCGAACGCGGTCTCGGCGATGTCAAGACGATGGCCTTTCACCGCGAGCGTGATGGCGTCACCCCGCGCCTGTCCGGTCAGCTTCAGGAACGCCCTGTCCATCGCGGCGCTGGCATCAGGGCCCAATGGCGCGTGATAGACCGGACTTCCGGCGAGCTTTTCGAGGCGGAAGTCGGTGCGCGCGTCAAGCCTCACGACATCGACGCGCGCCGAGAGTTCCGCAAGGAAGGGCAGGAACAGGGCCCGGTTCAGCCCGCCCTCATACAGGTGGACAGGGTCGACATTCGATGTCGCCACCAGAACGACGCCCTCGGCGAACAGCGCCGTGAACAGGCGACCAAGGATCATGGCGTCGGCGATGTCAGTCACCGCGAATTCGTCGAAGCAGAGCAGCTTTGTCTCCGCGGCGATGGCCCTCGCGGTCGGGCCGATCGGGTCGCCATCCTTGATCTCGCCCGCCTTCACCTTCTGGCGAAAGGCATGGATGCGCTCATGCACATCCGCCATGAAGACGTGGAAGTGTGCCCGGCGCTTCGGCGTGCTCTTCACCCGGGTGAAGAACATGTCCATCAGCATGGTCTTGCCGCGCCCCACCGAGCCCCAGATGTAGAGGCCTTTCGGCGGCGCGTCGGTCCTGGACTTGCCGAACAGCCAGCCCAGGGCGCGGCCCTTGCTGGCCAGCGCGAGCTGGTTCAGGCCTTCCGCGAGGTCTTCAAGCCGCTTCACGAGGGCGACCTGCGCCGGGTCGCGACCGATCGCGCCGCTGGCCACCAGCGCATCGTAATGATCGGGCAACGAGATGACGGCGGAGTTTGGCAAGAAGGGGCCTTGGCAGGGTCAGTGCATCGGTTGTGCGCCGGGAGCATTGCGCACAAAAGTGAACGCCGGCTTCATGGGAGGGCCATGTCCCGGTCGGTCCCTGGTGGCCGCGCGCATCGCCGCAAGCCTCACCCTGATAGCCCGGCTTGAAGCCCGCGACAACGCGGCTCAGCCCCGGAAATCGCGCTGATCTTGAAGTCGATGCTGCACGGCACGATATCGGAGAGGTCTAGGGAGTCGTTTTTTCCATTGCGGCGCCAGCCCCATTCATCGGGCAGCGCAATGCGCAAGAAGGACGACAGACATGAGACTGACAGAATCCGTCGCCCGAACAGGGGACGCGCCCGTTCGCCACGCCATCCGCAAGCTCTGGCCGCACGAACGCGCGCTTTACATCGCCCATCTCACGCGGCTTGACCGCAAGTCACGGATCGACCGCTTCGGGATGTTGATGACGGATGAGGCGCTGGCCCGTTATGCCGGTCACAGCTTCTGGGTCGGCGGAATCGTGCACGCCTATGTCGAGGACGGATTGGTCCGCGCGGCGGGCGAACTGCAGGGCCTGCTCGAATTTCCGCGCACATCGGCCGAGGCGGCCTTCAGCGTCGAGGAAGGCTGGCGCCGGCGCGGCATTGGCGGACAGCTGTTTGACGCCATCAGGCTGTCTGCCGTGAATCGGAGCCTGCCGGCCATCGAGATCATGTGCCACCCCGGCAACGATGCGATGCTGGCTCTGGCCCGGCGGCACGGCATGCAGGTCGTGATGGAGGAGGGCGAGATGCACGGGCGCGCGCGCCTTGACCTGCGCTCGCCGTCCACCTTGCTGGACGAGGCCATGGGCGACGCATCCGCCGCAGTGTCGTCGATGCTTGATCTGCAGCGCAATCTTGCGGACCAGTGAGCTGCAACACCTGTCCGATCCGTTTGGCCGCACCTTGCGTAAACCAACTGTCGCGGGCTGAAGGATTTGCGTGATGACGATGGCCCTCTGGTGCGTGCTTGTGGCGGGTATCCTGCCGGTTGTTGCAGCCGGCATCGCCAAATGGGGCACAGCGCTCGACAACAACCATCCACGCGACTGGGCCAACGGCCTCAGCGGCTATCGCAGGCGCGCCTATGCCGCGCACCACAATGCCTATGAAGCCTTTCCCTTCTTTGCCGCCTCTGTTCTGGCAGCCGCCGTCACGCAGGCGCCGCAGGGTCCGGTGAACACGCTCGCCCTGGTCTTCATCGCCGCGCGGCTCGGCTATCTCGCCGCCTACATCACCGACAGGGCGACGCTGCGCTCCGTGCTCTGGGTGATCGGCTGGGCGGCGACGCTGGCCATCTTCACCGCAAGCCTTTGGGCGCGCTGAGCGCGGTCACGCATTCGACAGCTGCGAGCGCCGTGCCCATTTCGTGGTGCGCGCTTCGACCAGATCGACGATCACGACGAGAAAGACGCCAAGGATCGCCAGCACAATCAGCGCGGCGAAGATCAGTGGCACGTTGAAATCGGCAGAGGCCCGCGTGATCAGATTGCCAAGACCGACATTCGAGGCGTTCTGCTCGCCGATGACGGACCCGACATAGGCCAGCGTGATCGACACCTTGAGCGCGCCGAACAGGTACGGCAAGGAGCGCGGGATTCCGACCTTCCACATGATGTCCAGCCGGTTTGCGCCAAGGGCCTTCATCACGTCTTCGGTTTCAGGCTCGATCGTCGCAAGGCCGGTCGCCATGTTCACAACGATCGGGAAGAAGGAGATCACGAAAGCGGTGAGCACGGGCGGGAGCCAGCCGACGCCGAACCAGATCACCAGGATGGGGACAACGGCGACCTTCGGAATCGAGTTGAAGCCCACAAGCAGCGGATTGAGGCCGGCGTACAGCACACGCGACGAGCCGACGATCAGGCCAAGCAGGATGCCGAACACCACCGACAGGCCAAATCCGGCCGATGTCATCCACAGCGTGTGCAGCGCGTTGCGCCAGAGGGGACCCTGGAACTGCACCATTGCGGCCCAGATGGCGGACGGCGGCGGCAGGACGAAGGTCGACACCTTGAGGACGCGGCAAGCCACCTCCCAAAGAACGAAGAAGGCGATCGTGAACACATAGGGCGCCAGGCGCAGGATGTTGGTGCGGCTCATCTCAGGCAGCCACCCGTGCAGTGCGGATCTGATGGCGCAGATCCTGGACGATGTCGGCAAAGGCGTGGCTGTAGGTGACCTCGAGATCGCGCGGACGCGGCAGGTTGACCTCCCGTTCCGCGAGGATGCGGCCTGGGCGCGAACTCATGCAGAAAATGCGGTCCGACAGGAAGGCGGCCTCGCGCAGGTCATGGGTCACGAGAATGACAGTGAACCCGCGCTCCGCATGCAGGTCACGCACCACGCACCACAATTCTTCGCGCGTGAAGGAATCGAGCGCTCCGAACGGCTCGTCCAGCATCAGCAGCTTCGGTTCATGGATCAGGGCGCGGCACAACGACGCCCGCTGCTGCATGCCGCCGGAGAGCTGCCATGGGAACTTCTCGCCAAGCCCAGCAAGACCGACAGAGCGGAGCAGATTCTCGGCGCGCGCCACATATTCATGCTTGTGGCGACGGAAGCGCGAGCGGTGGGGCTCGACGATTTCGAGCGGCAGGAGAAGGTTGTCGAGCACCGTCCGCCAGGGCAGCATGACCGGGTTCTGGAAGGCCATGCCGGTGATCTTCAGCGGCGCGTGCACGTGCGCGCCATCGACCACGACCGAACCGCTCTTGGGAAACTGCAGGCCGGTGGCCAGCTTCATCATCGTCGACTTGCCGCAGCCGGAAGGCCCGACGATGGCGGCGAACTCGCCTTCCCTGACGCGCACCGTCAGGTCCTCGACCGCCGGCGTGCCGTCGCCGCCGCCATAGACATGGGTCACGCCCTGGACATCAACGAAGTAACCCATCACGCCTCACTCCTGGTGGCCGGGATCGGACCCCGTTTGCAGCGGCAGGGGTCCGATCCCGGTTTGCCTTGGACGCAGACCTCACATGGCGCGGTCGGAAGCACCCGGCAGGAAGCTGTCGACGAAAGCATCGCCGGCCTTGGCCTTGTCCTTGAACGTGAAGGTCAGCCCAATCTGGTCGAGCGCGCGGCCCCAGCGGGCGCGGTCGATGCCGCCAAAGCCATTGGCCTTCACCCAAGGGGTCATGACATTCTGGTCCAGCGTCATCTTCAGACGCTCGGTCTCGGTCTCGAGCCGGGCGACATCGTTGCGCTTGATGACCAGCGCCGCGCCGGCAGCCGGATCCTTGACCGTGTCGCGCACGCCCTTGGTCAGGGCCCGCAGGAAGCCGCGGACGGCGTCCGGCTTCTCGGCGAGGAACTTCGGCGAGACCATGATGACGTTGCCATAGAGTTCGACACCATAATCGGCCATCAACATGGTGACGATGTCGTCGACCGGCACGCCGCGCGACTTCACGTTGATGTAGGACGAGTTCGCGAAGCCGAACACAGCGTCCACCTCGCCCGAGGCCAGCATCGGCTCGCGCACGGGGAAGCCGACATTCTCGAACTTCATGGCCGCGTCATTGAGCTTGTTGACGGTCTTGAAGATCGGCCACTGCGCATAGGCGGCGTCTGCCGCCGGCGCGCCGAACTTCTTGCCCTCAAGGCTCTTCACGTCGGCGGTGATGCCGCGCGACTTGCGGCCCACGATCGAGAAGGGCGGCTTGTCATAGATCATCATCACCGCCTTGAGATCGACGGTGGGGTTCTCGTCGCGGAAGCGGATCAGCGAATTCACGTCGCCAAAGCCCATGTCGTAGGTTCCGGACGCGACGCGCGGGATGGCCTCGCGCGAGCCGTTGCCGGTGTCGATGGTCACGTCAAGCCCCTCGGCCTTGAAGTATCCCTTCTCGATCGCCATCAGGAACAGCGCTGATGGCCCTTCAAAGCGCCAGTCGAGCGTGAAGCGGATCGCGGTCTGCGCCTTGGCCTCCGGCGCTGCGGCCAGCAAGAGCGCCGCAGCCCCCAGACCGGCCATCACGGCCCGGCGCGTGAAGCCGGCGAGGCTGAAGCCCCGGCGGTGGGAAGAAGAAGATGTCAGGGTCGTCATGATCAGGGGCTCCAGCGACGGTCAGGTTCTTCGGACACATGAGGCGAAAGGCCAAAAAAGCAAGCCACGAAACCGCCTGGCCCTGAATTTCAGGCCGGCGTCCGCATCAGGCTGCGGCGCAAGCATCCGCATGAACGGGAGAGTAGCAAGCTTCATGCCGCCATTCACCATGTCCGTCTCCCAGGCCGGCCCGACAAGCCTCTGCGGCTGGCGATAGAACGGGCATGTGCCCAAAGTGGCGGCAGGTGTGGAAGATTGCGCAACAAAATGCCTGATTTGCGCAGGGGACCCTTGACTTTGGTGCGGCTCGCACCATGTTCCCTAAGCTGGTCACCGGGCCCCTCTGGCGGCTAGGCGTTCGTAGATATCATCCGAGCGCCCCGTGATGTCGGAACCAGCGTTTGAATGAAAACGCGTTCTTTCAAGAAACGCCCAGCATCCGGATTGTAGTCATGCCTGAATTTCTGTTGGCCGAGTGGCTCGGCAAACCCCTGTGGATGTGGACAGGGTTCCTGTCCATCGTCATCGCCCTTCTCGCCTTCGACCTCGGCATCTGGCACAAGGACGACAAGGAGATGGGGATCTCGGAGAGCCTCTGGCTGTCGGCTTTCTATTTCGCCTTCTCCTGCGCCTATGGTGCGGCGGTCTGGTGGGCCTACAGCGCAGGCGTGATCTCGACATCGGACGGCACGCATGCCGGCGTGACCTTCTTCACCGGCTTTTTCATCGAAAAAGCCCTGTCGATCGACAACGTCTTCGTCATCTCCCTGATTTTCGGCTTTTTTGCGATTCCGCGCAAATACCAGTACCGCGCCCTGGTCTGGGGCATCATCGCGGTGATCGTCCTGCGCGGCCTGATGATCGCCGTGGGCGCGGCCCTCGTGCAGAACTATAGCTGGATCCTCTATTTCTTCGGTGCTTTCCTGATCGCCACCGGTATCAAGATGCTGATCGTGCCGGAAGGCGATCCGGACGTGTCGAAGAACCCGGTCGTGAAGTTCATGAAGAAGCACATGCGCGTCACCGACGAACTGCATGCCCAGAAATTCTTCGTGCGCCAGCCTGACCCCAAGACCGGCAAGATCGTGCTCTGGGCCACGCCGCTCTTCCTGGCGCTGGTCGTCGTCAACATCGCCGACCTTGTGTTCGCGGTCGATTCGGTGCCGGCGATCTTCGCCATCACCACCGACACGTTCATCGTCTACACCGCCAACATCATGGCGATCCTCGGCCTGCGCGCACTTTACTTCGCGCTCGCGGCCATGGTCCACCGCTTCGAGTATCTCAAGTACTCGCTGGCGATCGTCCTGGTCTTCATCGGCCTCAAGATCTTCTGGAACAATCTGGTGGGCAAGTTCCCGCCGGAGTACTCCTTGGGCATCACCGTCGCTCTGATTGCTGCGGGCATCATCTACTCGCTGTGGAAGACAAGGGATCAGGCGCCGCACACCGGACCTGGCGCCTGAGCCGGCGCATCATCGACCATCTGGGCCGCCCCGACCGGGCGGCCCTCTTTTTTGCGGGACGCCGTCAAATGGGGCTGTCGGGAGCCGGTGGATGGCCCAGCATGTGGTGTCCGACGCGGCGCATGAAGTCCCCCAGAGCCTCGCACTCTGCGGCCGAGAGCGCCGCCATCATGCCTTCGATGACCTCAACCTGCACCTTCAGCGCCCGCAAGGTGAGCACCCGGCCCTCGCTGGTCAGCGTCAGACGCCTCACCCGCCTGTCCTCGCCATCAGGTGTCCGCTTCACCAACCCGCGCCGCTCAAGCTCCGGCAGCAGCATCGACAGGTTCGAGCGCCCCACCAGCATCCGGTTGGCGAGATCCTGCTGGGTCAGCCCCGGAAACCGGTAGACATTCGCCAGGATGTCATAGTGCGGCAGCTTCAGCGCCAGCGGCGCAAGCCCAGCAGCCATCGCCTTCTCAACCAGCGCATGCACCTTGGCCACGGCGATCCAGTTGCGGTAGCGCGGCATGTCCCAAGGCATCAGGGCTGTCTGGCCTGCCTGGCTGCCGTCCACGACGCCCTCCCCGGCTGGTCCTTTCGGAATCGCCTCTTGCACAATCGTCTCTTGATTTTGTTCAGACTTGAACAATATATAGTTCATCATTGAACATAATGATTCAGGCTTGAACGACCGGAGACGGACCATGGCACAACTGGGCATGCAGGTCATCCGCCAACTCGTCCGCACGGGATCCGTTATTGCCCCGCGCCTGACCGGCAATCTGATGTTTGATCGGTTCTGCACGCCGCCACGCGCGGCCCAACTCGGCTCCGGCGAGACGGCCGCGGCAGAACAGGCGAAAGCGCGCCTGCGGGACGGGGCGCCGGGGCGGGTGCCCTATCGGGGACAGGGTTTCCCGCCGGGTGAAGTGCAGTACTACCGCTTCGCCTGCCCAGGGCCGGACGTCCGCGGCACGATCCTGCTGCTGCATGGCTGGACCGGCCGCGCCGCCTTCATGACGGCCTTCGTTGAACCTCTGACGGCGTCGGGCTTCGATGTCGTCGCCTGCGATCTGCCGGCGCATGGCGAGTCCGGCGGATCACGTCTGCACATCCCGCTGGCTGTGTCGGCGCTGAGCGCCCTGCACCGCGAAACCGGGCCATGGTTCGGCATCATCGGCCACTCCTTCGGCGGCGCAATCGCCCCGGCGCTGATCGGCGGCATGGTCGAGGGCTATCCGCCGGTCCCGATTGAGCGGCTGGTCCTGATCGCTGCGCCGAACTCCATGCCGGACCTGTTCCGCCAGTTCGGCCAGGCTGTCGGCCTGACCGCCGCGAGCCAGAGATGGTTCGAGGCGAATGTGAAGCGCCTGTCGGGGCGGGATCTTGCCGGCTTTGAGAGCGCCGCTGTGCTCCGCCGCACCGGGACGCCGACGCTCGTGCTGCACGCGACCAACGACAAGGAAGTGCCTTTCTCGAACGCCCTGGCGCTCGGCGAAGCCGGCAGCCATGTCACCGTCGCGGACATGCCCGGGCTCGGCCACCGGCGCATTCTCTACGCGCCAGCCACGGTGCGGGCGGCCGTCGCCTACCTGAGTGCGTCCTGACGCGCGCCCTGGGTCACTCGGCCGCCGTCAGGACCCCGCGCCGGAGCTGGTCTTCCTCGATCGATTCGAACAACGCACGGAAGTTGCCCTCGCCGAATCCGTCATCACCCTTGCGCTGGATGAACTCGAAGAAGATCGGCCCGAGCACTGTGCCGGAGAAGATCTGCAGCAGCACCTTCGACATGCGGCCCTCCTTCTCGCCCAGCGCCACCGCCCCCTCGCCGTCGATCAGGATGCCGTTGGCCTCCAGCCGGTCCACATCCTCGCCATGTCCGGGCACGCGTGCGTCGACGCGGTCATAATACGCCTGTGGCGGCTTGGGCATGAAGGGCAGGCCATTGGCGCGCAGGGCCTCGACCGAGGCGTAGATATCGCGCGAGCCCATGGCGACATGCTGGATGCCTTCGCCCTTGTACAGGCGCAGGTACTCCTCGATCTGGCTCTTGTCGTCGAGGCTCTCGTTGATCGGAATGCGGATCTTGCCGCAGGGGCTGGTGAGCGCCCGCGAGATCAGCCCGGTGAGCTTGCCCTCGATGTTGAAGAAGCGGATCTCGCGGAAATTGAACAGCTTCTCGTAAAAGCCCGCCCAGAAGTCCATCCTGCCACGATGGACGTTGTGCGTCAGGTGGTCGAGGTAATACAGCCCCGCCGGCTCAGGCTTTGGGTCGCGCTCGCCGGTCCAGATGAAATCCACATCCCAGATCGAGCCCTTGTCGCCATAGCGGTCGACGAAATACAGCAGCGACCCGCCGATCCCCTTCACGGCCGGAATGTTGAGTTCCATCGGCCCGACCTTTCCTTCGAATGGTTCAGCCCCCAGCGACAGGGCGCGCTGGTAGGCGTAGTTGGCGTCCACGACGCGGAAGGCCATGGCGCAGGCGCAGGGACCGTGCTCTGCGGCAAACTGCTGGGCGAAGCTGTCCGGCTCGGCATTGACCACGAAGTTCACGTCACCCTGACGGAACAGCGTCACATTCTTCGAGCGGTGGCGCGCAACGGCGGTGAAGCCCATCAATGCCAGCAGCGCCTTCAGCGCCTCCGGCTCGGGATGGGCGAACTCGACGAATTCGAAACCGTCCGTCCCCATCGGGTTGGCGGGCGAAATGGCGGGTGGGGCGGCGTCGTGCGGAAAGGGTCCCAAGGTCGTCCTCCTGATGCGTGAAGAACAGGATAGCGTATCTGGCGCGCAATGACCGTGCGAACTGGGCTCCACACGTTGAATCCGCGCACAAACTGTGCATGATGAAGAGCGATGACGCATGGCACTGACATTCTCGACGCCTTTGACTGGCGCCTGATCGCTGCCCTGCAGGACGACGCCTCGCTGACCAATGCAAGTCTTGCAGACAGGATCGGCCTTTCTGCGAGCCAGATTTCACGCCGCCGGCAGCGCCTCGAGCAGAGCGGAGTGATTGGCGGCTATCGCGCCCTGATCGATCCGCTTGCGGTCGGACTCGGCGTGACCGTCTTCATCCATGTCGCGCTCGACACCCATTCGCGCGACAACGCGCGCCGCTTCCGCGACCTGGTCAGGATGACGCCGGCGGTGCTCGAGGCGCATGCCCTCACCGGAGAGGCGGACTATCTGATCAAGCTGGCGGTCGGCGACCTCAAGGAGCTTTCGGCGCTTGTCAACGACGTGTTCCTGCCGCATGAGAGCGTCGCGCGCGTCCGTTCGGAAATCGTGCTGGAAACCCTGAAGCAGACGTCAGGTCTGCCGCTGCCCGCGCCTTCTGCTGCGCGGCGTTGAATCATCCCGGAGTGCCAGAAGCGCCATGATGACACCAAACGCAGCCCAACTGGCAGCCCGCGACATCTTCAGGGCGGCCCGCATCATTCCCGTGGTGAGCATCGACGACCCCGGCGCGGGTGTCGCACTTGCCCGCGCGCTGGTGGCAGGGGGCTTGCCCGTGGTCGAGATGACCTTGCGCAGCCCCAATGCGCTGAAGGTCACCGAGGCGATCGCACGCGCGGTCCCGGAGGCCATTCTGGGCCTCGGCACCGTGCTCGACGGCAGCCAGATCGCGGCGGCCATCCGCTCCGGCGCGCGTTTTCTGGTCAGCCCCGGAACGACGCCGGCGCTGGCCGAAGCCGCAGCGGCCTGCGCGGTTCCCTTCCTGCCCGGCATTGCCACCATCTCTGAGGCGATGCGCCTGCGCGAACTCGGCTTCCGGACGCTGAAATTCTTTCCGGCGGAAAGCTCGGGCGGCGTCGCGGCGCTCAGGGGCTTCCAGCCGGTCCTGCCCGATCTGGCCTTCTGCCCCACGGGCGGGATCGACGCCGCAAAGGCGCCGGCCTATCTGGCATTGCCGAACGTGGCGGGGCTCGGAGGCTCCTGGATCACGCCTGCAGCTCTCGTCGCGGCGGGGGACTTTGCCGCCATTGAGTCGCTCGCCCGGACCGCCAGCCAACTGTTCGCCTCGGCACCCGCAAGCTGAGAAAAGCCGTTGCGGAACATTTTTGTCGCGGTCACTGGAATGACATTTTGCAATGATTACCTCTTGAGGACAGCGCGGATTGCGCCTTTTCTGTGGGGTTCGAGATGTTTGACGCAAAATCACTTCTGAACGCGCTGGTGAGCGCCGGATCGCAAGCATCCCAGCAAGGAGGACAGGCTGGCGGAGGGCTCGGCGGCATGCTCGGGTCTGTCCTGTCGCAGGTGAGCCAGGGCGTGCAGACGGCCGGCCAGCAGGGCGGACAGGCCTCCGGCGGCCTTGGCGGCATGCTGGGCTCGGTGCTCGGGCAGTTCGGCCAGGGCGCTCAGCAGGTGGGCCAGCAGGCCGGCGGCCTCACCGGTCAGGCCGGCCAGATGGCGACCGACGCCATGCAGCAGCTTGAGGGCCGTCTGGCAGGCACCCAGGCCGGCGACTTGCTGCAGAAGGCGAGGGAATTCGCCGGACAGAACCAGATGCTCACCGGGGCAGGGCTCGGCGGGCTTGCCGCGCTTGTGCTCGGCTCCAGGACCGGCCGCTCGGTTGTGGGCTCAGCCGCGGCTCTCGGAGGCCTCGCCCTGATCGGCGGTCTCGCCTACAAGGCCTACCAGAATCATCAGGCCGGCGCACCGGTGATGGGCGACGCCTCGACCCCGGCGCTTGCGGCTCCCGCAGGCTCGGGATTTGAGCCTGAAGCGGCCAGCAACGAAACCGCCATCCTGCTGATCCGCGCCATGATCGCGGGCGCGGCCTCCGATGGCCAGGTCGATGCGCAAGAACGCCAATCCATCATCGGCGGCCTGACCGAAGCGGGTTTTGACCCTGCAGGAAACGCCTGGCTTGAGGGCGAACTGGCCAATCCCGCCAGCGTCGAGGACCTTGCAGCCGGCGCCACCACGCCGGAGCTGGCCGCACAGGTCTACACGGCCGCGCGCCTTGCGATCGAGCCCGACACGCAGGATGAAGTTGACTTTCTGGCCAATCTCGGCGCCGCGCTGGGACTTGATCCGAGCCTTGTCAGCCAGATCGACGAAGCCGCTGCCGGTGTGAAGGCCTGATATCTGCCATGCGGTTTGGGCGGTTGCGCTGACAGGGCAACCACGACAGAACAGGAAGGGTCCGGTCATCACGACCGGACCTTTTTTCAAGGGTGTGTAGCCCGTCATGGCCGCGCAAGACCCCGCCGCGAAATCTGCGGCTCCGCCTGCTCCGTCGCCGCGCCGCCTGTTCGACTGGAGCTTCTGGGTCATCGCCGCGCTGACCGGCGTCTCGCTCGCCTATGTCTGGCAGCGTGATGGCGGAGCGGTGGTGCGGGATGTCTTCGTCGAGGACACCTGGCTGTTCCTCGAGATCGTGCCGAAGGTGATCGCCGGCAATCTGATTGGCGAGTTGATCCGGCGGCTGGTCCCGCGCGAGGTGATCGTGCGCTGGCTCGGCGCCGGCTCTGGCCTGAAGGGCCTGCTGATTGCGGCCTTTGTCGGTTTCCTGTTCCCGGCCGGTCCGTTCACGGTGTTCCCCCTGGCCGCAGGCCTCCTGATCGCAGGGGCGGATCGCGGCGCAGCCATTGCCTTCGTCACGGCATGGCTGCTGATCGGGCTCAACCGGATGCTCATCTGGGAACTGCCCTTCTTCGGGCTCGATGTCGTCAGCCTGCGGGCGGCGACCTCCTTCTGGATGCCGGTTGCTGCAGGCTGGCTGGCTCGCGCCATACCGCTCTCGATGACGGCTTTTCTGCCACCGCCGGCTGAGGGCGGCGGCAAGCCATGATCCTGCTGGCGCTGACCATCCTTCTGTACGTCATTGTCGGAGCACTGATGCTGGCCGCCTGGAGGCGGCACGACGGCTCCCTGCAGTTGTCGCTTCAGGCCGCGATGCGCGAGGTGCTGCATCTGTTGCCGCGGCTTGCGCTTGGCGTGATCGGCTCGGGCTTCATCGCCCGGGCCTTGCCGCAGGACCAGGTGATCGGCTGGTTCGGTGCGGGCTCGGGCCTGTCCGGCGTGACGCTGGCGGCCCTGGCCGGAGCCCTGACGCCGGGCGGGCCGGTGGTGGGCTTTGCCCTCGGCGCGGCGGCGTTGAAAGCGGGCGCGGGGCTGCCGCAGGTCATGTCCTTCGTGACCGGCTGGTCCCTCTACACCATCAATCGGATGCTGATCTGGGAACTGCCCTTCATGCCGCCCTGGCTGGTTCGCCTGCGCGTGCTGGTCAGCCTGCCGCTGCCCTTCGTGACGGCTGCCCTGGTGGCTGCCGCGCTCAGCGCGCCGGGCCTCTGGCCGCTCCTGCCGCGCTGACCTCAGAACACGATCGGGCGCAGGTAGCGCGCGATCACGCTTTGCAGGAAAAAGATGCCCAGAAGTAGGATGATCGGGGAGATGTCGATGCCGCCCAGATTGGGCAGGACCTTGCGGATCGGGCGCAGTGCCGGTTCGGTGATGCGGTACAGGAAGTCCCAGACCATCCGCACGAAATCATTGCGCACGTTGATCACGTTGAACGCGACGAGCCAGCTGATGATGGCCGAGGCGATCAGGATCCAGACATAGAGGCTCAGCGCGAGGTCAACGACATCAAGAACAGACTGCATCGGCGGGCTCTTCACGGGTTGCGGCTCGGGGCCGGAAACAAAAGCTTCGCGAGGCCCCCAGAATTGACAGCCCGGCGCATGACGGCCTAAACAACCGTCCGGAAGGGGCTGTAGCTCAGATGGGAGAGCGCTGCAATCGCACTGCAGAGGTCAGGGGTTCGAATCCCCTCAGCTCCACCAGCACCGACGCCGTCAGGCTGCCCATCTGGCGCGCTGGTTCACGCTCAAATCGCCCTCCGCTCGCCTTTCGCCAGCCAGTCGTCAAGGAACGCGCCAAGCCAGTTGGCGACCGCGCCATCATGGCGGAACCAGCCCTCGAAATGGGCTTCCCTCGGCTGCGCGCCCGGCAGGGCGAGACGTTCATGGGCCCGCGTGGTCCAGCGATACATCATGGCGGGTGTCACCTCGGGGTGAAACTGGATGCCGAAGGCCGCTGAACCGATCTGGATGGCCTGGACCGGAAAGTCGCCGCCGGTGGCGAGGCAGGCCGCGCCTGCGGGGCAGTCGAACCCTTCGCGGTGCCATTGGTACACAGCGTCCGGCCAGGGCGACGCCAGCTGGCCCGAGGCCAGGAGGCCGGTCTCGGTCAGCGCGAGCGGATAGTAGCCGATCTCCGCGCGGCCATGCTCATGAGGGTAAACCCGCGCGCCAAGATGCCGCGCCAGCATTTGCGCGCCAAGGCAGATGCCCAGGAACGGCGCCTCCTCGCGCAGGGCCGTGCCTATCCAGTCGGTTTCCGCCCTGATGAAGTCATCCGGATCGTTGGCGCTCATCGGTCCGCCGAAGATCATCACCCCAGCGTGGCCGCGCATTGTCTGCGGCAACGGATCGCCGAAGCGCGGACGCCGGATATCGAGCGGATAGCCCCGCGCCTGCAGGAAACGGCCGACGCGGCCCGGCGTCGAGTGCTCCTGATGCAGGATGATCAGGACGGGCTTGCGCGGCCTGACAGACTCGGGTGTGGACCGGGCTGGCTTCGGCATCAGACCTCTCCCACGCCCGGACGCGCCACGGATGGATCCACGTCGAGCAGCCGCGCCAGCCGCTCGAGCGTGGCCTGCTCGATTTCACCGATCCCGCCATCCGCCGCGGCAATGGCTGTGGCCCGCGCCATCAGCGCCATCCTCTCGGCCAACGGCCAGCTGCGCCGGAGGCGGCCGGCCGCCTCGTCAGTTTCAACCTGGCGGGCCTGATCGACCAGCGCATCGAAGCGCCGGGCTGCCGACCTGTCAGATCCGGGCGCGGGCTTCAGCAGTGCCTGCTCATCCGCCTGAAGCAGCCCGTCTGCCGATGCCACGCTCAGGAGAACGGCCAGCGCGTCGATCGCCGTCTGGTCGGCCTCTTCGGGCGACCTGTCCTGTTGAAGCAGACGTGACAACAGCACGCCTAGGCCGGAGAAAGCGGTCATGGTGGTCCAGAACGTCGATCGCGAGGCATCCCGGAGCCTTTGTCGCAAGAATTGGGCCGGCAAACAAGCGTGCCGCACCGCGCCGCCGTTCACCGCGCCGGCGCTGCACTCAGGAAAGCCCGCGCACGGCAAAGGCTGAGACCATCATGCCGAGGACGAAGAGCGGCACGCCAAAGCCGCTGTACCAGAGAGCCTTCTCGACAGGAGAGGCGAGAAAGGTGAGCATCATCATCAGTTGCGCGCCGAGCAGCAGCACGAGCAAGGCAGCGTGGACAGGCTGGCCCCAGACCAGGAGAAATGCGATTACAAGGACTTGCGCGGCGGCCATGAAAAGGCACGCTGCCTTCGCAGCCCCCGTGACGCCCAACAGCACCGGCAGGGAGTTGATGCCCATCTCCCGGTCACCCTTGATCGCCTTGAAGTCGTTGAGCGTCATGATCCCATGTGCGCCGACGCTGTAGAGGAAGGCCAGAACGAGCACCGGCGCAGCGGGCAGTGCACCGCCGAGCATCACGGCAGCGCCCGTGATCCAGGCCAGGCCCTCATACGAGAAGCCGCAGGCGGCGTTGCCAAGCCAGCCGTTCCGCTTGAGGCGGAAGGGCGGCGCACTGTAGGCCCACGCCAGCACGAGGCCGATCGCGGTCGACACCAGCACCCATGGACCGAGCACGGCCGCCAGCGCGAGGGACAGAGCAGTCCAGATCATGGCGATCCAGAGCCCCCAACGGCCCGGAATGCGGCCCGATGGAATGGGCCGGTCCGGCTCGTTGATGGCGTCGACTTCCCGGTCATGCCAGTCGTTGATGGCCTGGCTCATGGCGCAAACCAGCGGCCCGGCCAGAATGATCCCGGCGAGGGCCACAGGCCATTGGCCGGGGATCGACACATTCGACGAAACAACCCCGCAGGCGAACGCCCACATCGGCGGAAACCACGTGATCGGCTTCAACAACTCCAGCACGGCCGACGGTGCAGGATAGGTGGCGGAACGGCGTGTCGTCGTCATCGATCAGATTGCCTCCGGGCAGTCGCGGCCCGCCGTGACGTCAGTCAGGGCAACTGGCTTCTGCCCGGACCGCTCGGCCATTGACGACTGCGTCTGTCCATAGCGCAAGGGGGTTATGGACTGCATGCGATGACATGTCCGATCGCGTCTGTGCAGAGGGGGCTCGCGTCAACGCCCGACAGCGCCCTTTGGCACGAAACACCACCCCGGCACGAGATGGGACAAACCCTGAGAGCGTCGTGCCTGCGCCAGCAGGGGCAGGCTGCGCGAGAGCGATCGCACAAAAAAAACGCGACAGGCTGAAGCCTGACGCGCGAAAATTTTTGGTTGCGGGGGCCAGATTTGAACTGACGACCTTCAGGTTATGAGCCTGACGAGCTACCGGGCTGCTCCACCCCGCGTCAAAACGAAAACGCGGCGTCCGGAGACGCCGCGATTCAGCTGATCATCGTAATGAGAATTGTTCTTGACAGGCCCGGCAACGATCTACTCTCCCGGGACTTAAGTCACAGTACCATCGACGAAGAGACGTTTCACGGCCGAGTTCGGAATGGGATCGGGTGTTTCTTTCTCTCTAAGAC
>JAIXUP010000024.1 GCA_027483505.1 Hyphomicrobiales bacterium
CTTTTCTTCCAGCATCTTCGCGAGATCAGCCGCCTCGAGGACGGTCAGGCTCGACAGCGTTTCGACGATTTTCGCCAGATCAGCCATGTCACATTTCCTTGTGTGTCAGTTTGAACTTTGGGTTCAGGTTTCAGCCAGCCTTCAGGCCGCTTCGTCTCGTTTGGCATAGGCCCCGAACACGCGCGCCAGCTTGGCAGCCGGTGCGGTCGAGAGCTGCGCGATCTTCGTTGCGGGTGCAACGAGAAGGCCAATAAGCTTGGCGCGCAGTTCATCGAGGGACGGCATCGTGGCAAGCGCCTTGACACTGTCCGGGTTCAGGGCGGTTGCGCCCATGGCTCCGCCAAGAATGACGAGCTTGTCATTGGTCTTGGCAAAATCCACTGCAACCTTGGCCGCTGCGACCGGGTCCTTGCTGTAGGCGAGCAAGGTCGGACCCTTCAGAAGGGCGCCGATGGACGCTGCGTCCGTGCCTTCAAGAGCGATTTTGGCCAGGCGGTTCTTCGCCACCTTCACGGTGCCACCAGCTTTGCCCATCTCGCGACGGAGCTTCTGCATGTCGGCAACGGTCAGGCCGGCGTAGTGGGCCACGACGACGACCGAGTTGGTCTTGAAGACCTCGTTCAGTTCCGTCACGGCTTCGCGTTTTTGCGAACGATCCACTTGGGCTCTCTCCGGTTTGGCGGGTCACCCCGCCGGCTCAAGTTAGCCGTCCAATGCACACATCGCGGCGCAAGCCTCGACGCCCACAAGGGACGACGCTCAACGCCCTGCCCCCTGAACCCGCAACGCGGCGCCCAGGCGATGGTTCGAACTGACACCAGGGGCTTGTCGCCCCGAAAAATCTGTTCTCACCCGTCTATGCAGGCCAGAAGGCCAGATTGTGGCCTTGGCTGATTAAGCCGCTTGCGCAGCGCCAGCAGTCTCGGACAGGACAACGGGCCATCGTACGAAAGGTTGCCCTCTCGTTCGCTGGCCCTGTCAGCACGCGGTCACCCGCCTGCATCCGACGCCTTGCGTTTCCGCCGACGTCATCTGGATTGCGCTCCATCTAGCGAACACCCACCGCTTTGCCAAGGGCTAATTCAGTTTATTTGCCGTCTCGTCGTCACAGGGTCGTGCGGCCCCGTTGCCGCTGGAGCACCAGCGCACTCAGCGCCCGGCGCGGCAGCAGCCAGGCCGCAAGTTGCACGATCCGGTTCGGCCAGCCCGGCACGACCCTGTCCTGCCCGCGGATGAAGCCATCCCAGGCGGCCTTCGCGACGGCAGCAGCCGGCACGTGAAACAGGCTGGCCTCGGACTGCCGCGCCCCGCCCGTCGCCCGCGCAAGAAAGCCCGTGTTCACGGGCCCCGGGCAGAGCAGCGTCACGCGCACGCCCGAACCCGCTGTCTCGGCCCTGATCGCCTCAGTGAACGCGTGAACATACGCCTTTGTGGCATAGTAGACGGCCGAATGCGGCCCCGCCATGAAGCCCGCAACCGATCCCACATTCAGCACGCCGCCATCCCCGCGCGTGATCATGCCGGGCAGGACGGCCAGCGTCAGGTCGGTCAGCGCGCGCACGTTGACGTCGATGCATGCCAGTTGTCCTCCCTTGTCGAGCGTTGCGGCCGGGCCGACGAAGCCGAAGCCGGCATTGTTCACCAGTTGATGGCAATGCAGGCCCCGGGCGGCCAGAACCGAGAGCAGGTGATCAGGCGCGCCCGGCTGGGCAAGATCAAGCACAACGATGCTGGCCCGCCCCCCCTGGGCGCTGATCCCGTCAGCAAGCCGCGACAAGCCATCGTGCCCCCGCGCGACCAGCAGGACTTCACCGCCCCGCGCCGCCAGCAGGGCCAGTTCCCGGCCAATCCCGAGGGATGCCCCCGTCACGACCGTCACCGGTCTCAGATCATCGTCGACGCTCGCCATGTCACTCGCATCTCAGGTTGCAGCTCGCAAGGCTCAGGGAATTCGGGTGCCCGATCTCGACAAAAGTCAGACAAGTTCTGCTTATAGCGAGAACGCCCATTGCTCGAATCGGCACAGGTTGATCGGCGCGCCCATGAAGTTCAAGTTCATTCCCCTGTCTCTGCCGCGACGCTACATGGCCGATCTGTCGCATACGCGCCTTGGCGTCCCCCTCGGCACGATCAAGCGCACGATCAACATCGCCGGACTGCGTGAGGCGAGACATGAGGCGGCGATCTCCATTCCGTGGACGATCCTGTTTGCCAAGGCCTACGGATTGCTGGCTGCTGAAACCCCTGCCCTGCGCCGCTCCTATGTCGCCCTGCCCTGGCCGAACCTGTGCGAGGCCGACGGCAGCGTCGTCACCATCATTGTCGAGCGCATCTGGCAAGGGGAAAAGGCCCTCTTCCCGGCGAAGATCAAGATGCACGCCGAGCGACCCCTGACCGACCTTGCCGACGACCTCGCACGCGCGCTGAACGACCCGGTTGAGTCAATCCGGCATTTCCGCGTCCTTCTCAACCTGTCGCGTTTTCCCTGGCCGGTCCGGCGCCTGCTGTGGTGGCTCGCTCACAACATCGGCCCCCTGCGCACAGCCTATTTCGGCAACTTCGGGATCAGCGTGCTCGGCCATCTCGGCGCGACGATCACCGCCCCCGTGACCCCACTGACGAACACGGTGTGTTATGGGCCCTTTGCCGCCAGCGGCGACGTCGAGCTCTTCATGACCTTCGACCATCGGGTCATGGACGGGGAGATTGTCGCGCGGACCCTGGCGCGGCTGGAAGAGGCCCTCAACGGGCCAATCGCCGCCGAATTGCGTGGGCTCGGACAGCGCGCCTGAGCGGGCAAGCAGCAGAAACCGGCATCAGCCTCTGGGAGCCGGCTGCTGGACGGGCGCCCGGGCCACGGCGACAAGGACAAGCGCACCCGCAATCGCGGCCAGGGTCGAGCCGAGCAGCACGCCGACCCTGACCTTGTTCATGAGCTCTCCATCCCCGAAGGCCAGAACGCCGATGAACAGGCTCATGGTGAAGCCGATACCGGCGATGAATGCGACACCTGCGATCTGCGCCCAACTGGAGTTGTCCGGCAGCCGCGCAAGACCCGACTTCACCGCAACGAACACCAGAAGCGTGATCCCGATCGGCTTGCCCAGCAGGAGCCCGAGCGCAATGCCGGAGGTCACCGGATGGACGATGTCGGCAAGCCCGAGACCGCCCAGCGGCACGCCGGCATTGGCGAAGGCGAAAATCGGCATGATCACGAACACCACGCTGAACTTGAGCCTGTCGACCAGATCATGCAGCGGATGCACAGCGTCGTCAGCGCTGCGCAGCGGCACGAACAGGGCAGTAATGACCCCGGCCAGCGTCGGATTGACGCCCGACTTCAGGACGCAAAGCCAAAGCGCGACGCCCACGAGCATGTAAGGCAGAATCCGGGTGACGCCCGCGAGATTGAGCGCCAGCAGCGCCGCAACGGCCAGCGCCGCCAGCCCAAGGGCGCCGAAGCTGATCTCGGCCGTGTAGAAGATCGCGATGATCAGGATCGCGCCCAGATCGTCGATGACGGCGACGGCAAGCAGAAAGGCCTTCAGCGCCGGCGGCACGCGCGAACCGAGCAAGGCCACCACGCCGACAGCGAAGGCGATGTCGGTCGCAGACGGAATCGCCCAGCCATTCACATAGGCGGGGTTCGAACCTGCCAGAGCAAGGTAGATGATCGCCGGTGCCGCCATGCCGCCGACGGCGCCTGCAAAGGGCAGGATCGCCCGTTGCCGGTCCGACAGCGCCCCTTCGGTGAACTCGGCCTTGATCTCCAGTCCGACGTACAGGAAGAAGATCGCCATCAGCAGGTTCTTGACCCAGTTCTTGGCCACGTCGGCCAGCACGAAGCCGCCGACATCAAGGCTGATCGGGGTGTAGAGCAGCGTCTTGTACAGCCCGGCGAGGCCGGTATTGGCGAAGATCAGGGCCGCGATGGTCGCCGCCATCAGCACCAGCGCGCCGATCACGTCCTGATGCGAGGCTTGGGGAGCGGTTGCCACGTCGGTCTCCTGGGATTTCTGGGGAACTGTCTATAGGGTCGGCGCAGGCATTCAACTGCGGCCAATTATCGAGAGACGGACGCGGCGCTCAAACAAAACCCCGCATCTTGCGATGCGGGGCTCAGAATTGCCGAACTCGGAAGCCGATCAGACAGTCGCCGGATCAACCTTGACGCCCGGGCCCATGGTCGAGGAGATCGCCACGCGCTGGATGTAGGTGCCCTTGGCGCCGGCCGGCTTGGCCTTGGCGACCGCATCGGCGAAGGCCTTGATGTTGGTCACCAGCTTGTCGGCATCGAACGAGGCCTTGCCGACGGCGGCATGCACGATGCCGGCCTTCTCGACGCGGAACTCGACCGAGCCGCCCTTGGCGGCCTTGACCGCACCGGTGACGTCCATCGACACTGTGCCGACCTTCGGGTTCGGCATCAGGCCGCGAGGGCCCAGCACCTTGCCGAGACGGCCGACGAGCGGCATCATGTCAGGAGTGGCGATGCAGCGGTCGAACTCGATCTTGCCCGAGTTCACAATCTCGTAGAGGTCTTCCGCACCGACGATGTCGGCGCCGGCCTTGGTTGCTTCCTCAGCCTTGGCGCCACGTGCGAACACGGCGACGCGCAGGGTGCGGCCCGAACCGTTCGGCAGGTTGCACACGCCACGGACCATCTGGTCGGCGTGGCGCGGGTCAACCCCGAGATTCATCGAGATTTCGATGGTCTCATCGAACTTCGCCGTGGCGCGTTCCTTGACCATCTTCACAGCTTCATCGATCGCGACCAGCTTGGTGCGGCTGACGCCCTCATAGGCCTTGGTGATACGCTTGCTCATCGGGACTCTCCTCAGGCAACGATTTCAAGGCCCATGGCCCGGGCGGAGCCACGGATCATGGAGACGGCGGAAGCGACCGACTGGCAGTTCAGATCGACCATCTTCTTCTCGGCGATTTCGACGAGTTGGGCTTCGGTGATCTTGCCGGCCGGCGCGCCCTTGCCCGGGGTCTTCGAACCCGAGGCAGGCTTCTTGCCGATCTTGAGGCCGGCTGCCTTCTTCAGGAAGAAGGACACTGGAGGCTGGCGCATCTCGAAGGTGAACGAACGGTCCTGATAGGCCGTGATCACAACCGGAATCGGCGTGCCCTTGTCGATCTGCGCGGTCTTCGCATTGAAGGCCTTGCAGAATTCCATGATGTTCAGACCGCGCTGGCCGAGCGCGGGGCCAATCGGTGGTGAGGGGTTCGCGGCGCCTGCCGGAACCTGCAGCTTGATGTAGCCGGTGATTTTCTTCGCCATGGCACATCTCCATATCTGGCCTTCGCCTTCGCGCCACGCGAAGGATCAGGCCGGTTTGAAGGTCGCGGTGCGGCATGGAACTCCGGCGGCTAACCGGCATGCCTCCCGCGGGTGATCCGACCGCACGCGGCCGGGCATAGAGTCAGAGCTTTTCGACCTGACTGTATTCCAACTCGACCGGAGTGGCCCGGCCGAAGATCGACACGGCCACCTTGAGGCGGGCGCGCGGATGATCGACATCCTCGACCACGCCGTTGAACGAAGCGAACGGGCCATCGGCCACGCGCACCTGCTCGCCGACCTCGAAAACGATCGTGGGCTTGGGACGGTCGACGCCATCCTGCACCTGGCCCTTGATCCGCTCGGCTTCCGCGTCGGGAATCGGCTGCGGCTTGGACTTGTCTGCGCCCAGAAAGCCCGTGACCTTCGGCGTGTTCTTGATGAGGTGATAGACCTCGTCAGTCAGGTCGCACTTCACCAGCACGTAGCCTGGAAAGAACTTGCGCTCCATTTCGTACTTGCGGCCGCGGCGGACTTCCATGACCTTCTCGGTCGGCACCATCACCTCATCGAACAGCGAGGTGAGGCTCCGCTCCTTCGCCTGGGCGAGGATCGAATCGCGCACCTTGTTCTCGAAGTTCGAGTAGGCGTGAACGATGTACCAGCGCTTGGCCATGTCAGCTTGAACCTTCAATCAATCTCAGCGGCCGATGCCGAGCACGAGTGCCAGCATCCAGCGGATCACCGTGTCCGTGAACAGGAAGAACAGGCTGGCCACCACGATCATCAGCAGCACCATGGCGGTGGTGATCATGGTCTCCTTGCGGGTCGGCCACGTCACTTTCGACGCTTCGGACCGCACCTGCTGCAGAAACTCGAAGGGGCTGCTTTTCGCCATCGACCTTCCGTCCCTGAGCTGGGCCAGGGGCGGCCTCTCTAAAACCTGTTTTCATCTCCCGAAAACATCGGCGGCGCGGGGAGAGCCGCGCCGTCACAACACATCATCGGGATGCGAAGTCCGTTTACCCGATTTTGAGCCCGCGTCAATCCATTGTCGTGGAGCGCGGGCCATCGGGATGCAGGCTGGCAGGGGCTGAGGGATTCGAACTCTCGACCTACGGTTTTGGAGACCGTCGCTCTAACCGACTGAGCTAAGCCCCTATTCCAGCTTGGCGGGGTTCAAGCGAACCCGGCTCCGTTCCTATGCCGCAACCGTGGCAGCCTTTCAAGTCGAAAAGGGGCCTGTTCGGCAGCAGCCGCTCATCCCTTGCGGGGAAGCCAGCGCTCTGCCCCGATCGTCGTGCCGCCCAGATAAGTCCAGACCAGCACGTACTCGCCCTTGTCCCGCGCCAGAAAGGCGACGCCGGTGTTGTTGCCCGAGCGATAGCTGATTGCCATCGCGTCATTGTTGCCGATGCCGGTGCCGACGTAGCGCACCCCGCCGATGGTCCAGACGACCCGGTAGGTCTCATCCGTCTTCTCGACGGATACGCTGCCGACATAGGTGGTCTTGTCCGGGTTCTGGCCTTCGACATCATAGCGGCCCGTCACCTGCGCGGAGGCGGCGGAGGCAAATGCGACGAGAAACATCAGTGACACAAGGAGTTTGCGGAACATGGCTGGCGCTTTCATGATGCGGTGAAACGCTGCCGTCTTGCCTGTTCCCATTGAGGAAGGCAATCGGGATCACACCGACATGCGCCGCCTGATCTCGTCTTCGTCCATGCTGGCGCGGTCACCGGAGAGAGTAACCTCGCCGCGGTCCATCACGTACCAGTCGTCCGCCAGTTCCCTTGCAAAATCGAAATACTGCTCGACCAGCACAATGGCCATGTCGCCACGGTTGCGCAGATAGGAGATCGTGCGTCCGATATCCTTGATGATCGAGGGCTGGATGCCTTCGGTCGGCTCGTCCAGCACGAGCAGCTTCGGGCGCGTCACCAGCGCCCGCGCGATGGCCAACTGCTGCTGCTGGCCACCGGACAGGTCGCCCCCGCGACGACCCAGCATCGATTGCAGCACTGGGAACAGGTCGAACAGCTCGGCCGGGATGTGGCGGTCCGCCCGCTTCAGCGGGGCAAAGCCGGTCTCCATGTTTTCCTTGACCGTCAACAGCGGGAAAATCTCTCGCCCCTGCGGCACATAGGCGAGGCCCATCCGCGCGCGTTCTTCGGAGCGCAAGCCGTCGATCGGCACCCCGTCCAAGGCGATCTTGCCGCTCGAGATCGCCTGATGGCCCACAATTGCCCGCAGGAGCGAGGTCTTGCCGACGCCATTGCGCCCCAGCACGCAGGTCACCTTGCCGATCTGTGCGCTGATCGACACCCGGCGCAGGGCCTGTGCGGCGCCATAGTGCAGGTCGATGGCCTCCACGCTCAGCATCGTCAGCGCCCCAGATACACTTCGACGACGCGCTCATTGCCGGCGACCGCGTCAATGGACCCTTCGGCCAGAACCGAGCCCTCGTGCAGGCAGGTGACGCGGCAGCCGAGCGCCCGCACGAAGCCCATGTCATGCTCCACCACGATCACGGAATGGTCCTTGTTGATCTCCTTGAGGAGATCAGCGGTGGCCTCGGTCTCGGCGTCGGTCATGCCCGCCACGGGCTCGTCGATCAGGAGCAGCTTCGGGTCCTGGGCCAGCAGCATGGCGATCTCGAGCCACTGCTTCTGGCCGTGGCTGAGGTCGCCGGCCAGCCTGGCGCGATGGTCGATCAGCCGCACGATGGTCAGATAGCGGTCGATCGTCTCGGCCGCGATCCGGTTGCGTGCGCCGAACAACGCCGAGAACGGCCCGCGATCACCCTTGAGCGCCAGGAGTACATTGTCGGCCACCGTGTGGCTCTCGAACACGGTCGGCTTCTGGAACTTCCGTCCGATGCCGATTTCCGCGATCGCCGCCTCGTCGAAGCGAGTCAGATCAACGCTGCCCTTGTCGAACAGCACGTCACCCTCGTCGCACCGGGTCTTGCCGGTGATGACATCCATCATCGTGGTCTTGCCAGCGCCATTGGGGCCGATGATGGCCCTCATCTCGCCGGGCTCAAGCGTCAGGGACAGCGAGCGCAGCGCCTTGAAGCCGTCGAACGACACGCTGACGCCATCGAGATACAGGATCGACTGGGTCACCGTGCTCATGTCGGCGCCTGCCCGGAGGCAGCCTTTGAGTCCGCCACCGCCTTGCGGCTTTTCAACCGCGAGCGGACGTCCTCCCAGACGCCGATCAAGCCCTTGGGCATCGCCAGCGTCACCAGCACGAACAACCCGCCGAGCGCGAACAGCCAGTAGGCGGCGAGCCAGCCAGAGGTGAAGATCGTCTTGAGATAGTTAACCACGACCGCTCCGAGCGCCGCGCCCACCAGCGTCCCGCGCCCGCCGATCGCGACCCAGACCACCGCCTCGATCGAGTTGGCCGGATGGAATTCGGACGGGTTGATGATGCCAACCTGCGGCACATAAAGCGCGCCCGCAACACCCGCCATCATGGCCGACACCACCCAGACCAGAAGCTTGTGGTGTTCGACCCGGTAGCCCAGAAACCGCGTCCGGCTCTCGGCGTCCCGGATCGAGACCAGCACTTTGCCGTAGGTCGAGGCGACGATCAGCCGGGCGATGACGAAGGTCAGGATCAGCGCCACGCAGGTCGCGACGAACAGGCCGGCGCGCGTTCCCTGCGCCTGCACGTTGAAGCCGAGAATGTCCTTGAAGTCGGTCAGGCCGTTGTTGCCGCCAAAGCCCATGTCGTTTCGGAAGAAGGACAGCCAAAGCGCATAGGTCATCGCCTGGGTGATGATAGACAGATAGACCCCGGTCACGCGGCTGCGGAAGGCCAGCCAGCCGAAGACGAAGGCCAGCAGCCCGGGAACCAGCAGCACCATCAGCATCGCGTAGGGGAAATGCTGGAAGCCCCACCATGTGATCGGCAATTCCTTGTAGTTCAGGAACACCATGAAATCGGGCAGGATCGGATTGCCATAGACCCCGCGCGAGCCGATCTGCCGCATCAGGTACATGCCCATCGCATAGCCGCCGAGCGCAAAGAAAGCGCCATGGCCAAGGCTCAGGATCCCGCAATACCCCCAGACCAGGTCCAGCGCGATGGCGAACATCGCGTAGCACAGATACTTGCCGATCAGGACCATGGTGCCGGTGCTGATGTGCAGCGGCGATCCGGGAGGGATCAGCAGGTTGCAGGCCGGAATCAGCACGCCGACCGCTGCGACAATGGCCAGGAACAGCAGCCCCCGTCCCTCCATCAGCCTGATGAACCTGGCGGTGATCATTGCTCGATCGCCCTACCCTTGAGGGCGAACAGGCCGCGCGGACGCTTCTGGATGAACAGGATCAGCAGCACGAGGATGATGATCTTGCCCAGCACGGCGCCAGCGAAAGGCTCAAGCATCTTGTTGGCGATGCCGAGCGTAAAGGCCGCCACCAGCGTCCCCCACAGATTCCCGACACCGCCGAACACAACGACCATGAAACTGTCGATGATGTAGCTCTGGCCAAGGTTAGGGCTGACATTGTCGATCTGGCTCAGCGCTACGCCCGCGATTCCGGCGATTCCAGAGCCAAGTCCGAAGGTCATGGCGTCAACGAAGCGGGTGCGTATGCCCATGGCGCTGGCCATGCGCCGGTTCTGGGTGACGGCGCGCATCTGCAGGCCCAGCGGCGTGGCCTTCAGGATCAGCAGAAGGAGCGCGAACACGCAGAGCGTGAACAGCACGATCCAGAGCCGGCCATAGGTGATCTGCAGGCCGATGAACTCGAAGGAACCGGCCATGTAGCTCGGCGCGCTGACCTCGCGATTGGTCGGCCCGAACCAGGTCCTGATCGCCTGCTGCAGCACGAGACTGATGCCGAAGGTCGCCAGCAAGGTTTCCAGCGGCCGGCCATAAAGGAAGCGGATGACGCCGCGCTCGATGGCAACGCCGACGAGGCCCGCCGTGGCGAAAGCCAGCGGGATCGCAAGCGGCAGAGACCAGTCGAGCAGATGCGGCGCATGGGCGCGGAACAGTTCCTGCACCACGAAGGTGACATAGGCTCCGATCATCACCATCTCGCCATGCGCCATGTTGATGACGCCCATCACCCCGAAGGTGATGGCGAGACCGATGGCGGCCAGCAGCAGCACCGAGCCCAGCGAGATGCCGAACCACAGCGTCTGCGCCCAGGCCCTGATCCGCTGCGCCTGCTCGATGGTGGCGATTCCCTGATCGATCACCGCTTTCAGGCCGCCGGAGGTCTGCCCGGAGAACTGGCGCAGGAGCGAGATCGCGTCACTGTCGCCGGCTTCGGCAATCCGCTGCGCCGCCGCGATGCGGCCCGCTTCGGGTGCATCGGGCGTCGACAGGATGATGGCCGCCCGAGCCTCCTCGAAGGCCCGCCTGACGCGCGGCACGGTCTCTTTCGGCAGGGCCGCCTCGATGGTGGCGAGCGCGCTGGCGTCGCGCGATCTGAAGACGGCCTCGGCGGCGCGGAAGCGCTGGGCCGGATCCGGCGAGAGCAGCGTCATCGATCCGAGCGCGGCCTGCACGGCGTTGCGAAGCCGGTTGTTGAGCCGCACCATGCCGGCATCGGCAGGGACCGTGGCCGGCTGGCCCGTGCGCGCATCGAAACCCTGCCCGGCCTTGTCGCGATAAAACACGCCGGCAGGGCCAGCAAACAGCCTTCGGTCGGCCAGGGCCTCCAGAATCGCGACGCCCTGCGGAGCAGCGGAGGCCGCGACGGCGGCAATGCCGGCTTCGGTATCGCCAAAACTGTCGGCCTTGAAGCGCTCAAGCCCGGCGTCGAGCCCTTGCGCGAACGCGGGCCCGACTGCGCCGAGGCACATCACGACAAGCAGGGCGAGTGTCCGCAGCAGCGGCGCAGGGCGCATGGAGAAGCTTTCGGAACGTATGCAACAGGGCGGCAAGCGGGCCGCCCCTGGAGATTCTGATCTGGAAAGACGCGTCATGGCAATGGGCTGCGGTGGAGCCCTCGCAATGACGCGTCCGATCAATGCGCTACCGTCAGCCGCACTTCTTCAGCACGGTGTTGTAGTTGCCGCACTTGAGCGTGACCCAATCGGCTTCCAGATCCTTGGAGCCCGGCAGGTGGTCGGTCCAGGCGTCGCCGGGAACGAGGCCGGAGGTCTTCCACACCACGTCAAACTGGCCGTCCGCACGCACTTCGCCGATCAGCACCGGCTTGGTGATGTGATGGTTCGGCAGCATGGTCGAGACGCCGCCCGTCAGGTTCGGAGCGGTGATGCCCGGCAGCGCGTCGATGACCTTGTCGATATCGACGGTGCCGACCTTCTCGACCGCCTTCACCCACATGTTGAAGCCGATGACATGGGCTTCCATCGGGTCGTTGGTGACGGCCTTGTCCGACTTCTTGTAGGCCTTCCAGGCCTTGATGAAGGCGTCGTTCGCCGGATCCTTGACCGACTGGAAGTAGTTCCAGGCGGCCAGGTGGCCGAGCAGCGGCTTGGTATCGATGCCGGCGAGTTCTTCCTCGCCGACCGAGAAGGCCACGACCGGAATGTCGTCGGCCGAAACGCCTGCCGCCGCCAGTTCCTTGTAGAAGCCGATGTTCGCGTCGCCATTGATC
>JAIXUP010000026.1 GCA_027483505.1 Hyphomicrobiales bacterium
GATGGAGAAGGTCAGTTCGCCCGTGCCGCCATCATTGAGCGTGTCGTTGCCGTCGCCACCATTGAGGATGTCGATGCCGGCATTGCCCTGCAGCGAGTCGTTCTCGCTGCCGCCGAAGACCTGATCGTTGCCTGCGCCGCCCAGAACGGTGTCGTTGCCGGCCTCGCCGAAGACGAAATCGTCCTCGCTGCCGCCATCGATATTGTCGTTGTCCGCCCCGCCCTGTATGACGTCGACATTGGCGCCGCCAGCCAAAGAATCGAGCCCCGTGCCGCCCTGGATCTGGTCGTTGCCGGCGTCGCCAGCAATCGTGTCATTGCCGTCCTCGCCAAAGAGGAAGTCGTCGCCCGATCCGCCGAGGATCGAATCCAGACCCACGCCGCCGAGGATCACGTCCTGTCCGGTGCCGCCGGTCAGCGTGTCGTTGCCGAGGCCGCCGAAGAACTCGTTGGAGCCGGCTGTCCCGGTGATGCTGTCATTGTCGGCTTCGCCATAGATCAGGCTGCCGCCATCGCCGACATTGATGACGTCATTGCCAGCGCCTGCCAGCACGTAGTCGAAGCCCGAGCCGCCGGTGTAGGTATCATCCCCGGCATAGAGTTCAACCGTGTCGAAGCCGCCGCCGCCCTCCACGCTGTTGGCGCCGTTGTCCATGTAGATGCGATCGTTCACGGACGTGCCGGTGACGTTCTCGAACAGGGCGTAGATATCGCCCGCCGCATCGCCGCCATTGAGGTTCGGCGCCAGCATGTAGAACAGGATGCCTGCCCCCGACGTGGCCGAGGCATAGCTCAGCGTATCGACGCCGTCGCCGCCGGTCATCGAGTCCGCGCCGGCGCCGCCATCGATGGTGTCGCTGCCGAGCCCGCCGTCAAGCGTGTCATTGCCCATGCCCGTGGGCAACTCACCAGCAACGGACACCTGCAGCGCATAGCGCCCGGCGGCTGGAATCGGCTGGATTCCGGTGCTGGAATAGACGCCGATGGCGATGAAGTAGCTTCCCGCCACGGGTGCGCGGAAATTCAGGTAGGAGTCCTGGACGTTGATCGAGCCGCTGCCGCCGAACGTCGTCAGGCTGTCATCGAACTCGGCCAGCAGCGTGCCGTCGGCGCTCCAGATTTCGGCAAAGGTGTCGAGCGTGCTTCCACCTCCGACCATCGACGTGCTGTCGATATCGACCGTGATGACAGCGCCAGGGTTGTTGATGACGACCTTGTAGTAATCCACCGCATCACCGCCGGATGCGGTCACCGTCACATGTGGCGTCAGTGTCGCGGCTTCGATGTTGGCTGACGCCGACAGGCTGAACAGCGCCGAAAGGTCGCGCGCGGTGGCGATCGAGCCGATGGCGTCGGCGCTGCTCTTGGTCACGGCGCCCGCGCCAAGCGAAATGCCTGGACTGTTGGCGGCGGTGAAATCGCCGATCAGCAGATCATCGCCGTCGCCACCGTCGATACTGTCTGCGCTCGCCGCGCCGATGATCCTGTCGGCAATGGCTGAGCCGCTGATCTGATTGTCCAGGGCATTGCCGAAGACCAGGACGTTGCCGGTGCCGCCGAGCACGGAGAAGTTCGCGCGGCCGGCCTCCAGAAAAAGGGGCTTGAGCTGGTTGTTGGCGCTTCCATACAGGGACTGGACCCCGGCGATGTCGTCGGCCTGCAGCGACGTGCCAGTGGGGCCTGTGCCGAACAGACCGAGGTCGATCGCCGCGTTCATGACGGCGACGGCGGTATCCTCATGATTGAGCCCAAGCGTGTGGCCGATTTCATGCAGCGCGACGAGATAGAAGTTCGTGCTGTTCCAGTACCCCGCCGGTCGCTGGTCGAGCGCGATGTCGCCGGGCAGGGGATCCTGGACATAGCCGCCCCCCTCGGTGGGCAGATAGGCAAGGCCCAGCACATCCCCGCCGATGGTCAGGTCGGCCATGCCGATCCGGATCATGGCATCCGCATCATCGCCGAAGGCGCCGCCGCCGTCGTTCGTTTCGACGAAGGCGATATTCGCAACCTGGGCCCACGCCGTGAAGGCGGCACGGATCAGGGCCTTGTAGTCGAAGGCCAGTTCTGCCTGCATCGAGACGGTGTTGCCGTTGAACGTCGTACCCGTCGAATCCGACAGGCCCGCCTCCATCACGCTCCATGTCACGACACCGCCGAACGTGCCGGAGGGATTGGATGCGCCCCACTTGCCCTTTGAGGCGGCAAAGGCTTCCGGCTGTTGCGGCGCTCCGCCGTCGGCGCGAAAGCCCGCCGCGCAGGCAGCGCAAGGGCATGTCGTCACGAACTGTGATGCGGAGGCAGCGGCCATGGGACGGTTCTAGACCACAGAGCGTCAGTTTTCTGTAAACCGGCGATGGCTGAAGCGGAACTGCGCGCGGATACAGGCGTCCTCAATGTCCACGGCGCCTTGGCGAGCATAGGGAGTTGCCTGCTGTCGCGCATGGCCCGGCAAACATGCCGTCATTCGCCATCCGGCGTCATTGCCATGACGTCGCGCAACTGGCGATCCGGCGTGAACAGACATCTGAAGCGCTTGATGCCCTCGGCTCCCTTGCTGACGGTTCCGTTGATGAACGGTCCGTCCCGGCTTGAGCGAAGGCTCGCCATGCGGACGCGCCCGGATTGAACGGCATACATTTCGCGCACGCGAGCCAGACAGCTATCCCGCATTTGTCGATCCGAAACACCGGCGCTTGCTCCGCCCGGCCTGCCCGTGAGTTCGACGGAAAGGCTGTAGCGGCATGTCTCGTTGCGCCGCGCGGCGTTGCGCATCAGATAAATCTGGAAGCGATACGCCCCGGCCTTGGTCGGGCTGCGACCAAACTCGTTGCCCGAGGTCGAACCGATGTGCGCGGCCTCCTGCTTGCCAGGTTCGAACACGTTGAAAGAGCAGGATCTGTTTGACGTGGTCAGAAGCGTCTGGAGCACCTGGCCTTCGACCGCTTGCAGGACGAAGGTCGCATCGGCATCGCTGCGGATGACGCCCTTCAGCGTGGTTGCCGTTGCTCCGCCCTGAAATCGAACGGCTTTTTCGGCGCTTTGCGACGGGGTGACGGGCGTTGCCATCAGCAGCATCGTCGCAAGCACAAGGCGTCGTCCTGCGTGATTCATCACTGCCTCCGTTGCGCTGCAGCGTCTGTTGCTGCAACATTATCACAAGTTGGCGGGGCACCAAGCTTGCGGGGGTCTACGGGATGGCTAAGGCTGTTTCTGCGTTTCGCCGCCTCGGCATTCAACTCGGCGCCATTTTCTGGTTCGCCCTGTTGCTGTTTGGCTTGCTGGGTCTTGGCGTCGTTCATGTCCTGCCAGGGTGGATGATCGCGCTCATCGTGACCGCAGGGCTCCTGATTGGCTTTGTCACCTACGTCCCGCGCTGGGTCGTGCGCCGGAACAGCCCGGCCTTCTCGCCGAAATGGACTTTTCTGGTCCATGCCTTCGGCGGTGTTCTGGCGGCAATGGGCGTTGCCGCGCTTCCCTTCTTCTACATGGCTTTCTGGGTCACCTCCGGCCCGACGGCGCTGCCGCTGGCTACGCTGTCGAACGGCAAGAAAGCCGTCATTTTCCAGGGAATGCAGCATGTCGGCTCGGAGGATTTCTACAAGTCTGTCGTCTTCGATCTCGAAAAGGCGCTGACCGAAGGATACACCCTGTTCTATGAGGGCGTGCAGCCCGTGCCGGGGCGTCCGGATCTCACGCAGTGGTTCACCGAGACCTTGCTCGGCAGCAAGAAGGATCTCAGCGCGGGCTATACGCAATTGGCGGATAGCTGCGGACTCACCTTCCAGCTCACCTATTTCGAGCCGCTTCTGGCAGACAAGGCGATCCATCCGGGCAGGCACGTGACAGCGGATGTCACCTATGGCGAGATGAAAGCCGAGTATGACCGCCTCCTGCGGGAGGACCCGGCGTTCGCACAGGCCATCGCAGCGCGCGCGACCAAAAAATCCGATGACGATGACGCAACGATCTCGATGCTCTCGGCGGTCAGCAAGGCAACCCAGGATCAGAAGCGGCTTGTCGGCATTCTCTGCCGCGGCTTCATGGGCATGTCCATTGCTGGTGCCATCGGTGAGAAGGACGCAACAATGGAAAAGGTCATCCTCGATTTCCGCAACCGGGCGCTGGCGCGCTTCGTCGCCGAGTCACAAGCCGAGAAAATCTACATCACCTACGGTGCTGCGCATTTCCCCGGCTTCCTGAAGGATTTGCAGGCCCTCGACCCGGCCATGAAGGTGCAGTCGCTGCGATGGGTGCGGCCCATGTCGCTTCCCGATGAGCCGCAGGCGCCGACCGGCTACCCGGTCACGCGATAGCGCAAGAAAATGGACGAGGCCCTGACATGAACACACGTTCTGAACCCCAACCGATCCTTTGGCTGCGCATCCTGCTTCCGCTGGTCCGCCTGGTCGTTCTGGGCGGAGGCCTGTTCTTCTTCATGGCCTGGGCCCAGAGCCAACTGGAAGAATACCATGACAGGCCAATCCTGAGCTTTCTGATCCAGATCGGCCTCGGCCTGGTCGCGATCGCGCTCTACTATGCCTATGGAAAGTTCATAGAGCGCCGCGAGGTGACCGAGCTTGCGACGCCCGGTTTCGCCCGCGAATGGGCCATCGGCGCAGCGTGCGGAGCGGGCCTCTATACCGCCTGCGCCGTGACCCTGATGGTCCTCGGGATTTACAAGGTCGAGGGGGTCAATCCCGTGTCCTTCATGCTTCCGGCCCTTGCCCTGGCCATCAAGTCGGGCGTCTTTGAAGAGCTGATCTTCCGCGGGGTCCTGCACCGGTCGGTCGAAACCGTTTTTGGAAGCTGGGTCGCGATTCTGGTCGCATCCCTGGCCTTCGGGCTGATTCATCTGACAAACCCCGCGGCCACGCTGGGCGGCGCCATCTACATCTGCATCGAGGCCGGCCTGTTGTTGTCGGCTGCCTATCTCGTCACCCGCCGCCTGTGGATCTGCATGGGTTTTCACATGGCGTGGAACTATTTCCAGTCAGCCGTTTTCTCGGGCGTCGTATCGGGGGGCGTGGCCGATCCGGGCCTGCTGAAGGCCGTCATCGAGGGACCGGCGTTTCTGACAGGGGGCAGTTTCGGGATGGAACAGTCGATCTTCGCGCTGATATACTGCACTTCGGCCGGCGTGATCCTGCTCATGATCGCCATCCGCCGTGGCCACCTGATGCCGCCGATGTGGAAACGCGAAAGCTGATTGGCATCAAGGACGCCTGCAGCCCCTGAACGGGCAAACCTGTGTTGGGGTTGCCGTGCGCGCTTGGTCCCCGCATTCCGTTCAATCCTTTGCAACACTTGGAATGCGGCCCAGGTTGGCTTCGATCCAGTGTGCAAGATCGGAGACTTTTCCAGCCACTTCTTCGCCCAGTGGGCTCAGGCTGTACTCCACATGGGGCGGCACGACTTCATAGGCCCGGCGCTGGACGAAGCCATCGGCTTCGAGAGTCTGAAGCGTCTGCGCGAGCATCCGCTCACTGACGCCCCCGATATGTCGGCGCAAGGCGCTGAACCGCATCGTCTGCTCCTGCAGGGCGATCAGGACAAGGACGCCCCAGCGGCTGGTGACATGGTTCAGCACCTGACGGGACGGGCAGGCCGCGATCATCACGTCCGGTTCATGCCCCCGCAGGGCCTCGATGGGGGCTTGGATCGACATGCTGCCTCAAAAGAAAATAACGCTAACTTTTATGTTAGTACTTCTTTTTCGGAAGCATGTCCACTACCTGTCGATCATCGACATTGTTATCGGAGACGACCCTATGAAAATCGGCATCACCGGCGCCACGGGCCAGCTTGGCCGCCTCGCCATCGCCTCTCTCAAGAGCGGCGTGCCCAGCGCCGACATCGTCGCGCTGGTGCGCAGCCCCGAAAAGGCGGCCGATCTCGGCATCGCAGCCCGGCGCGCCGATTATCGGGATCGCGCCTCGCTCGAAGCGGCCCTGCAGGGCATTGACGTTCTGGCCCTGATCTCGTCGAACGACTTCAATGATCGCGTCGGGCAGCATCAGGCCGTGATCGCGGCGGCGAAGGCCGCCAATGTGAAGCGCATCATCTACACCTCGATCCTGAAGGCGGATGCTTCGCCCCTGATGATCGCCGGCGATCACAAGGCGACCGAGGAACTGATCCTTGCCTCCGGCCTGACCTACACCATCCTGCGCAATCCCTGGTACACCGAGAACTGGACCGCCTCGATCCCGGCGGCTGTCGGGGCCGGCGCCCTGATCGGCTGCGCCGGAAACGCGCGGGTCAGCCCCGCCACCCGCCTTGATCTCGCCGAAGCCCTGGCGAAGGTCGCCGCCGGCGCCGGGCACGACAACAAGATCTACGAACTGGGAACCGACACGCCGTTCACGCTGGCCGATCTCGCGGCTGAGGTTTCGGCCCGGACCGGCAAGGTGATCCCCTACAATGATTTGCCAAAGGACGTCTTCATCGGCATTCTGGCCGGGTTCGGCCTGCCGCCGGGTCTGCCGGAGGTGATCGCCGACGCTGACGCGCATGCAGCCGGTGGCTGGCTGCTCGACGAGAGCAAGACGCTGTCACGACTGATCGGCCGTCCCACCACCTCGCTGAAGGATGCGGTGGCGGCGGCATTGGCGGCCTGAAACGGGAGGTCCTGAGATGATCAAATCCGCTTTTGGGGCAACTCTGGCGATCGCTTTGGCGCTTGCCACGCTGGCGGCTTCGGCCCAGGCGCAGGGCAATGCCGCGGCTCAGGGAGCGCAGACCTTGCCGCTCACGCCGCGGCAGGTGGAAGGCCCCTACTATCCCACGCAGAAGCTCACAGACCGTGACAACGACCTGACCCGCGTGGGCGCTGGCGCAGCTGCGCAGGGGCAGGCGCTGTCGCTGTCCGGTCGCCTCGTCGATGAGCGCAACACGCCGATTCCGTCGGCCCGCATCGAGATCTGGCAGACGGATCATCGCGGGATCTACATGCATCCGAATGATGCCGGCACGGCGGGGCGGGACCGGAACTTCCAGTTCTATGGGGAAGCCAACACGGACGAGGCGGGCCGGTTCAGCTTCCGGACGATCCTTCCGGGCATTTACGGCACGCGCCCGCGCCACATCCATGTCAAGATCGTCCCGGCGAAAGGGCCTGGATTGACCACGCAACTCTATTTCAGGGGCGATGAGCGGCTTTCAACCGATGGCATCGTTCGCCGCCTGGGCGCCGACATTGCAGCGCTGCTGTTGGTTCCCGTGCAGAGAAGCCCGAACGAGCAGGCTGCGGAGGTCACCTTCGTTCTCCCAGGAAACTAGGCCGGAGATCAGGCGCGGGCGCAAAGTCTCGGCGGTGGCGAACCGGGAGAACCCCGTGCTTGTTGCAGCTCATGCGCACCGAGGCGGCCAGCCAGCGCCAGTGCCATTGCAATCGCGGCATCGCAACGGTCGGGTTTGATCCGTGGCCGCACGGGCCGCACGTCGGGCGGTCGATACGGTGACCGGAACCATTCCTTGGCCAAGTGACGACTGAAGTCTCTCAGCACCGATCTACGGTATCCGGCACTTGCTCCGCTTCGTCGAGCGCGCTTGCGCGAATTCCTGCGAAAATGGCGGGCGATTGGAAACGGAGCACGAAAAATCTGCTCTGGTGCCCACACAAAGGATCGCATTCGTGGGAAACGTTGCGCAACCGGAAAACCGGGTTTCGCATCGGTTCGCGCGGCGAGCGATGCAGCTTGGAGAAATGCGCAAATCAGCTGAAGCGCTGAGCTAGATTCCAGCGAGGGCATTGGATTATCGTTGCGTCGAGGAGGGCTCAACATGGACCATACGCAGATTCTAGCCCTGATAGCAGCTCTTTCCGGCGCACCGGAGGTTGATCCGTTTGCGCCATTGCGCGCCGCAGCCGCCAAGCCGGAAGCGGTTATCAGCATTGAGCAATGCCCGCGTCCGTTGCCTGCAAATGAAATCGAAGGCGTAAGCCTGCTCTGTGGCCGGGTGAAAGTCCCGGAGGATCGTTCAAAAACGGGCGGGAAGACTGTGTCGCTGGCGTTTACCGTCCTGAAATCAACCTCGCGCTTCCCGGAGGCCGATCCAGTTATCTATTTGCAAGGTGGCCCCGGTGGCAGCGCGGTGGCGCAGATCCCGTTGATCGAGCGCATTTTCCGGCCTTGGCGGGACAGGCGTGATGTTGTGATGTTCGACCAGCGTTCGGCGGGTATTTCGGGCCTGTCCACGAACTGTGCGAACATGCTTGCGACCAATGCCTATGACATTGTGCGCCCCGACCCTGTGACGACGTTGCCGGCGCTTGCCAAGCAATGCGTCGGCGAACTCGAGGCGCAGGGTGTGCCGCTTGCCGTTTACAACACAACCCAGAATGCCCTCGATGTTCCGCTGGTGGTCAAGGCGCTCGGTTATGCAGACTACAACCTCTACGGGATTTCCTATGGCACCAAATTGGCGCTGGAGGTGATGCGTGTCGCGCCGCAAGGCGTGCGCGCGGTGATCATCGATGGTGTCGCGCCTTCTTGGATTAATCTCTACAACTCGTTTGCGCTCAAGAACGACGAGGCCGTGCAGATCGTTGTCGATCAGTGCGCGGACGACAAAGCCTGCAATGACCACTATCCAGATCTTGGCCGCATCTTCAACGAGACCTTGGAAAAGGCCGCGAAGGGCGAAATCGTTTTCCAAGGGCAGAAAATGTCAGTGGAGGGCGTTGTGACGCCCATCATAAGCCGCAACGGGAAATACAATTCTGCTCCGATCACGCGATTTATTCCAGCCTATGTGTACGAACTCTGGCGCGGCAAGGAGATGCCAACAGTTGAGTTGCTCGTCGCCGCAAAGTTCGACACGCCCAAGGCCGACGATGCAGCGGTTCTCACGGCTGCCGGCAAGCTCGATGCCGGACAGCGGGCACTGATCCAGCAACTCCTTGATAACGCTGCCATTGTGGGCCGCGCCGAAATCAGCTCGGCCCGCGCCATTGCTGCTCTTCGTGATGCGGATGAAAACGCGCGTGCGCTCGGCCCGCTGGTTCGCCTGTTTGATCAGGAACTGGCAAGCGCCCTGCGCGAGGCTTTTCGCGCGGACAGGAGCAAGGCGCAGAGCATGCTGGCCGATTACACCGCCATGCAAACCGCCCGCCCGGCCAAGGAATTGCTGCAGGGCTTTGTCGAAAAGCACACTGACGGTCCTGCCAAGGCGCGTCTAGCCAGCCTCATTGCAGGTATGAACGAGAAAGAACTGCAAGGCTCCTTCGCGGTCATTCGGCGCGATAGCCTCAAGTCGCTCATGCCGTTCTTCAACCAGTTCTTCCTCGATGTGTACGCCTGCCAGGAAGACATGCCGCGTTCCTCCTTCGAGGGGTATCAAGCCACAATCGCCACCATGAAGTATCCGCGCATCGGCGCGCTTACCGATCAGCTTGCGAAGGGATTCTTCGAGGCTTGCGCCCAGTTCAAGCCGCAACCGCGCGAAAACTGGCATGTGCCGGTGCAATCCAGCATTCCAACGCTCTCCTTTGGCAGCCTGTTTGACATCCAGACCCCGCCAAGCTGGGCGAATGCCGCCATCGAGAAGCTGTCCAACGCCCAAGCCTTCATGATCCCTGAGGCCGGGCATGGCGCACTGATCTACCAGCCCTGCGTCGCTGAGATGGGGGTCGCATTCATCGACAACCCTAAGCGTCAATTCGATAATTCCTGCGCGACGAGCATCAAGATCGACTGGCACATCGCGCCGTGGGTTACGTCGAAAGCGAAGTGAATCGGCGACTCGAACGCGACACACGCGCAATTCCGCGAAACAATGCGAGTTTTTGCGAAAATGGCGGTGCTATCAGACAAGCCAAAATAGTCTCAGAAATCGCCCCAACCCGTGGTTGATCAGGCCGCGCAGATCTGACGCCATGCGGTCAGCGCGGCGGTGCGTCGTTCCTTGAAAATGGTCCGAGAGGTGAGGGCGCGTTCCTGATTAAAGTGGTTGTGGATGGAGCCGTGGAGGGCGGCGAATTTCTGCAAACTTCGCATCCGCCGGAAGCGAAGCATCGCCCGCTCGCGTCGTCGGAATGGTTGATGCGAATTCTCTGCGCGATTGTTCAGCCAACGGCCGACCTCGCGCTTTTCGATGGCGCCCAGGGCCTTGAGCGCAGCGCCGTATGACGCCAGCCGATCTGTGACGATCGTTTCAACCAGGCCATGTCGTCGAAGCGATTTTCGTAAGAATTTCAATGCCGCCTTCTTGTCGCGACGCTTCGTCACGAAGCTTTCGAGCACTTCACCCTCATGATCGACGGCACGCCAGAGGTAGTGCTTCACCCCGTTGATCTTCACGAAGACCTCATCGAGATGCCATTGTCGATACTGGAAGTTCCGCATCGCCTGGACACGGCTCCGTCGGATCTCAGCCGCGAAAATCATCCCAAAGCGGTTCCACCAGTACCGTACTGTCTCATGTGTGATGTCGATCCCGCGCTCGTGCAACAGGTCCTCGACGTTCCGCAAAGACAGCGGGTATCGGACGTACATCATCACCGCCAGGCGGATGATTTCTGGGCTCGTCTTGAAGTAACGAAAGATGTGCGGGTTGCTCATGGCCGGGAGGCTATCGGCTCACACTTCGCGCACAAGCCGATTTTCCTCTGACACTGCCGACGTCGTCGCTGATCTTCCCCGCTTCATCGATAATGTCTACAACGCCAATCGACTGCACTCAGCGCTCGGCTATCTCAGCCCGCAACAGTTCGAGGATCAACACACCCGGCAGGGGGTCAAAACCGCAGCCTGAATATGTCTTCCGTCAGGGGCGCACTCCAGCTTGAAGCACAAGTCGATTTTCCTCTGACAGTGCCCGTCCGCGAAATCCTCGTGTCAACGCCGCGCGCCATCCCGTCCGGAAAAGCCCAGAAGCGCCGCTTCTGCCGCCTCGGCGCGGCACAGTGCGGCGCGAACGCTCTGCTGTCGCCGCGCGATCCTAATTTGAGCCAAGGCGAGGAGGGCACGCCGCAGGCCGGGCAACGGCGCGTGCTGAGCCAACCTCCGTATCCACAGCGGAATGTGCCGCTGAACGATCTCATCCTCCAGGCAGAGGATTTCCTCGAAGCTGCCGGGGTCTCCCTGGCGCGCGGTTCGTCCGAACAACTGGCGATCGACACGCCGCGCTTCGTGCCGTTCCGTGGCGATCACGTGCAGGCCGCCTGCCGCCGCAGCCTCGGCGCAAATGCGAATGTCGGTGCCGCGGCCAGCCATGGCGGTGGCGACCGTGATGCGCCGGGCGTTACCTGCGCCGGCGATGATCTCCGCTTCCTCCCGCTCGGAGCGCGCGTTCAGAATTTGATGCACCACGCCAGCTCGCGACAGCGCTTCCGACAGCCGTTCGGACGCGGCGACGGAGCGCGATCCGATCAGGACCGGCCGCCCCATTGCCTGCATCAGCTTGGCTCGCTCAACGATGGCGACGGTTTGCGAACCGATTGTCGCAAGAACCTTCGAGCCGAGATTGCGACGTCTGCGCTTGCGGTGCGGGGGAATGCGCACGGTCGGAAGTCCGTAGACGCTGTCGATCTCGCGGCGCGCCTCCCATAAGGTTCCAGACATGCCTGAGATGTGCCTATAGCGCTGGAAAAACGATTGATGGGTGATCCGCGCCACGGCCTCGCCGGGGGCAGTGACGTCGATCCCCTCCTTCGCCTGCACCATCTGGTGCAACCCGCGCTCCCACGAGCGGTCTGCCATGGCGCGGCCCGTACCAGCGTCGACGATCGCGATTGCGCCATTCTGGATGATGTAGTCGCGGTCGCGCAGGAAAACGTGGACCGCGGTCAACGCCTGGTTGGCATAGTGCTCCCGCCAGCGGGCCCCCGCGAAGATCGGCCCGGCGGTCCGGGCCAGTTCCGCCAGTCGCTGGCGGCCAGCGTCGGTCAGCCCGACGGTGCGTGCCGCCGGATCCAGGCTGAAGTCGCGCCCCTGCGTCAGGGCTCCCACAAGGGCGATGGCGCGCGCGGCTATTTCAGCTTGCTCGCGGTCGGGCTTGGGCACCGAGATGATCAGTGGCACCGCCGCATCATCGATGAAGATGCTGTCGGCTTCGTCAACAACAGCCGCTTGCAGCCCGCGCAAAAAGAAGGGGCGCCGTCCTGCGGCTTCGGCACGCAGCACCGCCAGTTCCGTGCGCAGTTGGCTGCCTCCAAGCTCGCCCAGCGCCAGTCGGTCGCGGAGATAGTCGAACATCAGGCACTTCGCCGTAACGTAGACGACATCCGCGCCGTAGCTTCGCCTCCGGATGTCATCGGCGTCGCCGCCGCGCACGCAGGCGACCGACAGTCCAAGCGCCGCGAGGAGCGGACCCATGGCCTCCGCGTCGCGCTCCGCCAGATAGTCGTTCGACGTCACCACGTGCACAGCACGGCCCGCGAGGCCATGGACGCCAGCCACCAGGGCCGCCACGAGCGTCTTGCCCTCGCCGGTCTCCATCTCGACCGCACTTCCCTGCAGCATCGTCCAGGCTGCGAACAGCTGGACGTCATGTGGCGACAGGCTGATGGTGCGCGTCGCGGTGTGGCCAGCTGTTGACAGCGCCCGGGCAACAAGACGCCGGGTGACGTTTGGGCGGCGAAGCGACGCCCTCAAGGCATCAATGTCCTCGGCGGCCTCTCCCGGTTCCACGCTTTTCAGGAATTCCATGATGCGCTTCGACCGGAGCGAAGCCCGTGGATTGGGAAAGGCGAAAGCTGGCAGCGCACGTTGGCCCACCTTCGAAGCGCGCTCGCCATACGAGCCGAGGACCGGCACCGAGCTCATCGTCTAGCTCAGAAGCCGCGCGAGGATGACCCGCCGCGCAGCCCTCAACGCCTGAAAGCCCAAGGGTTCCGGATCATGGATGAAACGCACATGTGCCCGCCGCCCAATCAGCGCCGGGGCAGACGGCACATCCGGTGCAACGTCGATCTGGAACACAGTCTCGAGCGTGCGCAGCTCGGATTGCGCGCGCGGGTCCAGCGCGAAGGGGCCGCCCGCCTCCGCTGACAGCGCCCGATGCGGCAGCCTATTACGTCCCCCGGGGACGACGCGCAGGACCCGCGCTGCCACGGCCGGACCCAGATCAGCATCACGCAGCTCCACAGCCCGTACGCCGGCTTGTATCGCACCGATTCCGTCTTGGCCGACGACGGCGGCGACATGCATTTTGGCCGCATCCGCCACATAGCCGAGCCCGCCACCACGCGCGAAAAAGGCACCGGCGCGCTGCTCTGCCTCGGGTTCCGCCATGAAGATGCCGTCCACACCTGCACGCACGACCTGTGCGCCCTTTCGCAGCGCAATGCGATCCCGCTGAGCGGAAACCGAGCCGATCTCCTCACGGAGCAGCAGCGCCTGCACCTGATCGGCAAAGGCGACCGTCGCCAGGCGGATACGAAGGGCGATAAGCTCGGCTTCGAAGGCGCGCAGTTCGGCATCGACGGCAGGATCTTCAAGCCGCATCAGAGCGTCGCCCGCGGCGACGGAACTGCCAGGTGCGGCGATGAACTCGGCCAGCACGCCGTCGGCCTCGCTTCGAACTTGGCCTCCTTCCGCGACGCTCCAGACGCCTTCGGCGACAGTCGATCGGGGCGCGGGGGCAGCGAACAGGACCCATGCGGCTACGCCCACGGCCATGGTTCCCAGGGCAGCGGCGCGGGCGGTGCGGCCGTTCCCGCCGCGCACCAGTCCTGTAGCGGTGCGGAACACAGGCCAAAGCACCATGACGAGCAGCGTCCAGAGAGCCAACACCGCCCCAAGCAACGCGTATTCGCTGGCGAGGAACAGTGCGATAGAGAATGCCAGCACCACCCGGTAGACCGCCGCCAGCGGTCCGTAGAGAAGGAACCACAACCGTTCGCCTCCCGCCGAAACAGGCGAGATGGCCTCACGATCGCCAAGCAAGCGGCGGAGAAGGTATCCGAGATAGGCCTGCGAGCGCTGCGCGAGGTTCGGAATCTCGATCAGATCCGACAGGATGAAGTAGCCATCGAACTTTAGAAGCGGATTGCCGTTGAAGAGCAGCGCTGAAACGCAGCCAATGAAGGCGACCGAGAAAAGGAAGCTGCGGAATGGCCCGGGCTCCGCATGGACCCACAACATTATGGCAATCGAGGCGCAGAACAGTTCGACCATCAGGCCGGCGGAAGCTACCAAAGCACGCCGCCATTTCGACGGAAACGCCGTCGAGCTCGAAGCATCCACGTAAGGCAGCGGCAAGAACAGCAGCATCATCACGCCGATGTCCTGAACGCGGCCGCCGCCCGCCTTCAGGGCAAGGCCATGCCATGCTTCATGAAGGATTTTCAGGACAAGATATGCGAGGAGCAGTGTCGCAAGGCTCCAGGGCGCAAGCACGCGCTCGCTTACGTCCTCCGATAGCTCCCGCCAATGGCGGCTCGCTGTGGCAGCACCCGCGAGCACCACCGCCAGCCAAGCCAGCATTCCCAGACGGCTGAACACCGCGCGCCCCAAAGGCGCAAGCCAGTCGAACAACCGGTCGGCGTCAAACAGGGGGACGCGATGGGCCAGTGGGGCGGAGGCAGCGCGCAGCCAGGTTTGGCGTTCCGCCGACTTCGCTCGCAATCCGAGAGAGGCGAGATCCGACGGCGTTTCCGTCACAAGCAGATCTGCGGCGTGGAGTTGCGCCAGCAGCCTGACCACCTCGTCCTGGGTGGGAGCGGCATCACCCAGACGTTCCAGCGCCGCCCGCCAGACCTCATCCACGGTGCGCTCGCCGTCGAGCAGTCCGATGACGAAGTAGGCTGCCGGCGTGAACCGGTGCCGCCGCTCAGACGTGCGGTCGTCGACGACATGCCACGGTTGTCCGCGGTAGACGTGGCGCGCGAACGCAGCCTGGCGCGCCAGGGCAGGGCGCAGATTCGCCACGCGGTACCAGACCGAACTGAAGAGCGCCCCCCGGCTCATGGCCGCCAGCGCCACCAGACCAGTGTCAGCCATTGCCGCGGGCGCACCGTTAGGGCCTCATAGAGCGGCCGACTGCCAACTTCGATCTTCGCGGTGCCTTGCATGCCGGGCCGGAGCTCCGGCGGCGTCTCGGTGATGCGGCCCTCGACGCGAAACAGGTTGCGGCCCTCCTCGACAGCGGACACCGGCGTTATCCGGGCAACCGTCACCGCGATGCTACGATCGGGAAAAGACGACAGCACGACGCTCGCGCTCTGCCCCTCGCGCAGCAGCGCGATGTCGCGTTCGTCCACCTTCAGCACCGCGCGGTAGGCGTCCCTTGGCGCGATCTCGAAAAGAGCCTCGCCGCGCTGCACGGGCGCCCCTTGGCTCTGGCTGAGGTCGCCGCGCACGATCACGCCGTCGAACGGCGCGCGGATCTCGATGCGCGTGAGGTTTTCGTCGATCAGGTCGAGTCGTGCCTGGGCTTGGTCGATCTGCGCCCGCTGGACCTGGACCCGCATCCGGTCACCGTCAGCGAGCCCCCGCTGATGCTCGCGCGCCGCTTTCTCGCGTTCGGCGTTCCAACGCGCCCGCTCGGCCCTGAGATCCTTGTCGTCGAGACGCGCGATGACATCGCCCGAAGCGACGAGATCGCCAGCCCGGGCTAGCGACGCCGCAATGTAGCCTTGGATCGGCGACGTCAGGACACGCTGCGACGCACCTTCCAGCAGCACCGGCGCGGTGACGCGATAAGTCGTCTCTGCGACCGAAACCGCCATGAGCGCAAGAACGACCGCGGTCCCGGCCAGCTTCCAGCCGATATCGCTGGGGCCAGCGAGTCGTTTCGCCCAGCCGATGCCCCAGTCCCAGAGCTTGCCACCGATCCAACGGTCGTCGCGGCGCTTGAGTTCAACCGCAGGCCCGAGCATCGCCGCCGCCAGCCGGACGGTCGCGGCGGCCTGCGGGCCGAGGGAATCCACCGCCTTTCCGGCCAGGGTGATAACGCCGACAGCCTCTCCGGCGCAGGGCATGAGGCAGCTGAACACGCTGCCGGCGGCGGCAGTCTCCCGCAGCGCGCCATGCGCCCGGCGCACAAGGGGCGGAGCACCCGCTGGCGCAGGATCAACAATTTCGGCACGCTGGTCCATAGCCTCCTGCATCGCCGAGCCGATGGCCTTGACGATTGCGGCGCTGCGGCTGGGCTGGAAGCTGAGCGTGAGCGCGGAAGCCTCCTTCACCGCGCCGTCGCGCACCAGGGCTACGGTCGCCCATTCCGCGCCGACACAACGGGCTAGATCTCCCATCGCCGCATTGAGACCGATGCGAAGGCTGGGCGATTCCATGAGGATCGCGACAATATCCATCACATCCGCCAGTGCACGGTTGGGCAGGAGCGAGCCGCGGCGGATCGCAGATTCGATCCAGGCAAGGCCCCACTGCAGCTGGCGCGCGGCCTGCAACGCCTCTGGTTTGGCGCGTGGTGAAAGCTCGAACGCAACGACGCCGTGCAGAGCATCGTCTAGCATGACCGGGTACGCGAGGCACAAGCTTCCGACCGTCTCCCGTATTACGCCCTTGCGGTCGGCAAGCGCCGCTTCAGCGGCCAGCGACAGTTCGGTCCCGACAGCGAGGTTGGCTGGGCGCGTCGCGACTGGTGCAAAAGGTCCCGTCTCGCCGGGACCCAGCACGACAATCCCAGCCCGCGCACCCGTCAGGATGCCCGATTGAAGCTCCAGCCAATGCCCCGCGAACTCCGTGAGGTCGGGCGCGCCGCGCAAGCTCCGCCACAACTCTGCGAAGGCGGGCTGCGCGTCCGGCCCGCGTACCGCCGTGAAGTCGTGGATCTCCGCGCCGGCCATCGGCGGACGCTACTCCGCTGCGATCATGCGGCGGCCGCGCCAGTCGATCACGCTCATCGGGGCGGAAACCGCAGTCCCGTCGATCCAGCCCATATCAAGCCCGAGATCAGCCGTGGCGGCTTCGTCATTGGCTGCGGCTTCGGTCACAAAGGCGGCGGCAAAATCGCCACGCAGGACGACAGCCGGCTTCTGTTCCGCCGTGGGCAGCAGATCGCCGACGAGCGACTGATCGGATTCGCCTGCGCCTGCATCGCTTTCAAGGACCACGCTGAGGCCGGCAACATCAGGAAGGTTGAGCCGGAAGATCTGCGTGAGGCCCTGCACCGGGCCGAATTTCTCGAGGTTTAGCGAGGGGCCGGGGACGCCCGACGATCCCGGGGCCGGCGTGAAGGCGGTGTAGATCACAGGGCGGTAGACGTCGTTCGCCTCGCCGAAGACGGCGCGGTAATCCGTCGATGTCACGCCCGCGCCTTCCGGATAGTAGAACTCCCTGTAGAAGTTGGGCGTCGAGATCGGCAGCCCGGCGTTGCCGATGGCGGAGTTGTTTGTCGCGCTTGCCAACGCCCCGACTTTCAGGCCGCCCGCGTGATCTGCTGGCAAGGTTTCGACGCGGGCGTCGTAGAACTCGACAGTGATCTGCTGGCTGGCGACAAGCCGGTCGAAGGTGACTGCCGGGATCAGCGTCGGCGTGCGCAGCACCGTCTCGACCCGCAAATAAGCCAGCGGCCCGTTGGCGACGACATCCGCGCGCGGCAGGAGGCGCCCCTCGCTGATGACGAACTCCACCCGGATCGGCTGATAGTTGTAGCGTTCCTCGACAGCGGGGATCTCCTCGGTGCCGGGGGTCCCGGGTATGTACTCCTGCACGCCGATCGAATCGCGCGCGCTGAGTTCCAGCTTGTAGGTCCGGATGATGTTGGCGTTGCCGTTCCAGTCGAGAATTGAGCCTTGCGTCTCGATATGGGTCAGGCCGATCGGGTTGTTGATCTCGCCGTCAAGGATGACATCGCCCGAGCCGTTGACGATCCTTACCGTCGGGTCATTCGCGTCAACACCGGGCTCCGGATCGTAGACGCCGACGATGTCGAACTTGAAGCCTGCGGCGTTGCCCACGTCGATGGTGACGTCGTTGGCGTCGGGGATCCGATTGCCCACCATGTCGATGGCGCCAAGCTCGAGGTCGCGGCTGGTGCGGTTGTCGATGCTGACGGAATCCGCGCCCTGCTGCACGGTCCATGTGCCAAGCAGGCCGGTGATGACGCCACGGTCGCCGGCGCGGAAGACCGCATCGCCGACATTGTTGGCCCGGATCGGATCGACATGGATCGTTCCCGGCGCGATGAACTCGCCCTCGCCACGCCCGTCGACCGTGACATTCCGCGCCGTCGTGATCTGGCCCGACGATGCGATCACCAGTTCATAGGTGTTCGAGGCGGGGCGCAGCAACTCGACATCAGCGTCGAAGAGGATGTCGCGGTTCGACAGGTCGGGGGCAAACTCTTCCTTGCCGCCGGTGGCGAGCGCGATGACGTCGCGATCCGCGATCGCCACCACGTTGGTGGCGTCGACACCATTCGTTGCATCCACCATGAGCGAGCGGGTGCGGAGCAGCGCGCTTTCCGCCGCTTCGATCCGGGTGTCGATGTCGCCGGTGACGTTCGAACGGGCATGCGCGTCGCCAACGACGCCGACGATAGTTGAATTGGTCCGGCCCTCGAGCCGGTAGGCATCCTCGCCCACAAGGGCGCTGATCATGAGATCCTGGCGGCCGCGCAGCACCGCGCCCGTGGCGATCTCGACGACCGCTTCCTCGTTGGCGATGATCACCGCGTCAGCGTCCGATCCCGCACCCACGGCGCCAGTCGTGGTGTTCGCAACGGACGTCACGTCGCTGTCGACGAGTTCCGCCCGAAGCGTCAGCGTGTTGGCGGCGTTGAGATTGGCGTTCTCGCGCACCTCAACCTTCGTTTCCGAACCGGCGAGCACATAGGAGCCGGCTGCCAGACCGTCGATCTCACCGCCACCCGCGATCGCGCCCACCAGCACCCCGCCCGCATCGGCGATCTGGGTGGTGTGCACGTCGTTGCTGCTCTCCGCGACGGCGCTGATGACCGGCGCGACAACATTTACGTCGGAGCCGAACACGACCGTGGTGAGCTGCTGCGTGTCGGCCCGGGCGTTCGCCGTCGCCGCGCTGACCCCGCCGCCCGAAAACATGCTGGCGTTGGCTTCATTGTCGATCTGGGAATAGGCCTTGACGTCGATGCTTTCGCCGGCTTCCGCCCTGCCATCGATCACCAGGCCCGTCACAACGGCGAGACTTGACCGCGTCTCGGCCTCGTTGAACGAAAAAGCGAAGCCGACGCCCGCGCCCTCCGCTTCGGTGATCACGTCGAAACGGTTGTCGACCCGGACAAGGACATCGGTTCCGGCGTCCATCTGCCCGAAGAAGTTCCCGATCACGATGGAACTCGAGTCGGCGCGCGCCTCGTTCACGCCCACGAACCCGCCGGGTGTTGCTGCCTGGCCCTCTGCCGTGAGCCGCGAGCGGCCGTTGCCGTCGATGGTCGAAGCGGTCTGGCCGCCGTCGACGTCGATGTCGATCACGTTGGCGCTGAGCGTGCCATTTGCGGCCACCTGCGCCACGACAAGTTGGTCCACCTGGAGGTTGGACTTTACCACACCGACGCCGCCGACGAGCACGATAGTGGTGTTGCGCGCTGTTGCGTCACCCTCTGCCTGGCCGCGCACATCAATGTCGAGATTGCCCGTTGCCCGCACCGCGCCATCGATATCGAGGCGCACCTCAGGGGTCACCACGACGTTGGTGTTGACTGCCGTAGCGCCATAGACGCCGCCGGTGGTGCCGGTAGAGAGCGCATTCGCATAGGCTGCGCCATCGACAGTGATGGCGGCGCTTGCCGCATCCACTTCGCCAGCCTGGCGAACCTTGGTGAGCAAGTTGTTCGTGGCAAAGGCGCGCATTTCACCAATGCCGACATAAGCAATTGGATCGCCATCGGCACGGGAGTCGAGAGAGGCGACGCCCGTTGCGGAGATGTTGTAGCTCTGGCCGTCGAAGATGGCATCGCTTTCCGCGATGGCGGCGCCGTTCTCGGTCGTCCGCGCCCGGTTGAATGCCAGATCCGCGAACAACACGACGCCATTGGATGGAGACGCGGCGGCATCGACATCCGAGACCAGCACGGCCGAGATGAGCGCTTGTCCTCCGGTTATCTGTGCTCCTCCAACCTCGGCGTTGACGATCGAGGCATGAGTCGCCTCGGCGGTGTTGGCGCCGATGCTGAGGCCCGCGAGCAGCGCCACGCCATCCACCGTGGCATTGGTGTCCGCCGTTTCGATGGCGCCGACCGTCAACTGGCGCATATCAGTCAGAGTGCCGACGCCTAAGCTGGCTGTGACGCCCACATTTGTCAGCGCCGTCGCTTTGTTGAAGTTGGCTTCGCCCAGGCCGCCGTTTGTCGTCTTCGCGTAGGCATCGGTGGTGTCGATGGCGTTGGCCGACACGGTCAAGGCGATGCCATCGGCGGAACCAAGGTAGCTTGCGACGCTGGAGCCGGTGTTCTCGGCAGAGGCTACGCTGGCGCCGATGCCGATGGTGCCGCCGCTTGCGGCGGATGCGGTGGCGTCCGACGTGAAGATGGTGCTCGTGCTGATCACCACGTCGCCGTCATTGACCCGGGTCAGATCATCGGACAGGGCGAGAACATCTGCATCAACATTTGAGATCGCGATCGAGCCAGCCTGGCCGTTCAAGAGCGTGCCGGCCAGACTCCAGGCCGTGGCGTCCGCGGTGATCGTGCCAACCGCAAGAACGGAAAGGTCGCCCTCGACACGGGCACCATCGGTCCGCGCCGTGATGTCAGGCGCAAGGCTGATGTTGCTGACGCCCGCGCCGACTGCAGGGCCGAAGAAACTGAAGCTCGATGATACGGATTTGGCCGCGGCAGTCGTGTCGTCGCGGGCGCTCACTGTGACGCCGTCTTGCGTCTCAGCGATGGGACTGGAGAGCGCGGCGGTGGTTTCGCGCGTGCTGGTGACGTTGGTGATGGTCGAGTTGCCCGCCGCAAGCGCTCCGAGGCCCGCGCCCCAGCTCTGGGCGTTGATATCGGCATCGGTCAAGGCAGCAATCGACAGGGAATCTGCGCCTGGCGCCCCGGAGTTGCGCTGAAGCGCGCTGTCGAAGCTGGCGGTCGCCGCGCCGCTGAGCGTGACGGACGTGACGCTCGCGCCGATGTCGATGGCGCTGCCCGGCGTGATGCCGAGAGCGCCGGCGTCGATGTCGGCGACGTAGGAGGCAGCGACGTTGACCGATCCGTCCGCCGTGACACGGCCGCCGCCGGCTGTCGCCGTCTGGTCTCCTGAATCGTTGACCACGATGACCTGCGCGCCAAGCGCAATGATGCCACCGGTGCCGACGAAGGCGTAGGCGTCGACGTCGCGCGTTTCGCCAGCGGAGACAGTGATGTTCCCGCCCGCGTCAAGCACCGCGGTCGAGGTCGCCGACACAGAATTGTTGAAGTTGGCGACGCCGATGGCGGCTCCAAGCGCGGCGCCACCCGCTGCCATGCCGCCGATGGTGAGCGACAGATCCGTGACATCGTCCGCGGTCACCTCAATGTCGCCGCCGGCGAAGATCAGGCCCTCGATGCGCGCCGATGTATTCTCGTCGTCGTCCACCGCTGCGGAGAGTTGAGAGCCGATGCTGTTCGATCCGCCGGACGCATTGACGCGCCCGCCCGCCGAGCCAAGACCGGAATCGATCCGGCTGCTGGCGCCGCCTGAGCCCATCCCACGCTCACCGGTGACAGATCCATAGCCGCCGCTCTGGCCGCCGCTGCCGACATCGTCATAATCCTGCTCCCAACCCTGTGACTCGTCGGAGAGGCCATCGCTGCCTTTCATTTCTCCCGTCGCATTGCCGTTCTTGTCGCGCTCCTCGTAGCCGTAGCCGGCATCGACCGCGCCGCCGATCGTCCAGACTCCGACTGAGCCCGACAGGGCTGCGGCTCCAACCGACGCGGAGATTGCGAAAGCGTTGATGTCCTTGGCCGAAACCGCCCGCACCGAGACGTCATCCTCTGCGTCCACGAAGCCGGACAGAACGGCGCTGACGCCGTTCCGGACAATGCCGACGCCGAGGCCTCCGGCGACGCCCGCGATGCCACCGCCGGCACCACCGGCGAAGGAGAATGCGGAGATGCCGTTGGTGGCGCTGACCGAGACGTCCTCCGCCACCACACCGCCGCCGCCAAGTGTGGCGCGCGTGTCCGAATCCACCACCGTGATCAGGCCGACGCCACTTGCGCCGACGAACAATGCACCAGCGCCGGCCGCGGCAACGCCCGTTATCGCCTCGGTGCTCGTAGCTGATACGGTGACCGCGCCGCCGCTCTCGATGACACTGCCCGTGCTATCCGCCACCGTCTCCTTATCGATCAGGATGACGCCCGCTGCCGCGCCGACCGCGGCGAAGACCGCACCGGCTGCGCTGCCGGCAACCACGACGATCTTGGTGTCATCGGAAGCCCCGACAACGACGCCGAGCCGCGCGTCGACCGCGTCCGCATCGAGCATTGCCCGGGTATCGCTCTCCAGCGAAACGACTGATGCGCTGCCCGCAACAGCCACTGCGGCGCCAGCAACGCCGACGGAGACATTTACGATATTCTGCTCGGCATCAGCCGTCACATTGAGCGCTGCGGCGTTGACCCGGCTGAAGTCGCCGATCGCCGCCGTGGTGTGAAGCTTGACGATGTTGACGGCTGCCGAGGGGCTGACCGCCGCGAGCGCCGCAGCAGACGCCGCAGCGGCCAGGTTCAGCGTCTCGAGATCGTTCGCGGCCGCCACCTTGACGCTGCCAAAAAGCGTCGCGGTGTCTTCGTCACCGTTGATCAGGACAGCTTCGCCGACGCTCGCATCTGCGTCCATATCCAGCACCTGAACCGCGCCCGAGAGGGAAACGGCCACCGCGCCAGCCGCGCCAGCCGCAATGCCGAACGAAGCAACGTCGAGTACGTTGGCGGCAACAACCACCAGCCCAGACTGCTGGATCTGGCGGAGGCCTGCAGTACGGGCAGAGCCGGCGTTCGGATCGCCCGGTGCATTGCTTTCGAATTCGCGCGGACGTTCGCTCTGGAAGGAGTCATCCTCCGGCCCCGCTCCGTCCTCGTACTGCTGGTTCTCGTAGAGGTTGGACTTCGAGCCACCAAGGTCGGACGTGACCTCTGTGCTTGTGGGAGAGGTGTCATACGTGACGTCCGTGCCGCCATCCGCCGCGAGCAATGACCCACGCAAGCCGCGCGCTGTAACGTCCGCACCCGATGCGATGCGCGCTTCCGTATCGCGCGTCACGACAGGCACGGCGGCCGCCGCTCCCACAGCCGCTCCGCCAGCGACCGCAAGCGCGCCGCCGAAGAGGTCCAGTTCGCCGTCTGTCGTCGCGGTGATGATGACATTGCCGTCCGCTGCGACCTCGGGAGTTCCGCCCAATCCTGCACCGAGCACAGCGCGCGTCACAGTGTCGACGACTACAACCGAGGCCGATCCCGCGGCGGCGAAGCCGCTGGCGAGCGCGCCGGTGGCGACGAGCGAGGTGATGTCCTCGCCCGAATGGGCTCGCAGAACGACCGAACCCTCCGTATCGATCGAGCCGCCACGGCCCACCAGCGCCTCGGTCGTCTTTGTGACTGTCGTCACGTCGAACCCCGCGCCGATGCCGGCGCCGCCGCCAAAGCCAAGCGCACCGGAAACGCTGAAGATGTCGCTTTCGTCGGCGGCGTTCACCTTGACGAGGCTTTGCGGTCCGGCTGTCGTGATCACGGCATCGGCCCCGATGATCGCTTGCGTCGTCTCGGTGAGCAGGTTGACCACGCCCGCGCCCGAGACGCCGATCGATCCACCGCTGGCGCCCACCGAAATCTGCCAAACCTTCTCGCTCGACTCAGCCGAGACGAGCAGGCCTGTGCCGCCTGCCGCAACGACCGCCTGATCACCAATTGAGGCGACCACCGCGTTCTGGTGGATCAGCAGGCCGAAGGATGCGCCCACACCGACGCCGCCGGCCGCAACGTTGCCGTTGACCTGTGCGAAATCGAGCACGTCCGTGGCGTGCACGGAGACGCCGCCCGCAGCGTTCACATCGGCATAGCTTCCGATGCGCGCGAAGGAACCTTCGCCGGTAAATGGCTGCGGCGACAGCGTTCCGGCGAGGTCGCTGTGGCCGATGTAGTCGAGCGTCGAGGTCGCCGTCATCGCGGTCGATGCAGCGGCGCTGTCCGCCAGAGCGAGCGACAACCTGCCTCCGAAAGCTGGGCCGATGTCGATTGCAATGCCCGCGTAAGCGTCGTCGCTGGATGCCGCAAGGCGGATCCGGTTCGAACCTGTGTCGTCGATCACGTAATAGGTCTCGCCGCTGGCGAGCCCGCCGATGCCGCCACCGCCAGAGTTGAACACGACGGCGTCGCCAGTCCTGAATCCGGATTCGTCGATCGTTCCGTCATCATCAAGATCGAAGGCGATCGTGTTGTTGGCGGCCGAGACGCGCGCTGCGTCGATCCTGACTGGACCCGCGCCCGCGAGCGCGCTCTTCACGCCACCGAAGTCGCTGCCGTCGAACACGCCCTGGAAAGCCGTCGTCCAGTCGGTCTCCTCGGCCGAGCCGCCGCCCTCCGAAAAATCGCCGCCGATGATCCATGTACCGTTGGAGAGCGCGAATGCACCTTGCCCCACGCCGACACTGACGCTGAACGAACGTATGTTCTGTGCGGCATCTGCCGTGACGTTGACCGTGCCGCCAGCATCGAGCAAGACGCCATTGTCGATGGTCGCCGACGTCTCGTTGCGGATGATCCCGACCGCCAACGCCCCGGCGGCCCCGACGTTGCCGATCCCGAGTCCGCCAGTGGCGGCCACGATGTCGACGGTGTTTGTTGCAGCCACGTTGACCGATTGGCGCCGGTCGCCGGTCGCATCCTGGTTGATCGAGGCGAAACCGAGAATGTCGGCTGACGTATCCGAGTCGATAAAGAAGATGCCCGCCGCCGCGCCGACCGCAACGCCGGACGCGCCGGCCCCTGAAACGGCGAAGGCCTGGATCGCTTCGCTGGAGTTTGCGCGCACATCGATTCCGCTCGGTGATCCCGAGCGGTCGTCGACGCCTGCGCCGAGCGCGGTGACCGAGCTGACGGCCCCGATGCTTGCGGTCGTATCCTTGACGATGCTGGCGAGGTTGGCGCCAGCCGCCACGCCGCCGCCGCCGATGCCGACCCCAAGGGCGCCCGAGAACATCACGGCCTTCGTGTCGTCGTGCGCCGCGACGACCACATCGCCGCCTGCGCTGACATTTGCAGCGCCGCCAAATTCGATGTCGCCGCCGAGGACTGCGGCGGTCGAGGAGTTGAGGTCAAGCACGTTGCCCGAGAGACCTGCCCCCGTCGAGCCGGCAATGCCGATGCCAGCCGCGACGCTGGTGAAGGATTCCGTCGAACCGGCCTCTATGACCAGATCGTCCGCAACGTTGAGTTGTTCCGCGAAGACGCGGGCGGCGGTCGTCAGGTTGACGAAACCGAAGGACGCTGATGGCGCCAGCACACTCTGGCCGGACCCGCCAGCCGCACCCGCCACGGAAAGACCGCGCGTGTCATTGCCGGCCAGCACGTGGACGTCCTGGCCCCGATCAGGAGCGGCTCCTGCCGTGTTGATCTGCGTGCCTCTCGCGATCTCGGCCACGGTCGAGGCGCTGAGGAAGCCGACTCCGCCCGATAGCGTGGCCACAAATTTGCCGCCGAATGCGCCATTGACGGCGATGAGGCCGAGGTCATCGCTGTTGGTTGCCGACAGGCTGAGGCCCCGAAGCGCGGCCGTGGTGGGCGTCAGGATGCGTGTCGCGTTGGCGTTCGCATCGCCTTCATAATCCTGATCAACGGATTGGCCGTTCCCCCAATCGATCTGCTTAAGGCCAAGGCCGCCCGCGCCCAGGCCGTCAGCCCGGACATCATCCGCCGAACCTGGCCCGGCGACGTAGCTCGCCGTGAACTGGCCGTTGCGGATCGCAGCCGCCGCGCCCAGCCCGCGTGCCGTCACATCGGCGTAGGAGCCGATGCCGGCATAGGTCATTTTGGTTATCTCTGGCACCACAGCTGCGGCACCGATGCCGCCGCCAGCCGCCAAAGAGAGGCCGCCCGCCATCAGATCGTATTCCGCATCCGACGCGGCTTCCACGACCACGTTGTTGCGGGCCAGCACGTGGGTCGCACGGCCAAGTCCTTCGAAATCGAATTGTCCCTCGATCTCAGCGCGGGTGTATATCTGATGGCGCTGCGCCGAGGCTGCGCCGCCGGCGAATCCTTGCGCGCCGCCCTCGGCATGGATCACGTGCGATGCGACGTCTTCGCTCCCGTTGGCACGCACCTCCACGGAGCCGTTCGTCTCAATGTCGGAGAACACGCCGATCGTCGCTTCGGTGGATTTGGTCATCTCGCCGTAATCGACGGCCGCCCCGTAGCCGCCCGTACCGCCGAAGGCGGCCGCGCCGGCGAGTTTCGATACCTTCGTGTCGTCACTGGCTGTCACAACCACGTCACCTGGGCGCGCAGTGTTGCTGCCTGTGCGAACGACAGAGCTTTCCCCGATCCGCGCCACCGTCGTCTCGGTCACGAGCGTCGTGGTGGCGGAACCGGCGCCGGCCTTACCCTCGCCGCCCGCCGCGCCCACGGCTGTCGCAGAGAGATTCTCGGCGGAGTCCGCAACAACGCGAAGCCCGTCGACCATCGTGAGGGTCGACCCGGTGCCAGTCGTCGCGGAGACGACATCGTCTCGCTTGATGACTGCAACGGCTGCTCCGACCGCACCACCGCCTTCGCTCAGCTTGAGCGCGGCCGAGCCTGCGAGCACGCGTTGCGAATCCGTCTGCCCCTCAGGCGTTCCCGCCGTGACGCCGATTGCTCCGCGCGCCGTGAGGCTGGCCGCATCATCCACCTCGGCCGACGTGATGCCTGCATACTTGCCGACGGCGAGAGACGCCGGAATGCTGACCCCTGCGCCCACGACGCTGGCCGAGCCGGCCAGGACATCCTGCTCGTGCAGGGATATGGCGCGCACGTCGATGTCGTCGCCGGCCTTCACGACGGCGCTCGAGCCGATGGAGGCGGATGTTGTCTGTTCCATGAGAACGAGGGCAACGCCAGGGCCGACGCCGGCGGATGTCAGCGCCGCGCCGCCGGCACCACCGGCGGCGAAACTTACCGTGTCGCTACTGGCCTCAACCAGCACATCCTGGTCAGGCCGGGCCGCTACGCCGCCCTGGTTGATACGCGCTGCGGCACCGATCAACGCACGCGTTTCGATGTCGGCGAGTTGCACCGCCGCCGCGCCGACCTGAACGCCGATGGCGAGATCTGAAACCGCGCCTCCGATCGCGCCGGCACTGACATTGCCGGTGTCTCCCGGCAGAATGCTGCCGTCACCGGGCGACATCTCGAAACGCGCGCGGACGTCGATATCCGCTCCGGCATCGATCGACGCACCGTTGCCCACCGCGGCGATGGTCGTCGCGTCAATCATGTCGATGGCGAAAGACGCACCAACAGCCAGTCCGAGCGAGAAGACCCCGGCGCCGGCAAGGACGCGATCCGAAACCTCTGCCCCGGCCTCGACAGTGACGCCGCCAGTCGCGCTTCTGACCGCCGCATCTGTCCCGATTTCGGCTCCGGTATCGATAGTGAACGAATTCACCGCCACCGAGCCTGCCAAACCGACATACCGACCTCCGCCGCCGCCGATGGCGACGGCCTCGGACATATTCACGCCATCGCCTGTCACCGTCGTTCCGTCGGCGGCGAGGGTAACCGCGTTGCGCGCAGTAACTGTCGCGTTCGAACCGATCGTTGCGTTGTTACCGCCTTTGAGCGACGATATTGCGAACGCTGCGCCCACACCCACGGTGTCGGTCGGCGTAATAGCAGAGCCCTCGGCCTTCGCTTTTCCGTCGAGATCAAGACCGGACCGCACGGTCACGCCGCCAGCTGTGCTGCGAACCGTGACGCCATTTGCCAAGCTGGCTTGTGATCCCGTTTCGCCGGCAACGACGGCCACGGCCGCACCGACGCTGACGCCCTTCACCTCACGATCTGCCAACTCGCCAGACGATTCATTGCTCGCATTCGCAACAAGGGCTTCGATCGACGGCAGTTCGAGTGCAGCGCCGCCGTTGAACGCCCTGGCGACTGGATTGGATGCGGCGTCGGACGCCACCTTGTCGGAACTCGGGCCGTTTTTGGCCGAACCCTTCGCTCCGCCTACTGCATCTGCGGACGCGTCAGTCTGGTTCGTTGAAGTTATCGAGACGGCGCGCGAGACACTGATGTCGCGCGCGACGGAAGTTGATGCAGTCTCGGCGGCATAGGCCACGGCGACGGCCGCACCGACTGACACCAGGTCCCCGGCTGAGCTTGCGTCCGAACCAACGTCAATCGTTGAGCCATGCTGGGCGTTGATTGTCAGCGCATTGCCGCCCGTGATGGCCGCCCCAGCCCCGATGCGCGCGGAAGTGCTGTTGCCCGAAGCATGGACCGCGATTGCAGGCGATACCGCAACACCGCCGGCGGCTCCCGCCTCGGCGTTGACGCTCGCCTCATGCGTGCCGACCGCCTCGACCGTGATGGCTCCGGTTGCCAATAGAACGGAGCCGAGGATTGCGGCATCGCTCACGTTCCTCGACAGAGAAATTGCTGCTGCGGCGCCAATGCCGACGGTTTCGCCGCCGTCGATTTCGCCGCTCGCCTCGGTCTCGCTGTTCGTCCGTTGGCGCGACTTGACCTCAAGGCCGCCTGAGCCGGCGCTTACGGTTCCATTGACGAGCGCGCGCGACGAGACCGCTGCCGACGTGAGCGCGAAAGCGCCCGCGATGCCGACATCGGCCTCGCCGGCCCCGGCGTTCGCTTTTGCGCCAAACGTATTGGGGTTTGTGTCTCGGTCCGACGAAATTGCCGCCACACGGATGGTGCGGCCCACCAACGCGCCGTCGATACTCGCACGGTTCTCGGCCGTGATGACATTCAGGCCGACAGCAACGCCGATCCCGACATTGCCGGCCACCGCCGATGCGTCGGCTGTCGCCTGCGCGTCGACGTCGAGGCGGCTTTCGACGACCGCTGTGCGGCCGGACGACAGGCTCACGCCGACGGGAATGCTGGCCGTGGCGGTGGCGTCGGCAACATTGAGTGCGAGGCCCGCAGCCACGCTCACTTTTGCATCGTCCCCGTCCTGGCTCATCTGAGCCAGTTCAGGTGAATCCGACAAACCGAGCGCGCCGCCGACCGACGACGCCAGCCCATAAATGGCCGCGACTTGCCCGTCGGCGTCTCCGCCCTTGGCCATCCCGGCACCCGCGATCGCATCAGCCGCAAGATCGGCGATCAGATCGGCCGTCACTGTGACATTGCCACCTGCTGTGATCGAACGGTCAGGCCGCGCAGTCGCGGTGTCGAGAACGATGTTAGCGGCGACGGCTGCACCAAGCCCGAATGTTCGCCCCAATGCCATCGAATCAGCCGTTGCATCTGCCGCGACCGTGTGGGTCGCGAGCGCTGAAAAGGCCCCTGTGAGCGTGATGGCTGCGCCTGCCGCCGCGATGGCACTGGTGTCGTTTTCGGATAGCGAGAGGGCGACAGACGGAGTGATTCCGGCGGCGCCTTCGGAGCCCGCGACGGCATTGCTGGACACGACATGCGCTCCCTTGGCCGAAAGCGAGAGCGAAGCCGCATCGGCGACAGTTGCAGCGGTGCCGAGTGTCGCCTGCGAAGTGTTGTCGCTGAACGCTACGGCGATAGACGCTCCTATGCCGATTGCGCCATCCCCCGCGGCTGAATCGCTCCGCGCGATCGCATCAGTGTCTGTCGTCAGAGTCGATGTGACCACGATCGCTGCAGGCTGGCCCGCGACGGCCCCGTTCAGATCGGCGCTCGCCGTCATTGCCGACGAAGCCGAGGCGAAGGCGGCTGCCAAGCCGACCTCGTCCGCGCCCGCTCCCGAACGCGCAACAGCCGCAATCTCGCTGGAACCGAGGGCAGGGGACCCTGCGCTGACGCTCAGTGAGCGAACGTTGGCCGACCCATCGACCGTAGCGTTGAAGCTGCTGACACCAGTGCTGACCGCAGCCGCGGCCCCGATGCCAATCCCCGCCGCCGTATCGTCGACAGTGCGTCCATTGGCTGTCGCTTTCGAATCGACGTCACCGGTGGCCCTGACCGACAGCGTTGAACCGCTGACCGATCCGCCGGACTGGAGCGCCGCCGTGGAGCCGCCAGACGCGACAGCGACCGACATTGCAGCTGCGGCGGCCAGAGGCGTTGCGGACCCGTCGGAGCCCGGGGAACTCAACGAGCCAATGTCCAACGAGCGTCCGGCCAAGTCCGCCATCGCCGAAACCTGATTGTCTGCCGTGCCCGATGCAGGCGCGCCGCGGGCAGACGCCTTCGCGAGGACGTCGAGGTCAAGGTCGACATTGGCGCTGACAACGACAGACTTTTCTGTGGCCACGCTTCGCGCGATCGACGCCTCGGCGCTGTCGGCTGCGACGCCGAGCGCCATGGTCGCAGCGATGGCGGCGACCTCGCCATCGCCGGCGGCGCGGGCCTCGACGGTCCCGCTGCTGGTCTGCAGGGCGCTGACCGTCACCGATCCGCCGAGGGTCATCCCGTTCCCGACCGCAAGGTCTGCAAGGCTATCGTTAGACGAAACGAGCACAGCGAAAGCCCCAGCTTCGCCCGATCCGCTCTCGGCAACCGTCCGCGAGGCGTTGACGCCAGCGGCGATGAGGCTGAGACCTCCGCCTTGCACCGTCGCGTCTCCCAGCATACGGGCGCTGGCGTCTGAGTCCAGAAGGCTGACGGCGATGCCGGCTCCGATGCCGATACCCCCGCCGCCGACATCGGCCACCGCTTCCGCCGTGATGTCCGTCGCTGTTGCCGCGTTGACCGTGGTCGTTCCAGGGGAAACAACGCGGCTTCCGTCTGCAAGCGTGGCGGTGGCGTCGAGGCCTCCGGTATTCTGCGCTAGTGCCCCGGCGATGCCGAGCGAGTCGGCGGCCGCACCAGAAACCGCGCGGGTCGAAATGATGCTGAGCGCATTACTGGCCGCCGGTGTGTCGGCGGCCGTTCCGGCCGTGATTGTCACGGCACTGCCAGCAACACGCCCGACGAGGGATGCGTCGGCGGTTTGCGTCATGATGGTGGCTGCTGCCGCGCCGCCGATCAGAACATCCGCTGCGGCGGACGGATCGGTGGTGGAGGCGTCCGCGATGGTTGAGGAGTCAGCATCCTGCTGCGCCCGTACGGTGATCGCACCCGTTGTCGTTACGTCTGCGGACCCGGCGATCGTGGTGTCAGCCGCTCCGGAGAGAACCGTCACGGAAAGCGCGCCGGCCACGCCCATCGCGCCGCCGGGCGCATCAAATTCCGGGCTGGCGACGGCGACGCCACCAGCTGCGGCACCATAGCCCACAGGAGCAGAAGCCGCCTGAGCGGCCGCATCTCCAGACGCCGCAGCGCCGCCGAGCGCGGCGGTCGCCGTCGTTTCGATGTCGGAGCGCTGGCGCGCGGTCATGCTGAGCGATCCGGCGGTGATGAATCCGGCCGCACCGGCATGAGCCTTCTGTGCAGCCACGGTGACGGCCAGGATGGTCCCAACGGCCACATCCTCGCTGGCCGCGCCACCCGATGCGGTCGCAGATGCAGCGAGGTCGGCATTCCCCTGGATCGTAACGGTGCCAGAGGTCTCGACGCCTGCGAAAGGATCAATGTCTGCGCTGAACCGGCTCGATGCGACCGTCAGGGCCAGCGCACCGGCTTGGCCTTCCTGGCCTTCTGCGCCGCCAACTGCAGTCGTTTCGATGACTTCAAGTCCCGTCGCCTGGATCGAGACTGACTCTGCACCAAGGATCGGCGACTCTGTCCCGACGATGGCACCGACGGTCGAGTCGACGATCCCGATTGCGACCGACGCACCGACGCCAAGTCCGTTGGGTCCGGTGTCCGCCCGCGCCTCGGCGGTCGTGGTAACCACTGTGTTGCTGCGCGCCAGGATCTGCGCCGGTCCGCCGCTCACCGTGACGAAGCCACCAATCGGAACGCCAGCCTCCGCGTCCGCGGACACCACGTTGAGGGCAAGTGCGCCAGCAAGCCCGAGCGCCGCCTGGGCACTCTCGCCGGAAATCGCAGTCGCGGTGGAACGCGAAGGATTTCCAGCGGACGGTCCCGCCCGCACGGTGAAGGAGCCGTCCCCGAGGGCCACGTCCGCTGCGCCGGTGACCAGAGCCGAAGACCTGTCGGTGACGCGGTTGACGGCGACTGCGTTTGCCAGCGTGACGCCGTCGCCTTCCCCCGCTTCGGCGCTTGTGGTGATGGCGTGGCGCGCGACGCTGTCGAGGGTAACGGCGCGGGCTGAGATCTTGGCTTGTCCTCCCAGGATGACCGATGTTGATCGGTCTATGAGGGCGACCGCAACCGTCGAAGCGGCACGGACATCCCCATCAGGTGTTTCGGCGTCTGCCCGTTCAAGCGCCGCGGCCGCCGCGGCGCTGTCGCCGTCCGCGCCGCCCGGCGCGCCTGCAGCTTCGGTTGCAGCCGTTGTAACGGATAAGGCAGTCAGCGTGACGTTGCCCGGAGTCTCGATCAAGGTCTCGCCGGAAGTCTCGACTTTCGTGCGTCCCGTGACGATGGTGTTGGCCACGACCGCCCCGGCCGAACCATCGCCGCCGGACGCTGTTGCCGTGACAGAAGCCGTGTGGATCGCCGAGAGAGTCACAGTGCCGACCGCTGTTATGGAACTGTCGTTCAATGTGACCGCTGTGGTGTCATCGACGACGACGGCGACGACCGCGGAGTCGGTGTCCGCCGCGACTGGTCCCGCCGCGAGGGCGTCGGCGGTGACAGTCTGCGTGGTGGTCGCCGAGACAGCCACGGCTCCGATCGCTCCAATGCTGCTGTTGTTGATATTGACGCGCGCCGTGGCGCTGGAAAGCAGCAGCGCGAGGTCAGACCCCGAGGCATTCTGCGCGAGGTTGATGCTGGCGGCGAGCGTTACGGCGCCAGTCGCCACGGTCGCCCCATCAAGTTCGATCGTTGCGGAGCCGATCGACACCGATCCGAGCCCGAAGCCGGGGATCGTCTCCTGAACTGACAAGGGTTGGCCGATAGCGCGCACCGTCAGATAGCCGGCGTCGCCGACCGCCGCAAATGTGTCGAGCAGACCCGTGATCCGCACCTGCTCGGCCCTCAACTCCAGTCCGGAGCCCGACAGATCGACGCTCCCGCTGACCTCGATCGAATCGCGCCCGCCTGCAGCATCGATCAGCACTCTGGTCTGGGGAGTCGTGAAGCTGTACGTCGGCATCGCTGCCGAGACGACCGTAGCTCCGCCACCGCTGCGGCCAGTTACACTGATGGTGTCGTCCAGCGGGCTGGCGTTGATCGTGCGCACATCGACGGCCGTCCGATCGTCGACCGATTCGATCGACGACATTCCAAGCAGCGAAGCCCCGATCCGCAAGGTGGCGGTGCCGGCTCCCAACGCCTGGAACAGACTCGACGCAACCGTTCCGTCGACAACGACGGAATCCGAGCCGCCGCCGCCCAGTATCGCGGGAAGAAGGCCGCCGGCGCTGACAGCAAATCTGTCGGCGCCGTCTCCGCCCTGGACGCGTTCGAATCCAGAGAAGCTCACGCCCGCAACCGTTCCGCCAGTCGAGGAGAGCGTGAAGTTCTGACCGCCATTGGGGCCGACGACGACATCAATTCCCGATTGACCCTGGATCGAAACAGGCGTGACGCCGGAGAAATCCGAGGCGATTGTGATGCGGTCGGCGCGGTTCGACAGAGTTATGTCGACGAGCGTCGTATCGGCGACCGACTGCTGCTTCAGGACGCCCGTCGCGTTGCTGAGTTGGATCGTCGGGACGCCGAGCACATCTGCCACCGCTAGTTCAAGGGTCTGGGCGGTGTTCGCCGGTGCCGACCAGAGGAACGGCGTTGCAGACAGCAGGATACGCGGCTCTAGTGTCTCGATTTCATAGGCTCGCGAAGCCCCGGCATTTTCCGTGCTCGCTGCTCCCGCAGAGGGAGCCGAAAGAAACCGTACGCCAATGTGTCGAGACCGCAGAGCCATCACAGCTCCCCATGAAAAACATTGCAACCAACAAGTATTCAGTCTCATGATACTGCGAAGGTTGGGCTGATCGTCAATCAACGTATTCTAGCAGGAAATGTGCATTTCTGCACATGATGCCTTAATCCGGAATCGCTGCAATGAACTGGAATGACCTGAAGTTCGTCCTCGCCGTATCGCAGGCCCGATCCTTCCAGGGCGCAGCGCGAAAGCTGCGCGTCACCCACACAACGGTCAGTCGGCGCATCACGGCGCTGGAGCAGTACATCGGCGCTCCGCTGTTTCTGCGCGAGCACAACCTCTGCGTACCCACAACCGCATGCGCACGCCTGGTCATCTCGGCAGGGCGGATCGAGGAAGAGGTGCGCAGCGCCGAGCGGGCACGCGACATCGTGGACGAAGTTCCATCGGGTGTGGTGCATGTCTCCTCGGTGCACTGGATCATTAACGCCGTGCTTCTGCCGGCCGCGCCGAAGCTGCAGGCCGAGTTCCCCGGCATCCAACTCCGGTTCTATGGCGGGCTCTACGATGGGCCGCGGGATGAGGCGGGCAAGATCGTCTCGCTGCGTTTCGAACTGCAGCCGGGACGCGGCGAGGAGGTCATTCCGATCGCAAACTTCGGCTATGCTGTCTACGCTCCGGTTGATCGTCACGACACCGACGCACTGCCCTGGATCAGCTTCGGAGGGTCGGTGCCGTACAAGTGGCTCGAGAGCAAGGGTGTCCTGTCAAAAGACGTGCTGATTACCGTCGGCGACGCTACGTCCGTCCATGCCGCGGTCCGGAGCGGGGTGGGCAAGGGACTCATGCCTGAATGCATTGGTGACCATGACCCGCGGCTGCGCCGGGTGTCGCGGGAAAAGCCGGAGCTCGTACGCACCCTGCGGGTTGTCGGTGAATGGAGCGAACTTTCCTCGGCCCGCTGCCAGAGTGTTATCGGCTGGATGGAGAAGACCTTCGGAGCCATCGGTTGCGCCTTCACGCCCGAGGAGCGCAAGCTCCACAAGGTCAAGCTTCAGAAGGATTTTGGCTGCCCCCAGCGCGAGCGCCCCCCCGCAGCCTGGCTCGGAAACAGCGGCTATGGTCCGCCCTCGCTCGAGCCGCTTCTGGCGGAGACCGAAGGCGACGGCGAGAAAGACCGGATGTAGCGCAAGGTGCAGACCACCTTGCAGGAAGTATGCGCCGCGGCGACGGAGCCGGGTTCAGCTCACCGCAAAATGGACTAGCGGTTAAAGACCAGCCGGCAAGGAAACCCCGCGATCACTCGCGCGTCCGGATTGGGCGCGGAAAGCCGCACACGAAATGTCCCGGACGCCCCGTCCACGAATGCATCGATGATTTCGATGTTGCCCGTTATCACCGCGTCGCGCGGCATGCCCAGCGTGATGCTCGCCGTCTGGCCGACCCGGATCATGCCAAAAATCGCCGCCGGGGCGATCACGTCCACGGCGATCGGATCAAGTTCCGCGATCATCACCGCCCGGCGGTTGTCGATGTATTCCGCCGGCTGGATGAAGCGATCGACGACGACGCCATCGATCGGACTCGTTATCACGCGCAACTGGCGCATCGCCCGAAGACGGTTCAGGTCCAGTTCCTGAACCTTTTTGAGTTCCTCTTGCTCACGAAGCGCGCGCATGGCCGTAGCCCGTGCGAGCTCGATCTCTTCGGCGCGGACGGAGGTCGCCGCCTGCCGGGCGATCAGGCCCTTGGTACGTTCCTGCTGCCGCTCCAGGATCGCGAGTTGAGAGCGCGCGCTCTCAAGCGCGGCACTTTCCGACAGACGCGCCGTAGCGATGGCGATCGCTGCGTCTTCTACGGATGTGTCGAGACGTGCAAGTTCCTGGCCTGCCCGGACACGCGAGCCGCGTTCGGCGGCAACCGCCGCGACGACACCGCTTGCCCCGAATGCGACATCCACGACGCGCTTGGGTACTGTGATGCAGTCAAGCGCATCGGCGCGCGCCGTGCTGATGAAGGCCGAGACCAGGAAGGTTGCGGTTACGACTGCGCGCGTGACTGCCAATCTCCGTCGTTTGCGACCGGCTAGAACAGCCTTAGCCATGTCCCTGCACCCCTCTTGTCGAGCATTACATTACGTAAGTACATCAGGGATGCAACGTGCCACGGACCGGAGGAATGCTTATGCCTCGTCAGCTCGGACTCTACGAACGGCCAGTACCGGTGTCGCCTGGCCGACACCGCTCATGGTCGTTGCGCGCGGAGCCAGACTACCGGTTCGCTGCGCAGCTCAATGCAATTGCGGTGATGACCGCCGAGTTCGCCGAGGCCGCGCGCACCTTGCCGATCGTCTTTTCGGTGGAGCAAGAAGTGGCCATGCCGGTCGTTGTGGTCGGCCTGGAGAATGGCCGCAACAGCCTGGTTGATGCCGAAGGAGGCTGGACAGGCAGCTTCATTCCGGCCTCGATCCGGCGCTATCCTTTCGTCCTGTCGAAAACTCCCAATGATACCACGATGACGCTGTGCGTTGACGAGGCGTTTGTCGGGCTTGACCCAACAGGCGCAACAGGAGACCGACTGTTCGACGTCGACGACGGACACAGTCCACGCCTTTCCAAGGCCATTGGCTTCGCCGCTACGCTGCAACAGGAGCATGCGCGCACGCAGGCCTTCGCGCAGCGCCTCCACACGCTTGGTCTGCTGGAGCCGGCCAAGCTGACAATCACGACATCCGACGGATCCGTGCGCCACTTGACCGGCTTCTACCACGTCGCACGCGCCCGGCTCGCCGCCACGCCAGACGCCGACCTCAAAGCGCTGCTGGTCTCCGGAGAACTCGAACTCATCTTCCTTCATCTCCAGTCGCTCGGCAGCTTCGAAACGCTAGCCCGGGCGCTTGTTGCCGAAGCGCCGAAGCCTTCGGAGCCCACAACGTTCGAGAGTTCAGGGAAACCAAAGGCTCGGCGCAGACCGAGCTAGGGTCTGAACCAATCAATCTCATGAGTTTGAAGCTTGGTACCTGTCCGACGAACTGAAAAAGTCCTAGAAACGGCCTAATCCAGCGCCAATCAGGCTGGGCAAAGCTGGCGCCATCCGTTGAGAGCGGCGGCACCTCGATCCTTGAAACTCCGGCGGCTGTTGAGGTGGCTGAATCGCCCCTAGATTCCTAGACGCCTTCTTTCCTAAATTTGAGGCAAGGAGGCCATGATGGGCAACGCCAGATTCAGCGACGAGTTCAAGCGCGACGCGGTGCGTCAGATGAC
>JAIXUP010000082.1 GCA_027483505.1 Hyphomicrobiales bacterium
CAGATGCATGAGGTGCCGAAAAACGGCTCCTCGAAACCCGGACCATAGGGAATGGCGCCCCCTGACGGCTTGAAGCCGACCAGCCCGGTATGGGCCGGCGGCCGGCGGCTCGATCCGCCCGCATCGGTCCCGATCGCCAGCGGTACCATCCCGGCGGCCACCGCCGCGACAGGGCCGCCGGAAGAGCCGCCCGGTGTCCGCCCGGGGTTCAGCGGGTTGCGGGTCGTCCCGTGCAGAAGATTGCGCGTCTGTCCCGAGCAGGCAAACTCCGAGGTGTTGCTGATGCCGACGATCACCGCGCCGGCTGCGATCAACCGGGCTACAGCGATGGCATCCTCCGGCGCCACGAAGTCCTGGAACAGGATCGAGCCCTGGGTGATCGGCGTGTCCTTGACCCAGATGTTATCCTTGATCGTGACGGGCACCCCGGCCAGCGGCAGCCATTCGCCCGCCGCGATCCGCCGGTCGACCGATTCCGCCCGGCGCAACGCATCGGCGCGGTCGACATGCACGAAAGCATTGATGGGCCCGTCCAGCGCCGCTATCCGGGAAAGGGCATCATGGGCGTATTCAAGCGCGGTCGTACGCCCTGCATTGACCGCCGCCGCGATCTCGCCGAGCGCAGGCCAGTCAGGGAATGCGGGGCGCGGTGTGTCCAGCCTCGGCTCGTCGAGCCATGAGCGTTTTGGGTTTGGCATGCCGCAGTGTCCTCGAACGCCCATCAGGCTTCCATCTACCTTGGATGGACGCTCGCGCGCCCACAAGCCCCAACGACGAGGGCGGTGGCGTTGCTTAGAAAACCAGCGGTCGCTGCTCAAACAAAGCCCTTGCATCGACCGGAGCGGTCGTGACAGTCTCCCCTTCATGCCAAGCATGGGACATGGGCTGATCGGGTGGCGCGCGCGCAAGGTGAAGCGTGGCTGCCGGTCGCGTCGTGCCTGGGCTGGCCGCTCGCGCTCCTGCCGGGCCCATGTGGCGCTGATAGCGTCCTCACAGCGAACGCTGATCTGACAGCGCGGCCTGCGCAATGCGGGCCGCCGGGCGCGTGGACCCTGACGGGTCACGCTGCCATCCTTGCCCCCAAGAGGCCTCGACACCTGCGGCGCATCCGGCTTCAGCGCGCCTGTGTCGCACCCGCTCCCATCGATCTTTCCGGCTTTCATCCCAACACAGAAGGATAGCGCCATGCCAAACGGACTTGACCGCCGCAAACTGTTGACGACCGCCGCCGGCGCCGGCCTGACGCTCGCCGTGCCTTCAGTCGTCAGGGCGCAATCGGCGCGCGAACTGGTGATCGTGACGTATCCCGGACGCTTGTCGGAACCGCACCGCTGGCTCGGAGATCAGATGGAGCGCAGGCATCCGGGGTTGAAAGTCCGCCTTGTTCCCTCCGATAGCCAGGACATCGTCGCCCAGATCAAGGCCTCCCAGGGCTTCTCCCCCTTCGACGCGATGCCCAATGACGAGCCGCCGCATATCACGGCCGTCAGCGAGGGCTACATCGCCCGCCGCAGCGATGCGCCACTCAAGAATTTGGGCAGCGTTTTCCCCGATCTTCTGGCGAAGTCGCAGGGCTTCGGCGTGCCGGCGACCTACTCGCTGATCGGCATCGCCTACAACAGCCAGATGGTGCCAAACCCGCCGACGAGCTGGGCCGATCTCTGGCGCCCGGATCTGCGCGGCAAGGTCGGCATTGCGCGCACCTCATCCAATCTCGGGCTTGCCACGCTGGCCATCGCGGCGAAGAGCTTCGGCGGCTCCGAGAGCGCCCTTGATGTCGGCTGGGACAAGCTCAGGGAGCTTCAGCCCAAGGCGGCGCGCTCGCCCGCGATCCTGACCCAGATGCTCGAACGCGAGGAGATCGCGATCGCCCCGCTGTGGAACAACAACACCGCGGCCGCCGCGGACAAGGGCCTGCCGATCAGGTTCATGATGCCGGCCCCTGGCGCAATCGCCATCATCTCGTTCTTCGCAGCGATGGCGAAGACGCAGCACCCCGACCTGGTGAACGAGTGGCTCGACGGCATCCTGTCGCCGGAATACCAGGCCCGCGCCTCAGGCGCTCCCTACTTCTTTGGCCCGACCGTTCGCGGCGTCACGGTGCCGGATGCCGCCAAGCCCTACACCCCGTCCACGCCCGCCGAGGTCCTTGCCTTGCAGACCATCGACTGGCCGAAGATCGCCCCGCAGCGCGGGGCGCTTGTCGAACGTTTTGACCGCACCTTTGCCATCTGAACCCCATTGCCACGGAGAACGTCCATGTCCCTTCGACTGACCCGGCGCTCGATCCTTGCCGGAGCCGGCGCAACCCTCGCCGCGCCTTCGATTCTCAACGCCCAGGCCGCCCGCGAACTGGTCATCGTGTCCTTCGCAGGCCAGTTGCAGGAGCCGCATCAATGGCTCGCCCGCCGCATGGAGGCCCGGCATCCGGGGCTGCGCATCAGGCTCGTGCCGAGCGAGAGCCAGGATATCGTGGCCGCCATCAAGGCCGCGCAGGGCTTCTCGCCCTTCGACGCCATGCCGAACGGCGAACCACCCCACCTGATCGCGCAGCGGGACGGCTATATCCAGAAGCTCGACGCTGCGAAGGTGCCGAACGCGGCCAATGTCGTGCCGGAGCTGATGGCGAAATCGGCCGGGTTCGGCGTGCCGGCGAGCTATTCGCTGATCGGCATCGCCTACAATGAGAAGCTGCTGAAGACGGCGCCGAAATCATGGGCGGATCTGTGGAACCCCGAGTACCGCGGCAAGGTCGCCATTCCGCGCGCCTCGTCGAATCTGGGGCTGGGCGTGCTCGTGATCGCCGCACGCATTTTCGGCGGCTCGGAAGACAATCTCGATCCGGGCTGGGCCAAGCTCCAGGAGCTGAAGCCGCAAGTTGGCCGTTCGCCGACGGCTCTGCTGCAGATGCTGGAGCGCGAGGAGATCGCGATCGCGCCGATCTGGAACAACGACGCCGCCGGCGCCGCCGCCAAGGGCCTGCCGATCAGGTTCGTGCAGCCCGATCCCGGCCCGGTCGCCATCATCTCGTTCATGTCGGCTGTCACCAACACGCGACAGCCCGATCTGGTGAACGAGTGGATGAACGACATCCTGTCGGCCGAGTACCAGCAGTTCGCTGCGAATGCGCCCTACTTCTTCGGCCCGACCGTCCGGGGCGTCACGGTTCCGGATGCCGCGAAGGCTTACACCCCGTCCAGCCCGCAGGAGGTCGCCAAGCTGCAGACGGTGGACTGGGGCAAGATCGCGCCCAATCGCGGCAAGATCGTCGAGCAGTTCGACCGCGTCTTCGCGCTGTGAACGCCGCGACCGGCCCCGCCGGCCAGCTTCCGCCGATGTTGGCTGACATCGCCCGGCAGCCGGAGGTCCTCCTTGGCCTTGCGGCCCGGGCCGAGGCGATCGCCGCTCTGGGGCGCGAGCATGTGCGGCCGCGCTCGGGAGGGCGCGTGCTGGTCAGCGGCTGCGGCGACGGGCTGTTCGCGGCCGAGGCTGCGGCCGGCTTCGCTGCGTCCATCGGGCTTGACTGGCGGCCGGTCGGGGCGCTCGACCTCGTTCTGTCGGCTGAGCGGCTGCGCGCCAGCGACCGCGTCATCTGCATCTCCATGTCCGGCAATGTCGACCGCACCGTCGAGGCGGCCAGAGCGGTCCACGCCGCGGGCGTCCCACTGCTTGCGCTCGTCAATGGCGGTGGTGGCCGGCTCGGCGAGATCGCCGCGGACAAGCTCTCGCTGGATCTGCCTGACATCGCGCCCTTCCTGTGTGGAACGGCCAGTTACACGGCGACGGTCGCCGCGCTCATGCTGCTGGCCGCCGGGGCACGCGAAGTGGCCACGCCCGACCTCGCCAGTGCCGCCGAAGCCCAGCGGCGCGCGATCCTGACCTGCCGCGGCAGCATCGAGGCGATGATCGGGACCATCCCCACCGGGGTGCGGATCGTGTCAGCCGGGGCCGATTCAGGCACGGCGCGCTACGGGGCCGCGAAGTTTGTCGAGCTCACCCGAACACCGGCCTGGTCCGCTGACCTCGAAGAGTTCGCGCACAGCCAGTACTGGTCGATGCCGACCACTGATCTGGTTGTGGCGATTGCGGCCGAGCCGCAAATCGGCGCTTATGCCGAGGCGTCCTGCTCCGCGCTGGCGAAGCTGCCGGTCGCGACGCTGGCGATCGACACGTCTGCGAGCCCGGTCCCCTCCGCAGCGCACCGGGTCACGCTGCCCGATCTCGCGCCGGAACTGTCGCCGATGGTCACCGCCATTCCGCTCCAGTTTCTGGCCTGTCATCTGGCGCAGGCCACGGGCTTCGACCCACACCGGCGCCTGCATCTGAAGGACGACGCCCGGCGTTTCTCCGTGAGCCGCGAACTGACGCGGCGCTCACTGCTGGGGACCGGACAGTGAGACCCCGCATCAGTGTCATGGGCTATCTGTCGATCGACACGATCAGCGCAGCGGGGCAGGTCCTGCCTGATGTGCCCGGCGGGGCGGCGCTTTATGCGGCGCTCGGTGCGCGCGCGGCCGGCGGCAAGGTCTCGATCACGGCCTGCGTCGGCGAGGACTACCCGGCCTCATGGCGCGACGCCATGGCGGCGCTCGGCATCGACGTCTCCGGCATCAGGCCGCGACCCGGGCCGACGCGCCGGGCGCGGCTGGCGCATTTGGCTGGTGGCGCCCGTCTTTCGGCCCATCATGACGAGGCGGACTGGTGGGAGCGCACCGGCGGACTGGCTCCCGACGTAGATGCCGCTCCGGAGGCTGACTGGCTTGTTCTGGCTCCCATGCCGCCTGAGCTGGCCGTCCGTGCCGCGCGCGCGGCGACCTGCCCCGTCATCGCCGATACGAGCGCGGCCTTCGCCAGACGCGACCCCGGCGCGGTGATGTCCCTGGTGACGCAACTGGCCTGCTTTGCGCCCAGCCTTGAGGAAAGTCGCATCCTCCTGCCCGGGCTTCTTGACAATTCGGCGCTTCGCTACCTTGCCGCCAGCGGTCCGGATGTGGTGCAGAAACGCGGCGCGGCGGGAATGGCGGTGTGCGCGTCTGATCAGGGGCTTGTCCGGCTGGTGCGTGCCCCTGCCGTCGAGGAGGTCGATCCGACCGGGGCTGGCGACGCAACGGTCGGAGCGCTGGCTGTCGGCCTCGCCAGCGGGCTGTCGCTGCGGCGGGCGGCGGAGCAGGCGGCCGAGATCGGCGCCCGCACCGTCACCGCCTTTGGCCCGGCGGCTTTGGGTCTCATCTGGCAGCAGGCATCCTGCGGGTTGGCCTCATGACGCACATACAGCTTGAGGCGATCCACAAGAGCTACGGCCAGACGCAAGTCCTCAACGACTGCACGCTTGAGATCGCGCGGGGCGAAGTCATGACATTGCTCGGGCCTTCGGGCTGCGGCAAGACCACGCTTCTGCGCACGCTGGCCGGCTTTGTCCGGCAGGACCATGGCCGCGTCGTGGTCGGAGGCGCGGAAATCTCGCATCTCGCCCCGAACCGGCGCAGCGTCGGCTATGTCTTCCAGAATTACGCGCTGTTTCCGCATCTCAGCGTCGCCGAAAATGTCGCCTATGGCCTGAAGGTCAGGCGGCGGCCGGCAGGAGAGATCCGGGAGCGCGTCGCCAAAGCGCTGCACCTGGTGGCCCTTGACGGCCTCGGCGCGCGCTTTCCGGCGCAATTGTCCGGGGGGCAGCAGCAGCGCGTGGCCATCGCCCGCGTGCTGGTGCTGGAGCCCGAGGTGCTGTTGCTGGACGAGCCCTTCAACGCGCTCGACGCCAAGCTCAGGCTGACCATGCAGGTCGAGTTGCGCAAGCTCATCGACCGGGTCGGCATCACCTCGATCTTCGTCACGCACGACCAGAGCGAGGCGATGATGCTGTCGGACAAGGTCGCGGTGATGCGCGCCGGCCGGATCGAGCAGGTCGCCGCGCCGCTTGCGATCTATGACCGGCCCGTCAACGACTATGTCGCCTCCTTCATCGGGCGCGCCAATGTCCTGTCGGTCGAGGTCCGTGGCGGGGTTGTCGCCTCAGCTCCCGAGGTCGTCGCCAACAGGGCCGATGGTCCCGCCAGGCTGATCGTCCGGCCCGAGAACCTGGCGATCGCCGGAGCAGATGCGTGCTGGAGCGGCCGCATCCTTTTCGCCTCGGCGCAAGGCCCCTCGATCGAATACGAGGTCGAGGCCGGGTTGCCCGAACCGCTGCGGCTGGTGGTCCCGCGGCAGGCGGGCGAGGCCGCCTTGCCGGCCGGGGCCGCCGTCGGCGTCCGCATTGTCGATCCGGGGGCCTGCATCGTGATCGGCGGTGGCTCCGGTGTCTGATCGCGCCCTGCCGGACCGGGCTGTCATGCACCCTGTGGTGAGGCGGGTGCTGCATGGCGGCGGCTTCTGGCCCGCCTTGCCCGCCGTCGCCTTTCTGGTCGTGTTCCTGGTCCTGCCGATGCTGACGTTGCTGGCCTTTGGGTTCGTGACGATCGAGCGGGGCCGCATCGTCGGTGACACATTCACCTTGCAGCATCTGCACAGCGCGCTCGGCGACCAGCTGATCTGGCGGCTGGCCTGGCGCAGTTTCTATGTGGCGGTGATCTCCACTGTCCTGGCGCTGGTCCTGGCCTATCCGGTCGCCTACCTGTTCAGCCAGACCAGCGGCATCTGGCGCACGCTGATCCTGATCGCCGTCATTTCGCCGCTGCTGACCAGCGCCCTGGTCCGCACCTATGCCTGGCTGGTGATCCTTGGCGGCCGCCGCGGTCTGCTCAACCAGACCTTGCTTCAACTCGGCCTGATCGATCAGCCGCTGCGCCTGCTCAACACCGATTGGGCTGTCATCATCGGCATGACGCAGATCCACCTGCCCTTCATGATCCTGCCCTTGCTGGCGGTGTTGTCAGGCCGCGACCGCCGGCTTGAGGAAGCCGCCCGCAACCTTGGCGCAGGGCGTGTCCGCACCTTTTTCACGGTCGTCGTCCCGATGAGCGTGCCGGCGATCTTCGCGGGGCTGGCCCTGGTTTTCGCCGTCTCTTACACGAACTTCATCGTGCCGCAGTTGCTCGGCGGCGGCAGCTACTCGACTCTCGCGGTGCAGGTCTACGAACAGACCGTGGTCGTGCTGGACTGGACGCGCGGGGCGGTTCTGGCCACGATCCTGCTTACGAGCTGCTTTGTCTTCGTCTACCTCATCGTCGCGGGCGGCAGCCGGTTGAGCCGTTGGTCGGAGATCCGCACATGACCAACGGATCAGGCCCCGGACCGGCGCCATCCACGCACTGGGTGGATGCGGTTGGCGCAGCGGTGTTCGCGCTGGTCGCGGGCTTTGCGCTGCTGCTGCTGGTGGCGCCGAGCCTGATCGTGATCGCCGTCTCATTCGAGCCGCGCGCCTACATCTCGTTCCCGCCCTCCGGCTTCAGCCTCAAATGGTATTGGGCGGTCTTCGAAAACCGGCAGCTCACCGACAGCGTGCAGGTGAGCCTGATGGTCGCGCTCTGGGTCAGCCTGCTCTGCATGGCCCTCGGTGTGCCGGCGGCGTTCGCCTCGATCCGGGGAACGTTTCCCGCCAAGGCCGGGCTCAACGCCTTTCTGCTGGCGCCACAGATGATGCCGGGCATGGTGATCGGCATCGCCACGCTGTTCTTCGGGGCATACATCGCTTTTCGGGCTTCCAACACCATGCTGGTTCTGGCCCTTTCGGTCTTCTGCCTGCCCTTCGTGATCCGCATCACCATGGCACGCCTGGCCGATCTTGATCCGAGGCTTGACGAAGCCAGCGCCAATCTCGGCGCAGGCAAGCTCGAAACCTTCGTGCGCGTCACGCTGCCGCAACTCGGCCCGGCGCTGCTGGCGGCGGGAGCCTTCACCTTCATCGAGGCCTTTGACAACGTCACGGTCGCGCTGTTCACCTCGGATGTGCGCGGCCGTCCGCTGCCGGTAGAGTTGTACTACCTTGTGCAGAACGACTCGACTCCTGCCATTGCCGCCGTCTCGGCGATCGAGATTGGCCTGTCATGTCTGGTGATGCTGGTTCTTGGCAGGACAGTCGGTCTCGAACGCCTTGGCGGCCCAGCGACAAAGACCTGAGATGAAGACCACTGAGCCCATGACGGACCATGCAGCGCGGCTCGCGGCCCTGCGCGCCGAGCCATCCACCGACGCGCCGCGCGACGCCGCGCGCCTGGCAAGGGTCGAGCGGACCCGCGGCGAGATGATGGCGCAGGGCGAGGCCATTGCCGCCACCCTGCAAGCCGGGCGGGATGCCATTGGAGGCATCGCGGAGCGGCTTGCGGGCCGGGACATCACGCATGTCGTCATCGCCGGATGCGGCGATTCCTGGTTTGTCGGCATGGCCGTGAAGCATCTGTTCGAGACGTTGCTGGGGGTGCCCTGTCTGGCGGCGCAGGCCTTCGACTACGCGCTCTACGACCATGTCGCGGCTGGTCCCGGCACGCTGGCCATCGGGCTGAGCGCAGGTGGCAACACACCGGCGGTGATGAACGCTCTCAACCGCGCAAGGGAGCGCGGGGCCTTCACCGTCGGCGTGTCCAACACGGCGCCGAGTCCGATCATGGCTGGCTTCGATGCGGCCTTGCAGGTTCACGCGCTGCGGCGCGGCTGGCCGACCCAGTCATCAACGGCGGCGATCGCCATTCTTGCCCAGCTTGCCCTGAGCCTTGCGCCACGCGTCTGCGCGAACGCGGCGGCGCGCGAAAGCCTGGCGCAGGATGTTGCAGCTTTGCCGGCTCGGGTCACGGAGGCCGTGGCGCTCAACGACGCGCCTGCGCGGGCCATGGCGGCCACATTCGCATCGGCTGGCAGCGTGCTGTTCACGGGCGCGGGCCCATTCTTCGCGGCGGCCTGTTTTGGAGCCGCCAAAATCCGTGAGCTGTGCCCGGTCCATGCCTTCGCCCTGCCGCTTGAGGAGATGCATCACTATCGGCTGCCGAAACAGGGCGATCACCTCGTGATCGTATCGCCTGATGCTGTCAGCCGCGAACGCGCCTTCGACACGGTACTGGTCGGCGAGGCCGTCGGCGCTTCCATGGCTGCGCTGCTCGGGCGGCCGGATGCCGAGATTGCAGGGCGGGTCCGGCACGTTGTGCAGGTCCCGCACGCAACCGGCCTTCTCGGCGTGATCTTCGCCTCGCTGCCGCTGCACCTGCTGGCCTATCATCTGGCGACGATCCGCGCCGGGTTGTCCTGGGACAGCGCCGGCGCATGAGCATCGCGGTTTTCGCCTGTGGCGGCGTCATCATCGACAATGTGGTGGCGGCGGATGGCGCATTGGCGCGCGGCCTTGTCGGCGGCAATGCCGTTTACGCCGCCATGGGCGCGAGCCATTGGCTGGATCAGGTCGGCATCACGGCGCGCGTGCCGCAGAACTATCCGCCGGACGCCTCCGCCGCCTTGCAGCGAAGCGGTCTTGATCTGGGCGGACTGGTCGTCGAGCCGGTCGATGTGACGCGATCGGAATGGTTCTTTCATCGCGCCGACGGCTCGCGCGTGGACCACCTCCACGCCACCGCGGAACAGGCCGACGCCTTCGGCATGGCAGGCGAGCGGGTGCCGCCTGAACGGGCGCAGCGCTTTCAGGCTCGCCTCGAACAAGAGACAGAGGCCGGGGGCGACTACAAGGCCTTCAGGGCGGCCCATCCCGTGACGGTTGACCATGTCCCCACCGAATACTGGCAGGCGCGGGGCGTGCATCTTGCACCGAACGCCCCCGCCGCGCAGTTGACGCTGGCGCGAAAGGCACGGCTGCTGGGCCTCACGGTTACATGCGATCCGGGCTTTCACGCCGGCTCGATGCGCGCTGATGACCTCGATGAACTGCTTGCTCTCGTCGATGCCTTCCTGCCGAGCGAGAAGGAACTGGCGGCGCTGTGTCCCGGCCGGGATCCTGCCGCGGCCCTGTCGCAGCTGTCAGGGCGCGCGCGGGCGCTGGTTGGTGTCAAGCTGGGGAGCAGGGGCGCGCTTGTCCTGCTGAAGGGCGAGACTGCAGCCCGGCATGTGCCGGCCGTTGCGGCCAGGCCGCTCGACCCGACTGGCGCCGGCGACGCCTTCTGCGGCGGCTTCCTCGCCGGTCTGGTGCGCGGCGAGGATGCATGTGCTGCCGGTCTGCGCGGAGCCGTCTCGGCGGCGCTGGCGATCGAAGGGATGGGCGCCCTGCAGCAGCGGGATCGGCGCGCCGAGGCCCGCACGCGCCTTCGCCAGGCCGCAGCCTCGTCCGGTGACCTGCCGAAGGCTCACAACCAGCACCATCCTCCACACCACTCCTGATCCGGAAGCACACCATGCCATCAGCCCAGTCTGCGCCCCCCCGCGTGATCGCGGCGCTCCATCTGCCCGATCCGGTCCTGCAACCGGGGCTGTCGATGGCCTATCTCGAGGACTATGTCCTTACCAACGCGGCTGTCTTCGCGCGCGCCGGCATTCCGGCGATCAAGCTGCAGGACCAGACGCGCTGCAACGGGCCCGCAAGTCCGGCAACCATCGCGACCATGGCCGCACTCGGGCGCCTGTTGCGGATCGAGCACCCCGAGATCACCCTCGGCATCATCCTTCAGGCCCATGACGGCGAAGGTCCGCTCGTCGTCGCCAGGGCCAGCGGCGCCGGTTTTGTCCGCCTGAAGGTTTATGTCGGCTCGGTGAGTGGCGCCGAGGGCCCGAAGCATGGACTGGCCGTTGCCGCGCGGGACTGCCGTGTGCGGATCGGGGCGGACGGCGTGGCCATACACGCCGACGTGCATGACCGGACGACCATCCCGATCGATGGCGCTTCGCTGGAGCAGAGCGCGCGATGGGCCGTCAGCATGGGAGCCGACAGCCTGGTCCTCACCGGATCATCCTTCGCCGACAGCCTTGAGCGCATCCGGCGGGTCCGCGCCGCGGGCGTCGCCGCGCCGGTCCTGCTCGGGGGAGGCGTCACCGCCGCGAA
>JAIXUP010000036.1 GCA_027483505.1 Hyphomicrobiales bacterium
GCGCGGGTGAGGTCCGGCATGCAAGCGGATCGCGTTACGCGCCGTCCGCGCCGCTTGAGCAGATCATCCAGTGCCTTGATCGGGGCGAGCGGTTCGTGGTCGTCGGCAAGCCATGCGACATTGCGGCCCTGCGGGCCTATGGACGCCATGACCGCCGGGTCGACGAACTGGTTGTCGCGATGATCGGGTTCATGTGCGGCGGCATCCCCAGCGCGGAAGGCGTGAAGCGCCTAGTCCGCAAGATGGGGGCCGATCCGGACGCCGTCACGGCCTTCCGCTTCCGCGGCAACGGCTGGCCCGGCCGCGCCACGGCCGATACGGGCTCTGGCCCCCAGTTCAGCATGTCCTACCACGATTCGTGGGGCGGCGTGCTCAGCAAGCACGTGCAGTTGCGCTGCAAGATCTGCGCGGATGGCAACGGCATGTCGGCCGATATTGTCTGTGCGGACGCCTGGTATGGCAATGCAGCCGGCTATCCCACATTCGATGAGCAGGAGGGACGGTCTCTCGTGCTCGGGCGCACGGAAAAAGGCGTTGCTCTGATCAGCGCCGCCGTGTCAGCCGGACGCCTCGCCACGCAGCCGCTGGTGGCCGGCGACATCGACAGGATGCAGCCCCATCAGTTGCTGCGCACGCGGCTGACCTTGTCGCGTCTTCTGGCGATGCGCCTGGTCCTCCGGGGCGCAACGCGCTATCGCGGGCGGTCGCTGTGGTCTTTTGCGCGGAATGCGGGCCTGAAGGCGAATGTCCGCAGCTTCCTTGGAACCCTGGCGCGGGCGGCGACCGGCCGATTGTGAACGGCGGTCCCGCCCGGAACGCCAAGCTTTTCAGTCGGTCCGGCAAGTCTTTGTACACCATCTTTCGATAGCGTTCGCATGACCGCCCCGTTTGCGGGGCGGTGCGTGAGTAGCAAGGCGGCGTCGATGGCTGGAAGTTCAAAGAACGTCGTGGTTCGGGCGATGACGGACACACGCGCCGCCTGGATCCACGTCACCGTGTTCTCGGCTGTCGTCAACGTTCTGATGCTGACCGGCTCGCTCTACATGATGCAGGTCTATGACCGCGTCCTCGCCAGCCGCTCCATTCCCACGCTTGTCGGCATCTCGCTCCTCGCGCTGTCGGCCTATGCCCTGCAAGGATGGCTTGACCATGTGCGGCTGAGGATGCTCGGCCGGATCGGCAGCAGCGTCGATGCCGCCCTTTCGCCGCTGACGCTTCACGCCGCGATGAATGCGCCCCTGAAGGGCGCGAGCCCAGTCGATTCCCTCACGCCGTTCCGCGATCTGGCGGCCATCCGCGCCTTCCTCAGCAGCCTGGGGCCGACGGCGCTGATCGACATGCCTTTCACGCCTCTGTTCATCATCGTCTGCTTTGCGCTGCATCCGTGGCTGGGCTGGCTTGCGGTTGGCGGTCTCTTGACGATCGTGGCGCTGACGCTGATCGCCGAACGGCTCAGCACGGCGCCAGGCCAGGACTCGTCGAAGAGCAATGCAGAACAAACCGCCATGCTCGAAGCGGGACGGCGCAATGCAGAGGCGCTCTCCGCGCTGGGCATGCGCTCGACCTTTGCCGCACGCTTCAATGACGTCCATGGCCGGCACGTCGAAGACACCATGAAGCTGACCGAGCGAACCGGCGGCCTGGGTTCTTTCGCCAAAATGTTCCGCTTCGTGCTGCAGTCTGCCGTGCTCGGGCTGGGAGGCTATCTGGTCGTCCGCGGCGAACTGTCGGGCGGGTCGATGTTGGCGGCCTCCATCATGACGGCGCGCGCACTTGCACCGGTCGAACTGGCGGTGTCGCATCTCAAATCGTTCATCGCTGCGAAGGAAGGCTACCGCAGACTGAAGGTCATGCTGCCCGATGCCGAACCGCGGAAACTCTCGATGGACCTGCCGCCGCCGCGGCATTCGCTCGGTGTCGAGGACCTGGCGATCGTTCCGCCGGGCGGGCGCCAGGCGATCATCGCAGGCATCAGCTTCGCCATCAGCGCGGGCGACGGCGTCGGCCTGATCGGCCCGTCCGGCTCGGGGAAATCAACGCTTGCCCGCGCGCTCGTGGGCATCTGGCAGCCGGCGCGCGGCGTGATCAGGCTGGATGGCGCGGCGCTGACGCAGTGGCATCCGGACTCGCTCGGCCGGGCGATCGGCTACCTGCCGCAAGATGTGGAGCTGTTTCCCGGCACGATCGCCGAGAACATCGCCCGCTTCGATCCGCAGGCAACCACCGAGAAAATTCTCGCCGCGACCAGAATGGCCGGGGCTCACAGCATGATCGTGGCGATGCGTGAAGGCTACGAAACGGTCGTCGGCGAAGGCGGCGCCTCCCTGTCCGGCGGTCAGCGTCAGCGGATCGCCCTCGCCCGCGCCCTGTACGGCGACCCTTTCCTGGTCGTGCTTGACGAGCCGAATTCAAGCCTCGACGCCGAGGGAGACCTGGCGCTGGCCGCCGCCGTGAGGGCCGTCCGGGGCCGCGGCGGAATCGTCGTGGTGATCACCCATCGCCCGTCCGGCCTCGCCGGCGTCGACAAGGTCGGCATGATGATCGAAGGCCGGCTGACGCGCTTTGGCGCCCGCGACGAGGTGCTGGGCGAGTCCGGGGTCGTCGCCCGCGCGGAACCCGGGCAGAGTGTGCAGCCGGCCGCCCCCGCCCCGCAGCGTGACAGTGACATGCCGGCCCATGCCAAAGCCGGGTCTGTTGCGGCTGACGGCCCAGGCCAGATCCTCGCGACATCACTGGGCTCGCTTGACAGCCAATCGCCGGCATCGGTGCTCCAGCAAGTCGCCTCGGCGATGCGCACTGCAGATGCCGGCGCGACGGCCAAGCGCGCGCCCGCGCCAGCACGAAAGACAACGCGGTCATGACACAACATCAGGATCCGGATGCCGCCGCGCAGGTGCATCGCCACCTCAAGCTGACCCGCAAGCTGGCGCGAGCGGGTTATGCCGGCCTCGCCCTCTTCATCGGGACCGCAGGCGTCTGGGCCGTGTATACGCCCGTCGGCGGTGCGGTGATCGCCGGCGCCGTCTTCGTCAGCGAGAACAATGCACGCCGCGTCCAGCACCCGAGCGGTGGCATCGTCAGCTCCCTGCTGGTGCGGGAAGGCGACCGGGTTGTGCCGGGGCAGGTGCTGATGCGCCTCGACGAGACCACGGCAGGGGCGAACCTGCAGATCATCAGCCGGCAACTTGAGGACGCCCGCGCCCGCGCCGCGCGTCTCGAGGCCGAGCGCGACATGCTGCCGGCGCCGCGCTTCCCGGACAGCCTGCTTGCACGGGGCCACGATCCGGACGTGGCCAAGGTCATGGCGGCGGAAGCGCGCATCCAGGAATCGCGGACAGCGGCCCGCGCCGGAACACGCAGCCAGCTGGTCAAGCGCATCCAGCAGCTGCGCAGCGAAATCAGTGGGCTGAACGTGCAGCTTACGGCAAAGACGCGCGAGGGCGCGCACAATGCGCGCGAACTGGAGACCGTGCGCTCGCTGTTCCAGCGCAATCTCGTCCAGATGAGCCGGCTGTCGCCACTGGAGCGCGATGCTGCCCTGATCGAAGGTGTGCGCGGGGCGCTCGAGGCGCAGATCGCACAGGCCGAGGGCAAGATCGCCGAAACCGAGCTGCAGATCATCCAGATCGACACGGACTGGCGCTCGGAGGTGCTGCGCGACCTGCGCGAGACCGAAGGCCGCATCGCCGAACTCGCAGAGCGCAGGGCGGCCGCCGAAGACCAGTTCAGGCGGCTCGATGTCCGTGCGCCCGTTGGCGGGGTTGTGCATCAGCTGGCGATCAACACGGTGGGCGCCGTGCTGAATGCCGGTGAACCTCTGATGCTGCTGTCGCCGACCGAGGAACAGCTCTCACTGGAGGCCCGCATCGCACCGTCCGACTACGATCTCGTCCATATCGGACAGGAGGTGCGCGTGCGGCTGCACGCCTTCAACCAGCGCATGATGCCAGAGCTCAACGGCGTCGTCGCGCGCATGGCGCCCGACACGTCGCGCGACAGCCAGAACAGCGCAAGCCTTTACACGATCAGGGTCAGCATTCCGGCGCAGGAACTGGAGCGTATCGCGCCCAATCAGGTCACGGCAGGCATGCAGGCCGAGGTGTTCATCCGCACCAGCGACCGCTCGGCCGCGCGGTATCTGGTCCAGCCCCTCAGCGATCAGATCGCGCGGGCCTTCAGGGAACGCTGAGCCAACGCTCATACGGCGTTGAGATAGGCCTTCTCGGAGAACACAGTCCTGAACAGGATCGCGATGTCGAGCCAGAAGCTCCAGTTGTCGATGTACCAGAGGTCGTACGCCACGCGCCTCGCCATCTTCTCGTCCGTGTCGGTCTGCCCGCGAAAGCCGTTGACCTGGGCCCAGCCGGTGATGCCGGGCTTCACATTGTGTCGCCGCGCGTAGAGCGCGATCTTCTGCTCGAACTCGCGGTCATGGGCCAGGGCGTGCGGGCGCGGGCCGACGAGCGACATCCGCCCCTGCAGGACATTCAGCAGCTGCGGCAATTCGTCGATGTTCCAGCGGCGCAGGATAGCGCCCACGCGGGTGATGCGCGCATCCCCCGGCATCGCCTGCCGGATCACATCGCCATCGTCGAGATTGGTCATTGTCCGGAACTTGACGATCCGGAAGGGCTGCTGGTTGAAGCCGTAGCGGCGCTGGAAGAACAGCACCGGACCCTTGCTGTCGAGCTTGATCAGGATGGCCACCAGCGCGAACAGTGGGATAAGGGCCAGGGTCAGTGACAGCGCCGCCACGAAGTCGAAGATGCGCTTGGCGATCAGACCTGTCGAGGTGAAGGTGGGAGGCTGCAGCTCCAGCAGGGAAACCGAGCCCATCTGGAGCATGCGGGGCCGCTCGAACCTGTCGAGAATCCGCTCGGGCGCAAGGCTGATGCTGACCGGCACGGTCATGAAGGCTTCGACGCAACTGTCGATCCACTCATTCTCCGACCATGGCAAGGCGATCACGATGACCTCGGGGGCGGTTTCGCGGGCGCGCGCCACGGCAAACACGAGATCGGTTGCGATTCTCTCATTGCGCTGCGCCTTGGTCTCGGGGCCCATCGGCTCCTCAAAGACGAGCATCTCCTGCACCAGAATCCCGCTGTTCCAGGGCTGATGCCGCGTCATGAAGGATGTCACGTCGACATTGCGCCCGATCAGCAGCGCGCGCTGTGCGTGCAGTCGGCCCGTCTTGGTCAGGATCGAGATCGCACGCGTCAGGCCGTAACGCACCAGCGGCA
>JAIXUP010000016.1 GCA_027483505.1 Hyphomicrobiales bacterium
CCGCGCGGCAACCGCATGCGGGCAACCGGAGCGCCTTGACCCATCGGGCTGCCGCCCGCCTCCTCAATTGCCCGAAACGATCACCTCGACGACCTGATCCTGGCCCTTGACCTCGACCTTGTCATAGATCGCGCCGCCGCTCGGCAGGCTGTCGCCGCGCTCGACCCACGTCACGGTGGTGCTGACGAACCAAGTGCCGGCCTTGACGTTCTCGAACTCGAAATTGCCACTCTTGTTGGCTTTGGTCTGCCGCGTGAGACGCATGTAGTCGGGATCTGTCTCGCTGACACGGCGCGGCAGCGTCGCCGGATTGAGTTTGCCGCGTGGAAACAGCTTGGCGAAGCGCTCTTCTGCATAGGGCGTGGCCGGAATGAGCCAGACGACCTCGCCGGCCGCCGGCACGATCACGCCAGTTTTCTTGCGCATGAAGGCGCTGCCCTTGATCGTGTTGCTTCCGGGTCGGAGGGCGATTTCAGCCGGGCTCGGATCAAAGCGCGACTGCACCTCGACCCGCGACACGCAGGCCGCCAAAAGCAATAGGCCCGCACAGGCCGTCACCCGTTTCACGCTCATCGCGGGCCCTCCAGCCTGCGCACGAGATGGGGCAGCCAGCCTGTCCGGCAAGGGCAGGGGCCTCGGAGAGCGCATCCGGTCCCGTCGGTGTGTGAAATTGTCGTGGTCCGATCCACCCAAAAAAGCTAGTCCATAATCCCAAAGCCATTTGGCCGAGTCACGCGGCCGCCATGTGAAGGTGTTGCCATGCTGTTTCTGATCCTCGGGCTCGTCATTTTCCTCGGCTGCCACGCCCTGAGCATGGCGCGCGGCCCACGCGCCCGGCTTGTGGAACGCCTCGGCGCAAACGGCTTCAAAGGGCTTTACACTGCGGTGTCGCTGCTGGGCTTCGTGTTGATCATCTACGGATTTGGCGCCTACAGGGCAGGGGCCTGGGTCAATGTCTGGCACCCTCCGGTCTGGACCAAGCACCTGGCGCTGCTGCTCAACCTGCCGATCTTCATCCTGCTCGCAGCGACCAACTCCGGTGGCCGCATCCATGCCGCCGTCAAGCACCCGATGCTGCTGGCCGTGAAGATCTGGGCGACGGCCCATCTGCTGGCCAATGGCGACCTCGGCGGCATTCTCCTGTTCGGCGGCTTCCTGGTCTGGGCGGTCCTCGCCCGCATTTCGCTGAAGCGCCGGGAGGGCGTGAAGCTGCCGGTCGCACCCGCCGGCTTCACCCAGCGTGACTGGATTGCGATCGGTGCGGGTCTTGTCCTGTGGTTCGTGTTTGCCCGCTGGCTGCATCCGCTGCTGATCGGCGTCGCGGTCTGGCCCGGCCGGTGAGGGCGTTGGTGTGACGGAACCGACTGCTTTTGGCCTGCACATCAGGGCCACGCATGGCGCGGCGCGCACGGGCGAAATCCGGATGCCGCGCGGCGTCATCCGTACGCCGGCCTTCATGCCCGTGGGCACGGCAGCCACGGTTAAGGGCATGTATCCCGAACAGGTGAAGGCGCTCGGCGCCGATGTCGTGCTTGGCAACACCTACCATCTGATGCTGCGCCCGTCCGCCGAGCGGATTGCGCGCCTGGGCGGCTTGCACAACTTCATGAACTGGCCACACCCGATCCTGACAGACTCCGGCGGCTTCCAGGTGATGTCGCTGTCGCAGTTGCGCAAGATCACCGAAAAAGGCGTGACCTTCCAATCCCATATCGACGGATCAAAACACGAGCTGACGCCCGAGCGTTCGGTCGAAATCCAGAACCTGCTCGGCTCGGACATCGTGATGCAGCTCGACGAGTGCGTCTCGCTGCCGTGCGAGGATGTCGTGGCCGAAAAGGCCATGCAACTGTCCTTGCGTTGGGCCGAGCGTTGCCGGAATGCCTTTGGCGAGCATCCGGGCAGGGCGCTGTTTGCCATCGTGCAGGGCGGCGCTTCGGTCGCGTTGCGGGAGCAGAGCGCCCGCTCGCTCGTGGCCATGGACTTCAAGGGCTATGCCATCGGCGGGCTGGCCGTCGGCGAGCCGCAGGAGGTCATGCTGGCCATGATCGAGGCCGTTGAGCCGTTCCTGCCGCAGGACAAGCCACGCTACCTGATGGGCGTCGGCACGCCGGATGACATTTGCCAGGCTGTCCGGCGCGGCGTCGACATGTTCGACTGCGTGATGCCAACCCGCGCTGGACGCCACGGCCAGATCTTCACGCGATACGGCCGCATGAACCTGCGCAACGCGCGCTTTGCCGATGACAACCGGCCCGTCGACCCGGCATCAGCTTGCGCCGCAGCGAATGGCTACAGCCGGGCCTATCTGCACCACCTCGTGAAATGTGACGAGATGTTGGGCAAGATGCTGCTGACCTGGATCAACCTGGCGTATTATCAGGACCTGATGGCCGGGCTGCGCACCGCGATCGCCGCTGGCCGCCTCGACGACTTCATCGCCGAAACCCAAGAGGGATGGAAGCGGGGGCCGGACGACAGCTTCACGTAGCGCGTTGCGTGTCGTCGCCATGGCAACCCAGCCGGCGGCGTCACAACCAGAACCCGGATCGAACCCGCGTGACCAGGTCACGATTCGCATAAGACATATTATGGAACATAAATCGACACGAAGGTACGTTCAACTTTCATTCTATCCCTTTGGCTTTGAAACACAATTGACTGACGCAGCCCCAGCGGCTCTCCCGCGGCCGCCCAGCGCCGCCCGAGACGGCTGACATTTGCAACCGCTGCCCGCCGCCGCAATCTTGTCACAATCCATATAACGCGCGTTCATGTCCCGCGCCCCAGATTGATGTGGCCAGACGGTTGCGTTTGGTCGGACGGATGCAAGCCCAGCCGCATGCCGCTGCGGCTGGCTTGCAGCCGCACGGATGACGGACACGTCCGGAACCCAACGCTGACAGGACATGAGAACCACCATGCCAAACATCATTGTGAGCCGCCGTCTGCTCGTCGCCGGCGCCGGCGCGCTTGCCGCCGTTCCAGCCATGGCCGCCGCCCCGAAGGCCAAGACAGCCAGCTTCACAGAAAAGGCGACCCCGGCCACGGCGATCGAGACGCTCTGGCAAGAGGCAGAAACGCTGCGTGTCAGGCTCGGCGCGCATCGTGACGCCATTGCGGAAGCCGCCAGCAGCGGCGGAATCGCCGGCTGGATGCGCCTCGGAGGCGAGGCCAACCGCCTTGGCGAGGCCCGCTACGCCAAGCTGGTGGCCATCCTGAAGGCGCGCCCCGAAAGCCCGTCTGATCTCGCGATCTTGGCGCGCGTGACGCTGGATGAGGACGTGCGCGGCGGCGCGCATGGCTGGGCTGCGGATCAGCTGGCGCTGGCGACCATCAGCCTGCACGCCCCGGACCTCGCCTGATCCATGCAAGACCGGCCGGGCTGCGCAAGGCCCGGCCGCTCAAATAATGCTTGGAACACAGACAAAGGGGCCTTATCGGCTTGGTCATCCCGCGCGGCAGACACCGCTGTGACGCGCCGCAGACCTGATCGCCGAAAGCCGCCATGAACGCCCCCGCCCCCAAGATATCCTTTGTCTCGCTCGGCTGCCCCAAGGCGCTGGTCGATTCCGAGCGGATCATCACCTCGTTGCGCTCGGAGGGTTATGAGCTCACGCGCAGCCATGCCGGCGCGGACCTCGTCATCGTCAACACTTGCGGCTTCCTCGACTCGGCCAAGGCAGAATCGCTGGATAACATCGGCAAGGCGCTGTCCGAGAACGGCAAGGTCATCGTAACGGGCTGCATGGGGGCAGAGCCCGAGCAGATCCGCGACCGCTTTCCGAACGTGCTCGCCATCACCGGCCCCCAGGCTTATGAGAGCGTGCTCGGAGCGGTTCACGAGGCCCTGCCCCCGGCGCATGACCCCTATGTGGATCTCGTGCCGCCGCAGGGCATAAAGCTGACACCGCGGCACTACGCTTATCTCAAGATTTCAGAGGGTTGCAACAATCGTTGCAGTTTCTGCATCATCCCGAAACTGCGTGGTGACCTTGTCTCGCGCCCCGCCGGCGACGTGCTGCGCGAAGCCGAGAAGCTGGTGGCGGCGGGCGTCAAGGAACTCCTCGTCATCTCGCAGGACACCAGCGCCTACGGCGTCGACACCCGCTACGCCACAAGCGCGTTTCAGGGGCGGGAGGTGCGCGCAAAGTTCCTCGACCTCTCGCGCGAGCTTGGTCAGCTGGGAGCCTGGGTCCGTCTGCACTATGTCTACCCCTACCCGCATGTCGACGAGGTCATCCAGCTGATGGCCGACGGGCTGGTATTGCCCTATCTCGACATCCCGTTCCAGCACGCTGCGCCGAACGTGCTGAAAGCCATGAAACGGCCAGCGCATCAGGAGAAGACGCTCGACCGCATCCGCAAGTGGCGCGAGATCTGCCCCGAACTGGGCGTGCGCTCGACCTTCATCGTCGGCTTCCCGGGCGAAACCGATGAGGACTTCGAGTTCCTGCTGGACTGGCTGAAGGAAGCGCGTCTGGAGCGCGTCGGCTGCTTCAAGTACGAGCCGGTGAAGGGCGCCGTCGCCAACGACCTGGGACTGCCGATGGTGCCGGACGAGATAAAGCAACAGCGCTACAACCGCTTCATGGCGGCGCAGCAGGCCATCTCGGCGAAGGTTTTGTCGTCGCGTGTCGGCAAGCGCCTGAAGGTCATCATCGACGAGGCCGGCCCCACAGTCGCCAAGGGGCGCTCCGTGTGGGATGCGCCCGAAATCGACGGCAATGTCTATGTCGCATCGCGCCGCCCCCTGCGGACCGGCGACGTAGTCACCGTCAGGATCGAGCGCGCCGATGCCTACGATCTGCACGGACAGGCGGTCTGAACGGGCGCCGCCTGCCCTCTTGCGCCTTGAGCAGGATTGATCGCAGAGGGGATTACTTCTCGGCGTCCTCATGCCCCTCGAACAGCGCCACGGGGCTGCCCGGCATGATCGTCGAGATCGCATGCTTGTAGACAAGCTGCGAGTGCCCGTCCCGGCGCAGCAGCACGCAGAAATTGTCAAACCAGGTCACCACACCTTGAAGCTTGACCCCGTTGACCAGAAAGATCGTCACGGAAATCTTGTTCTTGCGCACATAGTTGAGAAACGTGTCCTGCAGATTCTGTGTCCGCTCGCCCGCCATTGCAGTCTTCCTTCTTGGGATCTTATCAAGTCGTTCAGGTCGCCTGATCCGGAAGCGTCCGACTGTTGCGTAACGTCCCCCTGACGCCTCAACAGCGCAAATGTTCGACAACTGCCGTCGCGACGCAAGTGGAATTATGTTGCACTGCACGCATGTGGCCCGTCACTCCACGCCGAGCGACTTGAGCTTGCGGTGAAGCGCCGATCGCTCCATGCCGATGAACTCCGCCGTCCGCGAGATGTTTCCCGAGAAACGGGCGATCTGGGCCACGAGGTACTCTTTTTCGAAGATTTCACGCGCCTCGCGCAGCGGCATGCTCATAAGCTTCTCGCCGCCCGAGCCGGTCGGGGTGGCCGGCACCAGCGCGCCGACTTCCGCCGGCAGCATGTCCGTCGTCACCTCTGCCTGCGGATCGCCCTTGGTCAGGATCATCAACCGTTCCACATTGTTGCGCAGTTCGCGGATGTTGCCTGGCCATTCATGCGACTGCAGCACCGCCATGGCGTCAGCGGCGATCGAGCGTTTCGGCAGGCCGGACGAGATCGACAACTGGTCCATGAAGAACGTGATCAGTTCCGGCACATCCTCGCGCCGCTCGGACAGGCCCGGGACGCGGATCGGCACGACATTGAGGCGGTGGAACAGATCCTCGCGGAAACGCCCCTCCGCGATCTCCGCCACAACGTCCTTGCTGGTCGATGACACGATCCGCACATCGACGTGCACCCGCGTGGTGCCGCCGACGCGCTGGAAGTTCTGGTCGACGAGGACCCTCAGAATGCGCCCCTGCGTTTCGCGCGGCATGTCGGCGACCTCGTCGAGATAGAGCGTGCCGCTGTGCGCTTCCTCCAGGGCGCCGATCCGGCGCGCAGCGCCGTTCTGGGACTCGGTGCCGAACAGTTCCTCATCCATCGTCTCAGGGATCATCGTCGCTGCGTTGATGACGACGAACGGCCCGGACGCCCGCGCCGAGAGCGCATGCAGCGTGCGCGCGGCAAGCTCCTTGCCCGATCCGGGCGCACCCGTGATCATCACCCGCGCATTGGTCGGCGCCACGCGCTCCAGCGTGGCGCGAAGCTGGTTGGCTGCCGTGGAGCGGCCCACGATGCGGCTTGCCTGGACGCTGCGCGTCTTGAGGTCCTTGACCTCGCGCCTGAGCCGTGAAGCCTCAAGGGCCCGCATGGCCACCAGCACGAGCCGATCAGCCTTGAACGGCTTTTCGATGAAATCATACGCGCCGCGCCGGATGGCGGAGACGGCGGTCTCGATGTTGCCATGGCCCGAGATCATCACCACCGGCAGTTCCGGATCGCTCTCCTTGATCAGGTCGAGGACTTGGAGGCCGTCGAGGCGGCTGCCCTGCAGCCAGATGTCGAGGAAGACGAGGTTCGGCCTGCGCGCCTGGATGGCGCTCAGCGCCTCATCGGCGGACGCCGCCCGGCGCGTAGCATAGCCCTCGTCCTCCAGAATACCCGCCACCAGCTCACGGATGTCGGTTTCGTCGTCGACGACCAGGATGTCAGCTGCGCTCATGAAGAACCTGTTGTCTCGCTGGAGGTGCTGGCCAGGAGTTGGCCCCTCCGATGGATTGTTTCGCCCTGCGTGGGCGCGGCCTGCTTGGGCAGCCAGAGGCGCACGAGCGCGCCGCGCTGGCCGTCCGGCCTGTCCAGAAGCTCGATGCGGCCGCCATGATCCTCGAAGATCTTGCTGACGATCGCCAGTCCAAGACCGGTGCCGCTGTCGCGGGTGGTCATGTACGGCTCAAGCAGTCGCTGCCGGTTTTCGGCCGGGAAGCCCTTGCCGGTGTCCAGAACGTCGATGCGCCAATGCATCTCGGTCTGCTCGAGCACGACATCGACGCGGTGTTCCGTGCCGGCGGCGGGTGCGATGCCTTCGATGGCCTCGGCTGCATTCTTGATGATGTTGCCAAGCGCCTGGGATACCAGACGGCGGTCGAAGACAGCCATGGCCGGTTCGCTGACGCCCGACGTCTCGATCGTCAGGTCAGGGTTGCCGACATGCAGCAGGAATGCGACCTCCCGCACCATGGCGGCCAGATCGTCGCTGGCCGGCAGCGGCTTGGGCATGCGCGCGAACGAGGCGAACTCGTCGACCATGCGGCGGATGTCCTCAACCTGCCGGATGATGGTGTCGGTGCACTGATCAAGAATCGCGCGGTCCTCGACGATGGCCTTGCCGAACTTGCGACGGATGCGCTCGGCCGAAAGCTGAATTGGCGTCAGCGGGTTCTTGATCTCATGCGCGATCCGGCGGGCGACGTCCGCCCAGGCCGAGGTCCGCTGCGCTGCGACGAGATCGGTGATGTCATCGAGCGTGACCACGAGGCCCAGTTGCGGCCCCTCGCCTTCGCGCGACACACGGACATTCAGCGTGCGCTCCCTGCCCTGCCGCATCAGCACCACCTGCGTGCTGATCATCCGCTGACGGGCCTGGCGGGCGTCACGGATCGCGTCCGACAGTTCCGGCGCCAGCACGCTGAGCGGCTTGCCGATGCCGCGGCGATCCGTGCCCAACAGCGCTTCGGCAGATCGGTTGAGCAATGTGATCATGTCCGAGTTATCAAGCCCGATGACGCCGGCGGACACCCCTGCCAGGACGGTCTCGGTGAAGCGCCGCCTGCGGTCGATGACCTCGCTGGCCTCGATCAGCCCATCGCGCTGGCGGCGCAGTTCGGCTGTCATCTTGTTGAAAGTCTCGCCCAGGTGGGCCAGGTCACCCTCGGCGCGCTTGACCGGAACCTGCACATAGAAATTGCCGCTCGCCACCTGGTCCGTCGCGTGGATCATGCGCCGGATCGGCGCCACAAGCCGGTCCGCAAAGCTGAGGCCGAACCAGACGGCGGACAGCAGCACCGTCAGCGAGATCAGCACATACATCGAGCCGAACGCGATCTGCACACCCTGCCGGCGCGCATCGATCGCCAGATACTCGCCAGCGGCGGCGCGCGCCTGCGTCGGAAACTCGACCGCCAGCGCGTCGACCTGCCGGGCGATGAACAGATAAAGATCCGGGAACTCGCGCAACCGCATCAGCACGCTGAACACACGCGTGGTCGAGCTCAGGGTGCAAATCGGATCATCCGAAGCGTTCGCCTCGTCGAAGGCGTCAGACGCCAGCGGCGCGGGATCAGGCAGGACCGTGATGTTGGCGCGGGCCACGACTTCAAACGGGTTCTTGACGAGAAAGACGATCGGCAGGCCAAGGGCGCGGGCGCGGACGGTCATGAAGCCTTCGAACCAGGCGCGGTCACGGTCGAAGATCTCGCGGGCGCTGGTGATGTCTCCCGCCATCAGCCGGATCTCGCGCCCCATGTTGGTGCACTGGCTGGTGGTGTAGGTATCGGCAACTTCAACCGATTTAAAAATGACCTCCCGCATCTGGTTGGAAAACCACGGCTCAAGGCCCTTCTCCAGCGTGATCGTCGCGATCACGGCAACGAGGATGGCCGGCAGCGCGGCGACAAAGCCGAACAACAGGATCAGGCGCACATGCAGGCCAGCGGCTGCTGCGCCCTTGCGCCGTGCCTGCACGAGTCCGAAGCCCTGCCAGAGCACCACCAGAAGCAGCGCCAGGATGATCAGCGCATTCAACACGAACAGGCTGATCACGACACGGTGGACCGGCACGATGCGCGTGGAGCCGGAAATCACGAGGAACGTGACGAAGGCCGACGTCAGCGCGAGGATGACCAGAACAAAGCCGACCCAACTCGAAACGCGCGCGCGTTTCGGTTCAGTCTGGCCTTGCAGAATGGGTTGCGCCGATGAAGACAATGAGGCCTTTCGCTTCCGTTTGTCAGGGGCCGACGACAACGCTCTCCGGACGGCCTTGCCCGAAACTAGCGCACGCCGGATGGCGCCGTGTCCGCCCCGAACACAGCAGGCATCACCCTACCAGCTTGAACGGGTGATGCAAAGAAGCAACGCTGTTGTCAAAATACGACAGTTTTATGGCCGACTGGCCGTCAGATAGCGATTCAGCGGCCGCCTTAACGCGACGACCGCATCACCTGCATGTCCAGTTCGCGGATCTTCTTGCGCAAGGTATTGCGATTCAGCCCCAGCAGTTCGGCAGCCCGGATCTGATTCCCGCGCGTCGCCGCCAGCGTTGCCGCGATCAACGGGGCCTCCACCTCGCGCAGGACGCGGTGGTACAGGCCGGGCGGCGGCAAGTTATCGCCATACGAGCCGAAATAGGCGCCCATGTGCCGCTCAACGGAAGCAGAGATCGTTTCGGCGCGGTCGCTCGTCACGATCGACGGAGCCACAGCGGCCGGAACAAGCTCTGCGTCGATGATCGGACCTGTGATGGTCTCCTGAGGGTACAGCGCCGCCAAACGCCTCACCAGATTCTCCAGCTCGCGCACATTGCCCGGCCAGCGATGGCGCTTAAGCAGGTCCATAGCTTCGCTGTCGAGTTGCTTGCGCGACAGACCTTCCTTTTCGACCACCGTGAAGAAATGCCGGACGAGATCGGGAATGTCTTCCACGCGCTCGCGCAGGGGCGGCAGCCGGATCGGCACGACGTTGAGGCGGAAGAACAGGTCTTCGCGGAACAGGCCTTGCGCGATCGACACGCGCAGGTCCTTGTTCGTCGCAGCGATGATGCGGACATTGGTCTTGATCGGCGTCCTGCCGCCGACTGTGGTGTACTCGCCCTGCTGGAGAACCCGCAGCAGCCGCGTTTGCGCTTCCATCGGCATGTCGCCGATTTCGTCGAGAAACAGGGTGCCGCCTTCAGCCTGCTCGAAACGGCCAGCGCTGCGTTGCAGCGCGCCGGTGAACGCGCCCTTCTCGTGCCCGAACAGTTCAGATTCGATTAGATCGCGCGGAATCGCGGCCATGTTGACCGCAACGAACGGACCGGACCGGCGCTTGCCGTAATCATGCAGGGCGCGCGCGACCAGTTCCTTGCCCGTGCCGGATTCGCCATTGATCATCACGGTCAGGTCGATCGGCATCAGGCGCGCCAGCGCACGGTAGATTTCCTGCATCGCGGCCGAACGGCCCACAAGCGGGATTTCCTCGGCCTCGCCGGCATGGGCGCTCGACAGCTCGCCCCTTGGGCGCGACAGGGCGCGGCCGACGATCGCCACCAGTTCCTTGAGATCGAACGGCTTCGGCAGATACTCGTAGGCCCCACGTTCGGATGCCCGGATGGCGGTCATGAACGTGTTTTGCGCGCTCATCACAATGATCGGCACATCCGGCCGCACGCGCTTGATGCGGGGGAGCAGATCAAATGCGTTGCCATCCGGCATCACCACATCGGTGATGATCAAATCGCCGAGCCCCTGGGCGGCCCAGGTCCAGAGCGTCGCCGCCTGGCCGGTGGCGCGCACCTCATAGCCGGCCCGCGACAGCGCCTGATTGAGAACAGTCCGGATCGCCGCGTCGTCGTCTGCAACAATGATGCTGCCACTAGGCATAGTCATATCCCGTCATGCGTCGTCGTGTCTCGCCATTCGGCAACCTGTGCTTGGCGCAGCCTCACAGGACACGGCCATCGAACCCCTGATGAATGGGCAGCAGCACGCGAAAGATCGTCCGCTTCGGCTGTGACTCGCACTCGATGACCCCGCCATGGTTTCCGATGACCTTGGCCACGAGTGCAAGACCGAGGCCACTGCCCTGCGCTTTGGTGGTCACGAATGGGTCGAACAGGTGCGGCAGCAGATCGGACGGCACGCCGGACCCGTTGTCCCGGACGCAGATCTCGAGCGGCAGGGCCACCCGCCCCGTATGGCCCGAGTTCCGCAGGCGGATGCCGGGGCGAAAGGCCGTGGAGATGATGATCTCGCCATCCCCTGCGTCGGGATCGATCGCCTCTGCCGCATTTTTGAGCAGATTGAGGAAAACCTGAACAAGCTGGTCGCGCACCGCATAGACCGGAGGCAAAGACGGGTCGTAGATTTCGGCCACTCTGACGTTGCGGGCAAAGCCCGAGAGGGCGAGACGCCGGACGTGATCCAGCACGTCGTGGATGTTGACCGGCGCGCGGTCCTCGGGCCGGTCGTCGCCGAACATCTCGACCCTCTCGACGAGTTTGACGATCCGGTCGGTCTCGTCGCAGATGAGCCGCGTCAGCACCCGGTCCTCGTCGGGCACCGAGCTTTCGAGCAACTGGGCGGCTCCTCGGATTCCGGACAGCGGATTCTTGATTTCGTGGGCCAGCATGGCGCCGAGCGCCGTCATCGACCGCGCCGCGCCGCGATGCGTCAGTTGCCGGTCCATCTTTTCGGCGATCGTGCGCTCCTGGAGCATCAGGACAACGGCGGCATCGGCGTCCCGCAGCGGGGTGGCGAACACGTCCACGATCTTGTCTTTGCCCAGCCGGGGCGAGCTCATGTCGACGCGATACTCGGACACACTCGACGACCGACGCCGGACCTCTTCGATCAACGTCAGCACCGGCGAGCCGAAGGGCAGGATTTCGTTGATGTTCAGGCGACGCAGGACAGGCAGGCTGGCCTGCAGGAAATCCTCCGCGGCATTGTTGGCCTCGGTGATGTCGCCCTCTGCCCCGACCACGATGATCGGGATCGGCAGAACACCAAACACCTGGTCCGAGAACCGCTCAGCCATTCGCATCGTCAACGCCCCCGCATCCACGCAACGCAACCCCCGCCATCATGCCGCGCATCGCGGCTCCTCGCGGGCCAGAAAGGCCTCCTCCAGCAACTGCTCGACGCGGTCGGCGTCGGCACTGGTGCAGATGGAAGATTTCAGCAGCCGGGCCTGCCCTGCCCCGTGCGCAGCGGCATCATCCAGCGCCGCGGCAAGATGCTTGCGCGCATGGCGGAGGCCCGCATCGTGGCCCATCAGTGCCAGCAGGCCGCGATAATGATCGAGCGTGGCGGCCAGCTTGACCGGAAGCGTCGGCTCGGCCGGGACGATCCCCGTCGACAGTTCCGCGGCGACAAGGCCCGCAAGCCAGGGCCGACCCAGAGCGGCCCGTCCGATCATCACGCCGTCCGCAGCCGAGGCGGCAAGACAGGCGCGGGCGTCAGCCGCCGTCGCAATGTCGCCATTGGCGACCAGCGGCGTCGAGGGTATCGCCTCACGAACAGCGGCGATGGCGGCCCAGTCGGCGCGGCCCTTGTAGAACTGCTGGCGTGTACGGCCATGAACGGTGATGACCTGCGCTCCGGCCCCCACGGCCCTGCGGGCCAGTTCCGGCGCATTGCGCGCGGCATCGTCCCAGCCCAGGCGCATCTTGACCGTCACCGGCAGCCTGGTCGCGTTGACGGTGGCGTCCACGAGCGCGACGGCATGGTCCAGATCGCGCATCAGGGCTGATCCGGCCCAGCCGCCGGTGACCCGCTTCGCAGGACAGCCCATATTGATGTCGATCACGTCCGCGCCCGACGCTTCTGCCAACCGGGCGGCTTCGGCAAGCCAATTGGCGTTGCAGCCGGCCAGCTGCACGATGTGCGGCGTCACGCCCTCGCCTTCGGCCCGAAGGCGAGTCTCTTCATGGCCACGCACGAATTCGTCGCTCGCAACCATCTCGGAGACGACATAGCTGGCTCCGAATCCCATCGCGATACGGCGCAGCGCGACGTCGGTGATGCCGGACATCGGCGCAAGCGCCACAGCTGGGCCGCGCCCCGCCATACGCAGCGCGGCAGGCCAGCTGCCTATTTGTTGTTCAGTTTTCAACATGCCTGACATTTAATCGTTTTGTGCAGTGCGGCAAAGGCCTTTGTCAAGCGCTTTGGACAGGATGTACGGTTTCGGGGTGACACGCATGCAGACGGGACGGTACAACTGGGTGAATGTCGACAGCAACCGCTCCCCAACCTGACACTCTTGTCCTCATCGTCGCCGCCGGGCGTGGCTCGCGTGCCGGAGACGGTCTGCCCAAACAATACCGCCGGCTGAATGGCAAGCCGGTGCTGGTCCATACGCTGGAAGCCTTTCTCCGGATCGGCCGCATCGGCGCAGTGCAGGTGGTCATCCACCCTGACGACCGGGAGCACTACGACAATGCGCTGGGCCTGTTGCCACCGTCGTGGCATGCGCGCATCCGGCAACCCGCCCTTGGCGGCGCGACGCGCGCCATCACGGTCCGCATCGGCCTGGAGGCGCTCGCGCTGGCGCAGGATGGCGCAGAGGTTGTGCTCATCCATGACGCGGCCCGGCCCTTCGTCGACGAGGCCCTGATCGACCGCGCCATCACAGCAGGGCGGGATGCCGGCGCGGCCATTCCGGTTCTGCCGGTAACCGATACGGTGAAGCGCATCGACGCGGCAGGTGTGGTCATGTCAACGCTCGACCGGGACCAGTTGCGTGTCGTCCAGACACCACAGGCCTTCCGGCTCGCGCGCATCTTGTCAGCTCACCGCCGCGCGGCGGAAGCCCGCCGTGATGACTTCACCGACGACGGGGCCATCATCGAATGGGTCGGCGAGAAACTGTCGACATTTCCCGGCAGTGCCGGAAACATCAAGCTGACCACGGCAGGTGATTTCATGACCTCTGAAGCAAGGCTTGCCGCCGCCCGTCCGATGTTGACACGGGTCGCGACCGGCTACGACGTCCATGCCTTCGGCCCAGGCGACCACGTCTGGCTTTGCGGCGTCAAAGTCGCGCATGACCGCGGCGTTGTCGCGCATTCGGACGGCGATGTGGCATTGCACGCCCTGTGCGACGCCCTGTTTGGTGTGATCGGCGACGGCGACATCGGCACGCATTTCCCGCCGAGCGATCTGCAGTGGCGCGGCGCAGCCTCGGACCAGTTTCTCGCCTTCGCTTGCGGCAGGCTAGCGGCGCGAGGCGGGATCATCGATCACCTTGATGTCAGCATCGTCTGCGAGAAGCCGAAGATCGGGCCGCACCGCGAGGCCATGCAGGCACGCATCGCGGCGATCACGGGCGTCCGGCCCGATCAGGTCGGCCTGAAGGCGACAACCTCGGAGCGCCTCGGCTTTACGGGCCGCTCTGAGGGCCTCGCGGCGCTGGCAACCGTCACCGTGCGGCTGCCGGAGGCGGATCGGCCATGACGGACCCGGATTTCGACCAACTGGCGGTCGCGGTGCTTGAAGCCTGCCGCATGCACGGCCTGATGCTGGCAACAGCCGAAAGCTGCACCGGCGGGCTGGTGGCTGGCGCGCTGACAGCGATCGCAGGCTCGTCCGATGTCGTCGAGCGCGGCTTTGTGACGTATTCCAACGAAGCCAAGAGCGGGATGCTTGGCGTGCCCCCTGCCCTGATCGAGGCCCATGGCGCCGTCAGCGAACCAGTGGCACGGGCCATGGCGGAGGGCGCGCTGGCTCATTCGCGCGCCGCTATCGCGGTGTCGGTCACCGGCATTGCGGGACCCGGAGGCGGAAGCGCAGCCAAGCCGGTCGGGCTTGTCCACTTCGCCTGCGCACGGAAAGGAGGCGCGACGATCCACCTTGAGCGCCGCTATGGCGAGATCGGCCGTGCCGCTGTGCGTGAGGCGGCTGTGCGGGACGCCCTCGGGCTTATCGCGCAACTCGCTGCTCGTTGAACTTGAACCAGGCCGCCTTCAGGATGTTCGAGAAATCATCCGTCCACGGCTGCACGCCAGCGCCGGGAGCCGGCGTGATGTTCTTCCAGTAGTCGCGTCCGGGCGACTGCCCAAGCGCCGCGAAGACTGCGCCATTGTCGGTGACGAGCGCGATGTCCGACCGGGTCTTGCCGTCGCGCGCCTGCTCGGCGCTCACGGGCTGCGCGTTGTTCTGCCAGGTGCCGAGCGAGCGGCTGGCCGCCGTGGCCGCCACGAATGGGCCGATGGTCAGATTGTTGTTTGAGATATGGAACACGATCGCGCCGCCAGGCGTCAGCCGCGAACTGTAAAGCTCGATCGCCTCGCGCGTCACCAGATGCAGCGGGATTGAATCCGACGAGAAGGCGTCGACGATGATCAGGTCATAGGTGGCCGGCGCTGTGTCCTGCAGCATCAGCCGTGCGTCTCCCGCCACGATCCGGGCGCTCGGAGCGCAGGCGCTCATGAAGGTGAACAGGCTCGGGTCCCTGGCGATGCGGATCACATGCGGATCGATTTCATAGAACGACCACGTCTCGCCCGGCCGGCTCAGGCAGGCCTGCGATCCGGTACCGAGTCCGACCACTGCAACCTTGCCGAGGCGCCCGCCCTTGGCCACGCGGGTCGCTTCGATCGCCTGATCAAAGGGGCCACCATGATAGTAATAGGTCAGGGGATCGGGCCGGACGCCCTGCCCCATCTGATCGAAGCGCTGCGCGCCGTGATAGGTCACGCCATGGGCGAGATAGCGCAGCCTGCCGTCTTCCGATGTCACGATCTTGCTGACGCCGAAGAACGAGCGGAAGCTCTGCATGTCGGAGCTGAGATAGGGCTTGATCTGGTAACTGATCAGGATCGGCGCGACCATCATCAGCGCCATTGCCATCGTCTTCGCGCGCGTGAGCACCAGCACGACAGCCAGCCCGGCCAGCGCCGTCAGCGCCCGTGACCCCATCTGCTGCAGGGTGGGACCGTGCGCCGAGGTCAGCACGACCAGAAGCGCGGCGCCGCACAGCGTGACAGCCGCAGCCACAATCACGGTGCGCACGGACGGCTGTGGACAGCCCGTCACACGGATGACCAATGCTGCCGCAAGCAGGAGGCTGTACTCCACGACATTGCTGAACATGTGCGGCGCCAGCAAGCCGGCGAAGATGCCGCCCAGCACGCCGCCGACCGACATCCAGACATAGAAGACCGTCAGATGGCTTGCCGCCGGCCTGAGGCGGACCAGTTCGCCATGGAACACCATCGCGCAAACGAAAAAGGCTGCCAGCGTGACGACGAGCGCCGCGATCGTGCCCACATCGACCAGCATGCCCCCGAAGGCGAAGGCTGCGACGACCGAGCCCGGCAGCATCGCCACCATCAGCCTGTGGGCGAGCCATGGTCTTGGCTGGAACGTGATGATGAACGTCAGCAGGAACAGCGAGAGCGGGATCACCCACAGCAGCGGCGCGGCCGCGACGTCGGTGGAAATATGGGCGGTGGCGGCGACCAGCAGGCCTGATGGAATGAAGGCCAGCACGCACCAGGTCAGCCTCTGAGGCCATGTCGGCGCCGAAGCGCGTTCTTCGGCAGCCAGCCCGGCGCGCCCCGCGCTCTGGCTCCCGCCAGCCGGAAGGAATGCGGCGCAGAAGGCGATGGCTGCGATCAGGAACCCGAAGCCAAACGACCAGAGAACGGTCTGCAGGCGGGTTGGCAGCAACGGCTCCACCAGGAACGGAAAGCTCAGCAGCGCCACAAGACTGCCGATGTTCGACGCCGCATACAGAAAGTAAGGATCGCCTGACGCCGCATGGCCCGTGCGCGCGAACCAGGCCTGCAACAGCGGACCATGCGCTGACACCACGAAGAACGGCAGTCCAACCGACAGCGTGAACACCGCCAGCAGCCAGAAGGCCGTGCCGTCCGCAGGCGGCTTGCCGAGCGCCGTGCTCAGGCCGATCGGCAAGGCAACGACCATCACCACCAGCATCACGGCCACATGCAGCAGCGCGGCCCTGCGGGGCGACAACCGCGTGGTCAGCACATGCGCATAGCCATAGCCGGCGAGCAGCATGGCCTGAAAGAACACCATCGCCACCGACCAGACCGCGGGGCTTCCCCCGAGGATCGGCAGCACGATCTTGGTGAACATCGGCTGGATCGAGAACAGCAGGAAGGCCGAGAGGCCGACAGCCAGGGTGAACATCGGGACCGCGAGTCCGATCCGCAAACGGGATCGATCCCCTGCACCCAGCCGAGCCAGTCCTGACATGCGCCACCCTTCATTGCGGATGACAATGACCTAGCAGGGCGCGGTTAACTGCCGGTTGCCTGCGGCAGCGCCGGCGGCCGGCCATGCACCGCATCCGCACGAGCCTCGAACGCCTCGGAGAACATCCGGAAGATGCGGTCGAACACGGCGCCGGCGACAAGCTGAAGCATGCGGCTCTTGAACTCATATGTGATGTAGAACTCGACCGCGCAACCATCCGGGCTCTTGCTCGTGTCGGGCAGGAAGGTCCAGCGGTTGTCGAGGTAGGAAAAGGGCCCGTCGACATATTCCGCCACGATTTTCATGTTGGCGCGGTCAAGCTTCACGCGGCTGATGAAACTCTCATTGATCGCCTTGTAGCCGACGCTCATGGCGGCGATCACAGTCTCGACGCCGTCCGCGTCGATGCTGCGCCGCTTGATCACAAGGCTCTTGCAGAAGGGCAGGAACTCCGGATAGCGCTCGACATCGGCGACCAGCGCGAACATGCGGGCCGGCGGATGAGCGACGCGGCGGGTGGTCCGGAAAGTCGGCATGATCTCAGGCGTCTTTCGGCGTCAGCACGGGCGCAGGATTGGCCAGAAAGGCTTTCACCTCAGCTCGGGAGCGCAGGTGCACCAGTTCCGCCGTTTCGCCAAGCGTCTTGATGGCCTGAAGGATTTTCGGCCGCTGCGTGTCGCGAAAACCCCACACATATTGCACGAACGGCCAGTCGTAGCGTTCGATGCAGCCCGGCCCCATGTCGGGACGCTGCTTGCCCCAATAGCGCAGCGGACGCCACAGGATGCCCCTCAGGCAGACGAGGCGGGGAAGGTCGAGAAACACAACCATATCGGCCCTTGGCATGCGCAGGTCGAACGTGCCGCTGTAATTGCCGTCCATAACCCATTGATCGGCTGCGACCAGATCGGCGACTGTCCGGCGCCAGACATCCCGTGGCGGCTCCTGCCAGCCCGGCAGCCAATAAGCCGCGTCGAGATGAATCAGCGGCAGGCCGAGCTTCCCCGCAAGGCGGCGCGCCAACGTCGACTTGCCCGCGCCGGAACAGCCGATGACGAGAATGCGGCTGGCCATGGCTGCGTCACACTGCGGAGGGCCTGCGAAGTGCGACGTCATAGAGCGCCTCACCCTGCATGCAGAAAAAGGCCAACGGCCAACCCTCATCCACCATGAACTCGCAGACGGCCTGATGCACTCCAAACTGGCCGAGGCCAGGACGCAAGATCCGCGCAAAGTCATTGAAGGCGAGAAGCCCGCCGGGCTTCACCTTGTTCTTCGCCGCCTGAATGTCGGCGCAAACGGCGGGATAACTGTGGTCAGCATCGACATAGATGAAATCGAACATCCCATCGGGGCAAGCATTCAGAAAACCGGTGGTCATCATCTGGTGCGTGCGCACCGAAGAATGAGACAGGACCACCGGATCGCACCCGGCGAACGTGACATCCACGAGATGCAGTTCCCGCGGCTGCGTCTGGGCGAGCATCTGCAGGGCAAACGCACCGTGCAACACACCAAGTTCGCACAGCACGCCGTTTTTCATGACATGCCCGAGCATGGCATTGCGATCCGAAAGCACGATGCAGCCATCGAGTTGAGCCTGAGGCAACGTCGGGGCTGACGGAGGTGGGGCTTTCAGCAGGCGTGCGGCTCGCACGACGAGCTTGAGCTGCTCTGGCATGGCCCGCCGGATCGCAAGTTCCGTCTTGTAGAGCCAATCATTCATGCGCGGCGGTTGAACTTCGCCGCCCGCGCCGCCACCAGCTTGGCGAAGTCCTCGCCGGCATGATGCGAAGAGCGCGTCAGCGGCGTTGAGGACACCATCAGGAAGCCCTTCACATAGGCCATGGTCTCGAAGCCCTTGAACTCGTCAGGCGGCACGAAGCGGACCACGGCGTGATGCTTGCGGGTCGGCGCGAGGTACTGCCCGATGGTGATGAAGTCGACATCCGCAGAGCGCAAATCGTCCATCAGCTGCAGGACTTCGTTCCGCTCCTCGCCGAGGCCCACCATGATGCCGGACTTGGTGAAGATGGTCGGGTCCAGCTCCTTGACGCGCTGCAGCAGCCGGATCGAATGAAAGTAGCGCGCACCGGGCCGCACGGTGAGGTAGTTCGAGGCGACGGTTTCGAGGTTGTGGTTGAACACGTCGGGCCGCGCCTTCACGACGATTTCAAGCGCGCCATCCTTGCGCAGGAAATCGGGCGTCAGCACCTCGATGGTCGTCTTCGGCGAGAGCGTGCGGATGGCGTTGATCACGTCGGCGAAGTGCTGCGCACCGCCATCAGCCAGATCGTCGCGGTCGACAGAGGTGATGACGACGTGCTCCAGCCCGAGCTTCGCCACGGCCTCGGCGATGTGATGCGGCTCATGCGCATCGACCGCGCCCGGCACGCCGGTCTTAACGTTGCAGAAAGCGCAGGCACGGGTGCAGGTGTCGCCAAGGATCATGAAGGTGGCGTGCTTCTTCTCCCAGCACTCGCCGATGTTGGGGCAGCCGGCCTCTTCGCAGACAGTCACAAGGCCGTTTTCCTTGACGATTCGGTTGGTCTCCGCCCATTTCGGCGAGCCCGGAGCCTTGACGCGGATCCAGTCCGGCTTTTTCAGCACAGGATTTTCGGCGCGCTTCTGTTTTTCCGGATGCCGCAAGGGCTCGGCCTTGCGCGGATCGGCTTTCAGCAGGTCAAGAACAACGGCCATGTCAGGTTCGCCTTGTGTTGGGGCGGATATAGGTGTTTCGGGCGCGCCGTGCAAAGCGGCCTGGTGATGCAGCTGTCACCCCTGCTTGGCATAGCCGATCACCAGCACGCCCGCGATCACCAGCCCCAGCCCCAGAAGCTTCAGCGGCGAGATGCTGCTTTGCGGAAAGCCGAGCGCGCCGAAATGGTCGAGCGCCAGCGACACGGTGAGCTGCCCGGCGATCACCAGCGACACGGCCAGCAGCGCGCCCAGCTTCGGGCCGGTGACAATCGTCGTCCAGACATAGAACACGCCGAAGAAGCCGCCGAGCCACATCCACGGCGCGGCCTGCCCGAGCCTCTCCAGCGAAGGCGTGCCCTCCCGCATCACAAGGCTGGCGATCAGCCCGGCCAGCGCGCCCACCGAAAACGAAATCGTCGCCGCCTGCATGGCCGAGCCGATGATCTGCCGCAGCGAGCCATTGATGCCGATCTGCACCGGCAAGGCCGCGCCGCCGAGAAGGGCGAGGAGCACGAAGGGGAGTTTGGGGTCCATGGCGACTTTCCGGGTCAGTTGTCATGGCGAGCAAAGCGACGCCATCCAGACTTCGCAACACCCATGATCCTCATCCTGAGCCCGTCGAAGGATGTAATCCAGTTCGCACTGTCTGCAGCTCATCCTTCGACGGGCTCAGGATGAGGATTTGAGGTCAGTCCTCAGGACAAGCCCATATTCACCGAATTGCTACGCAACAGTTCCAGGTCTGTTTCTTTCCGATTTCACAGTCATGATACCGAGACGCCGCTCAAGCATCGTCACTTCGGCATCTTCGGTGGCACCCTCAATGTGCCCGCCAAACGGCAGCCAAGCAACGAAAAGCCAAAAAGCAACTCCCAGCAAGAGTACGACCAACGACGAGATTTCGGATCCTTCGCCAAAAACAAAAGCAATCATGGGACCAGGTGCCAAGATCATGAGGCCGATCAGAAAGCAGCCGAAGCTTCGCAGCAGACATGTCACGAATGACATTCGAGAACCATCTGTCCGCACCGTCTTGTAGCCAAACAAGATTTTTCCGAGCGATGCCCCAAATAAAAGGTGTAACGAAATGCTCATCAGAAATAGCGCCAGTGTCATCCACGACATGACTGTCAGATAGGCCTCGTAGTCAGCAGGCTTGTAGCGTTGCATCATCCCGAACGGCGGCCGAACTCGTGCGCGCTCAACCACGAAGTGCCAGATTATTGCAAATACAATGGCATCGACCATCGTGTATGCAAACCGTTTACCAGGTCCTGCAATCTGATAAGGCCGGAGAAGAGCGTGCTCAAGCATTCAGCGCCCTGCCATACGCATCCAGCACGCTCTCCTTCATCATCTCGCTCAGAGTCGGATGCGGGAAGATGGTGTGCATCAGCTCTTCCTCGGTCGTCTCCAGACCCATGGCGACGACATAGCCCTGGATCAGTTCGGTGACCTCCGCGCCGATCATGTGCGCGCCCAGCAGCTTGCCGGTCTTGGCGTCGAAGATCGTCTTGATCAGGCCGCTATCCTCGCCGAGCGCGATCGCCTTGCCGTTGGCGGCGAAGGAGAAGCGGCCCACCTTGAGGGTATAACCCGCCTCCTTCGCCTTGGCCTCGGTCAGGCCGACACTGGCGATCTGGGGGTGACAATAGGTGCAGCCGGGGATCTTGTCCTTCTCCATCGGATGCACGAGCAGTCCGGCAATGTGCTCGACGCAGAGCACGCCCTCGTGCTCGGCCTTGTGCGCCAGCATCGGGGGCCCGGCGACATCCCCGATGGCGTAGATGCCCGGCACATTGGTGCGGCTGTAGCCGTCGATGACGACGCAACCGCGATCGGTCTTGATGCCGAGCGCTTCCAGGCCCAGGTTCTCGATGTTGCCCACGACGCCGACCGCGGAAATCATGCGCTCCGCCGTGATCTCGGTTGACTTGCCATCGGCCTCAACGGTGGCGGTGACGGAGTTCGCGCCCTTAACCACCTTGGTGACCTTGGCACCGGTCATGATCTTCAGGCCCTGCTTGTCGAAGGCCTTGCGCGCAAGCCCGGAGATTTCCGCGTCCTCGACGGGGAGGATCTGCGGCATGACCTCGACCACGGTCACGTCGCTGCCCATGCCCTTGTAGAAGGACGCGAACTCCATGCCGATGGCGCCGGAGCCCATGACCAGCAGGGATTTGGGGATTTCGGCTGGCACCATGGCCTCGAAATAGGTCCAGATCAGCTTGCCGTCCGGCTCGATGCCCGGCAGCACGCGGGGCCGCGCCCCTGTGGCGATGATGATGTGCTTCGCTGTATAAGTGCCCTCGCCCTTCGTGCCCTTCGGCGCGGGATGCGCGGGCTGCACCGCTGCCTTGCTGGCCTTGCCGACGATGACCTCGCCGGGCTTGCTGAGTTTGGCTTCGCCCCAGATCACGTCGATCTTGTTCTTCTTCATCAGGAAGCCGACGCCGGCGTTGAGCCTTGCCGATATGCCGCGCGAGCGCGCCACCACGGCCTTCACATCGGGCTTCATCGTACCTTCGAGCACGAGCCCATAATCCTTGGCGTGCTGCGCGAAATGCAGGATTTCTGAAGAGCGCAGCAGCGCCTTGGTCGGGATGCAGCCCCAATTGAGGCAGATGCCGCCCAGATGCTCGCGCTCGACGATCGCGGTCTTGAGGCCGAGTTGCGCCGCGCGGATGGCGGCGACATAGCCGCCGGGGCCGGAGCCGATGATGAGGACGTCATAGGCGGACATGGGGTGATCCTTCTTGTCTTGTCACAGCAATTGGCGCTGCGCCGCCTTGGCGCAATCATCATTCAAGCCCGCAAACGCTGCATCGAGGCGGGCAAAATGGGTCTGATAGTCGGCCTGGCTGTCTGTCGCCGCCTTGTCCGCGACGGACAGCATCTCCCAGTTGAGCTGCGCGTAGCGCTCGCGGACCGCGTCCTCGCGAAAATTGGCAAGATGGGTGGCCAGCGCTCCGAACTTGTAGACCAGCGGCTTCAGTTCCATCGAAGGCGAGCGACTCATGTTCGCCTCGTCGGACTTGAGACGGAACTGGAAGAAGACATCGATGATGTCGCGGCACGTGCGCAGGTTTTCAGCCCGCAGCACGTTGCGCTGAACCGCTTCGATGTTGCGGGCATAGTTCCAGCTCTGGAAAAACGACGACGCGAGCGACAGTACCGCGATCACCAGAGACACGATCGACAGGATCGACATTGCATGGCGCATCTGGGCCGGGGCGCTGTCATCCGCCATCACAGCAGCCTCAGGTGCAGGGCCCAGGCGAGCAACGCCAGCGCCGCGACGCCAAAAGCGACATGCGCGCCGTAGCGACGGTTGAACTCGGCAACCGAGCGGTCGCCGTCGCCGCCCTGATGGCCGAGCGCGAGCGTCGAGCCGATGGTGGGCAGCGTGAAGGCCGAGAGGGCGACGCCGCCCATGATGCCGAACACGATCAGCCCGAAGCCCCACAGGTAGCCGGATGTGACCAGCGCCAGCAGCATGAGGCCTGCCGCGCCGCCAAGCGAGAACCAGCCGCTCATCGCCCCCAAAGCAGGCGAGGCATGCAGCTTTTCGGGCTCGATCTGGCCCGACGCCGACGCCGCGCCCATCTCCCGGAGCGCCACGCGGAGCAACTGCGAACGCAGGATGAACAGGGACAGGCCGAACAGGATCAGGAACGTCGTCATGCCACACCCGACTTTGCCAGAAGCCCCTGCACGACCGGGATCAGAGCCTGCCCGATGGCGCGCGTGTTGGCGGCATCGAGATGGATGCCGTCAATGGTTGATGCGGTGGCGACCGTGCCCGCGTCGAAGAAAG
>JAIXUP010000048.1 GCA_027483505.1 Hyphomicrobiales bacterium
AACCCGCGCCTGATCCTCGAAGTGCGCAACAAGGACACCGTCAGGGCAGGCGCCGATCACCTGATCGCGCTCGGCCTTGCGCAGTGATTCAGCAGCCGGCCCCGGCTGCTGTCATCACCCTGTTGCCCGGGCAATCGCCCCTGACCTTCGACAGTCCAGGCGTTTGAACGGGCGCTGGCAGCGGAAGGCTGCTTCCAGTTCCGGATAGAAACCGTGAATCAACTCCGGGACGAAGCAGGCCACGAGCCTGAGGTCCGCCTTCGCGAAGCACTGCGAACGCTTCCAGAGCTTCGACGCGTCGAGATCCTTGCGGACGGCGGCGCCGAACCGCTCAACTCCTGTTCTCAGGCCTCAAGGCGTCAGGCTGCCGGGCGCAATGCTGTCCCGGAATGTGGGGGATCGAGGTGTCATCCGGCTCACCACAATCGACGCCGTCGCAGGTACGGCAGCGAACGATGCCTTCTCGTTCATCGGTTTGGGCACGTTCTCTGGCGCAGGCCAGCTCCGCTACGAGATCGACACGGTGAACAACCAGACTATCATCACGGCCAGCACCGATGCGAACCTTGCCACGGCGGAGTTTCGGGTCGTGTTGAGCGGGCTCCATACGCTCGTCGCGGATGACCTTGCACTGTGAGCCTGACCATCCAAGCGCTTCAGTGACAGTCTGAAGCCGAACCCACCCGGATTTCATCCGGGTGGGTTCCTGCTTATCGACGCAGCCCCTGCCTGCGGTTGCCAAAATCGAGGCCGAACTCGTCAGCGAGGATATCGAAGACAAGGCGAACCTTTCCGCTTGTCCGCAACTCCCGGTGACTGACGAGCCAGACCGGCACAGGCGTGCCCGGAAGACCGGGCAACAGCCTGACGACGCCGGGCATGCGCTCGGCAATCTCCTTGAGCATCAGGCAGATGCCGACGCCCTGGCGCACCATTTCCCACAGCACGACCGAATTGGCCGACAGGATGCGGAACCGGTCGGCTGATATCAGGATGCCGGCCAGGCGCAGGTGCTCGGCAAAGGTCTCGATCGGCTCGAAGCCAAGCAGCTCCGCTTGCGCCAGCTCCGCCACCGATTGCGGCGCCGGATTCCGGGCGAGCCAATTCTCGGCGGCGTAGAAGTGGGCTGTCATCTCGCCGACGCGACGGGCGATCAGCTCCGGTTCGGATGGCCGCACATGGCGGATGGCGATGTCCGCTTCACGCTTGCGAAGGTCGCTGATGGAATCGGAGGCGACGACTGCCAGGGTGATCTGCGGTGCGGCCTCGCGGATTCGCGCCACAAGATCAGGCAGCAGATAGGCCGAAACCGCATCGGTGGCGCTAATTGTGACACGGCCCGTCAAGTCCTGCGAGGAGCCTGCCGCGGCAAGGGCCATGGCCTCGGCGGCCGCCGCCATGGCGCGGGCGTGCCCGACGAGGCTGAGGCCCGTTTCGGTCAGGACCAGTCGCTTGCCGACGCGTTCGAACAGCAAGGTTCCGAGCGCGGTCTCGAGCGCTGCGATCTGCCGCGACAGGGTAGGTTGCGTCAGCTTGAGCCTGCGCGCCGCTGCCGACAGCGAGCCGGCGTCCGCGGTGGCGCTGAAGGCCCGCGCCTGGTTCCAGTCCATCTGATCCATACGTAATCGTATATCGCTTTTGCGCTATCTGACAATTTCGAATGTTTCTGCCCGTGCTATGCAGCGTCCGGAAGGACAGCACCATGATTGATGCACTGGACGACGCGCGCTTCTGGAACAGGGTTGCCCGCAAGTACGCCACCGACACCATCAAGGATATGGCCGGTTATGATCGGACGATTGCGCGCACCCGGCAGCTTCTGCGGCCGTCCGACACGGTGATGGAGGTCGGCTGCGGAACGGGAACGACCGCGCTGAAGCTCGCTCCCGGCGTTTCGCGTCTGATTGCGAGCGACATTTCCAGCGAGATGATTGCCATTGCGCGCGAGAAGGCTGAGGGGCAGTCGTGCCGCAATGTCGCGTTCCGGAACGGAAGCGCCAGCCATCCGGACGGCCCCGGCGGCGTCCATGACGCCGTGCTCGCCTTCAATCTGCTGCACCTCGTGCCCGATCGCTCCGCCACGCTGGCTGAGGCCTATCGCCTGCTGAAGCCGGGCGGGCTGTTCATCTCGAAGACGCCGTGCCTGTCCGAAATGAACCCGCTCATCCGGGTGGCGTTGCCGGTCATGCGTCTTCTTGGCAAGGCCCCGACCGTGTCGTTCTTCGCGGCGGCCGGGATCGAGGCCGAGATCGCGCGGGCTGGCTTCACAGTGGAAGCCCGCGAACGGCACGGAACAGGATCGAAGGACATCCGGATCTTCATCGTGGCGCGAAAGCCGGAGGCCGTGTGACGGGCGTCACCTTGCACGCCCGAGCGACCGATAGCACGACGCGAGGGCATGGAAGGCCAACTTGGCTGTGGTCTTGTCGGCCCCGATCAGGCCTTTGCGGTTGAAGCCGCGCTGGAAGCTGGTCTGGCGGCGTTCCGTCCTGAAATCATAGAGCAACCATGCCGCGAGCCCCGCGACATAGGGCGTCGCGGTGATGCGGCTGAATTGCTGACGGTAGAATTCGGCCTGCCAGTCCTCTGTGAACAGCACGCGGCCGGCGCCGTGATGGCCGGGGCTGGCGTCGGCCCCGGTTTCACTGATGATCACCGGCTTGTCTGGGTTCGAATTGGCGAGCAGACGATCCAGCCCCGAGAAATTGGGCTCATACCAGCCGAAATACTCGTTGAGCCCGATCACGTCGAGATGTGCGGCCAGCCGGTCCTCGATGGTGAAGGTTTCGCGGTTGATCAGGCAGGCCGCGCCGACGAGACGTGATGGGTCAAGATGGCGGGCGGTTCTTGCGAGCTCTGCCATGAATGCGAGGCGGGCATCGGTGTCGGCGTTCTCGTTGCCCACGCCCCAGAAGATCACGCTGGCGCGGTTGATGTCACGGCAGATCAGCTCGGACAACTGGTTGCGTGCATCGGCCAGCGTGTCCGGGTTGCCGAAGTCGATGGCCCAATAGACGGGCACCTCAGCCCAGAGCAGGAAGCCTTCTTCGTCCGCGAGGCGCGCAACCGCCTCGTGGTGCGGATAATGCGACAATCTCAGGAAATTGCAGCCCAGTTCGCGGGCGTGCTGCAGGCGGCGACGGATGTCGGCTTCGCTGCTGACCTTGCCAAGGGCAAGGTCGTCCTCGTGGACGCACACGCCCTTGAGCCAGACCGGTTCGCCATTGAGCAGGATCTGCGTGCCGCGCGCCTCGATGGTGCGAAAGCCGATGCGCTCCGTCACGGCGTCGGTCCGGAATGTGAAGCGGACTTCATAGAGCCGGGGTGTGTCGCAGGACCAGAGTTCAGGCGACGCGGCTGCGGTGATGCTGCCCTTTCCGGCCTTTATCGGGATGGACTTTTCGAGTCCCAGTGCGGCGATGGTGACGGAGGCCTCGCCGTCCACCGCGTCGGACAGGCAAAGATCAAAGCGGATGCTCGCCCGGTCGGCCTGCAAGGCCGCGCTGGCCTGGCGGATGAACACGTCCGGCAGGGGGACGAGCGCCACCTCGCGGTAGAGGCCGCCATAGTTGAACCAGTCGATGTGATGCATCGGCACCCGATCTGCCTGCCGTCGGTTTTCGACGTAAACCTGCAGGCGATTGCGGCCCTGCCTGAGCTGATCCGTGATCTCGAGGCAGAACGGCGTCGAGCCGCCCCGATGGCCGCCGACATGAACTCCGTTGAGGAAGACCAGCGCGCGATAGTTGGCGGCACCGAAGGACAGGATCGTGCGCCCGGCGCCGACTGTGGGCCGCCAGTCGAACCAGCGCGTGTACCAGGCGCCGCCTTCGAAGTAGGTCCATTCGGGCTTCAGCACGTTCCAGCAGGAGGGAACCTGCACCGGTTCGCCGGCTTCGATCTCGTAGTCGCGCGGCACGGCCCATTGGGAGGGCGGGGTTTCGTCCAGATCGAACCAGCGTTGACGCAGGCCCTCGTCGAAGAGGTCGAGCGTCAGCAACCACGCGCCGTCAAGGGACACCATCGGCCGCCCCGAGAGGGTGACGAGGGTTGCGGCATGCGCCAGCCCCCTTGCGAAGGGGCGCGCGTAGTCCTCATCGTGCAGATGGGCAAAGGGGTCGTCGACGTCGGCGTGCGTCATGACGTGGCGCGCCAATTGCCGACGCGATAGCCAATGCCGATCATGCGGCGGAAGTTCCAGGCCCAGCGGCCTGGCCAGAGCACATCGGCGATCATGGCGATGGCGATCCAGCGGAACCAGGTGGCGAATGTGTTGGAGTGGCCTTGCGGCTCCTCATAGCCCTTCACCCAGCCATCCTGACGGCGGATCCCCTCGCGGACGTCGCAGAAGCCGCCATCCGGGTCCTGGAAGGCGAGCAGTGCCTCAAGCATGCGCACGAGCCAGGCTTCGATGTCGGGGCGGCGATGGCCGGTCAGCCGCCAGCCATGGATCAGCACGTCGACGGCGTCGACATCGATGCAGGCGCTGTCGATCACCGGCGGCAGGGAGAGGCAGTAGTCCACAGCCTTGTCCTGCCCCTCGAGCGGGCGCGCCTCGTGGTACCAGATGTGGAAATTGTGCATCGATCCTGCAAAGGCGTGCAGCAGGCGGGTCCTGTCCGAGAGCTGGCCGACGCCCCAGAAACCGGTGGTCGGCTCGCGCAGACGGTCATGCCAGCCATAGAGAATGTCGAGCGCGGCGTTGACCCTCTGCTGAAGGGGACCGTCGCCGTCGCGGCGCAACAGGAGCAGGAAGCTGGCCAGGTTGACGATGTTGTTGCCCTCCTGCCAGGGATCACGCAGGTCCCTGTCGGCAAGCCAGGCCTTCAGCGTCAGTGGATCGAGCCAGGGCATGGCAAAGGCGAGGTCGGGCCTGCGGCCTGGCTCGAGCGCATCGATGGCGCCGAGGCTGTAGTTGGTGACGTGCCAGTCGATATAGCGCCAGGTCTCGTCGCGATCCGGCTTCTTGAAGGTGTTGGCATCAGTCATCCCCGGCACGCGGAAGCGCCCGTCGGCAAGCCGATGCGCTTCGAGCCAACGCACGGCCGCCGCGCGTTCCCCAGTGCGCCAGCCCTCGAGCCCGCCCAGCAGATCGAGGCAGAGGATGCCGTTGTAGGTGCCGGGCACCAGCATCCCGGGCCAGAGGGCCGGGTCATGCAGGGCGCTGATGCGCATGATGCCTTTTGGCTCGCCCGGAGCCTGCATCGCGCCGAGCCAGGCGAGCGTCCGCCGCCGGGCCTCGTCGATCCCGCTGGCGAGGCGATCCGCCGCCTCGATCTTCTTCAACATGGCCTCATCCCTTCACGGCTCCCGAGGCCATCCCCTCCATGACGCGCCTTTGCGCCATCAGGAACAGCACTGCGACGGGCAGGGTGGTCAACACGGCCAGCGCCATGATGCCCTGGAAATTCGAGCCAAGCTCGCTGTTCATCGACAGCAGGGCCACCGGCAGTGTGTAGGTGTCCGGCGTGCGCGAGACCACGAGGATCGGAAACCACTGCGACCAGTTGAGCAGGAAGGTGATCAGCGCAACCGTCGCGGTGATTGGAGCGGCCATGGGCAGCACGATCCTGAACAGCACCTGCGCCTCGCTGGCGCCGTCGATCACGGCCGCTTCGATGACCTCGCCCGGGATGGCCCGGAAGAACTGCTCGAACAGGAAGAACTGGATCGGGCCGAGGGCGAGGAAGAGGATGATCCCGGCATAGGACCCCAGAAGGCCGAGCTTGAACATCACGAGATAGACCGGAATGACCAGCAGCATGTACGGGTACATGATGGTCACCAGAAAGCCGTAACGCAGGAAGCGGAAGCCCGGCAAGTCGGGCCGGCGCACGAGGGCGTAGGCGCCGAGCGCGGTGACGGCCACGGACAGCAGCGTCGACAGGGTGGTGATCAGGACCGAATTCCAGGCGTAGACCGAGAGTTCGACGCCGCCGATCCGGCCGATTTCCGTGAAGATCGACAGGTCGAACCGCTCGGGAAAGAAGCGCAGCGGATTGCCCATGATGGCGCGGGTGGGGCGCAGCGCGCTGACCAGCATCCACCAGTAGGGATACAGGAAGAGTGCGCTTGTGATGCCGGCGACGGCATAGGCCGCGATCTGCAGCAGGCGGTTCGGACGTATGTCGTTCATCGGTTCGCACCCCGCTCGCCGATGAGATAGGCGCTCATGGAGATGACGATCACGACGGCGAACAGGATCGTCGCCATCGCTGTGGCCTCGCCGTAGCGGCCCTGATCGAAGAGCTGATAGGCGTAGTAGCTGACGAAGTTGGTCTGGTCATTGGGGCCGCCCTTGGTCATCACGACCACGACCGTGAAGGTCTTCAGGAACTGGATCAGCGCGTAGACCGTGTTGATGACCAGTGCCGGCCGCAGCTGCGGCAGGATCACGTAGCGCCAGCGCTGCCATGCGGTGGCCCCGTCGATGTGGGCGGCTTCCTCCAGCGCGCGGTTGCGGATCGCCAGATTGGCCAGGAAGATGATCATATAGAACCCGGCATGGTGCCAGAGCTCCGCGATCAGCAGGGAGATCATCGCCGTGTCGGCGCTGGACAGGCCGGAAAAGGCCGGAAGGCCGAGCATTTTCAGGAAGGCGTTCAGGGCGCCGAAGGACCGGTCGTAGAGCCAGCGCCAGACCACATAGCCGGCGACGTCCGGCGTCACCACAGGCAGGAAGATGGCCAGCCGGAAGAACAGATTGCCGCGCTTGATCAAGGCCGAGTCGAGCAGGATGGCGAAGCCGAGCGCGAAAGCGAGGTTGGCCGCCACCGACAGCGTCGTATAAATCAGCGTGCGCGTCAGCGAGGCCAGGAAGATCGGGTCGCCGAACACGCTGACATAGTTCGCAAGCCCGACATAGGTCGGGGTCGGCCTCAGGGCCGTTCCCGACGCGGTGAAGGAGACCTGGATCGACAGCAGGATAGGCCAGACGCCGAACACGATGGTCAGCGCGGCGAAGGGAAACACGAACAGGTAGAAGATCCTGCCGCGCCAGATTTCGTCCAGTGTCGCGCTCACATTGCCCATCCGTGCTGGAGCTTCGTCCACAAGCTTGGTTGCCTGCTGTGCAGGCCCGCAAGGTTGTGATCCATGGCCGGAAGAGGCGGGCCGGGAGCCCGCCTCGTGGGTCGGTTCTCAGCCCTTCAGCTTGGCTGCGAGGTCCCGCATTTCCTTCGCGGTCTCGGCGATGAAGGCCTTCCAGTCTGCCGGCGGGTTGGAGATTCCCGACAGAAGCTTGCGATGGAAGGCTGCTTCCAGTTCCGGATAGAAGCTGTGGATGGACTCGGGGAAGTCGTAGGCCACGAGCCGGTGCTCTGCCTTGGCGAAGTACTGCGAACGTTCCGAGAGCTTCGACACGTCGAGATCCTTGCGGACAGCCGCGCCGACATTCTCGAGCGAGGCCTGCTGGGCGGCCTTGGAGAGCATGAACTGGGCGAACTCGACCGCAAGCGCCTTGCTGGGCGAGTTCTCGGGCACCGCAATCCCACGCATGCCGCCGATCACCACTGCGTTCGGCCGATCAGCCGCGAACTTGGGCCAGGGGCCGGAGACAAAGTCGCCGTTGAGCACGCTCGCGCCATCCCACTTGCGGACGTTCCAGTCGCCGACGCGGAACATGCCGCCGCGGCCGCCCTCGATGACCTGATACATCTCGCCAAAGGAATGATTGATCGTGTCGGGAGCCACGAACTTGTAGGTCGAATAGGTCTTGAGGAACTCCTCGAGCACCTGGGCATGCGCCGGCTGATCGATGGTGATCTTGCCATCCGGATCAATCAGGGTGTGACGCAGACCCGAGCCGAAGGTGAACAGGTCGAGCATGTGGATGAGGTCGCGCGGCTTTGCGGCCTGCAGCGCCATGCCGAAGGTGTCCGCCTGGCCATTGCCGTCCGGATCCTTGTCGCGGAACGCGGCGGCGAGGGTCTTCACCTCTTCCCAGGTGTCCGGGAACTTGCCGCCATTCTTGTCGAGCCAGCTCTTGCGGACACCCAGCGCCATCTGGACGCGCTGGATCGGGATGATGATCTGCTTGCCCTTGAAGGTGGCGACGCGCAGGTCGTCCTCGCCAAGGAAGCTCTTGTCGCCGACCCCGGCCAGCGCGGCCTTCAGATCCATGATCTTGTTGGTCTGGGTCTCGATGCGGATGACGCGCTCGTAGTTGTTGAAGATCAGGTCGGGCGCCGTGTTGGTGTTGATCGCGCTGATCACGCGGCCGAACCATTGATCGGTCGGAAAGCTCAGCGAGCGCACGGTGACGCCGGGTTTGGTCTTGGCGAATTCGGCGCCCATGGCTTCGAACCACTTGATGCCGTTGTCGCCCAGATCGTGCCATATGGTGAGCTGCTGCGCCTTGGCCGGCAGAATGCTGAGGGCTGCGACAAAGGCCGCGCCCGCGAGTCTCTTCAGAATTCCCATGTTCATCCTCCCAGAGTGAACCGCCCTGCTTGACGAAGGGCCTGCTATTAGGGAAAACGTTTTCCCAATCCGGATGATAAACCGATGAGCAAGAAGCCCGCAAGCGGAGAATCGAACCTTTCCGGAGGCGGCGCGATCGGGGAGGTCGCGCGCCGCGCCGGCGTGTCGATCGCCACGGTGTCCCGCGTGATCAACGGCGTCACCAACAAGGCCTCGCCGGCAACGACGGCGCGGGTGCGCGAGGCGATCAGGGAGCTCGATTACCGCCCTACCAGCGCTGGCCGCGCGCTCCGGCAGAAGACAAGCCGCCTCGTGGCGGTGCTCGCCGCCAACCTGTCCAACCCGGCGATGGCTGCGATATCGGCCTCGGCTGAGGCCGCGCTGCGCGATGCCGGGCTGGTGATGGTGCTGTGCGACACCCACGACCGGCCCGAACTGCAGGACGAATACCTGCGCGAGATGCTGGCGCAGCAGGCCTGCGCCATCGTCCTGCTCGGCGCTGTCGACAGCCCCAAGCTGCGGGAACTAACGAGCCTTGCAACGCCGCTGATCTTCGTCAACCGCCGGAACCCGATCGGCACGGGCGGCGCCTTCGTCGGGATCGACAACCGTCAGGCGGGGGAGGACGCCGCGCGCTGGGCCATGGACAAGGGCCTGTCGGGTCCTGCGCTGATCCATGCGCCACTGTCGTCATCGGCCACGCGCGACCGCGTCGCCGGGATCAGGGCTGTGTTCGACGCCGCTGGACTGCCACTGCCCGAGGCGATGGTGCTCTCATCGACGCATGGCGACCACCTGCAGATCGGCCAGGCCGCAGGCCGCAGCCTGGTCGCCATGGACCGACGGCCAAGCCTCGTTATCTGCACCAGCGACCTGATCGCCTTCGGGGTGGCGCGTGCCTTCCGGGAAAGCCTGCCGGGCCAGCCGCTCCCCCGCATCTTCGGCTTCGACGACTCGCCGCTGAACGAATGGCTTGCTCCGCACCTCAGCTCGGTCCGGATACCCTATCAGGCCTTCGGCCAGGCGATCGTGGAGACACTGAGGTCGGGGCAGCCTCGGGGCGAGACCATCCTGCCCCACACGATCGTGGAGCGCGGTGGCCAAGCCATGTCGCCCTGAGCTTACCGCCAGCGCGCGGCCATGCGGGACGATGCCTGCGACCGTGCCGTCAGGCAGCGGCGCGCAGGGCAGGGGCCCAGGCGGCATACCAGCGCTTGAACAGGGCGAGCTGCTGGGCCGCGAACTCCTTCTGGCTGGCGGATAGTTCATCGGTCGGATTGAAGTTGAGCGCGTACTCGGCATTCCCCTCCAGCACCATCAGATGCTTGAAATAGAGCACGAGATCGACGCCTTCATCGAAGACCGAAAGCACATGCAGCGCGTCTTCGAGTTCGCGGGCCTCGCGCCGCGCGATTGGATCGCCCGCCTGCGCCTTCTCACACAGCCGGACAAGGTGCAGCACCTCGCGCGGCAGGACGTTACCGATGCCGGTGATCGCGCCGGTCGCGCCGCAATTGACATAGCCATGGAAGACCTCGGTATCGACACCGACCATCAAGGTCAGTTTGTCCGAGCGGTTGGTGATGTGCTCCGCCGCGTAGGACATGGCCTTGGCGCTGCCGAATTCCTTGAAGCCGACGAGGTGGGGATACTTCTCGTGCAGCGCGAAGAACAGGTCGGCCTTGGTTTCGAAGCCGTAATAGGGGCTGTTGTAGATCACCGAGGGCAGGCCCAATCCGGCTTCGAGGATGCCGGCAAAATGCGCGTATTGCGCGGCGGCGGACGAACCGCGCGACAGGACGCGCGGGATGACCATCAGCCCGGCGGCGCCGACCTTCCTGGCATGGGCGGCAAGGGCGCCTGCGCGCGCCGGGTTCTGCGCGCCGGTGCCGACAATGACCTTGAGCCCGGCCCTGACGAGACGTTCGACGCCTTCCATGCGCTGCTCATCGGTGAGGAGCGGCCAGTCGCCCATCGAGCCTGCATAGATGAAGCCCGACATGCCGAGGCCGGCGAGTTCCTTGCCCTTGCGCACCAGCGCGTCGAAGTCCGGTTGGCGATCAGGGGTGCAGGGGGTCATCAGGGCGGGCATCAGCCCGGAGAACACGGTGCGGCTCATGAACTCGGCTCCTGCACGAGGATGTTGCGGATCGGCATGACGTCCAGGCCAATCATACTGGCCATCTTGTCCGACGCCGCCCGGCGAAGGTCAACAGCGCCGCGCGGCGGAGGCGAGACGAGGCCGATCTGCGGCCATGCGCGTCATGCATGCAGCGCATTGTGGATCGGTTGACGCGCCTTGCGCAAGCGTCAAAGTGAGGCCCATGACATCCGTTCCGATTGCTTCGCCGGCCACGCGCCCCCTGATGCCCGTTCTGGCGGCGCTCAGCGTGGCACACCTGCTCAACGACGTGATCCAGTCAATGATTCCGGCGATCTACCCGCTGATCAAGGACGCCTATCAGCTCGACTTCACGCGGATCGGACTGATCACGCTCGCTTTCCAGGTCACCTCATCGCTGCTGCAGCCGCTGCTCGGACTGATCACCGACAAGAGGCCCTGGCCCTATGCGATGGTGGCCGGCATGTTCTCGAGCCTGCTTGGCCTGCTCGGGCTCGCCTTCGCGATCAGCTACGGCATGGTGCTCGTGTCGGCAGCGCTGGTCGGGCTCGGATCGGCCGTCTTCCATCCCGAAGCCACCCGCATGGCGCGGCACGCCGCTGCCGGGCAGCAGGGGCTGGCGCAGGGCGTCTTCCAGATCGGGGGGCATGCGGGCTATGCGCTCGGTCCGCTGCTGGCTGCATTGGTCGTCGTGCCGAACGGCCAGGCGAGCCTCGCCTGGTTCTCCGCCATCGCTCTCTGCGCCATGGTGCTGATGTCATGGACCGCCAAACGCTACATTGCGCTCAGGCGCGAGCAGGCCGCCGCCGCCAAGGGCCGGCCGGTCGATGCGGCCGGTCCGAACCTGTCGCGCGGACAGATCATCTTTGCCATGGCCATTCTGATCGTGCTGCTGTTCTCGAAGAACGCCTACACCGCCAGCTTCACGTCCTACTACACTTTCTTCCTGATCGAGCGCTTCGGCATCACGGTGCAGCTCTCGCAGATCATGCTGTTCGTCTATCTCGTTGTCGGCGCCGTCGGCGTCATCATCGGCGGGATGGTCGGGGACAGGATCGGACGCGACAAGGTCATCTGGCTGTCGATCCTGGGAACGCTTCCCTTTGCCCTGCTGCTGCCGCATGCGAGCCTTTTCTGGACCGGCGTGCTGAGCGTGATCATCAGCCTGATCATTTCCAGCGCCTTCTCTGCCATCCTGATCTATGCGATCGATCTGGCGCCGCACCGGGTGGGGCTTGTCGGCGGGCTGTTCTACGGGCTCGCTTTCGGCCTTGGCGGCGTGGCGGCGGCCAGCCTCGGGCTGCTGGCCGACAGGATCGGCATCGTCGAGGTGTTCACGCTCTGCGCCTGGCTGCCGATGTTCGGGCTGTTCACCTTCCTGCTGCCGAAGGCTGCGCCGCGCGCCTGATCTTGCGGTTCACTTGCCCATCAGCAGGTTCGGCAACGCCGTGGTCAGCGGCGGCCAGAGCGTCACGGCGGCGAGCACGGCGATCAGCGGGATCAGCCAGGGCAGGATGGCGCGCGACATGCGCTCGAACGAGATGTCCGCAATCCGCGTGACCACGAACAGCACCACGCCGACCGGCGGGGTGATTGTGCCGATGATGAGGTTGAGCACCATCATCACCCCGAACTGCACCGGGTCGATGCCATAGCTCATGGCGGCGGGGACGAGGATCGGGATCAGGATCAGCATGGCGGCGAGCGCCTCCATGAAGCAGCCGATGATCAGCAGGAGGATGTTGACCAAGAGAAGGAAGACCAGCGGGTTGTCGATGGCGGCCAGGATCATCGGGGTCAGCGTCTGCGGCAGCCGCGAGATGGAGATGCACCAGCCGAGCGCGCCGGCAGCCATGACGAGCACCATGACGACGCCGGTGGTTTCCGCCGTCTCGACGAGGATCGGGCCAAGCTGCCTCACCTCCAGCGTGCGGTAGACGACGAAGCCGAGGAAGAGCGCATAGAGGCACGCTACCGCCGCCGCCTCGGTCGGCGTGAAATAGCCGCTGAACATGCCGCCGAGGATCACCACGGGCGTCATGATGGCGAAGAAGCAGCGCAGGAAGGCGCGGCCGATGTTGAGAAAGCCCCCGAAGGGCTGCCGGCCCATGCCCTCGCGGCGGGCGACGACCCCCACCATCAGCATCAACGCGAGGCCCATCAGCAGGCCGGGGATGACGCCGCCGATGAAAAGGCGACCGACCGAGACGTCCGCCGAGACGCCGTAGATCACCATCGGCAGGGAGGGGGGAATGATCGGGCCGATCGTCGCCGCTGCCGCCGTGATCGAGGCCGCCGTTTCGGGCCGGTAGCCGGCATTCTTCATGGCCCGGATTTCGATTGCGCCCGAACCCGCAGCGTCGGCGACCGCCGATCCGACCATGCCGGCGAAGATGATCGAGGTCAGGATGCTGGCATGGGCGTATCCGCCGCGCACCCAGCCGATGACCGCGCTGGCGAAGTCGACGATGCGGTCGGTGATCTTGGCGGCGCCGAGGATGTTGCCCATCAGGATGAAGAGCGGGGCCGCGACCAGCGGGAAGGAATTCATCGAGCCGGCCATCTTCTGCGGCAGGATCGTGATCGGAAAGCCGCCGAGCCAGAGAAAGGCCAGCGCCGCCAGCGCCATCGAGGCATAGAGCGGCAGCCCGGCCATGATGGCGACCAGCCAGCCACCAAGCAGCTTGAACATCATGCCGGTCATGTCAGCGATGTCTCCGGCGTGGCAGGCAGCTGCGGTCGGCGGAAGTCTGTCAGGGCCTGCAGCATCGTGACGAGGCCGGCCGGCAGCAGCGGAGCATACATCCAGGCCGTGCTGATCGGCATGGTCACGGCCTCGATGTCCGCATTGGTCCAGATCAGGTGAAGGCTCTTCCACGCAATCACGCCGCCAAACAGCATCATCAGCAGCTGGATGATGCGTTCGGCGCCGGCGAAGGCTGCGCCGGACAGCCGGTCAAGCACGACGCGGATGCGAATATGGCCGCCGCGGCGCGTCGCGATCATCCAGCCCAGGCACGCCAGCCAGACCATCAGATAGCCGGACAGTTCATCGGTCCAGCTGAAGGGGCGGTTGACGGCGCGCGAGACCACACCGCCCATGACCGAGACCAGCAGGACCGCGGTCAGCAGCCCGGCGAGAACGGCCAGCGTTCGGTCAAACGCGGTGAGAAAGCGCGACATGGGAGCTCCGGTGTCATCGGCGCGGGCTGGCACGACCCGGGAAGGTCAGCCGCGCCCGAACGCGGGTGGCTTGGCGCATCAGGGCGAAGGTCTTGCGGACCGTGGCGGGCGCAGCTTCAAAGCGCCTTCAGCGCGTCGAAATTGCCCTTGCCCCAACGGTCGTCGAACCTGGCTGGCACCGTGTCGAGGACGGCCTTGCGCCAGGGGGCGAGGTCGGGCTGTATCACGGTCATGCCGGCACTGCGGAGCGTGGCAACGAGGCTCGCCTCCTGCGACAGAAGCTCCTGATCCTGCCAGGCTGCGCCGGCGTCGAAGGCCGCCTGCAGCAGCGCGCGGTCGGGGGCGGGCAGACCTTTCCAGAATCCCTCGTTCACGATGATCATGCGTGGCGTGATGATGTGTTCTGTGAGGACGAGGAACTTCTGCACCTCGAAGAACTTGCCGCTCTGGATCGTCGGCAGCGGATTCTCCTGCCCGTCGACCGCGCCCTGGCTCAGCGAGAGATACAGCTCGGGAAAGGCGATCGGGGTCGGGCGCGCGCCCCAGCTTTCGGCCATGGCGCGAAAGACATCGACAGGGGGCACGCGGAGCTTGAAGCCGACCATGTCAGCGGGCGTGTTGACTGCCTTGTTGCCAGTGGTGAGGTGGCGTTTGCCGTAATAGGTCACATTCAGCATCCGCATGTTGCGGCGGCTTGCGAGATCCTCGTTCATCTTGGCGAAAACGGCCGTCGCCGTCACCTTGGCGAGGTGGGCGGCGTCGCGCCAGAGATAGGGGGCCTCGATCAGCGACAGCTGCGGCAGGAAGGCTCCGAGCGCGCCCGCGCCGTCGGTGGTGAACTGCAGCGCGCCGGATGAGACCGCCTCGATGATGTCCTTGCCCGCCCCGAGCTGGCCGTTCGGGAAGGACTGGATGTCGATGCGGCCCGAAGTCTTCTCCTTCACCTCTTTCGCGATCCGGTCGATCATCTGGACCTGCGGGTGCGACGTCGCCAGCAATTCGCCCCAGCGGATCACAGTTGCCTGCGCCCGCAGCACAGTCGGCATGGCGATCAGGCCGCCGGCGGCGATGGCGCCCTTGATCAGGCTGCGCCTGCTTGAAGTCGTGGTCATGTTACCCTCCCAGGTCACTTTTTGGTTTCGATGTCAGGCGTCGCCGTTCCGGTCCTGCCGCCTCTGCTTCAGTTCATGTCGATGGCCCTGCTGCGCGACATGTTGATGTGCGCCGCCATGGCCGCGACCGCCGCTTCCGGATCCTTGCGCTCGATGGCTTCGATCACTTTCAGGTGGTCGCGGAACACCGGGATCACGAGTTCGGCGTAAAGGCGCGTCTCGTAGCTGCGGATGAGCTTGATCTTGATCCAGTTGACCCGGAAGGCGTTGGAAATGATCTCGTTGCCCAGATGGTCGATGATGGTTTCGTGCAGGGACCGGTCGGTCGCCTCGGCATCGGCGATGAGCGTGTCGCGTTCGCCCGCCTCGGCCCGCCGGATGATGGCCTCATGCGAGGCGCGCAGGGCGGCGATGGCCTCGTCGGTCCGTGCCGTGGCGTACAGCTGGGTCGCCTGCGTCTCAATGAACAGGCGCATCTGATAGGCGTTGCGGATCAGGCTGAGGTCCACATGCGCGACCTGCATGCCGCGCTGCGGCACGGTGACGATCAGGCCCTCTGCTTCGAGGCGCGGGATCAGTTCACGGATCGCCCCCAGCGGCATGCCGGTCGTCTCGACGAGTTCGCGCTGGGAGATGAACTGCCCGGGCTTGATCTGCCGCGTCAGCAACTGCTCGGTAAAGCTGTCATAGGCCTTGTCGCGCAGCTTGAGCGGCGTGGTGCTCATCGTGTCACGCCGCCTTGCTGGCATTGCGGATGGCCGCGAGCTTGCCCGCCAGCTTGCGGGTGTCCGCAGCCGAAAGGGCGTCGAGCGGCGGGCTCATGATGTTCCAGTCCTTGTCGCCGGTGCGATCGCCAATCAAGGCCTTGATGGCCGACATGAACGAATAGCCGAGGATCGCGTTGACCATCTCGCCGATCCGGGGATCGTCCTTGCCCTGGTGGACGAGGGGGCGCAGCAGGTCGGGCGCGACGTTGGCGAGGCCGCAGATGCTGCCCGCGCCGCCATGGCGGACGGCGTTCGCCAACTGGCGCTCGTCGCCGACGAGGATCTGCAGGCCCTTGAGTTCGGTCAGCCGCTCAAGTGTCGCGGCCCAGTCGCCATTGCTGTCCTTCACACCGATCACGGCGCCGGGAAACTCCTTCATCAGCCGTTGCGTGAGCGCAACCGAGATGCTGTTCCGGGTCATGCCGGGGATGTGGTAAAGGAGAACGTCGCGCAAGTCCTTGCCGAGCGCCTCGAAGGCGGCGGCGAAGAAACGGAACAACCCTTCATCGCTGGCGTTGCCGAAGTAGAAGGGCGGCGCGAACAGAAGGCCGCGGCAGCCCATCCCGTAAGCTGCGCGGGCCTGCTCGACCGCATCATGGACCGTGGCCGCCGAAACACCGGCGATGACCTTGGTCCGCAGGTCGATGCCGCTGGCGCCCAGGGCCCCGAGCACCTGGTGGCGTTCGGGCACGGCAATCGAAGCGCCTTCGCCGGTCGTGCCGAAGACGGTGATCCCGTCGCAGCCGTTTTCCAGAACCCAATTCGCATGGGCCACCAGCTTGCGCAGATCGATTGCGCCAGCCTTGGTGAAAGGTGTCGACAGGGCGCAGTTCAGCCCGATGCGTGCCGTCTTTGGTGTCTTGCTCATGAGCTTGCCCTGTCCCCGTTGCCTGCAAGACTGGCATTGACCAATGCGTTGCGTCAAGACTAACATGTTAGTTAGAACTACGGACGGAGCTTGCGCTCGGCGCGGGCTTGGGCTTGGATCAGATCAACAAGCGGGCCGGCAGCAAGACCGGAGCGCACTTTAAGGGGGAGACATCATGAGCAGGATCGTGGACCGCCCATCGCGGCGATTTGTTGTTGCCGGCGCTGCAGCCGGTCTGGCTGCGCCGTTTCTGATGCGCCATGAGGCGCTCGGGCAGTCGAGCTTCAACTGGAAGCGGTTTGACGGCACCAAGCTTGACGTGCTGCTGGTAAAGAATCCGCGATCCGACCTTTTGCAGGCGCATGAGAAGGAATTCACCGCGCTGACCGGCATCCAGGTCTCGTCGGAGCAGATCCCCGAACAGCAGCAGCGCCAGAAGGCGATGATCGAGTTCACCTCCGGCCGGCCGACCTTCGATGTCAGCATGCTGGCGCTCCATGTGCAGAAGCGGCTGGCCGCCAAGGGCAGATGGCTTGAGGACCTGCGGCCTTATCTGGCGGACGCCTCGCTGACCTCTCCGGAATTCGACTATGCCGATTTCGCCGAAGGCGCGGTCGGATTCGGCCGGCAGGCTGACGGTTCCGTCGACACGCTGCCCCATTTCATCGATTTCTGGATGGTCTACTACAACAAGGAGATGTTCCAGCAGAAGGGCATCACCTATCCCAAGACGATGGACGAAATGTTCGCCGCCGCCCAGAAGCTGAACGACCCCTCGAAGGGCGTCGCCGGCTTCGTCTCGCGCGGCTTGAAGAACGCCAACATCCCGGTCTGGACCTCATGGATGCTGGGTCAGGGCATGGAGACGGTGTCTGCGACGGGCCAGCTCCAGACCGACACGCCCGAGGCCATCTGGGCCGGCGAAATGTACAAGAGGATGAACCGCGAGGTCGCGCCCCCCGGGACGGTCGGCTTCAACTGGAACGAGTGCCAGACGACCTTCATGCAGGGCCGCGCGGCGATGTGGCTCGACGGCATCGGTTTCGCCACGCCGCTCGAAGACCCGACCAAATCCCGCATCGTCGGCAAGGTCGGTTACGGTGTGACGCCGCCGGGACCAAAGGGGCATCATTCCGCGCTGTTCGGCGACGGGTTGGGCATTTCGCGCACGTCGACCAAAAAGCAGGCCGCGTGGCTGTACATGCAGTTCATGTGCAACAAGGGCAACCAGCTCGCCATGCTGAAGGCGGGCGCCGGCTCGCCCGGGCGCTCCTCGGCCTTGGCCAATCCGGATGCGCAGGTCGGCTCGCGCTTCTCGAAGGAGTATTTCGAGTGCCTGGCGGCATCGGGCAAGATCGCCCGCGCCGGTCTGCCGCAGATCATTCCGGTCACGGAGTTCCGCGACGTGTTCGGCGTCGGCCTGACCAACACGCTGTCTGGCGCCGATGTGGCCACCGAACTGCGCAAGGCCACGGAAGCCTTCAAGCCCGTGCTCGAAAAGTCCGAGCAGGGCTGAGGGCAGCCGCTGCACCAGTCCCGGGGCTCTCGCTCCGGGGCCGGCTGCGCGCGATCAACGGATGACAGACAAAGCCTTGCCAGAAACCGAGCCGACCCATGGCGGCGGGACGCATCTTGCGCCGCGCCGGTACTTCCTGTTCGCGTTGCCGGCGCTGCTGCTGATGGCGGCCGTGATCATCTCGCCTTGGCTGTTCACGCTCGTCATGTCGGTGATGGAGTTCAAGGTCGGCGGCGCGATCAATTTTGTCGGGCTCGGAAACTTCACCAAGCTGGCTTCGGATTCGCGTTTCCTTGAATCGGTGGGCCGCACCTTCTGGTTCACCGTGCTCGCCGTCGTGTTCCCGATCGGGCTCGGCACGGCAGCAGCGGTGGTGTTCCATCGCCAGTTCCCGTTCCGGGGTCTGCTCAGGACCATCTTCATCATGCCGATGATGGCGACGCCGGTGGCGGTGGCGCTGGTCTGGACCATGATGTTCCACCCGCAGCTCGGGGTGCTGAACTATCTGCTGTCACTGATCGGCCTTCCGCCCTTCGCCTGGGTCTATGATCCGAACACGGTGATCATCACCCTGGTCCTGGTCGAGGTCTGGCACTGGACGCCGCTGGTGATGCTGATCGTGCTCGGCGGCATGGCGGCGCTGCCGACCGACCCATACGATTCCGCCACGATCGACGGCGCCAGCGACTGGCAGATGTTCCGCTTCATCACCTTGCCGCTGATCCTGCCCTATATCATGGTTGCGGTGGTGATCCGCACCATCGACGCCCTGAAGGTATTCGACACGATCTTCGTGATCACGCAGGGCGGGCCGGGCACGGCGTCGGAGACGCTGAACATCTTCCTGTATCTGCAGGCTTTCCAGTTCTACAATCTGGGCTACGCCTCGGCGGTGGTGATGGTCTTCTTCGTCATCATCGTCGCCCTGTCGCTCCTGCTGCTCTACATGCGCCAGCGCCTGAAGTGGAACGCCGCATGAGCAACCGCATCAAGTCCGGCGGCATCTGGCGCAACATCGGCTTTGGCCTGTCGGTCTTTGCCCTGGTCTCGCCCGCGATCCTCGTGTTCCTGTGGATGATTTCGCTGTCGCTCAAGAACGAGCTCGACAACACGGCCTATCCGCCGGTGTTCATCCCGAACCCGCCGACCTTCGCCAATTACATCGAGGTCTTCGAGAAGAACAACTTCCTGCTCTATTTCTGGAACTCGCTGCTGGTAACGGGCGGGGCGGTGCTGATCGGGCTTCTGGTCGGCGTGCCGGCCGGCTATGGCATCGCCCGCTCGAAGGCCTACCGCACCGCCGTGATGATCCTGATCGCGCGCATGACGCCGGCGCTGTCCTATCTGATCCCGCTGTTCCTGCTGTTCCAGATCGTTGGCCTGATCGGCAGCATCTGGGCCCTGCTGATCACCCATCTGGTGATCACGGTGCCGATCATCGTCTGGGTGATGATCGGCTATTTCGAGGGCATTCCGCAGGAACTGGAAGACGCCGCCTATGTCGATGGCGCGACCCTGTGGCAGAGCTTCCGCTACATCGCCCTGCCGCTCGCCAGGCCGGGGATGATGGTGGGCGCCATCCTCGCCTTCATCTTCTCGTGGAACAATTTCGTGTTCTCGGTCGTGCTCGGCGGCAAGAACAGCCGCACGCTGCCGTCCGCCGTCTATAACTCTCTGACCTTCGAACAGATATCCTGGGGCCCGCTGGCGGCGGCGGCGCTGCTGGTGACGCTGCCGGTGATCCTGATGACGATCGCGGCGCAGCGCGAGATCGTGGCCGGGTTGTCCGCCGGCGGCCTCAAGGACTGAGCGCCTCAGCCCTGGCGGTGGTCGCTGATGTTGAGCACCGCGTCGATCAATTCGCGCGTGTAGGGGTTACTTGCGTCGCGGAAGATCGTCTCGTTCGAGCCGATCTCGACGATCTTGCCGAGCCTGAGCACGACGATCCGCTCGCACATCATGCGCACGACATTGAGGTCGTGGCTGACGAAGAGCAGACTGAGCCCATCCTGCCGGCGCAGGCTGTCGAGCAACTGCAGGATGATGGCCTGCACGGAGACATCGAGCGCCGCCGTCGGCTCGTCGAGGATCAGCAGGCGCGGGCGGCAGGCAATGGCGCGGGCGATGCCGACGCGCGCCTTCTGGCCGCCGGAGAGTTGATGCGGAAAGCGCTCCAGCAGGTCCAGCGGCAGCCCGGTCCGGGTCGCGCATTCACGCACGCGGGCGGTTAGTGCCGCACCGTCCTTCATGGCCAGGAGGCGACGCAGCGGGTGGGCGATGCACTCGAAGGCATTGTAGCGCGGGTTGAGGCTCTCGGTCGGGTCCTGGAAGACGATCTGGATGTCCTTGCGTACCGGCGAAGCGTGGAAGCTCCGCGCCGGCTGGCCGCCGATGGACTGGCCATCGAACAGGATCTGGCCCTCCGACGCGTCGATCAGGCGGCAGACGAGCCGGGAGATCGTGCTTTTGCCCGACCCTGATTCGCCGACAAGCCCGAGGCTCTCACCGGCCGCAATCTGGAATGACACGTCATCGACGGCGACCACGCCCCGGTCATAGCGCTTGACGAGGTTCTGAACCTCGAGGAGCGGCGGCGTGCCGGGGGTAGGTTTGGAATCGGTGTCATCCCCGGCGCGCGTGGCGCGGGGGTTGACACCTTCACCAGGCGCGAGGTCCGCAATCGTCGAGGTCGCCGTGGGCGAGGCGGCCACCAGCCGCTTGGTGTAGGGGTGCGCGGGCTGGCTGAACAGTGTGCGGGGTGTAGCCTCCTCCACAACCTTGCCCTGCTCCATGACCATCACGCGCTGGCAATAGCGGGCCGCGAGGCCAAGATCATGGGTGATCAGGATCATCGACATGCCGCGCTCGGTGATGATCCGGGCGACCAGATCCATCACCGTCTTCTGGGTCGTGACATCAAGTCCGGTCGTTGGCTCGTCGGCGATCAGGAGCGATGGTTTGCCGGCGATCGCCATGGCGATCATCACCCGCTGGCACATGCCGCCGGAGAGTTCATGCGGATAGGCGTCAAGCCGCTGCTCGGGATCGCGGATCAGAACAGACTTCAGCAACTCCAGGGCGCGCCTGCGCCCTTCGCCGGCGGACACCTGCTCATGCGCATTGATGGCGTCAGCCAATTGCAGGCCGACTGTGCGGATCGGGTTGAGCGCGGCGCGCGGGTTCTGGAAGATCATCGAGACGGCAGCGCCGTGCAGGCTGCGCAGCTGGCTGGAGCTGGCGCGCGTGATGTCCTGCCCGCGAAACCTGATATGCCCGCCGGTGATGCGGCCCGAGGCTTCCAGCAGGCGCGTCACCGCAAAGGCGGTCACGGATTTGCCTGAGCCACTCTCGCCGACTACGCCGAGCGTCTCGCCCTCTGCGACGTTGAGCGATACCCCTCGCACAGCCTTGACGATGCCGTTACGGGTCGAAAAATCGACATGCAGATCGTCGACCGCCAGAAGCGGCGGCGCAGGCATAAGTCCAGCGGTCATGTGCGCATGCGCGGATCGAGAATATCGCGCAATCCGTCACCCAGAAGATTGAAGCACAGCACCGTCAGCATCAGCGCGAGGCCCGGAAACGCCACCAGCCACCACTTGCCGGTGGCGATGAAACGCGCGCCTTCGGCTACCATGATGCCCCATTCGGGCGTCGGCGGCTTGACGCCGAGGCCGATGAAGGAGAGGCCCGCCGCGTTGAGGATGGCCCAGCCAAGGTTGAGCGAGACCTGTACCGCCATGGCCGGCAGGACGTTGGGCAGCAGGAAGCGCAGGATCACCGAGAGGTGGCTGTCTCCCGAAGCCCGCGCCGCCTCGACCCAACCGGCGTTGCGCCGCACGTTCACTTCGGCGCGTGCGAAGCGGATGTAGAAGGGCAGGTTGATGATGGCGGTGGCGATGACGATGTTCTCGACACGGTTGCCCAGCGCCGCAACCATGGCCATGGCCAGCACGAAGAGCGGAAAGGCCATCAGGATGTCGACGAAGCGGCCGACATAGCGGTCGATGCGCCCGCCCATGTAGCCGCATATCGCGCCGATCACCGCGCCCATTGCAAAGGACAGGCTGACGGCCGACAGCGCGATGGCGAGGTCAAGCCGCGCCGCCACGACAAGCCGGCTGAAGACATCGCGACCAAGTTGGTCGGTACCGGCCCAGTGCTGGGCGCTGGGCGGCTTCAAGGCATTGGCGACGTTGGAGGCGATCGGATCGTACGGCACGATCGACGGGCCGATGATCGCCAGCAGGCACAGGATGAAGGCCCCTGCCGCGGCAACCGCCGTTACCGGATTGCCCCGCAGGACCCAGACCGTGTGGCGCAAGGTGGCGGAGGAGCCGAGGAACGTCATTCGACCGACACCCGCGGATCGGCGATGCCATAGAGCACATCGACAGTCAGGTTCACGAAGACGAAGATCGCGGCCATCAGCAGCACGAAGCCCTGCACCGGGGCGTAATCGGACGAGAGCAGCGCGTCGAGCGCGTAGGAGGCCACGCCGGGCCAGGAGAACACCTTCTCCACCAGCACATTCGCGCCGAGCATGGTCGAGAAGACGATGCCGGCGATGGTCAGCACGGGCAGGATGGCGTTGCGCAGAGCGTAGGTGACGATGATCTTGCGGCTGGACAGGCCGAGCGACTTCGCCGTGCGGATGAAATCGCTGCCGAGCGAGGCCAGCATCGAGGCGCGGGTCATGCGGGCCAGCGGCGCCACCACGAACAACGCCATTGTCAGCGCCGGCAGCACCAGTTGCCGGGCCGCCGCGCTCCAGCCCTCCCAATCTCCCGCGAGCGCGAAATCGATCAGCAGGAAGCCGGTGATGCGGGGCGGCTGCGACAGGAAGATGTCGATCCGTCCCGTCGGATCGGGCGCGAGGCCGAGCAGGTAGTAGAAGACGTAGATCAGCAAAAGGCCCGAGACGAAGGTCGGCACGCAGACGCCGAGCGCGCAGATGAAACGGACCAGATGATCGACCGCCGAGCCCGGCCTCAAGGCCGCGGCAATGCCCAGCGGAACGGCCGTGAGCAGCGCGATCAGCAGGGCTGTGAGGGTCAACTCCAGCGAGGCGGGCAGGCGGTTGCGCAGGTCGGCCAGGACCGGCTGCCCGGTGGTCAGCGAGCGCCCGAGATTGCCCTGCGACAGATCACCGAGATAGAGCAGCAGTTGCTGCGGCACCGGCTTGTCGAGCCCCATCTGCTTGCGGATCATGGCGATTTCCTCGGGGCCGGCCTGCGGTCCCGAGGCGAAGAACACCGCCGGATCGCCCGGCAGCACGCGCATCAGCAGGAAGGTGAAGACCACGACGCCAAACAGGGCGGGGAGCGACGAGATGAAGCGCCGCCCTGCGCGCGTTGCCGTGGCCCCGAGTTTCACCGACCCGCGCTCACTTGCGGCTCAGATCGCGGAAATCGATCTGGCGATGGAACTGGTAGGTGTAGCCCTCGATGCTCGGCGCCATCACGGCGTCCTGCGAGGGCTGCCAGAGCGGGATCTGCGGCATCAACTCGTAGTGCATGGTGTTGAGCTGCAGCCCGTAGGCCGCATACTTCGCCTTATCGCCCTCGAAACGGGCGGCCTGCGCCAGTTCTGTCAATTTGGGATCGTTGAGCGAGGAGTAGTTCCAGCGGATCGGGCCGATGTAGAAGTTGCGGTAGAAGTAGTCCATCGAGGGTAGCCAGGCGACAATCCCTTCGGTGAAGAACGGAACCTTCTTCTCGTTGATCAGGGTCGACATCTGCGCATCGGGCAGCTTCTGGATGTCGACCTTGATGCCGATTTTCTCCAGGGACTCCTTCAGCAGCGCCGCCATGGGCTCTGCCGTGCCGGCCTGTCCGACGTTGAAGCTGAATGTGGTCGAGAAGCCATCCGGGAACCCGGCTTCTGTCAGCAGGCGCTTGGCTTCGGCAAGGTTGGTCTTCAGCGGCTGCACGATCGGGAACGTGTCGCCGGTCGGCGCCTTGCCATCGGCCCAGGTCGCGCCGTACAGCCGCTTGCCGCGCTCGAACAGCGCCGCCTTGAACATGTCCTCATAGGGCAGCGCCGCCGCGATGGCCCGGCGTACGCCGACCTTGTCGAAGGGCGGCATCTGGTTGTTGAACGAGACGAAGGTTATGGCGTTGTACTGCGGCGTCGAGATGACCTTCAGCTTGCCCTTCCTTTCGAGATCGGCCGCATCCACGGCCTGAAGGTCGATGACGATGTCCGCGTCGCCTCGCTCGACGAGGTTGGCGCGGGTTGACGCTTCCGGGATGGTCTGCGTGATGATCCGCTTGAAGTGGGCCTGGCTGTTGCCGGGACCGCGCTTCCAGTCCTCGTTGCGGCGCAGGATTGTGGTCTCGCCGGCCTTGAAGCTCTCGATGATGTAGGCGCCGGACCCGGCCGTGTTGGCCTTCAGCCACTCCTGCGCCCAGGGATCCTCGGCGGTGGCCTTCGACTTGGCCAGCCTGGAGTTGAAGATCACAGGGTACACAGTGGCAAGGTTGGGCAGCGCCAGCTTGTCGGGCTGGGGCAACGTCAGTTCGACGGTGTGGGTATCGACGATGCGAAACTGATCCGCCTTGGTGATCGAGCCGGTCAGCAACTGGCCGGCTGCCAGCGAGCGCGCCGTCACGGCGCGATCCATCGACCACTTCACGTCCTCGGCCGTGACCGGCGTGCCATCGTGGAACTTCGCGTCCTTGCGGAGGTGGAAGGTGATCTTGAGCCCGTCCGGGCTGACGTCGAACCGCTCGGCCAGTTCGCCACGGATGGTGTCGAGATCGAACACCCAATTGCCGTCAAGCTGCTTGCGGCCGAACGAGACCAACCGGTCATAGGTCAGCAGGCTCAGCCCGAAGGCCTCGCGGGTGGAACCCGGCATGTTGGGGTCCAATGTGTTGATCGACGCGCCCGTGACATGGCGCAGCGTTTCAGCGCGGGTCTGGGCCAAGGCCGGGAGCGCCGCCGATGCGAGAAACAGCGACAGAAGCGCGGTCCTGTGGAATGTCATGGTGATCTTCCCTCTTTTCTTGAAGCCTGCCTGGTGAGTTTCACGTGTCAGGCCTGTGTTAGCAAGGCCCATGCCATGGTTCAGCCGCCGGACGGTGTTGACCGCCGCCGGACGGCGAGATCGGCGACGGCCGCGGCCATGTCGAAGCGCGCGCGCCAGCCCACATCCGCGGCAATCGCGGCAGCCGACATGGGCGCGCGGTCGACCGGCCCGAACAGGTCGATGGTGGGTGCTTCCCCCGGCCCGGCGAGGCGGCAGATCGCCCCCGGCATGTCCTTCGCCAGCGCCTGCCCGAAGTCGAGCACAGAGAAGGCCTGGCCGGTCGAGATGTTGTAGATCGGGCGCGCCAGGGTCCGCGCGCCGCCCAGGGCCAGAACAGCCTCGGCGATGTCGGTGGCGTAGGTCCAGTCGCGCAATCCGGGACGCGGCAGCAGCGCCGCTCCGCCCCGATCGAGCGTGGTCAGGACCTGATACAGCGGGCTGAGCGTATCCCTGACGCCGGTGTCGTGCTCGAACGGGCCGAAGACGCCGCTCAGACGGGCGCTGACCACATCCAGCCCCCAGAGCTTGCCAAGCCGCGCTGCAACGCGTTCGCTGGTGAACTTGGTGATGCCGTAGAGCGCGAGCGGGTCGGCCGGCATCTCCTCCGTCAGGATGCTGGCCCGTTCACCCTCGGCGCCATAGGCGGCGGCGGAACTGAGATTGATGACGCGCCGCGCGCCCGCATCGCGCGCCGCCTCGAGCATGGCGACCTGCGCCACCAGATTGATGGACAGGATCGTGGCCGCGTCGGCAGCCTCGCGCTCCGGCCCTGCGGTGATGGCCGCGCCCATGATGACGAGGTCGGTCCCGCGCGGAACCGCGGCCTTCACGGCGGCGCTGTCGCGGACATCGCCGGCGACAAGGCGCAGCGAGCCCCTGGCCGCGCGAAGCGCCGCCATCGCCTCCGGATGCGGTTCGCGGCGATCGAACAGCGTGACGCTGTCGCCGCGCGCCAATGCCGCCGCCGCGATGTTCAGACCAACAAAGCCCGCCCCGCCGAAGATGACGATGTTCATGGCTGCGTCCTTGCGGCGGCCCAGTCGGCATAGCTCTCGCGGGTGAGTTCGAAACGATCCGACTGGCGGGAATAGCTGTTGGCGAACAGACGGCCCACCGGCTTGTAGGCCCCGACATCGACGCGCAGGGTGGCCGGATCGATCAGCCCCGCCCGGGCGTGGATGCGGACGACCTCGCCGATAATGAGTTCGCGCTGCGGGCCAAAGACAAGCGACACCGTCTTGCGGCACTCGAAGGCGATCGGCGCCTCGGCAATGTGCGGCACCGGAATGGTCACACCCGGCAACAAGGTGAGCCCTGCCGCATCGATTTCGCTGACATCGGGCGGGAAATCGATCGCGGTGACATTCATGGCGTCGGCAAGCGCCTCATCGACCATGTTCACGACGAATTCGCCGCTGCGGGCAATGTTCCGCGTGGTGTCCTTGGCCACGAAGTCCGCCCCCGCCTTTGCCGAGCGGTGCTGGAGGCCGAGCACGATCAGCGCCGGGTCTTCGGAAAAGACATTGAAAAAGCTGAACGGAGCGGCGTTGACCACGCCGGACTCGGACACGCAGGTGACAAGGGCAATCGGGCGCGGGCAGATCGCGGCGCAGAGAAGCTTGTAGCGCTCGTGCTGGTTGATGTCGCTGAAGGCGGCGGAGAACGGCGTGCTCATGCGGGTTCGATCGTCCCCACCTGGGAGGTGATGCGCCCATAGTGTTCGATGCGGCGATGGCGCTTGAAATCGAAGATCGTTTCCTTGCCGAAGCGGGTGGCGTCGAGATCGCAGGCATGCACAAGCACGCCATCGTCCTCTCCCGGCAGTTCCGCCACGATGTGCCCGTCCGGATCGACGATCAGCGTGCCGCCCATCAGGTGGTGGCCATCCTCCGTGCCGGCCTTGGCCACGGCCACGACCCATGTCGCGTTCTGGTAGGCCCCGGCCTGCAGCGACAGCCGGTGGTGGAACATGCGTTCCTCGATCGCTTCGGAAGCGCGCTGGCTGTTGACCGATGGCGTGTTGAACCCGAGCATCACCATCTCGACGCCCTGAAGGCCCATCTCCCGATAGGTCTCGGGCCAGCGCCGGTCATTGCAGATGCACATGCCGAACAGACCGCCCATGGTGCGCCAGACCGGGAAGCCGAGATCGCCGGGCTCGAAGTAACGCTTCTCCAGATGCTGATGGGTCCGCTGTGGGTCGTGCTCGACATGGCCCGGCAGGTGGATCTTGCGGTAGATGCCCACTGTCCTGCCGAGGTCATCGACGAGGATCGAGGTGTTGAAATGGCGCCCTTCGGGCGTGATCTCGCCATAGCCGAAGCTCATGCCCATCTTCAGCGCCCGGGCGCGATCAAAGAGCGGCTGGACATCGCTGTTCGGCATCGACCGTTCGAACCACATGTCGGCTTCGGCGCGGTCGGCAAAGTACCAGCGCGGGAAGAAGGTGGTCAGGGCCAGTTCGGGGTAGATGATGAGGTTTGCGCCCATGCCATGGGCCGTCTCCATCAGCGCCAGCATGCGGGCCACGACGGAGGCCTTGCTGTCGCTGCGCTGGATCGGCCCCATCTGGGCCGCTGCAACCGTGATGATCCGCGCCATCAACCGCTCCCTCATATACGGACTTCGCTGTGTCCAGCAGATACAAGGCCGCAGCGCTGCACAACTGCGCTCACCGCCTGTTGCCATGACGTCAGCGCGGGCCGGGCCACCCGGCCCTGCCGATCCGCACAGGCACAGGCCGTGCCAGGGCGACCGGGTGCCTAGATCAAGTTATCTGCGTTCAAACGATTCCGTTTGAACGCAGATAACTTGATCGATCATCATAACTTAGAGCATGCTTTGAGCGAAAAACCGTTGCCACTTTTTCGCAGCATGCTCTAGCCGGCGAGCCAGCCGCCGTCCGCGCGCAGGCACGAGCCGGTGGTGAAGCTGGAATCGCTGCTGGCGAGGAACAGGACTGCCTTCGCCACCTCGTCCGGCAGGCCAAGACGGCCGAGCGGATGGCGCGCCACCGAGCGCGCCTTTGCCTCTGCGGGATCGGGGTTGCGACCGAACGATCGCCGCAGCATCGGCGTGTCAATGGCGCCCGGGATCACGGCGTTGACCCGGATGCCCTCGGCGGCATGGTCAACCGCAAGCGCCTGCATCAGGCTGACCACGCCGCCCTTGCTGGCGAGATAGGCGACATTGGCCCGCCCGCCGGCGAAGGCAAGCTGCGAGCCGACGAGGACGATCGAACCGGAACGCGCCGCGCGCATGGGGCCGAGCACGGCCCGGCACCACAGGAAGGACCCGGTCAGGTTGGTCCGGATGACGGCATTCCAGGCATCCAGCGTGGTGTCCGGGGTGGCTGTTCCCATGGAGAAGCCCGCCGCCGCCAGCAGGACATCGACCTTGCCGAAGCGTGCCAGGATCGCGGTGAGGTGTGCCTCGACGGTGGTTTCGTCCCCGACATCGCCCTGCAAGGTCAGCACGGTCGCGCCTTCGCGTTGAAGATAGTCCCCGGCCGTCGCCAACTCCTCGGCGTTCCTGTCGACCAGCACCACCGCGGCACCTTCCTGCGCAAACAGGGCGGCGCTTGCCAAGCCAATGCCGGATGCTCCGCCGGTGATCACGGCGATCTGGCCGGCCAGCCGGTCTTTTCCAGGTATCATGTTGGTCGCCTTTCAGGCTGGCTTGAGGGTGATGTGACAGCAGCCGCCGCCTCTGGCGTCGCTCCAGGTCGAGTTCTCGAAACCCAGCCCGGCTGCTTCGAAAAGGCCACGGTCGAAGGCGCCGGCGATCCGGCACAGGCGCGCCACCTCGCCGGGCGGCAGGCCGGCGTCCTGCCAGGCTTTCTTGAGCGGGCAGGCATGGACCCTGATCGTGAAGGCGTCGCCGGCTTTCAGCGTCTCATGCGGATAAAGGTCGCCGCCATCGGGGCTGACCGAGAGGAAGCGGCGCGCGATGGCTTCAGGTTCGGCCGGCACGCCGCTGAACAGGAGCGGCGCCACTTCGCGACCGCGGCGTTCGCAGACCTCGGCCAGAACGGCCTCGGCTTCCGCGGGGCCGTAGCGCTCCCCCAGCACGTCGAGCAGGAGCCGGTACAGATGCGCCCGGTTGCGGAAGGCGTCGGCCAGTTCGTTGCGCAGGGTCTCGGCAGAAGCGGGCATCTTGTCCTCAACTGGTCTGTTTCGACAGGGCTTTTGCAAGGCCCTCGCCGACAAGGCTGACGGCGAGCACGGTCACGAACAGCGCCATGCCGGGCGCGATGATGACGTGGGGCGCGGTGCGCATCACCTGCCGGCCCTCCGCGATCAGGGCACCCCAGCTCGGGCGGTTCGGATCGCCCAGTCCGAGGAAGGACAAGGCCGCTTCGGAGAGCAGGGCGCCGGCGACGATCACGGCGCCGAGGGCGAGCGCCACCGTGACAGCGTTGGGAAGGACGACCGTCAGCGCAACCGGAATACGCCCGCGGCCGAGCAGCAGCGAGCTTTCGACGAAGGCCGCGCCGCGCAGCCGCAGGACTTCCGAGCGCACGACACGCGCCGGAGCCGTCCAGGCGCTGATGGCGAGCGCAGCGATCAGGCCAGGCAGCGAGGGGCCGAGAACGGAGACGACCGCCAGTGCGACCACGAAGGAGGGCACGGTCTGCACCGCGTCGGCGAGGCGCATGATGACCTCGTCTGCAATGCCGCCGAGCATGCCGGCCACGGCGCCGGCGGCCATCCCGAACCCGAGTGCGACCGCTGCCACGCTCAGCGCCGTCATGAGGCTCGGGCGCGCGCCATGCACGATCATCGCCAGGATGTCGCGGCCCAGCCGGTCGGTGCCAAGCAGGTGCGCGGGATCGGCAAGGGGGCGTAGCAAGGGCCTCGCCACGATATCGAAGGGATCGCCCGGCAGCAGCAACGGCGCAGCCAAGGCAAGCGCTGCTGCGGCCATAAGCAGCGACAGGCCGATCAGGCCCTCAATGGTCAATGCGGCGCGGCCCAGCAGATCGTCACGCATCGGCGGCCCCGATGCGCGGGTCGAGACGGGCGAGCAGAAGGTCGACCAGCAGGTTGACCGCCAGAACCAGAACGGTCGCGCTCAGGATCACGCCCAGCAGCAGCGGGGTGTCGCGCCCCGTGACGGCCTCGTATGCCAGACGGCCCATGCCGGGAATGGCGAAGACGGTCTCGACCACGACGCTGCCGCCAAGCAGGGTGCCGATGTTCTGCCCGGCAATCACGACGGTCGGCAGCAGGGCCGGCCGTGTCACTGCGCGCCACAGCACGGCCCCGTCGCCGACGCCGCGGGCCTGCGCAGCACGGACATGATCGGCCTGCCAGGCGGTGATCATGCCGGCCCGCAACGTGCGAAGGTACAAGGCGACGTAGCCCGCTCCGAGCGCGATGGTGGGCAGCACAAGATGCCAGGCGGTGTCCAGCACGGCGGCGGCGAGGCCCGGGGGTGCGTTCAGGCTGCGCAGGCCGGCCACCGGCAGGAGCGGCCAGCTCACGGCAAAGGCGACCACGAGAACAAGACCCAACCAGAAGTTCGGCGCCGCGAGGAAGGCGAGGGCCGTCATCGACAGGCCCCGGTCCCGCCAGGAGCCGGGCCGCGCGCCAGCGAGCATGCCGGCCAGAAGACCTAGTCCGGCGGCGAACAGCGTCGTGCTCGCCATCAGGAGCAGGGTGTTGGGCAGCCGTTCCGCGATCACGCTGACCACGGGTCGGCTGAAGACGACCGAGCGGCCAAGATCAAGCGTGCCGAGTGAGAGCAGGAAACCGGCCAGACGTTCCCACGCGGTTCCGCCGAGGCCAAGCCTGCGCCGCAACTCGGCGGCGTAGCCGGCGTCGCCTCCGGTCTCGGCCAGATAGGCATCGACCGCATCGCCGGGGGCAAACTCGAGCAAGGCGAAAGCAGCGAGGGCGACGATCAGCAAGGTTGGTACGGCCCCTGCCAGACGCAGAACGACGATCCGCGCGCTGCGGCTCATGCCGTCCGCCCTGATCGCCGGATCAGGACGACAGCCACGTGTCAGCCCAGTGCGAGGTCGCCCAGCGCGGGTTGTTGGCGACATTCATCACCGAGCGCCGCGCGACCGTGATGAATGTGAATTCTGCGACATGGATGAGCGGCAGCTCCGTTCCGGCCAGTTTCTGGAAGGACTGGTACAGCGCCGTGCGTTCGGTCGTGTCGATCGTGCCGGCCGCGCGCCGGATGAGCCCGTCCATTTCCGCGCTGGCATAGCCATACTGGTTGGCGAAGGGCACGCCGGCCGGCAGGCCGCTTTCGTACAGGATCGTGGTCGAGATGGCCGGATCGTTGCGGTAGACCGGAGAGCCGATGGCGAGATCGAAGGCATGGTCGGTGTAGACCGCGCGCAGGTGCGCCGGAGCGTCGTTGTTGACGATCTGCGCATCGATGCCGACGGCGCGCAGCGCCTGCCGGAGATAGTCGCCGAACTGGCGCGTCTGCTCGAACCATGGCGCCGGCAGCAGGCGCAGCGTAAAGCGCATGCCATTGGCGCCGCGCGGCAGGCCTGCCTCGTCCAGCAAGGCTTCCGCCCGGCGGCGGTCGAAGGGCGTCGACGGCACGTCGGGCGTGTAGAACTGTTTGTCGAAGGCGGGAACAGGCCCGGTCGACGGTTTGGCGTAGCCCAGAAAGATGGTGTCGACCACGAACTTGCGGTCGATCGCATGGGCGATGGCGCGGCGCACCCGCGCATCCGCCAGCTCCTTGCGGCGATGGTTGATCTCGACGGTGAGCTGGTAGGTGATCCCGTCATAGCCCTGCGGAATGACGGCGATGCCGGGTACCCGGGAAAGCCGTTCCATGTCGGCGAGCGGCACCGCGGAGAAAGCCGCAAGCTGGATCTGGTTGGCCTCGAGCGCCGCAGCGATTGCGCCGCGGTCCGGCAGGACACGAAAAACGATCTGGTCGAGATAGGGCCGGCCTGCTTCCCAGTAGGAGGGGTTCTTCTCGAGCCGGTAGAATTCGCCGGGCCGATGTTCGGCAAAGCGGAACGGGCCTGTGCCGACCAGCCTGGTGTTGGCCGGATTGGCGGCGATGTCGCCGACCTCGTAAAGATGCCGTGGCACGACGCTGGCAAGGCCCGGCACGGCGTTGCGGATCATCTGGAACGGCGTCGGTTCGCCGAAGCGGAAAATCGCGGTGCGCGCGTCGGGCGTGTCGACGGCCTCGAGGGACTTGAATACAACACGCCCGAGATTCTGCAGGGGCTTCCACAGGCGCATCGCCGAAAACGCCACATCGGCTGAGCTGAATGGCCTGCCGTCATGCCAGCTCACGCCCTCGCGCAGGGTGAAGGTGACCGAGCGACCGTCAGGCGCGCCTTCCCAACGGGTCGCGAGGCGCGGCGCGAGGCCGTCGCCCTCCGTGGTCATTTCCGCGAGCGGTTCGATGACTTTCGAGGCGACGTAGAACACCCCGTTCGAGGCCACCATGGCCGGGTTGAGGTTGCGTGGCTCGGTGTCGGCTGCGACCGTCAGGATGCCGCCGGTACGGGGTGCTGGTCCCCCCTGGGCGCGAGCCTTGCGCGTCAGGGCCGCAGCGCCGATGGCGCCAGCGCCAGCCAGAAGGGTCCGTCGGTGCAATGTCATCGTGATCAAGGCTCCCGGAGAGGCCACCGGCGACACGGCCAAGCGTTAGCTGGCCGTCCGCGCCGCGCTGCAACATTGGCAGCTTTCGGCCCGGTGTCAAAGGAGCCCGTATGCAAGATCGTTCTGCGGGAAGGCGCCATGCCGACCATACGGCCTGCGACGCAGCAAGCGGCAAATGGCTGGGGGACTAGGATTCGAACCTAGACAACCAGAGTCAGAGTCTGGGGTCCTACCGTTAGACGATCCCCCAGCAGGGACCAAGCGGGCACGCCCGCGATCACGGTGGAGGGGGTGTAATCAACGGGGCCTGTTCTTACAAGCGAAAACTGCGTCCCGGCTTGGTGCATGCTGCGGTTCTGTCATGCCGGTATTTCGGCATGCGCTCCTCAGCGCGTCAGCGTGCGCGCCACGGCATCCTTCCACAACCCATAGCGTTGCTCGCGGGCCGCATCTGAAAGAGTCGGGAGAAAGCGATGCCGCCGCCGCCAGCTTCCGGCGAAGCCAGCAGGTTCGGGAAAGAACCCGGCTGCGTAACCCGCCAGATAAGCCGCGCCGAGGGCCGTGGTTTCCATGATCTGCGGCCGGTCCACAGGCGCTCCGAGGATGTCGGACAGCCGCTGCATCGTCCAGTCGGACGCGACCATGCCGCCGTCGACGCGCAGCACGGTCTGCCCGGCGTCCGGCCAGTCTGCAGTCATCGCCTCCAGCAGATCGCGTGTCTGGAAGCACACGCTTTCGAGCGTGGCGCGCGCCAGTTCGTTGGGGCCGGTGTTGCGGGTCAGTCCGAAGACCGCGCCGCGCGCATGGGCGTCCCAGTACGGTGCGCCGAGGCCGACGAAGGCCGGCACCAGGATCACCTCCTGCGTCGGGTCAGCCTCTTCCGCCATGCGGCCGGTCTGCGCGGCGGACTTGATCAGCCGGAGGCCGTCGCGAAGCCATTGCACCGCTGCGCCTGCCACAAAGATCGCGCCCTCGAGCGCATAGGTGCGCTGGCCGCCGAGCTGATAGGCGATGGTGGTCAGCAGGCGTTTGGTCGAGGGCACCGCAACCGGGCCGGTGTTCAGGAGGGCGAAGCATCCCGTGCCATAGGTCGATTTCATCATGCCCGGTTCGAAGCAGGCCTGGCCGATCGTGGCTGCCTGCTGGTCGCCCGCCACGCCGCGTATCGGGATGGCTGCCCCGAGCAGGTCGGGCGTCAGGCTCCCGAAATCGGCGGCGCAGTCCCGCACTTCGGGCAGGAGGCTTGGCGGCACGTCGAAAAGCCGGCACAGTTCTGCGTCCCACTGGCCGGTGTGGATGTCGAGCAGCATGGTGCGGCTGGCGTTGGTGGCTTCCGTGGCATGGACGCGGCCGCTGGTCAGGCGCCAGATGAGAAAGCTGTCGATGGTGCCAAAGGCCAGCTCGCCGCGGTTGGCCCGGGCGCGTGCGCCCGGGACATGGTCGAGCAGCCAGGCGATCTTGGTGGCGGAAAAATACGGATCGAGCAGCAGTCCTGTCCGCGCGCTGACCAGCGCCTCATGGCCCGCCGCCTTCAGGCGGGCGCAGACATCGGCCGTGCGGCGGTCCTGCCAGACAATCGCCTTGCTGATGGGCTCGCCGGTGGCCCGGTCCCAGATGACAGTTGTCTCGCGCTGGTTGGTGATGCCGACCGCGACAACCTGGGAAGCCGTGGCGCCCGCCTTGCGGAGGGCCGCGCGCATCACCGCCTTGCTGGTCTTCCAGATGTCTTCCGGGTCATGCTCGACCCAGCCCGAGGCGGGATAGTGCTGGGGAAATTCCTTCTGCGCGACGGCGGCAATGCCGTAGTCTGCGCCAAACAGGATCGCCCGGGTCGAGGTCGTGCCCTGGTCAAGGGCCAACACGAAGCTTGGTTTGGTGGGCATGAGGCAGTCCTGTGGGATGCGCAGACGGGCGGAGAATGCCGCGAAGATATTCTTTTCCGGTAACCGGATGTCAAATCCTCTGCCTGATAAGTGCGCGAGTGTTGCGTTCGCAAGGCAGGTCGAGGCGTGTCAGAACTACCCAAACTACCGGACCTGGTGGTGCTGATCGCGGATCCGAGCATGCATATGCGCCGTATCCTGCGCGAAATCCTGATGCGCGGAGGCATCCGCCGCATCATCGAGGCCTCCGATGGTGCTGAGGCAATCGGGCAGTTCACGATGCTGGTGCCGGACATCGTGATTCTCGAATGGAACATGCCGATGCTCTCGGGTGAGGACTTCATCCGGCTGGCGCGCAGCAGCCCGGAGACATCCAGGCGGGACACGCCGATCATCCTGACGCTCAGCAACCCGAACAAGGCGGTCATCAGCGTGGCGATCAAGCTCGGAATCGAGGACATCCTCGCCAAGCCGCTGTCGCCGAAGATTCTGTCATCGCGCATGCATATTGCCGTCGTCCGGGCGCGCGAGGCCCAGCGGCTCCGGGTCAAGAACATGCGCCATGCCGCCATCAACGGCACCGCAGTTGCGACAGGCGCGTGAACGGGTCTACAGTGCCGGCAACGAGGCGATCGCCGCAAGGCTGAGCGCCGCTTGCAAGGAATGATCTGTTGAACATGGGCGACAGGCCGTCTTCGGGCGAGCCGCAGTCACTTGGTCATGGCGCGGAGCGTGAAGGACTGCCGGGCCAGTCGGCCGGGCTTCCGAACATCTATGCCGCGCTCGACCTTGGCACCAACAACTGCCGCCTGCTGGTGGCGCAGCCGGCGCAGCATGGCTTTCGCGTGATCGACGCCTTCTCCCGGATCGTGCGTCTTGGCGAGGGCCTTTCAGTCCACGGCCGGCTCGGCGAGGCGGCGATCGAGCGCGCCCTCGATGCACTGCATGCCTGTGCCGCCAAGATGAAGCTCAGGCGTGTCGCACGGGCGCGGCTGGTGACCACCGAGGCATGCCGGGCGGCTGCCAATGGCAAGGAGTTCGTGGCAAGGGTCGCGGCGGAAACCGGCCTTCAGCTCGAAGTGGTCGACCAGCGCACTGAAGCGATGCTTGCCGTCACCGGCTGCGCGGCGCTGGCTTCGCCGGAAGCCGAGGCGATCATCGTGTTCGACATCGGCGGCGGCTCGACCGAGATCGTCTGGCTTGGCGGGCGCTCGTCAGGCCGCAGTCCGGCGGAACGCATCCAGACCTGGGAATCGATCCCGATCGGCGTGGTGTCGCTGGCAGAACGCCATGGCGGCGTCGACGTCGGCCCGGATCTGTTCGAGGCGATGGTCGCCGAGGCGATGGACGCGCTACGGAAGTTCCATGTGCGGGCGAAGCCGGCGTTGATGCGGCGTGGTTTTCACCTGCTCGGCACGTCCGGAACGGTGACGACCGTCGCGGGGCTGTTCCTCAAGCTGCAGCGCTACGACCGGCGCAAGGTCGACGGGCTGTGGATGCGTGACGCCGATGTTTCCGCAGTGATCGACGAGATGCTCGCGATGGACTATGATGCGCGGGCCGCAAACGCCTGCATCGGCAAGGAGCGCGCTGACCTTGTGCTCGCGGGCTGCGCCATTTTCGAAGCCATTCGGCGGCTGTTCCCGAGCCCGATGGTCAGGATCGCTGACCGGGGCCTGCGCGAGGGCATCCTGCTCAAGATGATGTTCGAGGACGGCGCCTGGAAGCGCCGCAGAATGCCATGAGCGCGGGTGACGGAAAGGGCTCCGGCGGAAAGACGCCTGGGGCAGGCAGGGGCGCGCGGGATCTCAAGGTCGAGGTGAAGCGCTCGCGGAAGCTTTCGCACTCGTCGCAATTGTGGCTGAGGCGACAGCTCAACGATCCTTACGTGAAGCGCGCCAAGGAGGCGGGCTACCGCTCACGGGCTGCCTTCAAGCTGTCGGAGATGGACGACAAGGTAAAGTTCCTGAAGCCCGGCCAGCGACTCATTGACCTGGGATGCGCGCCCGGCGGCTGGTGCCAGGTTGCGGGCGAACGCATCGGCGTGAAGAGCGGCAAGGGCAAGGTGATCGGCATCGACCTGTTGCCGGTCGACCCGGTGCCGGGCGCCGAAATCATCCAGATGGACTTCATGGACGAGGCCGCGCCGCAGCGGCTGAAGGACATGCTCGACGGACCTGCGGACGGCGTCATGTCCGACATGGCGGCGAACACCACCGGACACAAGAAAACCGACCACCTCAAGATCATCGGGCTGGCCGAGGCGGCCCTCGACTTCGCGCATGAAGTCCTCGCGCCGGGCGGCTTCTTTCTGGTCAAGCTCTTCCAGGGAGGGGAAAGCGCCACGCTGCTCAGCCAGCTCAAACGCGATTTCACCAATGTGAGGAACCTGAAACCGTCGGCCAGCCGGGCAGATTCTTCGGAACTTTACGTGCTGGCCACCGGCTACCGGCGCGAGCGCGGCGTGCAACCTTAACGCTGCCGCCGGTCTTCGGTGGACGGATTCGTCCGATCTCACTACATGATCGTCGCGGCGGAGCGGACCATGAACATCAGACCCCTGATCATGTGCGGCGGTTCAGGCACACGGCTCTGGCCTGTTTCCCGCGACTCATTTCCCAAGCAGTTCGCGCCGCTGCTCGGCGAACGCTCCAGCTTTCAGGAAACGGTGCTGAGGGTTTCGGACCCGGAGCGCTTCGATCCGCCGCTGATCGTCGCCGGCCAGAAGCACCATTTCATGATCCAACGCCAGCTCGACGAGATCGGCGCGAAGGCGGAGCTCCTGCTTGAGCCGATGGCGCGCGATTCCGGACCCGCGATCATGGCCGGCGTCTCGCTGATCGCGCAGCGCGACCCCGCGACGCCGGTGCTGGTGCTGGCGGCAGACCACATGGTGCGGGACGGCGCCGGCTTTCGGGCCACGGTCGCGGGCGCGCTTGCCGCCGCAGAGGCAGGGCGCATTGTCACCTTCGGCATCGAGCCAGCCTTCGCGGCGACGGCCTATGGCTACATCGAGCCCGGCGCGCCCCTGCCGGGCGGCGGGGCGGCCCGACTGGTGTCGCGGTTCGTCGAGAAGCCGGGGGCGGAGGCCGCGCTGGCCTACCTCAAGGCAGGCTTCCTGTGGAACTCTGGCAATTTTCTGTTCAGGGCCGATGTCCTTCTGGCGGAGTATGCGCGTTTTGCGCCCGACAGCCTTGTGGCGATCCAGGCCGCCGTCGCTGAGGCGCGTGACGATCTGGGCGGCAAGGTGCTGGATGCCGTGCACTTCCAGCATGCCGAGAAGAAATCGATCGACTATGCGGTGATGGAGCGGTCGCAACTCATGGCGGTCGTTCCTGGGCGGTTTGGATGGTCCGATATCGGCACCTGGGACGCGCTCTGGGACATGGCCGAGCGTGATGACGAAGGCAACGTCCTGCGCGGCGAGGCGGTGACGCTGGACGCGCGCAACAGCTTTGTCTCGACCGACGGCGCCGTCGTCGGGCTTATCGGCGTCAGCGGTCTGGTGGTGGTCGCGACGCGCGACGCCGTTCTCGTGACCGACAGGGAGCGCAGCGGCGAGGTCAAGGGTCTTGTCGACCAACTGAAGGCGCGCGGCGTGACGGCCGCAACAGAGCATGTCCGGATCTATCGTCCCTGGGGCTGGCATCAGACGACCGAGCGCGGCGAGGGCTTTCATGTCCGGCGCATCATGATCTATCCGGGCAAGCGCATGTCCCTGCACCGGCACAGCCACCGCACCGAGCATTGGGTCATGGTCACGGGCGCCGCAGACATCACTGTCGGCGACGACACGCGGGTTCTGGAGCAGAACATGTCGCAGTTCGTGGCGCAGGGCGTGCCGCACCGGGTCGGCAACAGCACGGCGGCCGATATCGAGATCATCGAGGTGGCGACCGGCAGCTATCTCGGTGAAGACGACATAGTCCGTCTTGATGACGATGCCGATCCGTTCTGACGCAGAGGCGGCGCGCGCGCGCCTGACGGCGATCTCCGGCGCACTGAAGGCCTGGCTGATCGGACAGGCGCTCCCGTTCTGGGCCACGGCCGGGCGTGACGCCGCAACCGGCGCGTTCCATGAAACGCTGCTGCCCGATACAACACCCGATATGCTGGCGAACCAGCGCACCCGCGTGCAGGCACGGCAGATCTATGTCTATGCGCATGCCAGCCATCTTGGCTGGTTCGCGGAAGGCGGCACCCTTGCGCTGGCGGCGTTCGACCGGCTGATGGACACGGCGTGCGAGGCCGGCAAGGGCGGGTTTGCGCATCTGCTGGCCCCGGACTTCCGGCCTGTCGATACGCGTCGCGACAGCTACGACCATGCCTTCATGGTGCTCGCTTTCGCCTGGTGCTGGCGGGCCACAGGCGAGGCCCGGGTCCGGCAGGCGCTCGAGGACGTGGTCCGTTTCATTGCAGCGGAGCTGACGCTGCCGGGCGGCTCATTGCGCGAGGATGACCGGAACAGCCTGCCGCGGCGCCAGAACCCGCACATGCACATGGTCGAGGCGATGCTGGCGCTGGCGGAAACGGGGGTGAGGCCGGATGGCGTCGCCCGCGCCGACCGGTTGCTGGACGTTGTCCTCAAGCACTTCCTCGACCAGCGGACAGGAATGCTCGGCGAGTTCTTCGATGCGGACCTCCGGCCTGCCGCCGGCCACGCCGGGCAGATCGCCGAGCCGGGGCACATGGCGGAATGGGTCTGGCTGCTGCACAAGCACGCCGGGCTGGCGGGCTTGCCTCACGCGGTTCCGGACATTGCGGGCCTCTCCGGCAAACTGCTGGCGAACGCGCTCGCAACGGCCGATCCCAGGACCGGCCTTCTGATCGACGAGGCCTCCCGCGACGGCGCTGTTGTGAAGTCCACCCGGCGTCTCTGGCCCCAGACGGAACTCGCCAAGGCCTGGACCGCGCAGGCGCGGGCCGGGGTTCCGGGCGCGGCGGACAAGGCGGCTGCAGCGCTGGAACGCCTGTTCGAGACCTATATCCGCCCGGCGCCGGCCGGCGCCTGGATCGATCAGGTCGATGCGGATGGACAGGTGATCAGCACCCGGCTTCCGGCGAGCAGCTTCTATCACGTGTTCGTCGCCATCCTGGAGGCAGATGCCGCCGCTGCCGTGGCGCCTTAGCCCTGACGGCGGAAGCCTTCGCTGGCCACCAGCAGCGCCTGTGCATAGGCGGTTTCCGGCTTGCGGGCGCTCAGGGTTGCGGCGCTCATCTCCTCGACGCACTGGCCATGCTGCATCACCATCAGCCGTTCGCACATGTGCCCGACCACGGCGAGGTCGTGGCTGACGAGGATGTAGGTCAGCTTGCGCTCTTGCCGCAGCGCCTGCAGCAGGTTCAGCACCTCAGCCTGGATCGAGACGTCGAGCGCGGATGTCGGCTCGTCGAGCAGGAACAGCGTCGGCTCCAGAACCAGCGCCCGCGCGATCGCCACGCGCTGGCGCTGGCCACCGGACAGCTGGTGCGGATAGCGGTAACGGAAGGCGGACGGCAGGCCGACATCGCTCAATGCCCGGGCGATCCGGCGTTCGGCGTCACCGATGCCATGAATGGCCAGCGGTTCGGCGAGGGCGTCATCAAGCGTCTTCTTCGGGTGAAGACTGCCATAGGGGTCCTGGAAGACCATCTGCACCGCGCGGTGAAAGGCCTTGTCGCGCACCTTCGGCTGGGCCTTGCCGAAGATCGTAACCGCGCCGCCCCACTCCTGGTTGAGGCCGGCCAGAACGCGCAGCACGGTGGACTTGCCCGAGCCGGACTCACCGACAATGCCATAGCTTTCCCCTTCCGCGACCTCAAAGGAGACATCGCGGACGACATGGGAGGAGCCGAAGCTGACATTCAGCCGATCGACGATGACGGCAGGTGCGCTCATGCCAGCCATTCCGGATCGCGGGTCAGGGTCGAGAGCTTGCCCTTGGGCTTGCCCAGTTCGGGAAGGCAGCCGAGCAGGCCGAGCGTGTAGGGATGGCGGCGCGCCATGGCCGATGGGTCCGCCAGTTCCGACGCCGGCATCGTCTCCATCGCCTTGCCGCCATACATGACGATCACCCGGTCGCAGAAGGACTGCACCAGGTGCAGGTCGTGGCTGATGAAGATAAGGCCCATGCTCCGGCTGGTGACGAGGTCGTCGAGAATTTTCAACACCTGCAACTGCACCGTCACGTCGAGCGCCGATGTCGGCTCGTCGGCGATCAGGATGTCGGGCTCGGCGATCAGCATCATCGCGATCATCACGCGCTGGCCCATGCCGCCGGACACCTCATGCGGATACAGCGCATAGACACGCTCCGGCTCGCGGATCTGGACTGCTTCGAGCATTGTCAGCGTACGCTCTCGGGCCTCGCGCGCGTTGGCCTTGTGATGGACACGGTAGGCCTCGGCGATCTGGTCGCCGACGGTCATGACCGGGTTGAGCGAGAATTTCGGATCCTGCATCACCATCGAGATGCGGCGCCCGCGCAGCTTGCGGCGCGTCGCCTTCGGCATCGTCAGCAGGTCTTCGCCCCGAAACAGCATGCGGTCGGCCAGGACCTCACCCGGATAGGGGATGAGATCGAGGATCGCCCGGCCGGTCATCGACTTGCCCGAGCCGGATTCGCCGACGATGCCGAGCCTCTCGCGGCCAAGGCTGAACGAGAGGCCGCGGACGGCGCGGACAATGCCGGTGGGGGTGTGGAAATTGACCTTGAGATTGTCGACTTCGAGCAGGGGCGTGACAGCTTGGCTCATTTGGCGTCCATGACATCGCGCAGGCCGTCGCCCAGAAGGTTGAAGCCGAGGGCGACGACGCAGATCGCCAGTCCAGGGAAGGTCGCCACCCACCACTGGTCAAAGATCTGCTCACGCCCGGCCGAAATCATCGCGCCCCATTCGGGCATCGGCGGTTGCGCGCCGAGTCCGAGAAAGCCAAGGCCGGCGGCAGTCAGGATGATGCCGGCCATGTCGAGGGTGGTGCGCACGATCAGGGACGGCAGGCACATCGGGACGATGTGGCGCAGCACGATGCGCCAGGAGGATGCACCCTGCAGCCGCACGGCGGCGATGTAGTCGGCGTTGCGGATCACCAGCGTCTCGGCCCGGGCCACGCGTGCGTAGGGCGGCCATGCCGTGAAGGCGATGGCGATCACGGCATTCTCAAGCCCCGGCCCGAGGGCGGCCACGAAGGCGAGGGCGAGCACGAGGCGCGGGAAGGCGAGGAAGACATCGGTGAGCCGCATCAGCGCGCGGTCAACCCAGCCGCCGAGATAGCCCGATGTGGCGCCGATCAGGAGGCCGAGCGGGCCGACGGAGATCACAACCAGCAGCACGATGAACAGTGTGACGCGGGCGCCGTAGACAATGCGGCTGAAGATGTCGCGTCCGAGGGAATCGGTGCCAAAGAAGTTGAGCGTGGAGGGCGGCATCAGGCGCCGGTCGAGGTTCTGCGCGAGGGGATCGAACGGCGCGATGAGGGGGGCGAAGGCCGCGATCAGCAGCAGCGACACGACGATGATGAGCCCGGCAATGGCGAGCGGGTTCTGCTTCAGGGCGAGCCACTGCCGCCAGGCCTGGCCGAGACGCGCCTGCCGGCGGGAGGCCGGCGCATCGGTGGTAAGGTAGGCGGTCCAGTTGCTCATCGCCTCACCTCGTCCTCGGATCAAAGATTCGGCCGAGGATGTCCGCAAACAGATTGACGCCGATGAAGATCGCGCCGACCACGAGCGTTCCGCCCAGAACGGCGTTCATGTCGGCGTTCAGCAGGCCGTTGGTGATGTAGCGGCCGAGGCCAGGCCAGGCGAAGATGGTTTCGGTCAGCACCGAGCCTTCGAGCAGATTGGCATAGGACAGGGCAATCACCGTGGTCAGCGGAACCAGCGCGTTGCGCAGGGCATGGCGCCAGATCACGCGGGCTTCCGACATGCCCTTGACCCTTGCGGCGATCACATACTGCTGCTGCAGCTCCGTGATCATGAAGCTGCGGGTCATGCGGCTGATATAGGCCAGGCTGAACATGCCGAGCACGGCGGACGGCAGAACAAGATGCGAGAGCGCGTTCCAGAACGCGTCCCATTCGCCCTGCATCGCGGCGTCGAGCAGGATCACGCCGGTCACGGGCATGACGAAATCCTGATAGGCGATCGAAATCCGGCCCGGTCCGCTGACCCAGCCGAGCTTGGCGTAAAACAGCAGGAGGCCCATCAGGCCGAGCCAGAAGATCGGGATCGAATAGCCAAACAGCCCAATGAAGCGCGCGAGCTGGTCCGGCCAGCGGCCCTGGTAGACCGCCGCCAGCACGCCCAGCGGAATGCCGAAGGTGATGCCCACCAGCGTGCCGAGCGTGGCCAGTTCGAGCGTCGCCGGAAAGACCCGCTTGATGTCGCTGATCACCGGCTGCGCGGTCAGGATGGAGGTGCCGAGATCGCCGGTGAAGACCTTGCCGACATACATCGCAAACTGCTGCCACAGCGGCTTGTCGAGGCCGAGCGCAAGACGGGCGGCGTCGTAGACGTCCGGGCGCGCGTTGTCGCCGACCACGGCTAGAACCGGATCGATCGGGATGACGCGCGCGATCAGGAAGGTGATTGCCAGAAGGCCGAACATCGTGATCGCGACGGTGGTCAACTCACGCGACAGCAACTTGCCCCAACGCGTCAACCGGCCGGGGCCGCTGCCGCTTGGAGCCGTTGCAGGGCCGGTCATCGGACCGGAAGAACTTGCCATGGGGGGCCTGTGGTGCTTCGCGCTTCGATTGGCTGCCATGCTGGACCGGCACACGCAGCATGCAGGCGGGTTATCGCGGCGAGGGCTCGCCGCGCTTCACCGCAGAATTGTAGAGGGACCGACGCGTCCCGCCCGGAAGGGGAGGCGTCGGCCCTATTCCTGCCCGTGCGGGCCTCAATTCTTGACGATCGGCGCGTAGAGATTGGTGTCCGATGTCGGCCCAATGACCCAGCCGGAGACATTCTTGCGCTGCGCGGAAACCTCGACCTGCTGGAACATGATGACGAAGGGCGAGATCTTCTGGTGTTCGCGCTGCAGCGCTCCATAGGTCGCCGCCCGCTTTCCGGCATCGGATTCGAGCACCGCCGCCTGCGTGATCTTTGTCATCTCCGGGATGTCCCAGGCATTGCGCCAGGCCAGGGTCTTGGACTTGGCGTCCTCGCCGTTGTTTTCGTTGATGGCGAACGTCTCGGCATTGGTGTGCGGGTCGAGATAGTCCGGACCCCACTGGCCGATATAGATGTCATGGGTCCGGGCGCGGTACTTGGTCAGGGTCTGCTTGCCGTCGCCTGGGATCAGCTCCAGCTTGACGCCGGCCTGTGCCCAGTTGGCCTGGATGGCCTGCGCGATGTCCGTGATCGGCGCGGTCGAGCGCACGTCCATCGTCACCGAGAAGCCGTTCGGCAGGCCGGCCTTGGCCAGCAATTCCTTGGCCTTGGCCGGATCGAACTTGTAGGGTTTGTCGGTGATCGCGCCGAGGAAGCCCTGCGGCAGGAAGGATTCGTGCGGCTTGTAGGTGCCGGCCACGATGTTGCGCTCAATGGAGTCGTAGTCCACCAGCCACTTCAGCGCCTCGCGAACCTCGGGCTTGGCAAAGTTCGGGTTCTTGGTGTTGAGGCCCAGATACAGGATGTAGCCCTTGTCGCCCTGCACAAGGCTGATGTCGGCCTTCTCGCGGACAGCGGCGAGCTGGTCCTTCGAGAGATTGCGCGCGACGTCGATGTCGCCCTTTTCAAGCAGCAGGCGCTGCGAAGCCGGCTCGGCCACATGGCGCACGATCACGCGCCTGTTCTTGGGGGCGCCCTTGTACCAGTTGGGGTTGGCCTCCAGCGCATACTGCTCGTTCGGGCGGTAGGCGCGGACCGAGTACGCGCCGGAGCCGGCGGAATTGAGCTTCAGCCAGCCATTGCCGAAATCGCCGTCCTTGGCATTGGCCATGACGAGCTTGGAATCGACGATGCTGGCGACACCGGAGGTCAGGCAGTTCAGGAAGAAGGTCGGCGCGAAGGGCTTGGAGACCGTGATCTCGACCGTGGTGTCATTCACGGCCTTCACCTTCTGCAGGACATTGTCCTTGTCGAAGCCGAACTGGGTCAGGATGAAGCCCGGCGACTTGTTGAGGGTCACGGCGCGCTGGAAGGAGTAGACCACGTCGGCGGCAGTGAGCGGATTGCCCGAATGGAACTTGACGCCCGAACGGAGTTTGAAGGTGTAGGTCAGGTTGTCGGCGCTGACGGTCCAGCTTTCGGCCAGATCACCGATGAGGGCGTTGTTCCTGGCGACATCGACCGTGATCAGCTTGTCATAGACGTTGGCGCCAACCTCGACGCCCGAAAACTCGAACGCTTCCGCTGGGTCAAGCGAGATGATGTCGTCGATCTGCTTGGCCATCACGACAGTGTCGCGCGGCGTCTGGGCATAGGCCGCGGTCGCCATCAGGGCGATCATGGTCGAGGCTGTGACGAGTTTCGTGAAATGGTGCATGGTGATCCCCAATCGTTTGAAAGCTGGCTTTGAGTGCTTCCCGACCGTCATTGTGGCGCGCGTCAACCGCCAAAGTCCAGCGGATATGCGTGAATTCGCCGGGGGTCGTTGGTTGTACGTATGGCGCGCCGGAAAGGGCGGCAGGCCGCGCGTTCCACCCGGATGATGACAGGGCCGGTGCGACCGGAGCGGATTTCGGCAGGCGGTCTTGCCATTGCAAGAGCGGGCCTGGCGCTCCCAACCGGGTTCGAACCGGTGTTTTCGCCGTGAGAGGGCGACGTCCTGGGCCACTAGACGATGGGAGCTGTTAACGGTGACTTAGTCATCCCGGCGGCCATGGGCAAGCAAAAGCCGCCGGCAGTTGCGCGAGGCCACCCATGCGTGGCATGCCGGGGCATGTTTGAGGACAACCATGACGAAGGGCTCCAACCGTCCGGGCAGCGCCACCGTCTCGTGGTCCCGCCCGAGGGCGCCGGCATCAGGCTCGACCGCTGGCTGGTCCAGGCCATGCCGTCGCTCAGCCGGAGCCGCTGGCAGGCCCTGATCGGCGAGGGCGAGGTCCGTCTCGGCGACGCAGCCTGTTGCGATGGCGGACGCAAGCTGAAAGCCGGACAGGTCGTGGAGGTGAACGTGCCGGCGCCGCGACCAGCCGAACCGGTCGGGCAGGACATCCCGCTCCATATTGTCCATGAGGATGCGGACCTGATCGTCATCGACAAGCCGGCCGGGCTGGTGGTGCATCCGGCGGCGGGACATGAGGACGGCACGCTGGTCAACGCCTTGATCGCCCATTGTGGCGCGTCGCTGTCCGGCATCGGCGGGGTGCGCCGGCCGGGGATCGTGCACCGGCTCGACAAGGACACAAGCGGGCTGCTCGTGGTGGCCAAGAACGACGCGGCCCATGCCGGGCTCAGCGCCCAGTTCGCCGATCACGGCCGCACCGGGCCGCTCGAGCGGGCCTATCTGGCGATCGTCTGGGGGGCGCCGCGCCGGGCCGTGGGCACGGTCGATGCCCCGATCGACCGGAGCAGCAAGAACCGCGAAAAGATGGCTGTGGTCGCAGAGGGCAAGGGGCGCGCTGCGATCACGCATTATGAGGTGCTTGCGAGTTACCCCGCCCATGCCGCCGAACCCTTGGCGAGCCTGCTGCGCTGCGAACTCGAAACCGGCCGGACGCACCAGATCAGGGTCCACATGGCCCATCTGGGGCATCCGCTGCTGGGCGACCGTGTCTACGGGCCCGGCTTCGTCACCAAGGCGCAGAAGCTGCCAGACGCGGCGCGGCAGGCGCTCGAAACGCTCGGCCGGCAGGCGCTGCATGCGGCGCTGCTGGGCTTCGCCCATCCGGTCACGGGCGAAACGCTGAGCTTTCACGCAGATCCACCTGATGATTTTGCAGAATTGCAAGAAGAGCTCGCAAAACTGTGAGTCTGATGCGCGTCGTTGCCTATTTTCGGCCATGGTTTGACGCTCTATAAGGAAGAGACGATGCGCCGATTTCGGGCGTCGATACGGGTCAGCCTGGAACAGGGGACCGGAACAGGAGGATGGCATGGCCACCGCAAATCTGCCGATCATGGCCGCCGAAGGCGGCTTGTCGCGCTATCTCGATGAAATTCGCAAGTTTCCGATGCTGCAGCCGGACCAGGAGTACATGCTCGCCAAACGCTGGCGCGAGCATGACGACCGGGACGCGGCGCACAAGCTGGTGACCTCGCATCTCAGGCTCGTCGCCAAGATCGCAATGGGCTATCGCGGCTATGGCCTGCCGATCGGCGAGGTCGTTTCGGAAGGCAATGTCGGCCTCATGCAGGCGGTCAAGCGCTTCGAGCCGGACAAGGGCTTCCGTCTGGCGACTTACGCGATGTGGTGGATCAAGGCCTCGATCCAGGAGTACATCCTGCGTTCGTGGTCGCTGGTGAAGATGGGCACCACCGCCAACCAGAAGAAGCTGTTCTTCAACCTGCGCAAGGCCAAGAGCAAGATCTCGGCGCTTGACGAGGGCGACCTGCGTCCCGACCAGGTGAAGCAGATCGCAACCAAGCTCGGCGTTCCCGAGCAGGACGTGATCGACATGAACCGCCGCCTGAGCGGCGATGCGTCGCTCAACACACCCCTGCGCGAAGAGGGCGAAGGCGAGTGGCAGGACTGGCTGGTCGACGACAGTTCCAGCCAGGAAGCCCGCCTCGTCGAAAGCGAGGAGAGCGGCAACCGGTTGGCGGCGCTGCGCGAGGCGCTGTCGGTCCTGAATGTGCGCGAGCGCCGGATTTTCGAGGCGCGCCGCCTGCTCGACGATCCGGTCACGCTCGAACAGCTCTCCGAAGAGTTCGGCGTCTCACGCGAGCGCGTCCGGCAGATCGAGGTGCGCGCCTTCGAGAAAGTGCAGGAGGCGGTGAAGGCCTCTCTGGTGCGGCGTGAGGCGACTGACGTGCCAGCCCGGATCAGGCCTGCCGCCTGAGGCATAAGTCTGCGTGTTGCTGATGCATTGCCCCGGCCGCAAGACCGGGGCAATTTTCGTGGGGCCGGGGCTACTGCCAGGCGCGGAAGCCTTCGGCGATGCGCTGGTCGCCCGACAGGCCCTTTTCAAACGCGATGATGCCGCGCTTGCCGGAGGCGAAGCGCACAGGGATGTCGATCCAGTTGCGGCTGCGGATCAGATCGACATTGCGTTCAACCTCGATCGGCACGCGTGACAGCGCCGACACGAAGAGGTTATCGCCCAGGGCGCTGGTGATGGCCGAGAGCGGCGCGCCACGCTCGTTCTCCTCGGTCTTGAACTGCGGCACGCCGGCCTCGCGGACTGCGCCGTTGCCATCATCAGCGCTGCGCTGGAAGCGCATGCCGACGATATGGGAAGCGGGGAAGGCCGCATCGGTGTTGCGGCGGATCGTGAAGACCAGCGACAGGCCGACTTCAGGGATTTCCGTGTCGGCGCGGATCACCGTTTCAAGCTGCTGGCCCTGGCCGGCATTCTGCGCCTCGACGCGCCAGGACACCCGCCCCTGAATGCCGCGCGGGGGCTGCGACGGGTCCGCCGGCTCGATGTACAGGACGGCCCGTTGCGCCACCGCGATCTCCGTGCGCGGCGGCTGACCGGGTTGCACGGCGACCGGGGGCTGGGGAGCAGACGGCGTAGCCGGGGCTTGAGCCGCCGGAGTCTCGGCGCCTGCGCGCTCGTTGATCTTCGGGCCGCCTGCCTGCGGGGCGGCTGGCCGGGCCTGGTTCGGCGAGGGCGTGGGCAGCGCTGTCGGCTCGCGATTGACGTAGACGGCCGTCACAGCAATCAGCCCGATCGCCAGGGCGACGCCGCCTGCCACGATCAGATTGCGGATGGTGCGCGCGTTGCCTGTCTTGTCGCCGGTGCTGATTTCGAGGCGCGGGCGTCCCTGCGGGGCAGGAGTCGCAGCTTCGGCAGGTTGCGCCTCATCCTGGGGCGGCGCGGGCGGCACGGGCCGGGTGGCGAGGGCGGGGCGGGTCGTGGCAGCGGGTTGCGGCGGCGGCGAAGGGAAGTCCGGAACAGCCCTGTCGGCCTCTGGTCCACCCGCAGGCGGACCAAACTGGGACGCTGCCTGCTCCCGCTCGATGCGCGCGATGACCGCGTCGAGGGCCTGCTGCTGTCTGGCGATCTCGGCTTCAGGCAAGGGGGGCTGCATCTTGCCCAGCTGCGTGACCAGCACCAGCTTCGCACGATCATAGATCGCGCGGCGCGTTTCCGGTGACTGATCCGCAAGGCCCGCGATGGCCTTGGACAGGACAGGGTAAAAATCCGCCATGCGAGTGCTTTGTCCCCATGCGGTCCGTTTCGTCAACCCTCGAAGGGGTTGCGGACCAGAATCGTGTCGTCACGCTCTGGCGATGTCGACAGAACGGCCACGGATGCGCCGATCAGCTCTTCGATGCGCCGGACATACTTGATCGCCTGCGCCGGCAACTGGCCCCAGCTGCGCGCTCCAGCTGTCGAATCGGTCCAGCCTTCGATGGTTTCGTAGATCGGTTTGACGCGCGCCTGCGCCGCCTGCCCGGCCGGCAGGGTCTCGATGCGCCGGCCGTCGAGATCATAGGCGACGCAGACCTTGATTTCGGGAAAGCCGTCCAGAATGTCGAGTTTGGTCAGGGCGATGCCGTCGATGCCGGAGGTCTTCACGGTCTGGCGCACGAGGCAGGCGTCGAACCAGCCGCAGCGCCGCTTGCGCCCGGTGACGACGCCGAACTCCTTGCCCTTGGAGCCGATCAGCTCGCCGATCTCATCATGGAGTTCGGTGGGGAACGGGCCTTCGCCGACCCGCGTGGTGTAGGCCTTGGCGATGCCGAGCACATAGCCCACGGCGCCAGGGCCGAGGCCGGAGCCGGTGGCCGCCTGCCCGGCCACGATGTTGGACGAGGTCACGAAGGGGTAGGTGCCATGGTCGACGTCAAGGAGCGCGCCTTGTGCGCCTTCGAACAGGATGCGCCGGCCCGCCCGCCGCTCATTGTCGAGCAAGGACCAGACCGTGTCGGCGTAGGGCAGGATCTTTGGCGCGATGGCCTTGAGTTCGGCCAGCAGTTGCGTGCCGTCGGCCTCCGCGATGCCGAGCCCCCGGCGCAAGGCGTTGTGATGGGTCAGCAGGCGCTCGATCTTCGCCTCGAGCAGTGCGTCGTCCTCCAGATCGATGACGCGGATGGCGCGGCGGCCGACCTTGTCCTCGTAGGCCGGGCCGATGCCGCGCTTTGTCGTGCCGATCTTCAGCCCGGAATTCGAGGTTTCGCGGAAATGGTCGAGTTCGCGGTGCAGCGGCAGGATCAAGGTCGCGTTGTCGGCAATGCGCAGGTTGTCACGGCTGATGGCGACGCCCTGCGCCTGCAGCTTGGCGATCTCCTCGACGAGGTGCCAGGGATCGACCACCACCCCGTTGCCGATGACCGAGAGCTTGCCCGGCCTGACGATGCCGGAGGGCAGCAATGAGAGCTTGTAGACCACGCCATCGATGACCAGCGTATGGCCGGCATTGTGTCCGCCCTGGAAGCGCACGACCACGTCCGCCTGGCTCGACAGCCAGTCGACCAGCTTGCCCTTGCCCTCGTCGCCCCACTGGGCGCCGACCACAACCACGTTCGCCATCGACAGGCTCCGTCCCAACGAAAAGCCCCGGCGCAAGGCCAGGGCTTTTGATCATCCTTGCAGCTTCTCATGGTCCAAAGCACCGCGTCGGTCAAGGAAAACCAGCCGGCTCATTGCCCCACCAGCTCCCTGTCCGCCGGCCAGCGCAGCCGCCAGCCGAGCCTGATCTCGCGCTTCTCGGATGGCGCGTAGTCATGGGTCCAGCCCATCACGCCGCGCCGGTCCTGCACGATCCTTTCGGTCGGAGCGGTGTTCGTCGGCAGAGCCTCGACCGTGATCGCGCTGTTCTCGGACACCGGAATGCGATCGATCACCGCAATCCGCATCGGACGCCGGTGCAGATTGGTGACGGTCGTGCGGTGATCCGAGATCTGGTTGCGGGTGGCGTTCCAGCCCGACGGATCATTGTCACGGCGACGGACGGGCACGCGCTCGACCTTGATCCGGTCGTCGGCCCCGAAGCCAAGCTCGAACTGGTCACCGGCGGCAACCGCCCCGATCCGCGCCTTGCCGACGAAGACGCCATCGCGGGTCAGCGACACCTCGCCCGCCAGCAGCGGCACGTCATCGGCCCAGGTCAGGTTGGTGGACAGATAGGCGCGCGGCTCCAGCGCTGGCGCGACCTTGGCCAGCAGGGGCGCGTCAAGCTCGTGCGTCGAGAGCCTGAGCACGCGGGCTGAACCGTCGCGGCCGACGCTCACCCGGCCCGGCACAACGAACGAGGCGGAAAATGCAGTCGCAGAGGCTGAGGCTTCCTGTTCGACGGCTTTTGCAGCTTCTGCGACAGGCGCGGGCGCGGCCATGGTTGCCGGTGCCTCCGTGGTCGCGACACCCCAACCTTGATCCATACGCAGCCTGGAGATCATATCGCGCGGCGGCTCGCGAAGCGTCAGTGCTTGTGTCATCAAATTGGGTGCCGTCGCCCCACCGGCCACCCGCGCGGTCGACAAGGTGAGTTCCACATCACCCCAATCCTCCCCGGTCCGCTGGGTCACGGAGGCGCGGCGCACGAGGCTGACTTTCGCCACCGGGCTGTTCGCCACCGTGTCGAGTGCGGCATCGTAGACAGGGCTCCAGCGCGCATTGCCGACGCGGTAGGTGACCTTGAAGCCGGCGGCGAGATCGCGCCCGGCCTCCACCGCGATGGCGAGATCGACCAGCGGCTGCGCGTTGGGGCGTGGCCGGCCGGTGACGGCCTCAAGCGCCCGGATCTCCGCTTCGAGATCAGCGGCGCGGGTCGATTCAGACTGCAGCGCCTCATTGGCCTGCGCCGTGCCCTCGCCGACAGCGGCCCATGCGGCTCGGGCCTGGGCGATGTCAAAGCCCTTGCCGTCCTTTGCCGCCGCTTCCGCTGCGATCCTCGCGAAATCAACGACAGCCTTCTTCTGGGCCTCGATCGCCTCGATCCGCCCCCGAACCTTCGACAGCTCGCCGCGCAGGTCGCGCAGACGCTTCTGGTTGTCCTCGCTGGGTGCGGTGTCGGCAGGGGCACGGCGGATGTCGGCCGAGCCGATCGTCAGTGGACCATCCGCCTGACCCTCCACCCGGATCGAGGCGGGATCGAGCGTTGCGGGCAGACCGCGCAGCAGCACGACATGCTGGCCGGCCGGCAGCTTCGCCTCGCCCAGACGCGTCACGGCGGCGGCATCGGGAAACACCGTCACCGCATCGATGCGGCTTGGCAGAGAGATATCGGCGGCAAGCGAGAGCGGCGCAGCGGCGACGGTCGCCAGCAAGGCGAGGACGAGACGTGAGATCACGGGCGGAACTCCGGGGACAACACGCCCAGACCGGGCGCAAGGTCCAGTCACGCAACAATTGTGGATTTTTCGCGGAGAAATGGTGGAGCCGATGCCACTTCAGGCACGCAAACGGGCGCTCATCCCAGGCTTGACGCGATGCGTCAGGAAATTCCTGATCTCCGTCAAACGGCGATCCGCGTCGAGCACCTCGGCGTCGAGGCCATGGGCCCAGCTCAGGTCGGTGCGGGCAGGATCGGCATCCAGCGCCTCAAGTTCGTCGCAGTAGCGTTCGACATCGGCGGGCGCCCGGCGGAAGCCCTCCGCGATCAGGATCGGCGACAGCCGGCGCAGGATTGATGCGGTCTCCGCCAGCGAAAACTCCGGATGATACTGCACGCCCCAGAACAGGCCGCCATCATGCCGGATTTCCGCAGCCTGCATGGGCGTCATGGCGTTTGCGGCGAGCACGGTGACGTCACCGGGTGGCGCGACCACCGCGTCGAGATGGATCGCGGGCGCATCAAAGCTTGCCGAGCGGCCAGCCAGCAGCGGATGGGCCTTTCCGGCTTCGGTGGGCGTGATGCGCCGGGCAAGGCCGACCTCGCGCCCGGCCGGATTGGCGGTCACGGTTCCGCCTGCCGCGACGGCGCCGATCTGGATGCCCCAGCACGAGCCGAAGCAGGGCGTGCCGCTGGCATAGATGGCCCGCATCAGTTCGATCTGGCGCGTCACGGCGGGCTCGATCCGGTAGATGTGCAGCGCCGATCCGGTCAGGACAATGCCGTCATAGGATTGCAGCCCGGCCGGATCCGGCAGGTTGGCGCCATCGTCCGCCGGCATCGCGATGTCGCAGATCGCGCCAGGTTCGATCCGGCGCAGCACGCTTGCATAGGAATCGCCGGGGGTCTGGCCCCAGCCGTTCAGGTGGGCCTCGCGCGCCTCGCGCACATTGCCTTCGACGACCAGCATGCGGATCGGTTTTGTCATGGCGAGCCCGTGATCGGCGCAGGGAGGATGCGCGTCTCCATATCATGACGCCGCGATCCGAACAGGCTACGGGAACGCATGCGCCCGATGTGTCCACAACAGCCATGCCCCTGACATCCCTGTCCCGCAAGGCGTGGTCGAACGCCTACCTGCTTCTGGTGATCACCACCCTGATCTGGGGCGGCAACGCCGTGGCCAGCCGTGCGGCGATCGACAACATCTCGCCGATGATGCTGACCTCGCTGCGATGGGTCGGGGTCACGCTGGTGTTTCCGGTCATCTTCCGGCGGCAGATCGTGCAGCATTGGCCCGTGATCCGGGCCTCCTGGCTGCGCATCATCCTGATGGGCTGTCTCGGCTTCACGGGGTTCAACGCCCTTATGTACGTGGCCGGGCACTCCACCAGCGCCATCAACATGGGCATCATCCAGGGCGCGATTCCGGTCATGGTCATGGCCGGGTCGATGCTGATGTTCGGCACGCGACTGACCTGGCTTCAGATCGTCGGGGTGCTGACGACCATGCTGGGCGTGGTGCTGACGGCGGCGCGCGGCGATCTGTCGGTGCTGTCGCAACTGGCCTTCGCGCGCGGTGACATTCTGATGGTCATCGCCTGCGTGCTCTATGCCGGCTACACGCTCGGACTGCGCAAGCGTCCTGACCTCCCGGGGCTGGTGTTCTTCACCTGCATGGCGGCGGTGGCCTGCTTCTTTTCGGGCCTGCTGCTCGCGGGCGAGATCGCGCTCGGCAAACACATGTGGCCGAACTGGAAAGGCTGGCTGCTGGTGCTCTATGTCACGCTGGGCCCGTCGATCATCTCGCAGCTGATGTTCATGCGCGGCGTTGAACTGATCGGACCGGCGCGGGCGGGCCTGTTCGTCAACCTCGTCCCGATCTGGGCGGCGATCCTCGCTGTGATCCTGATCGGCGAACCCTTCGCGCTGTATCACGCCGTGGCGCTGCTGATGGTGCTTGGCGGAATCTGGCTGGCGGAGCGCAACCGCGCCTGACGTGTCAGTTCTTCCGCCACAGCGGCCTGAGCTTCAGAAAGCCGCGATAGGCGATCTCCAGCACCCATGGCAGCGGCGGCACGGACGCGATGCGGCCCAGCAGCCGGAAGCGCGGCGTGGCGCGCCACAGGGCGATGAAGGCGGGCGCACCCGACACGATGTCGCCGGAACCAAGCCGGACGTGGAAACGCGCCAGTGCCTCGTCGCGGCTGACGCCATCAGGCAGCGCCGCGCCCTCCGCCATGATGTTCTCGAAGGCGGGTCGATCCGGCGCGCCATCGCTCAGCCGCTGGTACAGCGCGATCTCGCGCGAGCACACGGGACAGGCGCCATCATAATAGACGGCGCAGGCGGCGGCAGGGTCGGGCTGGAAGGCTGATGCGTGCTGAGCTGACATGACAGTCATGTGGCCCTTGCCGGATCGTGCGGCAAGCGTGTCGAAAGGTCTCAGAACGCCTTGGGCAGACCGGCCTTCTTCAGGATCGCATTCGCCAGGTGCCGGGACTTGGTTCCGGAATCCAGCGTGACGGCTACGCCGGTTATGCGGTTGATCCAGATTTCGTGGTCACCCTTGCCCTGTCGCAACAGCTCGAAACCGCCGCGCCGCAGGATGCGCTTAAGCTCCGGGCCGATTTCACCCATCTCCGATCAAGCAGCCCTGACGGTGTCAGAAACCTTGAAAGTCAGGTCGATGCGGATTTCGTCGGTTGTTTCGAGAAAATCCGGAACGATCAGCCGCAGCCGTTCGCGGAGCGCTTCTATGGTTTCGGCTTCCGTGGCGATCCCGAGGTCACCGACGGCGGCGGCCCACCAGACGCCCGCCTCCTCATCCCATTCAGCTTCAAACTGCACGATACGCAGCATGTCTGTGCTCCTGATCGAGGTGCACAGTACCACGCCGCGCATGTCCGGACCACTGTCCTTGCCCGCTTAGAACGAGAGCCTTCTCGCCCGCTTCACCTGCGGGATCGCCTCGATCTTCTTGAGCAGGGCGTCATCGACACGCTCGTCGACGGCGACATAGCAGATCGCGTCGCCGCCCGGCTTGTCGCGCCCGAGGTTGAAGGTGGCGACGTTGACGCCGGCATTGCCCAGCAGCGAGCCGAAGGCGCCGATGAAGCCCGGCTTGTCGTCGTTGCGGATGTAGATCATGTGCGGCGCGAAGGCGGCATCGACCTTGATGTCGCGGATTTCGACGATGCGCGGCACGCCGTCCGACAGCACCGTGCCGACGGCATGGCGCGGCATGTCCTCGGCCTCGACGACGATCCTGATTGAGCTTTCCAGATTGCCGGGGGCCTCACGCTTGACCTCGTCGACGGTGATGCCCTTGTCCTTGGCGATGGCCTGCGCGTTGACCATGTTGATGCCTGGCATGAACGGGCGAAGCACGCCGGCGATCGCAGCCGACGTCATCGGCTTCACGTTCAGCTCCGCCACCTTGCCTTCATAGACGATGCGGATCGCCTTCACCGAGCTCTCGGTAAGCTGGCCCAGGAACGAGCCGAGCTTCTCGGCCAGCGCCACGAACGGCTTCACGCGCGGCGCTTCCTCAGCGGAGATCGACGGGAAGTTGACGGCGTTGGTGATCGCGCCCTTGAGCAGGTAATCGCTCATCTGCTCGGCCACCTGCAGCGCCACGTTTTCCTGCGCTTCGGAGGTCGACGCGCCGAGATGCGGGGTGCAGATCACGTTCTCCAGGCCGAACAGCGGGTTGGTTTCGGCCGGCTCCTCGGAGAACACGTCGAAGGCGGCGCCGGCGACATGGCCTGTCTTGATCGCGTCGGCCAAGGCCTGCTCATCGACAAGGCCGCCACGGGCGCAATTGACGATGCGCACGCCCTTCTTCGTCTTCGCCAAAGCCTCACGAGACAGGATGTTCTTCGTCTGCTCGGTCATCGGCACATGCAGCGTGATCACGTCGGCGCGGGCGAGCAGCGCATCAAGTTCGACCTTCTCAACGCCGAGGGTGACGGCGCGCTCCGGCGTCAGATAAGGATCATAGGCAATCACCTTCATGCCGATGCCCTGCGCCTTGCGGGCCACGATCGAGCCGATGTTGCCGGCTCCGATCAGGCCAAGCGTCTTGGCTTCGAGTTCGACACCCATGAAACGGTTCTTCTCCCACTTGCCGGCTTGCGTGGAGAGGTCAGCAGCGGGGATCTGGCGGGCCAGCGCGAACATCAGTGCAATCGCATGCTCAGCGGTTGTGATTGAATTGCCGAAGGGCGTGTTCATCACGATGATGCCGCGAGCGGTGGCGGCGGGAATGTCGACATTGTCGACGCCGATGCCGGCGCGGCCGATCACTTTCAGCCTTGTCGCGCTTTCAAGCAGTTTGGCTGTCGCCTTCGAGGCCGAGCGGATGGCCAAGCCGTCATACTCGCCGATCATCGCGGCGAGCTTGTCCTTGTCCTTGCCGAGGGCTGGATCGAAGGTCACGTCGATGCCGCGATCCTTGAAGATCTGCACGGCGGCGGGAGAGAGGGCATCGGAGATGAGGACGCGGGGAGCGGTCATGGGAGCACCTTGTGATGAGGCAGTGGGAATTGGGCCGTCGGCAGTCATGGAGTCGCTGGCTGCGACCGCCCGACGCCTTCAGCCGATTGCCGGAAAGAAAGCCGCTCAGGCGGCTTTCTGAAGCTTTGCTTTCTCGGCGGCAAAGGCGCGCTCGATCCAGGGCAGCAGCGCTTTCACATCACGCGTCTGCACGGTGGCGCCGCACCAGATGCGAAGCCCGGGAGGGGCATCGCGATAATGGCCGAGATCAAGGCCGACACCTTCCTTCTCCAGATAGGCGACGACGCCCTTGGCGAAGTTCGCCTGGGCCTCGGCCGAGAGCGCGGTCACGGCCGGATCGGTGAACTTCAGGCAGACCGAGGTGTTCGAGCGTGTCTTTGGCTTCACTGCGAGGAAGTCCACCCATGGGGTCACCTTGACCCAGGAGGCAATCGCGCGGGCATTGGCGTCGGCACGCTTGATCAGGCCGGTCAGGCCGCCGACCTTCTTGGCCCAGGTCAGCGCGTCGATGTAGTCCTCGACGCAGAGCATCGATGGCGTGTTGATGGTCTCGCCTTCGAAGATGCCCTTGATCAGCTTGCCGCCAGAGGTCAGGCGGAAGATTTTCGGCAGGGGCCAGGCCGGCTTGTAGCTTTCGAGGCGGGCGACGGCGCGGGGGCTCAGGATCAGCATGCCGTGCGCCGCTTCCCCGCCCAGCGCCTTCTGCCAGGAGAAGGTGGTCACATCGAGCTTGGACCAGTCCATGCGCTGCGCGAAGGCTGACGAGGTCGCATCGCAGAAGGTCAGGCCTTCGCGGTCCGCCGCGATCCAGTCCGCGTCGGGAACGCGCACGCCGGATGTGGTGCCGTTCCAGGTGAAGCAGACGTCGCGGGTCCTGGTGTCGATCTTCCTCAGGTTCGGCAACTCGCCATAGGGGGCGGTCACCGTCTGGCAATCGGCGAGCTTGAGCTGCTTGACGGCGTCCGTCACCCAGCCTTCGCCGAAACTCTCCCAGGCCGCCATGGTGACAGGCCGTGCGCCGAGCATGGTCCACATCGCCATCTCGTAGGCGCCGGTGTCGGAGGCCGGCACGATGCCGATCAGATAGTCGGCAGGCACCTCGAGAACCTCGCGCGTCAGATCGATCGCAAGCTTGAGCTTGGCCTTGCCGAGCTTCGCGCGGTGCGAGCGCCCAAGCGCTGCATCAGAAAGATTTTTGAGGGACCATCCAGGGCGCTTGGCGCAGGGACCGGATGAGAAATTCGGAACGCGAGGTCTTTTCAAACCTTGTTCGCGCGGCAGGGTTCCGCCGGCGGCGGTGGTGTTCGTCGTCATCAATGTCTCCATCCTCACAGATGGGTGTCTCCCGTTGGGGGGAGATGACCCGTTGACGGGGATAGGGGAGATGACCCGAAAGGTCAACCGCGTTTATCGGCCGGTCAGGCGGCTGGCCTCACAATGCAAACGGCGCGCCCTTGCGGGCGCGCCGTCGGCAGATCAGGGACTGATCGGATCAGAACTTGCGAACCATCGGGGCGGGAGCGAAGACGGGCTCCGGACCGCCGCAACAATCGCCGCCGTTCAGCATCCAGCGCATGCCGAGCCGGAAGTCGTGGCTGGCGAGATCGCGCAGGCGGATCGTGTCGGCAGGCTGGCCGAGGAGGCCGCCGGTCTCGACCTTGCCCATGTTCAGATAGCGGTAGCCGACTTCGAGCTTGACGTTGCGCGAGACATCGTAGGAGACGCCGGCCATCACGGCCCAGGCCAGGTCAAGCTTGCTCTTGGAGGCGAAGAAGGACTGGGTCGCGCCGAATGGAGCGCCGAAGGTGTTGGTGGCTGGATCGAACACGAACTGTGTGGACGTGTCGTTCACGCTCGAGAAGGTATTGTTGGCGAAGCCGATGCCGGCGCCGAGGAAGGGCGTCATGCAGCCGAGCTGGCAGAAGGTGCCGAGATCGACATAGGCGTTGGCGAGGAACACCGAGGAGGAGACCGAGCCGTTGTAGCCGTTGCGCTGGTTGACGAAGCCGGTCGGCACAGCCGCCGCGTTTGCGAAAACGGCCTGGTCCATCGCGCCGAAGCGGGCAGCCGCGCGATACTCGCCGGTCAGGTCGAGGCGGAACCAGTTGTTGAAGGCGTAGCCGATGCCGACGCCGCCGAAGGCTGCCGAGCCGAGGCTGCGGTCGAGGATGGCGAAGCTGCCCGGGGCTGCAACCACGACCGGTGCGCCATTGGTCAGAACGCTCATGTTCGGACGGGTGTAGGCGCCAACGCCGATGTCGCCACGCAGGTAAAGCCCGCCGGACGAGACGGTGCCGCGCAGCGGCGCGTCGAAGCCGTGGCCTGGAGGTGGCGGTGCGGGGAGGTCCCCTGCGGTGGCGTAGCTCGCAGTTGCCATCATCACGGCACCTGCGACAGCGAGACTTTTCAGGCTGCCCATGATCTTGTCCTCAATGGTTGAGCATGGCGCAAGGCAACCATGCGAAATCACAACGGGGACAGTTCTGGCAGCTATTCCTTAAAACCAGCTTAACCCTAACACTTAACCATACTGCTCGATGTCTTTGCGCCGTCATTGCGCTTGCATCCTGGCCCGAAACGACAAGGCCCGGTCATGTCATGACCGGGCCTCACGGGGGAGGAGAGGGACAGCGGAGATCAGGCTGCGGCTTTGCTCACCGCATCCACGATCTCGTCGACAACGCGCTCGACAAGATCGCGGTCATCGCCTTCGGCCATGACACGGATGACGGGTTCGGTTCCGGAAGGGCGGATGACGAGCCGGCCGCCATTGCCCAGCTTCTTGCGGGCATCGTCGATGGCCGAGACCACGCTCGAGGTCTCCAGCGGCTTGCCGCTCTTGTAGCGCACGTTCTTCAGGATCTGCGGCAGGGGCTCGAAGCAGTGGCAGACTTCGCTGACAGGCTTGTCGGAACGCTGCACCACCGCCATGAGCTGCAGCGCGGCCACCAGGCCATCGCCGGTGGTGGAATAGTCGGACAGGATGATGTGCCCGGACTGCTCGCCGCCGAGATTGTAGCCGTGCTCGCGCATGTGCTCGAGGACGTAGCGGTCGCCCACGGCGGTGCGGGCCAACGTCAGCCCGATTCCGGACAGGTAGCGCTCAAGCCCGAGGTTTGACATGACTGTTGCAACGATGCCGGGCGCCGAAAGCTGCCCTTCGTCGCGCCAGCTGGTGGCAATCACGCCCATGAGCTGATCGCCGTCAACGACCTGTCCGCGCTCGTCGACGATCAGCACGCGGTCCGCATCGCCATCGAGCGCGATGCCGATATCGGCACGCAATTCGCGGACCTTGCGGATCAGCGCTGCAGGCGCGGTGGAGCCGACATCGTGGTTGATGTTGAAGCCGTCCGGCTCGATGCCGATGGCGATGACCTCGGCGCCCAGCTCCCACAAGGCTTCCGGCGCGACCTTGTAACCGGCGCCGTTGGCGCAGTCGACGACAATGCGCAGGCCTTCCAGCGACATGTTGCGCGGCAAGGTGCGCTTGGCGAATTCGATGTAACGCGCGTGCACGCTTTCGACGCGCTTGGCGCGGCCGATTGATGTGGCCTTGGCCAGATGCAGGGACAGGTCCGCGTCGATCATCGCCTCGATCTCAAGTTCGACCTCGTCCGACAGCTTGTAGCCGTCGGGCCCGAACAGCTTGATGCCGTTGTCCTCATAAGGGTTGTGCGACGCCGAGATCATCACGCCGAGATCGGCCCGCATCGAGCGCGTCAGCATGGCCACGGCAGGCGTCGGGATCGGGCCGAGCGGCAGGACGTCGATCCCGACTGAGAGGAAGCCTGCCTGCAGGGCCGTCTCGATCATGTAGCAGGACAGCCGGGTGTCCTTGCCGATCACGACCCGGTGGCGGTGCTCCCCGCGGTTGAAGGCCAGCCCGGCGGCCTGACCGACCTTGAGCGCGAGCTCGGGTGTGATGATCTTGTTGGCGCGTCCGCGAATGCCGTCCGTGCCGAAATACTTGCGAACCATCGTTACATTCCTCTTCGCCCCGGCCCCGATGCGGACATCCGCGCGGAGCCTGCCACCCGCGCCTGCGGCGGCGGCGAGACGGTCATCGGTGTTTACCCCAACAGGCTGCCTGAGAGGTGTTCAAATTTTGTAATCATCTGTTTCGACAGGCCCGAGGCTGCAAAAACGCCCGCATCCGGGGATGCGGGCGCCTTGCAGACAAGCGTGCGGCTGGCGCCCGTCACGATTGCGGCTGTGGCTCCATGCCGGCATCCGGATTCGGCTTGCGCTTGCCGCGCCCTGCGGTGGGGACGGCCGAGCCGCGCGTCGGTGGCGTCGGGTCAACATCGCGCACCGGCGGCTTGCCATCGAGCAGCTCCTTGATCTCGTCGCCGGACAGCGTCTCGTAGGTCAGAAGACCCTGCGCCAGCGCCTCCAGATCGTCCGCTTTTTCCGTCAGCAGGCGGCGCGCGTCATTGAGGCCGGCTTCCACAAGGCGGCGGACTTCGCTGTCGATCTTCTGCGCGGTCGCTTCCGAAACGTTCTGCTGGCGGCCCATGGACATGCCAAGGAAGACCTCGTCCTGGTTCTCGCCATAGGCAACGGTGCCCAGTTCGGGCGAGAAGCCCCAGCGTGTGACCATCAGCTTGGCGAGCCGCGTCGCCTGATCGATATCGGACTGCGCGCCGGAGGTGACCTTCTCCTTGCCGAAGATCATCTCTTCGGCAATGCGGCCGCCCATCAGGATGGCGAGGCGCGAGGTCATCTGCTCGAAGCTCATCGACAGCTTGTCGCGCTCGGGCAACTGCATGACCATGCCCAGAGCCCGTCCGCGCGGGATGATGGTGGCCTTGTGCACAGGGTCGGTGGCCGGAACGTTGAAGGCGACGATGGCGTGGCCGGCCTCATGATAGGCGGTCAGCCGCTTCTCGTCGTCGGTCATGACGAGGGTCTTGCGCTCCGCGCCCATCATGACCTTGTCCTTGGCGTCCTCGAACTCGGCCTGGGTGACGATGCGCTTGTTGCGCCGTGCCGCGAGCAGGGCCGCCTCGTTGACAAGGTTCATCAGGTCGGCGCCCGAGAAGCCGGGCGTGCCGCGGGCGAGCACCTTGAGGTCCACATCGGGGCCGAGCGGGACCTTGCGGACATGGACGCGCAGGATCTTCTCGCGGCCGACGACATCAGGGTTCGAGACGACGATCTGGCGGTCGAAACGGCCCGGACGCAGCAGGGCGGGGTCGAGAACGTCGGGGCGGTTGGTCGCGGCAATGATGATGATGCCTTCATTCGGCTCGAAGCCGTCCATCTCGACCAGAAGCTGGTTGAGGGTCTGTTCGCGCTCGTCATTGCCGCCGCCGAGGCCAGCGCCGCGATGGCGGCCGACGGCATCGATTTCGTCGATGAAGATGATACAGGGCGCGTTCTTCTTGGCCTGCTCGAACATGTCGCGCACGCGGCTTGCGCCGACGCCGACGAACATCTCGACGAAGTCCGAACCCGAAATGGTGAAGAAGGGCACATTCGCTTCGCCGGCCACGGCCTTGGCCGTCAGCGTCTTGCCGGTGCCGGGGGGGCCGACGAGCAGCACGCCGCGCGGAATGCGCCCGCCGAGACGCTGGAACTTCTGCGGATCCTTGAGGAACTCGACGATTTCCTGCAAGTCTTCCTTGGCTTCGTCGATCCCGGCGACGTCATCGAAGGTGACACGGCCATGGGCCTCGGTCAGAAGCTTGGCCTTGGACTTGCCGAAACCCATTGCCCGAACGGCGCCGCTCTGCATTTGGCGGGACAGGAAGATCCAGGCCCCGATCAGCAGCGCGATCGGCAGGAGGTTGATGAGCAAGGTCATCAGCCAGTTGGTTTCAGTGGTCTGCGGACGGGCGGTGATCTGCACGCCCTTGGCCTGGAGCTTGGTGACGAGGCTCGGGTCGAACGGGGCGAAGGTCGTGAACGTGCGCCCATCGGTGTAGCTGCCGGAAATCTCCTGCCCTGAGATGGTCACGGTCGAAATGCGGCCGGATTCCGCGTCGCTCAGCAATTGGCTGTAGGCGATATCAGTGCCCGCCGTCCGCGAGCTTGGGCTCTGGAACAGGGTGACCAGCGCCAGGACCAGCAGGAAGATGACCAGCCAGACAGCGAAATTGCGAAAGTTGGTGTTCATGCCTGCATCCGTTCTGCCGGCTCCGCATCCGCATCGGCGAAGCAAGGCGTTTCCAGCCCTATGTAGTTCTCTGCCTGCCCCTTGCCAAGGCATCGTCGCTCAACAGGGTTGACGCACCCCGGCGGCGTGATGCCTCGGGCCGCGCCGACAGGATTGCGCCGGCGCTCAGCGTCAGGATCTGGCGTCCGAGCGAGCGGCGCAGCGCGGCCCCCTCCGAAAGGGCCACGCGAAACGCGCTGGCGCAGGCTTCGACGCGCTGGAGGCGAAGCTCCGGCCGCGGCGTGTCGCGCGATGTGTCGTCCGCCGCGATGACAAGGTCCTCCAGGACGCGGATCTGGATGGCCACCGGTCTGGCGAACAGCCTGCCAGCGTCAAGCCGCCACAGACAGTCCAACGGGTCGAGACGGCAGTCCTGCGAGGCCTCTTGCGCCATCTGCCGCAGCGCCGCATCCGCTTGCGCCATCCGCAGGGCGAAGACCGCGAGGCGTCCTGCGTCGAGGCCATTCTGCTCCAGCAGGGGCATGATGGCGCGCCAGCGCGCACGGGCAAAGCGCGGATCGTGATTGGATGGATCGGCGCTGAAACGCCAGCCATGGTGCAGGCAGGTCGCCACAAGCCGCTCTTTCGCGATGTCGAGCAATGGGCGGACATGGCTGAGGCCGCGCGTCCGGCCCTGGCGTTCCATGCCCGACAGGCCAGTCAGGCCCGAGCCCCGCGACAGCCGCATCAGCACCGTCTCGGCCTGGTCATCAAGCGTATGTGCGGTCAGCATGATGGTGGCGCCGAGGTTTGCCGCATGGTCCGCCAGAAGCCGGTAACGGGCTGCGCGCGCCGCAGCCTGAAGGCCGGTGGCCGGCTTTGCGCCGGTCCAGCACAGGATTGCAGCATCGAGGCCAAGGCCCCCAGCAACGTCGAGGACCGACCTCGCTTCTTCCGCAGAAGCCTCACGCAGGCCATGATCGACCACCGCCACCGCAGGCGGCGGCTCGGCATGCCGGCGGGCCCAATCGGCGACGAGGCCCATCATGGCGACGGAGTCCGGTCCGCCGGAGACGGCAAGCAGAAGGCGTTCGCCGGTGAGGCAAGCGAAGCGGTCGTCACACTCCGCAGCGGAGACCGGCAGGGCCGTCCGAGCGATGCGGGCGTCCATCAGCCATTGCAGCGGGCGCGACGCTGCTCGCGCTCCACACCCTGCCGGACATTGGCCGAGGACTGCGGATACTTCACGCCGAGCTGCGCGTAGGTGGCGCAGGCCTGCTCGCGTGCGCCGAGTGCGTTGAGGGACATGCCGAGGCGCAGCATGGCGTCCGGTGCGATCGGTGCGCCCGCATGTTCGGTCGTGACCTTGAGGTATTGCTCCGCTGCTTCCTTGTGGCGGCTGCGGCGAAAATAGCTTTCGCCAAGCCAATACGTGGCGTTCGGCACCAGCTGGCTGCGCGGATAGGACTGCAGGAACTGCCGGAAGGCCATTTCAGCGTCTTCGAACTGGCGCGCAGCAATCGACGCGTAGGCGGCGTCATAGCTCTCGCGCGGCGTGCCCGGGGCCGTGGCCACTGCGCTCTGGCCGGCGCGGGGCGGCTGGGCCAGCGGCGCCTGGGGCGGCAGGCGCGTGCCCGACACATCGAGCGGCTGTCCGGAGCCCGGACCGCCCTCGTCGATGATGGAGCCGATGGTGGCGCCGCCGCCAAGTGTGCGCGGCGCCCCGGCTGCGCCGGGCTGGGAGGCGGGATCAAAGGCGTCGTTGCGGCCCTGGCGGGGGCGGGGCTGTGCCGGAGCAGCGGGGGGCGCAGCGCCGGGTGCGCCGCCGGGCGTGGCGGCCGGCCGCGCGCCGCCGCGCTCGTTCAGGCGGAACTCGACATCCTCCTGGAAGCGCTTGAGCTGATCGGTCAGCCTGCGGTTCTCGAACTGAAGCTGTTCGATCTGGCCGGACAGCTGCCTGATCTGGTTCTCCATGCGGTTGACGCGCACGCTCAACTCTGCGGCGTCCTGGGACCAGGCTGGCGCGGCGAGGCTGATGATCAGGCTGGCGAGCGCCATCACGGCTGCCTTGGGCCACTGCATGCGAACTTCGTATCCTGACATCTGTGGTCCTGAACCCTGTGCGGCCCGGATTGCGGGGCACCTTGTGCGTTACCTATCACAACCTGACCGCATCGGCCAAAATGCGACAACCGGCGCTGATCATGCGCCGGTTGCGATGAATATCGGCAGAATGAGACGGCCCGGCGTCAGACCCCGCCGCCGGCATCCAGCAGCGTGACGCCGCGGCGGTTCTGCGACCAGCAGGAAATGTCGTTGCAGACCGCGACCGGGCGTTCCTTGCCATAGGAGACGATGCGCATGCGGGTTGCGGGAATGCCGCGCGAGGCGAGGTAGTCACGCACCGCCTGGGCACGGCGGGCGCCGAGCGAGAAGTTGTATTCGCGTGTGCCGCGCTCGTCGGCATGGCCTTCAATCGTGAAGGTGTAGCGCGGATAGCGCTGCAGCCATTGGGACTGCTTGTCGAGCGTGGCGGTGGCGGTCGCCGTCAGGTCCGTCGAATCCGATTCGAAGAAGACGCGGTCGCCAACATTGACCACGAAATCCTGGGCGCTGCCCGGCGTCGCCGCGCCGCCGGGGCCGAAGCCCGCCGCCGCGTTCGGGTCGGTCGTCGGCGTCGAGGCGCAGGCGCCGAGCGCAAGGCCACCCATCAGCACGGCGGCGAACTTGGCAGCGCGGGCGCTGGCGAGAAGTGACATGATCATGGCGAACAATCTCCGGGTGGAACATCGGGGCGCGTCTGTTGTGCAAACGCCACATGCGTCATCAATGTCGCGTCAACCTAAACGAGACCTTGCCAAATCAAGTCAAAATGGCGGCATCGCGGCGGATGGTTAACGAAACGTTGCCGCTATGACCGCGCCTCGGTCAGCAACGGCGACCAGGCAGGATCGGAGGCGAAGGCGGGGGTCGGAACAGGCTGCTCGACACGCCCGGTGATGTCGACCATGTAGAGCTTGCCGCCCGACTGGCCGCCTGGATCGCGGAAAAACATCAGATACTGGCCGTTCGGGGCCCATGTCGGCGATTCATTGTGGAAGCCTTCGGTCAGCAGCCGTTCGCCGGAGCCATCGGTGCGCATCACGCCGATGGCGAAGCCGCTGCCGCCGCGTTTGGTGAAAGCGATCAGATCACCTTTCGGCGACCAGGCCGGCTGCGAATACGAGCCCTGTCCGAAGGACAACCGCCTCGCAGCGCCGCCGCCCGCTCCCATCAGGTAAAGCTGCTGCGAGCCGCCGCGGTCGCTTTCGAAGATGATCTGCGTGCCGTCCGGCGAGTAGGATGCCGAGGTGTCGATGGCCGCGGTGTCGGTCAGCCGTGTGGTCGTGCGCGAGCCCAGGTTCATGGCGTAGAGGTTGGAGTTTCCGCCCTGCTGAAGCGACAGCACGATGTTCTGGCCATTGGGCGAGAAGCGCGGGCTCGAGGTCATGTCGGGGAAGTTTCCAACCACCTGGCGCGACCCGGTCTCGATGTTCAGCACGTGCACGCGCGGCTGCTCGCCGAGGCGCTGCGCCATGTAGGTCACATCCTGCGATACGGGAGAATAGCGCGGGGTCACGACCGAGACATCGCCGGTGGTCAGATAGCGCACATTGGCGCCGTCCTGATCCATGATGGTCAGGCGCTTGCGGCGGTTTTCCTTGGGACCCGACTCGTCGACAAACACGATGCGGGTGTCGAAGAAACCGCCGACGCCGGTGACCTTGGTGTAGACCGCGTCCGAGATGATATGCGCGACACGGCGCATGTTGTTCGGGTCGGTGAAGTACTGCTGGCCTGCGAGCTGCTGGCCCGTGGCGATGTCCCACAGACGGAACTCGGAGCGCAGCCGCGCGCCGTCCCGCATGACGCGGCCCACGACCAGTCCCTGGGCGCCGGAGGCCTTCCAGGCGTCGAAATTGGGGATTCCGTCAAAGGCAGGCGTGCGTTCGGGGTGGCGTTCACGCGGGAGCGGCACGAAATAGCCCGAGCGCTTGAGGTTGTTGGTGACGATGGCGGCGATCCGCGGGCCCATGTCGCCTTCGCCGCCGAAGTCGGCGATCGCGATCGGCATCGGCTGGAACGTGCCTTTTCTCAGGTCGATGACCAGTTGCGCCATGGCGGGGCGCAGCCCCGTTGCGCTGGCCATGACCAGCGCGGCGGAACCTGTCAGCAGGCCGCGGCGGGTGGCCGCCGGGCGCAATGAGGGAGCGGGCAGGGGCAGGGTCTCGATCATCGGTATGTCACCAGGCAGTCTCATCACAGCACGTCGCGGGCGTCGAAATTGACGACGACATCGCGCCAGTCATTGTAAAACGGCGCGAACTGCGCCGGGATGCGGAGAGGCGCGCAGCGCCGGGTCGCAGTCAGCGCCGAATCGGCCGCGACACGAAACAACGGGTCCGACGACGGATTGACGACGGATGGCTGACCGGACAGCGTGCCATCCTGATTGAGGGCAACCCGCACCGATGGAACCGGCGGCTTTTGCGAGCTTTGCAGCGCCACCGGCACATTCCAGCATTTCTCGAGCTGCTCCTTGATGATGCCGATCAGCTGCGAGCGCATGTTCGGGTTCATGCGCTGCGAGGTCCCGGTCTGCGTGCCGAGCGAGGCGACGCGGTTGACCTCGCGTGCGGTCGAGCCGGTGGACTGGGACTGTTCCTTCGAGTTCAGCAGTTTTGCAATGTCGCTGGGGTTGAACTGCGCTGCCAGCTGGGCGTCGCGCCTGGCTTTCGCTTCCGCTGCAGCCTTGGCCCTGGCATCGGCTGCGGCCTTCGCCTTTGCGGCAGCGTCCGCCTTGGCCTTGGCCTCGGCGTCAGCCTTTTCCCTGGCTTCGGCAAGAGCTTCTGCCTTGGCGTCTGCCTCCGCCTTGGCCTTGGCGGCGGCCTCGGCCCGGGCCTTGGCTGCGGCTTCGGCCTGCGCCTTGGCGCGTGCTTCGGCTTCCGCCCGCGCCCTGGCCGCGGCGCGGGCTTCCTCGGCCGCCTTCTCGCGCTGGGCCTGCAGTTCGGCCTGCTCGCTCAGGGCGGCAAGCTGGTCGCGGCGCAGCTCCGGCTTCGGCTCGGGTTTGGCCGCCTCACGCGGCTTCGGATCGGGCTTGGCGTCCGCCTTCTCGGGTTCGGGCTTCGCCGCCTGTCGGACGGGGGCCGGCGCGGGGCGCGGCGGCGGGGGAGGAGGCGCCACCTCGTCCCGTTCGGCGGTCTTGAGGTCGGCGGGCCGTGTCGGCGGAGTCGGCGCGTCGCGCTTGGCTTCGCCGGGTTCCTTCTGCTCGGTGATCTCGCTCTGGCGCTCGGCGCGCGGCTTCGGCGCGTCCTGAACGGCAGGGGCGCTGCGTTCGCCCCGCGTCACCTCGTTCAGCGCCGAGGGATCGACAACCTCCACGGCGATCGCCTCCTGGGCGTCCTGGAAGGGCGGCGGTGATGCTCCGAACGCAACAAGGCCCGCGACCACGATGGCCGCGTGCGCGAAAGCCGAGACGGCGACGCCTGGCTCCTGCTTCGAAAACACCTTTGCGAAACGCAAGACGCCTACCTTTTCTGTTCCGAGTCGGTGACAAGGGCGATCTTCTTGAAGCCCGCCGCCGTGACGAGGCCCATGATCTGCGCCACGCGCCCATAGTCCACATTGCGGTGGCCGCGCACATAGATGCGCTCGTCCACCCCGGTCTTTGCCGCCGCCGTCAGCCTCGCCACCAGTTCGGCCTGCGGGACCTCCTGATCCTGGACATAAATGCGACCCTTGTCGTCAATGGCAACGGTCACGGGCTTCTGATCGATGTTGATCGGCTTGGCCGCCGTCTGCGGCAGATCGATCGGCACGCCGACCGCGAGCAGCGGGGCCGCCACCATGAAGATGATCAGCAGCACCAGCATGACGTCGATGAAGGGCGTCATGTTGATTTCATTCATCGGCGCATGCCTGCGCCCGCGGCCGCGCCTGCGCCGTCCTCCGCCACCCGCTGCCGCGCCTGCTGACATGCCCATGGGTTTGCTCCTCAGGCCGCCAGTTCGCGGGCGTCGCGCGGGACCATGCGCTCGTCGATCTGGCGCTGGAGGATCGCGGTGAACTCGTCGGCGAAGGTTTCGAGCCGGCCCGTGGCCTTGGCGGCGTCGGCCTGCAGCTTGTTGTAGGCGATCACGGCGGGAATGGCGGCGAACAGGCCGATGGCGGTGGCCAGCAGCGCCTCGGCGATGCCCGGCGCGACCACGGCGAGGGAGGTGTTCTTGGAGACGGCGATGGCCTGGAAGGCGGTCATGATGCCCCAGACCGTGCCGAACAGACCGATGAACGGCGCGTTCGAACCGATCGACGCGAGGAAGGTCATCGACGAGCCGATGTCTTCCAGGTGCTCGTTCTGCTTCACGGTCATCGCGGCCGAAACGCGCTGCATCGTGTGGTCGCGCGCGTCGCGCATCGTGTAGAGGCCGAGGTCCTGGGTCTTGCGGACTTCCGCCATGCCCGCGTCGAACATCGTCTTGATGCCCGAAGCCGGCATCTTGCGCACGATCGCTTCGGCTTCCTCAACCGAATTGGCCTTCCGGAAGGCGGCCAGGAAGTCTTTGATCTTCGTGTTGTTGCTGCGCATCACGACGACTTTTTCGATCAGCAGGGCGATCGAATAGACCGCGCAGACGCCGAGGATGACCATGACGCCCTTTTCGACGTCATTCAGCTTCGCCCACAGGTCGAGCAGATTGAGGGACTCGCCGGCGTTCTGCTGGGCGGCGTTCGCCGCAGCAGCAGCGCGGGCCGCTTCGAGTTCGGCGGTGGACGCCGCGGGGGCCTCAGGAGCAGCCGGAGCAGCCGGAGCCGCAGCCTGCGCATAGAGAGACAGCAACGAATAAGTCAACGCGTTCATGGTCTGCCCTTTAGGTCCCCGGCGCACGGCCCGGTCGGTTAAGTCGTGTCGGAAGTTTGCGGCGAATTAAGGCCCACTCAGACACGTAGACAGATGCCGCGAGAGGGCGAACCCGATGGGTCGCCATTCCTCCCTTGCGCATCAGCCCACGCCGCTTTGCGGTCTCATTGCCGACACTTCACGCCGGAAGCTAAATTTTCGGAAATGGCGCCGTTGTCAATGGGATGTGCGCAGTGAGTGCAGACGAATAACGCGTTCGTCCGTCGTTTGACTGACGATGCGGCGCCGCGTTACCCCCGAAGCAACGAGACCGAGAGACCGGCGGGAGGAAGTCGACCATGCATCCGAGCGCGCACGCACAGTCTGATCCCCACAAGGCCGCCATCATCATGGCGGGCTCCGGCCAGGTC
>JAIXUP010000019.1 GCA_027483505.1 Hyphomicrobiales bacterium
CGCGTTGCTTGTCCAGGATCCAGTCGCGGTGCAGGCGGACGCCGGCAAGCGGAAGGGCGACGCCGAGAACCGGCAAGGTCTGATGTGCGGTCATTGGGATTGTCCGGAGTGAATGGAGCTGGAAATCAAGTGGCGGTTCGAGCAGGGCCATTGCGGCGAGTGGCTCCTGCCTTCGCCGAAAGGAATCCACATCAGGGTGACGTGGGGATGACAGGGGAAGCCGGATCACAGGCTCCTGATGGTGGTCCGCGGTCTGAGCCTGCCGCCTGTCTGGAACCACTTCGCTGGCCGGCGCCTGAAGGTGGCTGGATCAATCCCGGGCGGCGCGTTGAGGCGCATCTGCATTGCCGACGGGATGAACCCGGATTGCAGTTCATGTTCTGCCGGTGCGATGGCCGCTCGTGCGACGCGTGGCTTCCGCATTCAGATATGGGACTGGATCTTGCCAACCAACCGCGCAAAATCGACAGGCTTGGTATCAAAGTCGATGCACCCGACTTCATGGGATTTCTGACGATCGCTCGCCAGCGCATGGGCGGTCAGCGCGATGATGGGGATTGCCCGGGTCGCTGGATCGGCCTTGATGAGCACCGTTGCTTCCCAGCCATCCATCTCGCCGAGGGCGACATCCATCAGGATGAGGTCCGGGCTCTCCGACTTCGCCATGGCCACGCCCGACGGCCCGTCGACAGCGCAGGTCACGTTGAACCCCTGCCTGATAAGGCGGCGCGAAAGCATGTCGCGGTTCATTTCATTGTCTTCGACGAGGAGGATGGTCTTGGTCATCATGCTGCTCTGTGGACTGCCTGTGGCACGCTTCGTCTGATTCCGGTCAGGCCGCTGTCTTCATGCCGATCCCGAGGGCGACACGCAGCGGGTGCGGGGATACGGGTGGCGCCGATGGCGCCTGGACTTCGTCCGTCTCCTGCCGCGCGATCGGCACCTGCACCCGGAACGTGCTGCCGACACCCGGTTTGCTTGCGGCAAGCAGGTCCCCGCCCATGATGCGGCAGAGTTTCCGGCTCAGGGCGAGGCCAAGGCCCGTGCCGCCATATTTGCTCGAACTGGCATCGCCGAGGACGGTGAAGTGTTCAAACAGCGTCGGCATCTCGCCTTCGGCAATGCCGATGCCGGTGTCCTTGACGGCGATCTCCAGAATTTCGCCCAAGGTTCCCGCAGGCACCATCCGCACCGACACGGAGATCAGACCCTTGCTCGTGAACTTCGCGGCATTGTCCAGAAGATGCGACAGCACCTGGCTGAGCTTGTGGTGGTCGAGGCGCGCTTCGTCCCGGTCAAGCTTGACATCGACGTCAATGACGTTGCCGTTTGCCTTCGCTGCCTCAAGGAACGAATTGGCTGTTTGGCGGACAAGCCCGGAGATCGACACGTCTTCGACGTAAAGCTCCATCATGCCGGCGTCGATCTTGGACAGATCGAGCACTTCGTTGATCAGCTTGAGCAGATGATGCCCCGCAGAGTGGATCTTGCGCAGGTCCGAAAGTGACTCAGCGTCATTTTCGCTCTGCGCGTCCTCCATCAGCATCTGGCTGTAGCCGATCACCGCATTGAGCGGCGTGCGCAGTTCATGGCTCATCTTGGCGAGGAACTCGGCCTTCGCCGCGCCCGCCCTTTCGGCCTCGTCGGTGGCCTGGCGCAGTTCAGAAGCGGTCGCGAGGTGCAGCCGCATTTCCGATTCAAGTTCGGACTGCGAGGCGTAGACCTTGGCATAATACAGCGCCATCATCGTCACGTAGAGGGCAACTGCGACGATCGATACGATTCCGAGGCCCTCCATCGCGGAGGCGGCCATGTCGCTCGACACGGGCGGCGCCACCATCGCAATTCCGACGAAGATCAGGATGTTCACCAGAAACAGCGTGCAGACCACGATGCGCATCTGGACCGAGGTGCCCACGTAGAAGAATGCCAGAAGAGGAATCGTCAGGACCCAGGGAATCGTCGGGGACTTGATGCCACCGTAGAAGTAGCAACTCCACAAGATGCAGAAGATCAGGTTCTGGACCGACGCCACCGCCAGCAGGTTGTAGCGGCCAGTCGACCGCAGCAGGGGTGGAAACAGCCAGAAACCCAGAATGGATGCGGTCAGGACGGCAACTTCGAAGCCAGGCGTGGGATCGAATACATAGAGCGCCGCAGGCACCGCGCTCCCGAGGATTGGGCCGAACAGATGGCTGATCAGGAACACGCGCGCCTGGTTGACCCTGTCACGGTCACCCAGCAACGACGGATGAATGAATGAGTCAACAAAGCTTGTGATCTTGCTGATGATCAATGCGACCGTCATGGCCCACCCATGAATAGATTCAACGTTATTGAGCATGACGTTAGACATGGATTATTTAACAAACGACCACGAAAACTGAATTATATTTTATGGTAAAATATTCGTAACCGTCCGCTCCATCTGGATGCACCAAATTTTAAAACATGTCGTGGATGCTTCTGTAGTTGTGTGACCTGACATGAAGGTGGCACAGGAACGTTCCAGATCCCGGGGCACAGAATTGGACAAGATTTTCAGCGTCATCGACTGGTTCATTCCATCGCGGCTCCGGTTCGAGCGCTCGGAGTTGAGCCTGTCGCGGAACTTCGTGTTCACGCACCTGTCAGGGCCGCTGCTGTCACAGTCGATCCTCATCTTCCTGTATCTGTCCGACAAACAGGGCGGATGGCCGATATGGGTCATCGTTGCCTGCGTCTGGGCGTTCTGGCTGCTTCCGTTTGTCCTGAAGTTCACCGGAAATCTCTACCTCAGCGCACTGTTATCCGTCGAACTGCTCGCTTTCGTATCTCTGTTCGGAGCATTCTTCTACGGCGGAGCGAGTTCGCCATTCCTGCCATGGCTGATCGTGAGCCTGCTGCTGGGCTTCTTCTATCTGTCGAAGCGGCCGGCCATCGTGCTTGGCATGTTTGCGTTCAATCTCCTGGTGTTTTTCTGCGCGTTCCTGATGTTTGACTTTGCCCAGCGCGTCCCCCGCGAGGAACTGGCAACCGTCGGCTGGATCTCGATTTTCTCCGCCACCGTCTACATGGCCTGGATGGCGGTTTACTATGCCAGCATGCTGTCCATGCGCAGCGAACTGGTCCGCGAAATGGAACATCATCGCGAGACCATGATGCGTCTGCGCGAGGCAAAGGAACTGGCTGACGAGGCCAATCGGTCGCGTTCAATCTTCCTGGCGAAGATGAGCCACGAGTTCCGCACGCCGCTCAACGCCGTCATTGGCTATAGCGAGATCGTGCTCGAGAACATCGAGTTGCGGGATCAGGACGAACAGAAGCGCAAGGATCTGCTCAGCATCAACGCGGCCGGCAAGCATCTGCTGTCGCTTCTGACGGATGTCCTCGATCTTTCACGCATCGAGGGAGACAAGACCGACGTGGTCATCCAGGCAGCCGATCTCAACGGCTTTGTTGACGATGTGGTTTCCAACACGCGCAGCCTGGTCATGAGCAACGGCAACAAGCTTGTCGTTGACTGCGCGCCGAAGCTGGGAGTGTTCTCGACCGATGTCACAAAGTTGCGGCAGGCTGCCCTGAACCTGGTCAGCAATGCCGCGAAGTTCACCACCAACGGCACCATCACCCTCGCTGTGCGCCGCGAACGCAGCTCGGTCGGTGACTGGATCAACATCCAGGTGCGCGACACCGGCATCGGCATCGCGCAGGAGGACATCGGCAAGCTGTTCTCCAACTTCCGGCAGGCCTCTGCGGCGACCGCCAAAACGTATGGCGGCACCGGTCTTGGTCTCGCGCACAGCCAGAAGCTCTGCGGTTTCATCGGCGGACGGATCTCTGTCGAGAGCGAGCTTGGCAAGGGATCGACCTTCACAATCCGCGTGCCTGCGGCGCTTGCCGCAGACACAGCTTCCGGTTCCGAGCCGCCTCTGGCTCGGATCGGACAATCCAGACTGATTGCTGCGTAAGGGCCTCGCAATGGCGACTTCACCCGCTTCCAAGATTCGCGAAAGCATCGAGACGCTGCAGCCCTTCCTGCCGGAGGGCGCTGGCGCCGTGGCCGCCGCGCCGCATCTGCTGATCGTCGATGACGTCGATGACAACAGGGCTGTGCTTGCAAGGCGCTTCATGCGCCGCGGCTTCCAGATCAGCGAAGCCAATTGCGGCCGGCAGGCGCTCGACATGGTTGCGACGACAGACTTCGACATGGTTCTGCTTGACGTGATGATGCCGGACATCGACGGCGTCGAGGTTTTGCGTGAAATCCGCAAGACGCGCTCGTCCGCCGTGCTGCCCGTGATCATGGTAACGGCGCGCTCGCAGAGCGATGACATTGTCCAAGCCCTTGATTGCGGAGCCGACGACTACATCACGAAGCCCGTGGATTTCGCCGTTGCCCTTGCCCGCGTGAACACGCAGGTTGCGCGGCGCAACGCTGAGATGAAGGTGGTTCTGGCAGCCAAGGCGCTCCAGGCGAACAACGAGGAGTTGGAACTTCGGGTCGAAGAGCGCACCTCGGAGCTGGTGAAGCTGAACGAGAGCCTGCGCAAGGAAATCACGCAGCGCGAGAAATCCGAGGAAAAATCGCGGTATCTGGCCCATCACGACGCGCTGACCGGATTGGCCAACCGTGTCCTGTTCCGTGAAGCGCTCGAGAACGAGATGGCCAGCGTCGTGCCGGGCAAGAAGGCGCTCGGCCTGTTGTTCGTGGACCTCGATGGCTTCAAGAGTGTCAATGACACACTTGGCCACTCTGTCGGAGACGCTCTGCTGAAGTGCCTGTCAATCCGCTTGCGTGATCTTCTGTCGGAACATGACCACATCGCGCGCCTCGGGGGTGATGAGTTCGCCATTTTGCAGGTCAACTGCCCGCAGCCCCATTCAGCGTCCGTGCTGGCCTCAGCAATCATCGACAGCATGTCGGAGGTTTGCCAGCTTGGGGACCATGAGGTGACCGTTGGCGCCAGCGTCGGGATCGCGATCTGCGAGAGCAATGACATCGACGCGACGGACCTGCTCCGGAACGCCGACCTGGCGATGTACCGGGCCAAGATGGAAGGCCGCGGCACCTATCGCCTGTTCGATCCGGAGATGGACGAGATGGCGCAGGCGCGACGCCAGCTTGAACTGGACATGCGACGCGCCATCGCTGTTGGCGATTTCCATGCCCATTTTCAGCCGATCATAGACATCGGCAGCCGAAAGATTGTCTGTTTCGAGGCATTGATGCGGTGGAACCATCCAACGCGCGGCGATGTGCCACCGACGGAATTCATTCCGGTCGCCGAAGAGACTGGCATGATTGTCCAGATCGGCGAATGGATCATCCGGACAGCTTGTGCGGAGGCCGCGACATGGCCGGGGACGGTGCGGGTGGCCGTGAACCTCTCGCCGGTCCAGTTTGTCCGCGGCAACATCGTGTCGAGCGTCGTCAACGCCCTCGCGGCGTCGGGGCTGCCGGGCACGCGCCTTGAGCTCGAGATCACAGAGTCGGTCATCCTCGAGCGCTCAGAGCGCAACGTTGCGATTCTCAATCAGCTCAGGTCGCTCGGCGTCCGCATCTCGATGGATGACTTCGGCACCGGCTACTCAAGCCTCAGCTACCTGCGCAGCTTCCGCTTCGACAAGATCAAGATCGACCAGTCCTTTGTCCGCGACATGCACAGCGGCACGGAAGGCCGTGCGATCGTCGGTGCCATTGCAAGTCTTGGCACCTGCTTCGGCATGAATACGACGGCTGAAGGGGTGGAAACCCGCGAACAGCTGGAACTTGTCGTCAATGAAGGCTGTTCCGAGGTGCAGGGGCGCTTCTTCAGCATGCCCGTGCCGTCCTCGGAGGTTCTGAGGCTGATTACGGACTTCGGCCAGCACGAGGCAGCGGGCTCCGACGCTGAAAAAAGCGCCGCATGAGACCTGACAGGTTTCATCAACCATCCAGTTTAACGCCTGCAGCCGGTCCACTTACCGTTTCTTAACCATCTTGCGCTTTTCTGTCTCCAGCGACGGAGTCTGAAGAGGCTGTGGCCTGTTGAACGCGACAGTCCACAGCTGCTCTCTCCGATGATGTTTTGTGCTCCGGAGATTGACATGCGTTTGACCATTGCTGTTCTAGGAACTGTCGTTTCGCTTGCGCTTCCGGCCGTTGCTGCTGATCTGCCCAGCTATCGCAAGGCGCCTGCCCCGCTTCTGGCTCCCGGCTTCACATGGACAGGGTTCTACGTTGGCGCTCAAGTCGGGCACACCTGGGGCAATGACTACACCAAGGAATACCTGACCAATCCCTGGACCTATGTCGGCCTGATCAACTTCTACAACCCCAACGGCTTCAGCTACGGCGTACATGCCGGCGGCAACTACCAGGTGGGGAACATCGTGCTCGGCGCAGAAGCCGACGTCGACTACTCCAGGATCCGCGCCGGCTTCCGCGATCCGCCGGTGGCGCCATTCAATCCCGGCGGTTATGGAAGGACCGAGGTGAATGTCCACGGCACCATGCGGGTGCGCCTGGGCTATGCCTTCGGACGCCTGCTGGTCTACGGAACAGGTGGTCTGGCGCTGGCGAAGATCGACAACATCTACAGCAACTGGGGTCTGGTTTCTGAAAAGCTGACCCGAACCGTGCCCGGCTACACGCTCGGTGCAGGCGTGGAATACGCCGTCACCGACAATGTGACGATGCGGGCCGAGTTCCGTCATACGGATTACGGCCAGTACAAGAACAATTCGCTGGTCGCGTTTCCGGGCTTCAGCGGCGTGCAGCGCCCGACCTTCAACGCGGTCAAGCTCGGGGCCAGCTACAAGTTCTGATCCAGTCGATCGGTTGTGCGAACCATGATGCGGCCGGGATTGTCCGGCTGCCGGTCCCGCGCCGTCCAGGGCTGCAGGAAGCCACAGCCGTGTGGGCTTTCCTCTGCCAACGGCCTTGTCCCGTGCCTTGTCCTGCGCTGTCCCTTCACATTCCGGGATCGTGAGCAGGGTAAGAGATAATTAACGTAAACAAATCACTCTCGGGGAATGAGGCGATTCGGGATCAGGGGCTTCCCATGGGAATGAGTAACAACCTGTTGGGTATGGTCGCAGGGGCAGTGTTGGCATCGGCGCAGGTGCATGCCGCGGATTTCCTGAGGCCGACTGACTCCCCCGCCATACCTCCGGCTCCGAGCCGCTTTTTCGTCCATTTCGGACCCGCCGGCCTCGTGCTGAAGGAAAGCGCCAAGATCAACGTCGGCGGCGTGCGCCAGCCTGGCGCCAGCATCACCATCGATCCACAGCTGACAGCTGCCGTGGAGTTGGGCTACTATCTCAACCAGAATTTCTCGGTCTCGTTCACCGGCGGCTTTCCGCCCACGGTCGACGTGCTTGGACGCGGTGTGATTGCCGGCCTTGGCAAGCTGGGCCAGGCGACCTACGGGCCGGCGACACTCACAGCGCAGTATCACTTCACTGGCTTCGGCAATATCCAGCCCTACATCGGCGCCGGACCGACCTTCATGTACGTGTTCAATACGAAGGACGCCGCCTTGGGTAACCTGAAGATGGACAACGCCGTCGGCTTTGCCCTCCAGGCGGGTGTGAACGTCATGATGACCCAGAACTGGGGCGTGTTCTTTGATGTGAAGAAGGCCTATCTGCGCAGCACCGCCACGGGCGTGCTCGGCGGTGCTCCGGTCAAGGGCAAGGTCGTTCTCGACCCGCTGGTTCTCCATACGGGTGTGACCTACAAATTCTGACGCGCCCGTCAGGGGCGCGTCGTCACCGTCAGATTGGCGTCCCCGGCACAATCGCTGTGCCGGGCTTTGTCTTTTGCTCAAGCCACCATTCGGACTGCGGCGAGCGCCCCGCCGAGATCCAGTTCATGCTGGGCTTCGTCGCGCGCCAGCTTCAGACGCTGCACGGCATCGGAGATGTTCTGCTGCGTGTGTCCGGCCATCACCTGCATCCGGAACCGGGCCGCTCCTTTGCCGACAGCCGGGTACTCGACGAGGTTCGCCAGCAGGCCGAGCTTCGGCAGGCGCTTGCTGACGAGTCGGGCGAGAGCTTCCGAGCCCATCTTCACGGCGACGATTGCAGACGGGTCGCCGTAGTAGTCCATTCCGACTTCGCGCAGGGCGGCGCGCAGCGCCAGTACATTGGTCATCAGGTCTTGCCGGAGCTGGCGTCCCTCCCCCGACTGGATGATGTCGAAGGCTTTCAGGACGACTGCAGCCTGGACTGGGGACAGTGCGTTTGAGAACGTGCAGGAGGGGCTGTAGAAGCGGAGATATTCCTTCACGGCCCGGTTCCGGCATGCAACGAAGCCGCCATTCGAGGCGAATGTCTTCGAGAAGCTGCCCATCACCAGGTCGACCTTGCCGATCAGGTTCTGGATGCCGATGTGGCCCTGGCCGGTCTCGCCCAGCGCCCCAAAATCGTGGGCGACGTCCACCATGAGCGTGGCGTTGTACTGGCGGCAGAGGTCCTGCATGGCGCCGATGTCCGGCGTGTCGCTGTCCATCGAGAACAGGCCCTCGGTCACGACCATGATGCCGTTCTCGGTATCCTTTTCGCGGATCGTCTTGAGCCAGCGCTCGCAATGCGCCAGATCAAGGTGACGGAACTGGTAGATGTTGCGGGTGGCGGCGTTCGCGCCTTCCTGCAGGCAGGTATGGGACAGCGTGTCCATGACGATATGGTCAGCAGAGCGCACGAGGCCCTTGATCACGCCGTAACCGGCGGCCCACCCCGTCGGGTAGAGGATGGCCTCCTCCATGCCGAGGAACTCGGCAATCCGGCGCTCAAGGGCGACCGACAGGGACGTGTTGCCAACCAGCGCAGCCGACCCTGCGCTGTGCACGCCATAGCGTTCAAGCGTCTCACGGGCGACAGCCTTGATGGCTGGATGCGCCGACAGGCTCAGATAATCCTGGGATGCGAAGTTGACGCCCTTCATGGCCTGTCCGCTGTCATTCTTCGCGGTGACTTCGGCGCCGACGCCTGCTTCGGTCGCACGGGAGAATGGCCAGACGCCCGACGAGCGGCGTGCATTCTGCCACTTGTAGAAGCCTTCGATGCGGCTGAGGAGATCAGCGCCCGCCGGAACACGAAAGTCGCGCATGCTTCCCGTCAAAGCAACGGGTTGAGTTACCGAATCATAAATGTCAGTCATGACGCATCTCCAGTTTTTTCAGCGTTTAAGGCTCGCTGTTGGGATGATCTTTTATTGTGCCCGTTAAAAATCGGCTGAATTCACGTGAGATCCGCTCTGAATTTTGCTGTGCGTTATCTTAGATTGTTTGCACGGTAAATTTTGATGAAAAATTCGAATACCTTTTGCCAATGAAACCAAGCGCGAGCGCCCCGCAGGGCTTGCGTCATGGCTGCCGCACCCAGGCCTCCCCTGCGCGATGCAATGACCATGCGTTCCGACAGGGCCGGATTTGGGTCTGAGGGCTCGACGGCCCCACCCTGAACAAGCGCCCGCGCGAGAGGTCTTGTGGCGCCCGCAGCCGTTCCGGCGCTCCACCCACGCGTCACTCCGCGAGCAGCCGATACCCTACGCCGGTTTCGGTCTCGATCAGCGCACGTGCGTCCGGGTCCGGCTCCAGCTTCCGGCGAAGCTGGCCGATGTAGACGCGCAGGTAAGCCGCCTCCTCCACATGGGCCGGACCCCAGACCGCCTGGAGGAGTTGGCGGTGCGTGACGACCTTACCCGCATGGGCGACGAGCACCGCGAGAAGATCGTATTCCTTGCGGGTGAGGGGCAGCCGCTCGCCGTTCCGTGATACAAGGCGCTTCACGAGGTCGATGGTCACCGGGCCGATCTGCACGACGGGGGCGGCGAACTCCTGGGCGACGCCGTGGCGCAGGGCGGCGCGCAGGCGGGCGAGGAGTTCCCCCATGCCGAAGGGCTTGTTGACATAATCATCCGCGCCGAGATCCAGCGCCTCGATCTTTTCGACTTCACGGGCGCGGGCCGAGACGACGATGATTGGGGTCCGGCTGCCTGCGCGCAGGATGCGCACGACCTCCTTGCCATCCATGTCGGGCAGGCCGAGGTCAAGCAGGATGACGTCCGGCGCCTCCGCCGTCGCGCGCTTGATGGCTTCAGACCCCGTCGTCGCCTCGATAACGTCATAGTCGTTGGCGGTCAGGCTCGCGCGCAGGAAACGAAGGATCGCGGCCTCGTCGTCAACGATCAGGACGAGGCGCCGGTGCGGCACGGTCGTCATGGAGCCTCCTCGCCGGCATCGAATGGCGGCACACCGGCCGGAAGCGTGATCGCTATGCGGGTACCATGATCGGCGATCACCGGGCTTGTTGCCACGATGGTGCCGCCCATGGCCTCGATCAAGCCCTTGCAAATGGAAAGTCCAAGCCCGGCGCCGGGTGCGATCGCCAAATCGGGTGCTCGGGTGAAGCGGTCAAACACGTGCGGCAACAGCGTGGGCGGGATGCCGGGTCCATCATCAGCGATCAGCAGCTCCAAGACACCATCGCGGGGAAGCGCGGCGATCGTCACGCTCGCGCCGCCATGCTTGGCGGCATTGTCGAACACGTTCACCAGCACCGTCTCCAGCAGGACCGGATCGGCGGACACGGGAGGCAGATCGGCGGCGAAACTGCGCAACCAGATCTTGCCGTCCTGCCGGCGACGCACGGCCGAAAGCGCAGCCTCGACAGCGTCCTGCAGGTCGACCCACTCCCGTTTGGGCTTGAGCGCACCGCCTTCGAGCCGCGTCATTTCCAGAAGGTTGTTGACGAAACGGTCGAGGCGGCGCGCCTCGTCTTCGATGGCGTCGAGGAGGGCGCGCCGATCGTCCTGCGCGATCCGGTCGCCGTCGCGCCGCAGGCTGGTGGCCGCGCCGAGGATTGCGGTGAGCGGAGTGCGCAGATCGTGACTGACCGAGGACAGAAGCGCGGCGCGCAGCTTTTCGGTTTGCGTCATGGCCTCGACGCGCGCGGCATCGGAGGCAAAGCTGATCCGCTCCAGCGCCACGGCCCCCTGGCCAAGCACCGCGTCGATGGTCTGGACTTCATCGCCGCTGGGCGCACGCTCGCCGGCAAGGCCAAGCACGCCGAGTGTGCGGGCGGCGGTCCTGAGAGGCCGGAAGTGCCAGGCCGCCGTCGGCATTGTGCCGGTCCCGACACCTGCAGGTTCGCCATGGGCCAACGCCCAGCGCGCGGCGGCATGATCGCGCGCTTGCAGATTATCCTCCGGCGGCCAGGCGTAGCGCACCTGCATATCGTCTCTCTCGGGGAGCAGCAGCACAGCCGGGCGGCCAGTCAGCCGATGCAGTTGCAGCACGATGGCATGGAACAGCTCATCGATCGACACCTTGGAGCCGAGCCGACGGGAGAAGTCGTACAAGGCCTGGAGCGCATTCATGCGTGCGCGCTCGGCAAGCGCCTGGTTGCGGATGCGCGCGGCGAGCGTGCCTGTGGTGATCGCCACTGCGACAAACACGAGCAAGGTGACGATATCGGCCCAGTTGGCCACCTCCAGGGTGTAAATCGGCTCCGTGAAGAAGAAATTGTAGGCGAGGAATGCGGTCGCTGACGTGGCGATCGCAGGCCCGGTCCCGGACCTCACGGCGCTGACGAGCACGGCGGCGAGAAACAGCATGGCGACATTGGCGCCGCTGGCGAGTTCCCGCACGGCGAGAGCCACGCCGACGACGGCTGCAACCGCAACCATGCCCTCGGCATAGCGGGTGATGCTGGCCAGCCAGGGAATCTTTGGCTTCGCTGGCGGAGCGACGCCCTTTTCCGGTATCTCGCTCACCACATGGATCGCGACCCCATCAGCGCGCCGGATGAGTTCGGAGATCAGCGACCGGCCCAGAACCTGACGCCACCAAAGGGCGCGGGTGCGGCCGATGAAGATCTGGGTCACGTTCATCCGGCGGGCGTATCCAAGAATGTCGCCAACGAGATCGGCGCTGGTCAGCCGCTCGATGCGTCCGCCGAGCCGCTCAGCCAGCGTGAGAGCCTCTGTGATGCGGGCATCGGCTTGCGGGCTCGAGAGCCGACCCTGCGGCTCAATGGTCACCGCGAGGAACGGGGCCTTCAACTGGTCGGCGATCCGGTTGGCGGCGCGCACGACGGCTGCTCCAAGCCCATCTGGACCGACCAGCGCCATGATCCGCTCGCCGGCGGCCCAAGGCCCGTCGATGGCATGCGCACGCATGTAACCGGTCAGCTGGCCGTCGACCGTATGCGCGGCCATGCGCAGGGCAAGTTCTCGCAGCGCGGTCAGATTGCCGGGCTTGAAGAAGGCTTCTCGTGCCCGTCCCGCCAGGTGGGGCGCATAGACCTTGCCTTCGGCGAGCCGCGTCAGCAGATCCTGCGGCGGCAGATCGACCAGCTCGATCTCATCGGCGCGCTCCAGCACCGCATCAGGGATGGTCTCGGCGACGCGCACGCCGGTGATGCGGGCCACCACGTCCGTCAGCGATTCCAGATGCTGCACGTTGAGCGTGGTGTGGACGTCGATGCCGGCGCGGACCAGCTCCTCGACATCCTGCCAGCGCTTGGGATGGCGGCTTTCAGGCGCATTGGTGTGGGCGAGTTCATCGACCAGAAGGAGCGCGGGCCTGCGGACGAGCGCGGCGTCGATGTCGAACTCGTCGAGCATCTGACCGCGATAGGCGATCCGGCGGCGCGGCAGCACCTCCAGTCCATCCACCAGCGCCATGGTCTCGGCGCGTCCGTGCGTCTCAATCACGCCGCCGACGACGTCCATGCCTTGGGCCTTGAGGCGTCGCGCGCCGCAGAGCATTGCATAGGTCTTGCCGACACCCGGCGCCATGCCGAGATAGACTTTCAGGCGGCCACGTGTCTCCCGCTCTGCTTCAGCCAGCAGGTCGTCCGGGTTCCCGCGCGTCTCGATGCGTGGCGTCATGGTGCATCTTACGTCATTGCGCGGGCTTTAGGCCATCGAGCGCGAGGTTGAGGGCGAGGACATTGACCTGCGGCTCGCCGATGAATCCGAGCGCGCGCCTTTCCACGTGCTGTTCGACCAGCGTCAAGACCTGCGCCGGCACCAGCCGCCGCGCCGCCGCCACACGCGCTGCCTGGGCGCGGGCGTTCTCCGGCGAGATGTGCGGATCGAGCCCGGAACCGGAAGCTGTCACGGCATCGGGTGCGACCGGTCCACCGCCGTGACGTGTGGCTTCGGCCGCGATGCGGTCCATCAGCGCCTTCGAGGTTGGGCCAAGGTTCGAGCCGCTGGAGGACGCAGCGTCGTAGCCGTCGGTTCCAGCGGCTGAGGGGCGCGGCCAGAAGTAGCGGTCTTCCACGAAGCGTTGGCCGATCAGCGTGGAGCCGATCACACGCCCTTCGCGGGTGATCAGGCTGCCATTCGCTTGGCCCGGCATCAGTCCCTGCGCGATGCCCGTGACCGCAAGTGGATACACGAGACCCGTCAAGACGAGGAACAGGCCGAGCAGGACGACGGCAGGACGAAGAGTGCTGAGCATGGCGGTCAGGCCCATCCGAGGGTGGAGACGATGAGGTCGATCAGCTTGATGCCGACGAACGGCGCGATGAGGCCGCCAAGGCCATAGATCGCGAGGTTGCGGCCCAGGATCGCGGCTGCGCCATCCGCCCGGTAGCGCACGCCCTTGAGCGCCAGCGGGATCAGGACGACGATGACAAGCGCGTTGAAGATCACCGCCGAGAGGATCGCGCTTTCCGGTGTGGAAAGCCTCATCACGTTGAGGCTCCCAAGCTGGGGATGGCTCGCGACGAACAGGGCGGGGAGAATCGCGAAATACTTCGCGACATCATTGGCGATGGAGAAGGTGGTGAGCGCGCCGCGGGTTATCAGCATCTGCTTGCCGATCTCCACCACCTCGATGAGCTTGGTTGGATTGCTGTCGAGATCGACCATGTTGGCGGCATCGCGGGCGGCCTGGGTGCCGGTCTGGAGCGCGACGCCCACGTCGGCTTGTGCCAGCGCAGGTGCGTCATTGGTGCCGTCACCGCACATGGCGACCAGGCGGCCGCCTTCCTGCGCCTTGCGGATGTAGTCCAGCTTGTCCTGCGGAGTCGCCTCCGCGATGAAATCGTCGACCCCGGCCTCGGCGGCGATGGCGGCGGCCGTGACGCGGTTGTCGCCCGTCACCATCACAGTGCGGATGCCCATGGCGCGCAAGGCCGCAAAGCGCTCCTTGATGCCGGGCTTCACCACGTCCTTGAGGTGGATGACGCCCAGGAGCCGGCCATTCTCGCTCACCGCCAGGGGCGTGCCGCCGGTGCGGGCGATGCGTTCGACCGCAGCCGGGAACTCCGCCGGCGCGGCGCCGCCCACGTCCTTCAGCACGCTGTCGACCGCCCCCTTGCGGATGGTTCGGCCGCCGAGATCGACGCCCGACATCCGCGTCTGCGCCGTGAATGGCACGAACACCGCAGCCGGGTCCGCAGCCGGCCGCGCAAGCCCATAGCGCCCGGTCGCCAGATCGACGATCGAGCGGCCCTCGGGCGTCTCGTCGGCAAGCGAAGACAGGAGCGCAGCCTGCGCCAACGCCGCTTCGCTGACGCCTGGAACCGGCACGAAGGCGTCCGCCATCCGGTTGCCGAATGTGATGGTGCCTGTCTTGTCGAGCAGCAAAGTGTCGACGTCGCCCGCTGCCTCGACCGCGCGCCCCGATGTGGCGATGACGTTGAAGCGCACCAGCCGGTCCATTCCCGCAATGCCGATCGCCGACAGAAGTCCGCCGATCGTGGTCGGGATCAGGGTGACGAACAGCGCGATCAGCACCGGCACGGATGGCGGCTGCCCGCCCCAACTCGCGAGCCCGACCAGCGTCACGACTGCGATCAGGAAGATCAGCGTCATCCCGGCGAGCAGCACGTCGAGGGCGATCTCGTTCGGCGTCTTCTGGCGCTTGGCGCCTTCGACCAGTGCGATCATGCGGTCGAGGAAGGTGTCGCCAGGCTTTGCGGTCACCTTCACGACGATCCAGTCCGACAGGACCAGCGTGCCGCCGGTGACGGCAGAGCGGTCGCCGCCACTCTCGCGGATCACGGGCGCGGATTCACCCGTCACCGCGCTTTCGTTGACGGAGGCGACCCCCTCGATCACCTCGCCATCGGCGGGGATGATGTCGCCGGCCTCGACGAGCACGATGTCGCCCATCTCCAGATCCTCGGCGGGCTTTCGGCTGAACAGGGTGCGATTGTCGGCAAGCGGCATGACCTTGGCGGTCACGTCGCTCCGCAGCTTGCGCAGGGCGTCCGCTTGAGCGCGGCCGCGGCCCTCAGCGACCGCTTCGGCGAAGGTTGCGAACAGCACCGTGAACCAGAGCCAGACCGCCAGTTGCGCATTGAAGGCGAAAGCCTCGCCCGACAGCCCGTCGCGGATCGCAATGAAAGTGACGACCGTCGCCACGACCTCGGTGACGAAGATCACAGGATTGCGGACAAGCTTTGCCGGATTGAGCTTGACGACGGCGTCGCGCAGGGCGCGGATCAACAGCGACGCATCGAAGGCGGAGCCCGTTGTGGCCGATTTGGCGATCATGACAGCAACTCCAATCAGAAAGTCACGCCGGCCTGCATGAGCAGGTGTTCGACGAGGGGCCCCAGCGCAAGCGCGGGGAAGAATTGCAGGCCGCCCAGGATCAGGATCACGCCGATCAGCAGGCCGACGAACAGCGGCCCCGTCGTCGGGAAGGTGCCGGCCGACGGCGGGGTCTTGACCCGCACCGCGATGGAGCCCGCCAGCGCCATCACCGGCACCACATAGGCGAAACGGCCGAGCAGCATCGCGATGCCGAGCGTGGTGTTGTACCAGGGCGAGTTGGCCGTGAGCCCCGCGAAGGCCGAGCCGTTGTTCCCGCCTGCCGAGGTGAAGGCGTAGAGGATCTCCGACAGGCCGTGCGGCCCGGCATTGAGCACGCCCGCCTTGCCCGGCTCCAGCACCGCCGAGAGCGCCCCGAAACCGAGGATCGCCACAGGCAAGATCAGGACGGCGAGCATCGCCATCTTGATCTCCTTGGCGCCGATCTTCTTGCCGAGATATTCGGGCGTGCGACCGACCATGAGCCCGGCGACGAACACAGCGAGCACGGCGAAGACGATCATGCCGTAAAGCCCCGAGCCGACCCCGCCCGGTGCCACTTCACCGAGCTGGATCAGGAACATCGGCACAAGTCCGCCCAGCGGGGTGAAACTCGCATGCATGGCGTTGACCGAGCCGTTCGAGGTGCCAGCCGTCGCCGCCGCCCAGAGCGCGGACATGTCGACGCCAAAGCGGACCTCCTTGCCCTCCATGTTGCCTGGGCCGGCTGCGACGCCCAGCCCCTGCACGATCGGGTTTCCCCCGCTTTCGGCCCAGTAGGCGCCCGCAACGCCGGCAAGCAGGATCACGCCCATCGCGGCGAAAAGGGCCCATCCCTGACGTTTGTCCCCGACCATCCGTCCGAAGACGAGCGGCAGGGCGAAGGCCAGCGCCAGGATCGCCCAGATCGAGATCAGGTTGGTCCAGGCGTTCGGATTTTCGAAGGGATGCGCGGAGTTGACGTTGAAGAAGCCGCCGCCATTCGTGCCGAGCTGCTTGATGGCCAGTTGTGAGGCGACCGGGCCCAGACTCAACGTCTGCTGCGCGCCCTCGAGTGTGGCGGCCGATGCAGAGGCCTGCAGCGTCTGCGGCACGCCGAGCGCCACGAAGGCGAGCGCCATCACAAGGCAGGCCGGCAGGAACACGTAAAGCACGGTGCGCGTCAGGTCCGCCCAGAAATTGCCGAGGTCGGCCGTTCCCTTGGAGGCGAAGGCCCGCACCACCGCCAGCGCCAGCGCAATGCCCGTTGCAGCCGACACGAAGTTCTGCACCGTCAGCCCGGCCATCTGGCTGAACAGGCTCATGGTGGTCTCGCCGCCATAGGACTGCCAGTTCGTGTTGGTCACGAAACTGACGGCTGTGTTGAAGGCGAGGTGATCGGTCAGCGCCGGCAGGCCTGCCGGGTTCAGCGGCAACAGATGCTGCAGTCGCAAGATGGCATAGAGCAGCACGAAACCTGTCGCATTGAAGACCAGCATGGCGAGCAGGTAACGCCGCCAGTCCTGCCCTTTGGCGGGGTCAACCCCGGCGGCGGCAAAGAAGCCACGCTCCACAGGCGCCAGGACCGGTGACAGAAAGGTCCGATCACCAGCAAAAGCGCGTGCCATGTAGGCCGCCAGAGGCGGTGCGGTCGCCACAACGAGCGCAAGGATGAAGGCGATTTCCGCCCAGCCTGAGATGGTCATGGTCGCGTCGCCTTCAGAATTTCTCAGGCGCGAGCAGCGCGAAGACCAGATAACCAAACAGGGCTGCGGCAACGATGCCGCCAAGCATGAGGTCAGGCATGGCGTCAGACCCGCGCGCAGAAGGCAGCATAGGCGGCAAACAGCCCGAACGCCCCGAGACCCAACGCCAGAAAGAGAAGATCGCCCATGGGCACGCTCCCGAAACATGAGGAAGCCGTCCAATACTCAAGAACCGCGCAAAGGCGCGAGACGGAAGTCAGCGGCGCAGCATAAAGCCTGCGTAAAGACGTCTGGCATCGCCGGGCGTCGCGGATCGCCGGAAGCCGCTGTTGATCCAGCGACTGAGCGCTGCATGAACGGCTTCAGAAGGTTATCGCGCTCCCAAAGGCGACTCCGGGAAGGGCCTTCCTTTGCGGCCAGTCTGGCATGCGGGTGTCAAGCAGCTTTGGAGTGCGAGTAGAAGATTTCTCCGTCGGGAGTTTTGTCCCTGAGACGGGCGTTGAAGCTTTCGATGAAGCCGTCGATCATGTTGAGCATCCGGCATCTCTGCTCTCATCGGCGCGGTCCTCGACGACGTCATGGCCCCCGACAGGGCTGGGCTGCCCGGTACGTGACCGGATGCAGGCGCAGTCGGCGAGCCAGAGCCGCCGGAACGCACGAGAAGGTCTCAACGACCGTCAGCACGTCCACCGCACGACTCTTGAGCCGCGCGCTTTTCGCCCTTGCGTTCAGGACTGCAATCCAAGTCCTGCGTTGAGGGCCTGTCCGTCGATCTTTCCGCCGCAGCCGGCGTCAGCGTGTGATCCGCTCCCGACGAAACGGGAACGTTCAGAAAACAGTGGTTCCAGCGCGTCAGAACCTCACTGCGAACTGTCCCTTGAAGGCGTGTTCGGAGGCGCGGGTCGCGAGGATGCCGGAATAGCTGAGCCCCAGGGAGACATTCGGGGCCAGCGCCCAGTCGGCCGAGGCCTCGATCACGGCAGCGTTCCGGCCCGTCGCCACGCCGGAAGTCTGGAACGCTTGCCGGGTTCCGGCGAAGCGCAAGGTCGAAGACGGCAGCACATCGCCGAAGCTGTGACGCCATCCAGCCGAACCCTTCAGGGTGATTTTCGACCCGCCCTCCGTCACGATGACATACACGCCGCGCGCGCCGAGCGTGGTGTAGCCGAGGCTGGCGTCCTTGACGCGGCCCTCCAGCCTCGCCGCGCCGCCACTTTCGGCGAAGCTGTCGCCCCAGAATTTCAGACCCGCGAGCTGGGCAAAGGCCTCCACGGAACGCTCGGCTGTACCGAACATCCACGCAGTCTCGGCAAATGCCTGGGCTGCCTTGTGACGATTGGTCGACGTGAGCGTGTCGGCGAAGCCGGTGAAGGCGACACGGCGTGTCAGCCTGGCCTCGATGTCGCCGTAGGATGCTCCGGCCCGCACGCCAAGCGCACCGAACTGGCCTGCGGCGTTGACGCCGGCCTGGACGTTCTGCGCGGTGCCGGTTGAGCCGACGCCGGACGCGCGCAGCGAGGTGGAGGTGAACGCGCCGAAGGCGCCCACCTTCATGCCGCTGCCCGTGGCAGCTTCCGCCCCGATCACAAACCCGCCGGTCGAGGTGCGTGCAGCCGAAGCGTTGCCGTCGGATCTGACATGGCCAAAGTTGCTGAAGGCCTGGCCCCAGAGATGGTAGCCCTGTGGCAGGGCGACGCCGCCCTGCTTCAGAACGGCCTCGCGCACCAGCCGGAAATCTTCGATGGCGCGCCCTGCCAGCGTGGCATGGGCCTCGCCGCTGAGCTGGTTCATGGCGCCGGGTATCTGTGCGGCCGGCAGGTTGAACAGGGGCGTGAAGGGCAGCACGTTCAGCTCCAGCGCCTGGACCGCGCGGTCAAAGCCGCTGATGGTGTTGGCGATGTTGACCGACACCGGCGCTGCGCCCAACAGAGGCTGGACCGCATTCGGATTCAGCGTCAGGAACACGTTGTTGGCGTCATAGGACACCGTCGGGCGGATGGCAGCCCCGAACGACGCATTGTAGACGGTGCTGTCGAACGTGCCCGTGCGCCCCGCAGCCGCGCTGATCAATGTGTAGCGCGTGAAGAACGCATACGCGCCGGCCGCAGGTGTGATCGAGAGGCGGCCCGCGAGCGACGCTGCCCCCGTGACGTTGACGCGGTCGGCTGCCGTCGGGTTGGCCTCGACCTCGAAGGAGGAACCTGCGCCGAGGGTGAGATTGCCGGCGACATTCAGCGTGCCGACCGAATTGCCGGGCGCCAGAGTGCCGCCCGAATTCACCGAAACAGTACCGACCGTGCCCGTGCCACTCAGGACCGCGCCGGTTCCGACGATGACAGACCCGCCCAGCGCGCCGTTCACGGCGAGATTGCCGGCGATGATGTTCGTCGTGCCGGAGAAGAGGTTGGTGGCTGTCATGTCGAGACGGCCTGCGCCGAGCTTGTTGAACACACCGGCACCAGACAGCACCGAGCCGAAGGTCGCGCCCGTCGCCTGGTCCACGGCCAGCGTGCCGCCGGCTCCGACAGCGATATTGCCCTGGATCGCACCCATCGCGCCGCGCAGCGTGCCGGCGTTGACCGTCGTGCCGCCCGAATAGGAGTTGATGCCCGTAAGCGTCGTCGTGCCAGAGCCGATCTGGTTGACCGCACCCGTTCCGGAGATTGCATTGGCGACCGTGATCGCGTCCGAACGGTTGAAGGTCAGCGTGGCGTTGTTGACGACATTGCCTGTGCCGAGCGTGCCCACCGTGCCGCCCGCGCCGACCTGCAGCGCGCCGGCGGTGATGGTGGTCGTGCCGGTATAGTTGTTCGCCCCGGCCAGTGTCGTCGTGCCCGAGCCGGTCTGGTCGACTGCGCCAGTGCCGGAAATCGCGTTGGCGACCGTGATCGTGTCCGAACGGTTGAAGGCCAGCGTTGCGTTGTTGACCACATTGCCCGTGCCGAGCGTGCCGCCCGCGCCGACCTGCAGCGAGCCCGCATTGATCGTGGTCACGCCGGTGTAGTTGTTCGCCCCCGAGAGCGTGAAGATGCCCGTCCCCGCCTTGGTCAGCCCGCCCGAGCCGGAGATGATGCCGGCGAAGGTCGTGGAGGCGTTGTTGCCGCCGGTGGTCAGTGTCGCTGCGCCAAGTGTGACAGCGCCCGTGCCGCCAGGGGCGCTGGCCAGCGAGCCGATGGTCTGGTTGTTGCCGGAAAGATCGAAGGTCGCGCCGGTCGAGACCGTCACGGCGGTGTTGGTCGGCAATGCGTTTGCAATCGTCGTGCGCAGCGTGCCCGCCGTGATCTCGGTCGCACCGCCATAGATGCTGACCCCGCCGAGCGACAGCACGCCCGCCCCAGTCTTGGTCAGACCGCCAGCCCCCGTGATCGCCACATTGATCGCGGCGTCCACCGCTGTGTTGATGATGCTGAACCCGCCCGTGGTCGTGAGGCTGCCCGCCCCGCCCAGGGTATAGCCCGCCGTGGTGAAGTTGAGCTGCTGGAAGGCCTGCGCCCCGACCACATCGACCGCGCCCCCGGCAGCGCCCGAGAACGTCCCGTTCACGCCGCGCCAGGTGGTGTTGAAGTTGCCCCCCGGCGAATCCGTCCAGTTGGTGTTGGCGGCGTTCCACGTGCCGGCCCCGCCATTGATCACGCCGTTGCCCGCCGGGCCGGCGCCATCCCAGAACTGGTCGGTGACCGCGCCCACCTGCAGGTTTACCTGGCCGTTGACATTGGTGAGCACCGTCACCGGCGTGCCTGCTGCCGTGAAGCCTGCCGGCAGCGTGCCGATGTCCAGCGTGTTGTTGGTCAGCGTCCCGCCGAAATTGTACAGCCGGTAGAGGCCGTTCGAGAAGCCCGGCGCCACCGAGGCCACGTTCAGCGTGCCATCCAGTGTCAGGTTGCCGCCGACATTGATCAGGTCGTTGTTGGCCCCGCCGATGGCATTGGCCTGCCCAAGCTCGAAGGCCGAGACTGACGCGCCATTCAGCGCGAGGTTGCCCGCAATGGTCAGCGTGCCGGGGCTTGCGCCGGCGGCCAGCGTGCCGCCCAGCACGTTCACATTGCCGCCCACCGTGCCCGTGCCCTGCAGCGTGCCGACCGCATTGACGTTCAGCGTCGAGGCCGCCGAACCCAGCGTGCCGGTAACCCGCAGGATGCCAACGTTGGCATTCGTCGTGCCCGCAAAGGCGCCGCTCGCCCCGGTCAACACCGTCATGCCCGTGCCGTTCTGGTTAACCACGCCCGTGCCGGTGATCACATTGCCGACCGTCAGCGTGTCGGTGCGGGCGAAAGCCAGCCTGCTGGTTGCGTCCGTCAGATTGACATTGCCCGTGCCGAGCGTGCCTGTTGTGCCCCCAATGCCCACCTGGAGGATGCCATCGGAGATCGTGGTGACGCCGCTATAGGTGTTCGTGCCGACCAGGATCAGGAAGTTGTTTCCGGTCTTGGTCAGCGCGATGCCGCCCACGCCATCCTCGATGACGCCTGAAAAAGTGTTCGACGTGTTGTTGCCCCCGGCCGTCAACGTCGCTGCCCCGACGCCGCTGTTCGTCACGATCGTGCCCGCGACGCCCGCCAGCGAGGCGATCGTGTGGCTGAAGCCGCCGAGATCGAGTGTCGCGCCTGCGATGGAAAGATTGTGAGCGCTGTTGGCGCTGAACCGGTTGGCCGCGCCGCCGGCGGCGAGCGTGCCGGCCGAGATCGTCGTCGCGCCCGAATAGGTGTTGGCGCCGGTCAGCGTCAGCGTGCCGGCGGTATGCGTGTGGGAGAGCACGCCCGCACCGTCCTGCATCACGCCGGAAAAGGTCGTGTTGGCGGCCGTATTGTTTGTCGTCAGCGTCGCCGCAGCCGCCCCTGCAGTTATGGTTCCGCCGCCGGTCAACTGGCGCGTGGTGCCGCTGAGGCCGTTGAAATCCAGAGTTGCGCCGGTGGCGACATTGACCCCGCCGCCAGACGTGCCGATGAAAGAAAGGTATGTCGCTGCCGGGAGGGTGCCGGCACCGAGCCGCAGCGTGCCGCCGTCAACCGACACGCTGGTGACTCCACCGACGATACCTGACCCAGCACCTGTTTGCCAGATAAGCGTCCCCGTCTCCGTCGCCGAGCCGAAACGCAGGGAGCCTTGATCCACGATGATATTGCCCGTCAGGGTCACGGTCCGCCCCGCCGCCGCCCCGATCGTCGCAGAGACGCCTGGGTCAACTCTGTAGGCGTTCGCCAGCGTGCCGTCGTAGTCGGCCACAAGCCGTGCGCCATTGGCTGCGAAGGTCACTTGACCCGTGCCAACGGCCAACGCGTTGCCCGCGACCAGCGTTCCTGAACTGATGGTCGTGCCGCCCGAATAGGTGTTGGCGCCGCTCAGCGTCAGCGTTCCCGCACCCGCCTTGGTGAGCGAGCCTGAGCCCGAGATGATGTTCGCGAGTGACTGATCCGTCGCGAGGTTGAACGTCGTCGTGCCCCCGGAGATGTTCACGCCGCCGTTCAGCGTGCCGATGGCCGTGATCGAGTTCGTGCCGGACAGATCGAGCGCGAAAGCTCGCGCGCCGCCGCCGCCGGCGAGGCCGCCGGAGATCGTGCCGCCGGCGTTGTTGAGCGTAATCCCGGCCCCAATCAGGCCCACGCCGCCAAGCGCGAGGGCGCCGTTCCCTGCCGTGCCGATCCCGCCCGCGCCGCCATTGCCGCCGGTGATCGTGCCGGTACTGGTGAGGGTCGTCGTGCCGGTGATGGCCACAACACCCGCGCCGCCGGCGCCGCCCGCGCCGCCGAAGCCATTACCAGGCGCCGCGCCGCCGGCCCCGCCCGCGCCGCCGGTGATCGCGCCGGCGTTGGTCAGCGTGCCCCCGCCGACATTGAAAAACGCGCCAAGGCCGCCGGATCCGCCGCCGCCGCCCACGCCGCCGCCGCCGCCGCCGCCGTCGCCGCCGCCCGCGCCGCCGACGCCGCCTGCCCCGCCTGTCGCGACATCGCCCGCGCCAAGCGTGATCGTGATCGCCCCGTTCCCGACCACGCCCCAGCCGCCCGCGCCGCCGCCGCCGCCGCCGCCGACAGCGAAGCCGCCCGGCCCGGCGCCGCCCGCGCCGCCC
>JAIXUP010000033.1 GCA_027483505.1 Hyphomicrobiales bacterium
CTTGATGATGTTGTCACCATCGGTCTTGAACAGCACATTGGTGCCGCGCAGGTTCCGGATCTGCTTGGTCGTCCGCTTGATCATGCCGTGGCGCTTGCCGGCCTGGGCATACTTGATCGAGCCATTTGCCGTGATCTTGAAGCGTTTCTTTGAACCCGAATGGGTTTTCAGCTTGGGCATTTCAGCTCCTGTCGCGGTCTTGCGACCGTCTCTTGAGATATTGGTCGAGCCAACAAAAGAACCGCCACGGCAGCCCTGAATGAGCCGGGCGGTTCAACGAAGGCCGGTCTATGGCAGAAACTCCGGGGCGAGGCAAGCGCGTCTGTGAGCGATGCAAGTCCGCCATACCCTGTTTGCGATGTGGCCAGGGCGGCTTATGAGCTAGTTTCCAACGCACGGCATGCGCGACGGGATTGCAAGATGACCCAGGCTTTCGATCTGATCCTGCGCAGCGGCATTGTGGTCAACCATGATGGCACCGATCTGCGCGACATCGGCGTGACGGACGGGCGTATTGCGGCCATCGGCGACCTAACGCGCGCCTCAGCTGGCAAGGTTGTCGACTGTCGCGGTTTGCACGTGCTGCCCGGCGTTGTCGACACCCAGGTGCATTTCCGCGAGCCCGGCCTCACCCACAAGGAAGACCTCGAAAGCGGCTCGCGCGCCGCAGTGATGGGCGGGGTCACCGGCGTCTTCGAGATGCCGAACACCAATCCGTTGACCACGACGCCCGAGGCGCTGGCCGACAAGGTGAAGGCTGCCCATCACCGCATGCATTGCGATTTCGCCTTCTATGTCGGCGGCACGCACGAGAATGCCAGGCATGTGGCGGAGCTTGAGCGCCTGCCGGCGGCGGCAGGCATCAAGGTCTTCATGGGGTCTTCGACCGGCGCGCTTCTGGTCGAGGATGATGCAGGCGTGACGGAGATCCTGCGCCGCACCTCGCGCCGCGCGGCCTTTCACTCCGAAGACGAGATGATGCTGCGCGAGCGCATGCCGCTCAGGGTTCCCGGCGACCCGTCCTCGCATCCTGTCTGGCGCTCGCCCGAGGTTGCACTGAACTGCACGCGGCGGCTGGTCCGGATCGCGCGCGCCTGCGGCGCCCGCATCCACGTTCTGCACATTTCGACCGCCGACGAGATGGTCTTTCTGAAGGACCACAAGGATGTCGCCTCCGTCGAGGTCACGCCGCACCACCTGACGCTCCATGCGCCCGATTGCTATGCGCGGCTTGGCGCCTACGCGCAGATGAACCCGCCGGTGCGCGACGAAAGCCACCGCAAGGGCATCTGGAAGGGTGTCGTCAACGGCGTCGCCGACATCCTCGGCTCGGATCATGCGCCGCACACCCATGAAGAGAAGAGCCACGCCTATCCGGCCACGAATTCGGGCATGACCGGGGTTCAGACGCTGGTGCCGATCATGCTCAGCCACGTCAACAACGGCATGATGAGCCTCGAGCGCTTTGTCGACATGACCAGCCACGGCCCGAACCGGCTGTTCGGCATGGCGCGCAAGGGACGGATCGCGGTGGGCTACGATGCCGATTTCACCGTGGTCGACCTCAAGCGCCAGCGCACCATCACCAATGACTGGATCGCCTCGAAATGCGGCTGGACGCCCTATGACGGCGTCACTGTCACGGGCTGGCCGATCGGCACCTTCGTGCGCGGCCACCAGGTGATGTGGGAAGACGATCTGGTGACGCCGGCGATGGGCGAGGCGATCGCCTTTCAGGAGACACTGCCCCGGACGGTGGACTGACAGCCCGGCACTGTTGTCAGGCCGCGACCTTCTCCGCATGTTTCACATGCGGGATGTGTGGCACGGCCGGCGCGCCCTGCCACATCGAGTGCGGCGGGATCTGCTCGCCCTTCATCACCAGCGTCAGTGGCTCGATACGGGCAAATTCGCCGATCTTGGTGTCGTAGAGGATCGTGCAGCCGGATCCGATGGTGGCGCCGCGTCCGATCTCGATGCGGCCGACCTTCATGACCCGATCCTCGTAAAGATGGGTCTGCGGGCAGGAATGGGCATTGATGACGCAGTAGTCGCCCAGCGTGATGCAGTCGAACTCGGTCACATCGGTCCAGTCCATCAGGACCCCCTTGCCAACCTTGGTGCCGAACAGTTTCAGCGCCCAGGGCAGGAACGGCGTGCCGCGCATATACTCAAGCGAGGCCTTGCCGACGAGGCCGCCATAGAGCACGGCACAGGCCTCGGTGCGCATCGCCCACCACGACCACATCGGCTTCATCACCGGCTTGTAGACGCCCATCATGATCCACTTGAAGGCGACCGAGACGCAGATCAGCGAGATCGCGATGACCACACCCGCCGCGAGGAAGATTCCGACCGCTGTCAGGTAGTCGCCGTCGGTGATCGGACCCTCGATCGTGTCGGCGGTCATGTAGCCCATCATGATGAACAGCGCTGTCGGCAGTGATGTGTGCATCGCCTCGAAGGTCGCGCGCCAGAGCTTCATACGGAAGGGCGGCTCATAGGTCGCCGATGCGCCGAGATTGACGCGCTGGCGCACCGGAAGCTTGATCGCCGGTGAGCCGAACCAGGTCTCGTCCTTCTTGACGTGCAGGCTGTCCGGCATCTTCGATTTCACGCCGATCAGCGCGCCGTCCTCGATCACCGATCCGGCCGGCACGATTGCGGCATTGCCGAAGAACACGCGGTCGCCGGTCTTCACCGTGCCCAGCGTCATGTAGCCGTTGCGGACTTCCTCGTCGCCGAAGATGGCCTCGTCGCCGATGAAGTTGCCGGCGCCGATGTCGACAAGATCGTAACGGCCGGCAAGGTTGGTCGAGATTTCGGACCCCTTGCCGATCTTGGCGCCCATCATGCGGTACCAGTAGCGCATGTACACGGTGGCGAAGAGCGAGTTCAGGGTCTCCAGGACCACCTCGGTGCACAGCGCCATGCACCATTTGCGGAAATAGAAGAGCGAATAGATGGAATAGGTCCCGGCCCGCACCCTGGGCAGGATGACCCAGCGCATCGCGATGACGATGGCCATGGAGACAGCGATCAGGATCAGCGCCGTCGGCCATGTGTAGAACAGCAGGTCCGACCACGCGATGATGTAGTCCAGCTCGCCACCAACCCAGGCGTCGAGATTGTAAAGCACATAGAAGGCGGGGAAGATCGGCACCAATCCGACCATCAGCAGAAGCGTGTAGGCCACGAAATAGCCGCAGCCGAGCAAGAAGCGCTGCCAGCGCGGCACATCCGGATGCTCGGGCAGGCTGGCGCGGTCGACCATGCCGATCTTGCGCGGCGGCGAGCCATCCCAGATTTCCCAGGCCGGCACGACCTGATCGGGCAGCACGCAGGTCAGGTCCTTGAGCTCGACGCCTTCCTTGACGACGCACCCGCCCGACAGCACCACGGCATTGCCGATATAGGCGTAATCGCCGATCTCGACCGCCGCGATGATCATCTGGTTGCCGGTATACTCGACATTGGCGAGTTTCACCTTCGAGCCGGTCGAGACGCGTTCGCCGATGCTGACCAGGTCCCATGCTCCGGCCTCGAATTCGGCGATGACGGAGTCCTTGCCCACCTTGCCTCCAAGGAGCCTGATCCAGACCCGCATCAGCGGCGACATCTGCAGGAATTTCGGCGTCGTCGTCTGCACAAGACGGGAGACCAGCCAGACGCGGTAGTAGTACGCGCCCCAGAGCGGATAGACGCCCGGCTTCGTGCGCCCGATGATCAGCCATTTCAGTGCGATAATCGTGCACTTCACGGCCAGATTGAGCGTGACATAAATGCCGCAAAGGATCGCCATTTCCTGCCAGATCGATGTCCCGCCCTTGATCAGGAAAATCGAAGACAGGAACAGCCCAAGCCACTGGATGGTCACGAGCCCGAGAATGAAGGGCATTGCGGCCGCCTGCGCCACGCCGCACCAGAAGCGCCGCCAGAAGGGCGGAGGTTCGAAGGACAGGTCTTTCGGCCCGCCGCCGCCGGAGGCTGCGATGCGTTCGTCGAGCGCCGCCCCCATCGCACGCAGGGTGCGCAGGTTGTAGACATCCTGCAGCGTGATCATGGCATGATCGGGGGACTGGCGCACGGCAGAGATGAACTGCGCCGCGATCAGCGAGTGCCCGCCCATCTCGGTGAAGAAATCGACATCAAAGGCGATGGCCTGGCCCTTGAACAGCGGCTTGGCCGCCTCCAGCAGAACGGCCTCTGTCGGCGTCTCCGGCGGGGCCTGTACGGTCGAGGCCGGCGTCACGGTCAGCGGCGCCGCTTTCAGCACCTTGCGGTCCACCTTGCCGGAGGCCGCCAGCCGCGGCAGCTCGATCACCTGTTCCCAGTGGCCAGGGATCATGTAGGGCGGCAACTTCGCCCTGAGCGCCGAGCGGAGCGCGTTGCGGTCGATCGATACGCCCGGTTCGGCCACCACGAAGGCGACCAGCTTGTCGATGCCGTCATCCTGCCGCAGCACCACGGCCGCCTGCGCGATGCCCGGCTCGTCGGTGAGCTTCGACTCGATCTCGCCGAGTTCAACACGGAAGCCGCGGATCTTGATCTGGTCGTCGATGCGGCCGTGAAACGCGATGTTGCCGGCCGCGTCCAGGCTGACCGCATCGCCCGAGCGGTAAAGCCGGCCACCACCGCCGAAGCTGTTGGCGACGAATTTTTCGTCCGTCAGGTCCGGCCTAGCCAGATAGCCTGTGGCCACGCCCGGCCCGCCGATCCACAACTCGCCCTGTTCGCCCGGTTTGCAGATCTGCCCGGCCTCGGACACGACAAAGCAGGTGTAGTTCGGAATTGGCCTGCCAATCGTCACCACGTCGCCCGCAGTCAGTTCGGCCACGGTCGCAACGACGGTCGCCTCGGTCGGTCCATAGGTGTTGAACAGCCTGCGGCCCGGCTTCGCCCATTTCTGCACGATCGCAGGGGGCAGGGCCTCGCCGCCGAGAATGATGATCCGCAGCGTCGGAACCTCGCGCGGCAGCACGCCGAGCAGCGTTGGAACCGTATCGATCACGGTAACGCCGGCGCGCTCCAGCACATCGGGCAGGTTCTCGATGTCGCCCATGATCTGCGGCGTGGCGACAAAGAGCGTGGCTCCGGCGAGGTAGGGAACCCAGATTTCCTCCATCGACAGGTCGAAGGCGACCGATGCGCCCTGGAAGACCACGTCTGAGCCGTTGAACCCGTAGACCTCGTTGGCCGAGCGCAGGAAATGGCAGATGCTGCGGTGGCTGATGACAATGCCCTTCGGCTTGCCGGTCGAACCCGAGGTGTAGATCATGTAGGCCGGATCAGCGGGCGTGAGTCCGGCGGCGCGGGGCGCCAGCTCCTTGCCGTCGTCGCTGGCGTTGAGCAGACCCGGCGTCCAGATGGCGACACCCGCCTCCTCGGCCTTGGCGGCATTCGCCTCCGAGGTGACCAGCCCTGCCGCCGCGCAGTCCTGCAGGCACGTCGCGACCCGGTCGACCGGCGCGTCCGCGTCGAAAGGCAGCCAGGCCGCGCCCGACAGGGTGATCGCAATCTGCGTCACCAGAAGTTCGATGCCCCGTGGCATCCACAGCCCGACCACCGATCCCGTGCCGACGCCCTTGCTGACAAGCCCGCGCGCCATTGCGCTGGCTTGCGCCCACACATCGGCATAGGTCAGCGCGCGGTCCGCGTCGCGCATGGCCACGTGCGAGGGGCGCGTCCGGACGGTTTCGGCGAAGATATCGCCGAGAACCTCGTCACGAAGCAGGTCGGGCCGCTCGGCCCCGAACAGGGCAGCAACCTGCTGGTCAGGAAACGTGACGGGCGGAAACTTCACAACTTCGTTCATCGCACCAAAGGGCCAGAGTAACCGTCACGCGGGGAGTGTCCCGCATTGTTCGTTGCCGCCGGCATCTCTCCCTGTTGTGGCTTCGCGCGCAGACACGTCACGCACGCCATGCCGACCGTTGCCCGCATGAACCCCATGTTGTGCTTAACAAGAAGTGTACTGAACCGCTAGTGAACGCAATGCGGCGAATGGCTTCAGCGTTAACGTTCGCCGTGCAAAACCCGATGCCGAGGGACCGAATGCAGCGCTTCTGCGGCTTCAGTACCAGCGGTATCCGTCGCTGGTGACGATGACGATCCGGCCCTGCCAGATGTCGAGATCCTCCGCCACGCCCTTGGTCTCGAAGCCGAACCCGGCGAAAGCGACGCGCATCACGCCGCCATGGCTGACGATCACCGTGTCACGGCTGATCTGCCCGAAAACCGGCATCGTGCGCGCCAGCAGCATCTCGTAGCTTTCGCCCAGCGGGGGCGCATAGTGCCACTTGTCGGCCTCGCGCTCGCGCGCGGCCTGAGGCGCGCTGGCCCTGACCTCGCGCCAGGTCATGCCCTCCCAGCTGCCGAAAGTCAGTTCCCGCAGCCGATCGTCCGTCTTGTAGTAGGTCGGATGCAGCCCCATCGCGCGCCGGGCAATCTCCATGGTTTCGCGTGCGCGGCTGAGCGGAGAGCACAGATAGTCGAGATCCTCGGCGTGACGGGCTGCCTCTCGCAGCTTGCGCCCGGCCTCCTCGGCCTGAACCCGGCCGACATCGTTCAGCGGAATGTCGCGCCCGCCCTGGAGACGCCCCTCGGCGTTCCAGTCTGTTTCGCCGTGGCGGATCAGATAGAGCGTCAACCCCTTGGGCAGGCGGTAAGAAGTCATTCGTGCTGGCCTCCGGGGCGGACGCGCGATGATGGTCTGGCCTGCCTGTCACTCGCCCTTGTCGAGCGTGATGTCCGGGGCGGTCGGGTTCTTCATGCCCACGACATGGTAGCCGGCGTCGACATGCAGGATCTCCCCGGTCATGCCGCGTGACCAGTCGGAGACAAGATAGACGCAGGTCTCGCCGACCTCCTCGATGGTCACCGTCCGGCGCAGCGGCGCGTTGTACTCGTTCCAGCGCAGAATGTAGCGGAAGTCGCCGATGCCTGAGGCGGCGAGCGTCTTGATCGGCCCCGCTGAAATCGCGTTGACGCGAATGTTCTGCGGCCCGAGATCGGCGGCGAGATAGCGCACCGAGGCTTCGAGCGCCGCCTTCGCCACACCCATGACATTGTAGTGCGGCATCCACTTCTCTGCCCCGTAATAGGTGAGCGTCACCATCGAGCCGCCCTCGGTCATTAGCTTTTCGGCGCGCTGCGCGATGGCGGTGAAGGAGTAGCAGGAGATCAGCAGGGACTGGCTGAAGTTGGCGGCGCTGGTGTCGACATAGCGCCCGGTCAATTCGTTCTTGTCGGCGAAGGCGATGCAATGGACAAGAAAATCGATCTTGCCGAAGGTGCGCGCCACTTCGGCGAACACCGCGTCGATGGTACTCTCGTCGGTCACGTCGCAATGCCCGACGACGATGGCGCCGACCTCCTTGGCCAGCGGCTCGACGCGCTTCTTCAGCGAATCGCCCTGATAGGTGAACGCGAGTTCCGCGCCCTGATCGGCGCAGGCCTTGGCGATGCCCCAGGCAATGGAGCGATTGTTCGCCACGCCCATGATCAGGCCACGCTTGCCCTTGAGAACGCCATGTCCGACTGTCATGTGGGTCGTCCGTTTGGTTTAGCTGTAAACGATCACGTCAAGCCTCGCTCTTAGCTTTGGGGGCGCACGCCGACAAGACCGGACACACATCTTTGTGCGTCACCGGCCACAAAGCTGTGTTGAAGCGGTCAGCGCCGCCGCCGCATGAGGGCTGTGAGTTCCTCGTCGGCAGCGGGAAGCACGATGTCCACGGATGCGTAGAGATCGCCGTCCGGCTTGCTGGCGTCGCCGGGCAGCCCCTTGCCGCGCAGCCTGAAGGATCGTCCGGAACTGGTCATGGCCGGCAGGTTCATGTCCACGTCGCCCTGCAGCGTCGGCACCCGGACCGTGCCGCCCAGCACGGCGTCGATCAGGGGCACGCTGATCTTTGTCCGAAGGTCGCGACCCTCCACCGTGAAACGCGGATCGACTGCCACCTTGATGGTCAGCAGCACATCGCCCGCCTCGCCGGCGAACGGGCTGGGATGGCCGAGGCCCTTGAGGCGGATGACCTTGCCGTCGGTGACGCTCTTGGGAACGCCGACGTCGACCTCGCGGCCGGTCGGGAGCCTGACCCGCTTCGTCGTTCCCGAAGCGATGTCCGCCAGGGTCACGGTCATCACTGCTTCGACATCCTGACCCTTGGGATGCGCCCGCGCGCCGGCGCCGCCGCCGCGGCGCATGGCGTCGGCGAACATGTCGCCAAACAGATCCGCCGGATCGAAGCCGCCGCGTGACCCGAACGGGCTGCCGCCCTGTTCGAAGCCGCCCCGCTGGCGCGCGCCGCCGCCGAAACCCTCGAAGCCCTGGAACTTCGGCTTGCCGTCGGCGCCGATCTCGCCGCGGTCGAACTGCGCGCGCTTCGCCGCATCGCCGACGATCTCGTAGGCGCTGTTCAGTTCGGAGAACCGCTCCTTGGCCTTCGGGTCATTGGCGTTGCGGTCGGGATGGTGAAGCTTCGCCAGCCGCCGGTAGGCCTTCTTGACCTCCGACTCGCTGGCGGATTTGGCCACGCCGAGAATGGTGTAGGGATCGCGCATGGGCGCTTCTGTGCTCGTGGACTCACATGGATCGGACGTCAGCCTAACGTGGGGCGACTGTCGCGCGTTTGCAACAGTCCGCCGCTGCGGGCGGTCAGCCGGGCTCCTTCCAGGGCTTCATCTCGTGGATGACCCACTGGCCGCCGGATGGCCGGCACGCCGTGCCTTGCAGCGACTGCCGCTGCATCAGGGTCTGGACCTGGGCCAGGAAGGCGCGGCAAACATCATAGTCCTTCAGGAAGGGCCCGCCGACAGGCGTGAAGCGGCCGCTCGATTTGCTTTCGGCATTGTCCCAGGCGACCGGCGAGCCATTGCCTTGCGGATCCAGCGCCAGCGCCATGGCCCCTGTCGCGCGGCGCAGGTCCTCGGGGCCGAGATGGTCCGACAGCGACGGCCCGTTGCCGGCGCGAACAGCCGGCGCGGGCAGCGAAGCGGTGGTGAGCACGGGCTCGGGCTCCTTGCTGCCCGAAAGCGACAGCATCGGCAGGCTGATCGAACAGGCTGAGGTCAGCGCCCCCGCGATCACGGCTGGCAGGATGCGCGTTCCAAGGCGTGTGCAAACGCGTCCGAAGCACGTATAGGAAACGGCGTTGCCTGGCCCGAACACGTCAGCACTCAACTCACAAAATAAGCCCTGACCGATTAGACATTGGAAGCGTTAATGACGGGTGACTTTACAGAAGCCGATGAGCCATTCGCCCTGTTCGAGAGCTGGATGGGCGAGGCCAAGGCGTCCGAGATCAATGATCCGAATGGCATGGCGCTGGCGAGCACGGACGCGGACGGTATGCCGAACGTACGTATGGTCCTGCTCAAGGGCTTGGATGCGCGCGGCTTCGTGTTCTACACCAACACACAAAGCCAGAAGGGCAACGAGATCCTCGGTTCGATGAAGGCCGCCGTCCTGTTCCACTGGAAGTCGCTCAGGCGGCAGGTCCGGGTTCGCGGTCCGGTCGAACTGGTCACGGACGCCGAGGCGGACGCCTATTTCCAGTCGCGCCCGCGCGACAGCCGGATCGGAGCCTGGGCCAGCCAGCAGTCACGTCCGCTGGAAAGCCGCTTCGCGCTGGAGAAGGCTGCGGCCCTCTACGCGGCGAAATACGCCATCGGCGATATCCCACGGCCGCCGCACTGGACAGGCATCAGGATCAGGCCCACCTATATCGAATTCTGGAAGGACGGCGCGTTTCGCCTGCATGATCGGGTCGTCTTCCGCCGTCCGGAGCCGTCGGGTGACTGGACGAAGACCCGGCTTTATCCGTAGATCAGATCACATTCGTTACAGCAGCAGTCATTCCTCATGCGACAGGTACCCCCGATGGCCATGCCAAAATTCGATTTCCCCAAGACAGAGGCGGGAAAGCGACCGGTCATGCTGTTGACGGGCGCCTCCCGTGGCATCGGACATGCCACGGTGATGCAGTTCGCCATGGCCGGATGGCGCATCCTGTCCTGTTCGCGCCAGGCCTTTTCCGACAAGTGCCCATGGCCGTCGGGCGCTGACGACCATGTCCAGATCGATCTGGCCGATCCGGTCGACACCGAGCGCGGCATCGGCGAAATCCGCCGCCGCCTGGTGGTCGAGGGCGGCAAGCTCAACGCGCTGGTCAACAATGCCGGCATCTCGCCCAAAGGCCCGGGCGGCTCGCGGCTTGGCGCTGCCGACACCTCGTTCAACGACTGGAGCCGGGTCTTTCAGGTGAACTTCTTCGCCCCCATCATGCTCGCGCGCGGTCTGTTCCATGAGCTCAAGGCCGGGCAGGGGGCCATCGTCAATGTGACCTCGATCGCCGGCACGCAGGTGCATCCCTTCGCCGGCGCGGCCTATGCGACATCGAAGGCTGCGCTGGCGTCGCTGACCCGCGAGATGGCGTCGGATTTCGGCCCGCACGGCATCCGGGTCAACTCGATCTCGCCTGGCGAGATCGACACCTCGATCCTCTCTCCCGGCACCGACAAGATCGTCGAGAAGCTGCCGCTGCGCCGTCTCGGCACGACCGAAGAGGTGGCCAAGGCGATCTACTTCCTCTGCACCAGCGCATCGTCCTATGTGACCGGGGCCGAACTGCACATCAACGGCGGGCAGCACGTCTGATGAACGCACGTCGCGCCTGCGCCGGAGGCTGACGCCATGGCCGACGGGCTCAGGCTGCTGACCTTTCCGCCGCCGGTGAAAGCCGCCCGCCCGGTGCTTGCCGCTTCCGTGGCGGTGTTCAGGGCGGACGGCAAGGTCCTGCTGGCGACCCGCACCAGCCCTCCCGCCTCCGATGTCTGGTCCTTGCCGGGCGGCAAGGTCGAACCGGGCGAGACGCTGGCGGAAGCCGCCTTGCGCGAACTGGACGAGGAGGTCGGCGTCACCGCACGCGTCATCGGCTTCAACCGCCATGTCGAGATCATCCATCGCGATGCCGACGAAAAGGTGGCGCACCATTTCGTCGTGGCATCCTTCGTGGCCGAGTGGACCGGGGGCGAGCCGCGCACCGGGCCGGAAGCTGGCGCGGTGATGTGGGCCGATCCGTTCAATCTGGGAGGTCTGGCGACCACGCGGCAACTGGGCGACGTCCTGCGCGCCGCCCATGCGATCTGGATGGCGCGGTGATTCGGGGTCTCGCCCTGATCCTGTGCCTTGCCTTGCCGGCTGCGGCGATGGCCCAGCAAGCCCCTTCGCGCCCGCAAGGACCACGCCCGCCTGCGGCGCAAGAGGCCTCGCCTGCGCCCGAACCCGCCCCGACGGCCTATGAGCCGGACCTGCTCCGGCTTGCCGAGATCATCGGATCGCTCGCCTTCCTGCGCCAGCTCTGCGCCGCCCCGGAGGCGGCGCAGTGGCGGGTCAGGATGACGGATCTGATGGGAGCAGAGGGCACGACCCCTGGACGCCGCGAGCGCCTGGCGGGCGCCTACAACCGCGGCTTCCGGAGCTTCGCGCTCACCTACCGCGCCTGCACCAGCGCCGCCCAGGAGGTCTCCGCGCGCCTCTCACAGGATGGCGAGGCCGTATCGCGCCGTCTGGCCAGCCGCTTTGGCGGCTAGTTATGCACAACTTCAACAATGAAATTAACCTTCCTTAAAGGGTTCGCTGGCGTGGGCCGCGTGGCCGACTTAACACTCATGCGGTTGAGTGAAATCGAAGTCCCATGTCGAATCTGACCAATGACAATCCGGCCATGGCCCGGCCCGAAGATGAGGATGCCGCCGATCTGAGGCGCATCGCTGTTTCTTACGTGGATGAGGCTTTTGCGACCGGACGGCATGAAGGGCTTGATGGCGACAGCCTCGCCCATGCAGCGCTGTTTGCGGCTTTCCGGGATCTTGTCTCGATCTATGGCGAGGACGCCACCGCTGTCTTCGCCGAAACCCTGCCCGCCAAGATCAAGGCCGGCGCCTATTCGCTCTCGACCCGGCACTGAGCCGCGCGGCATTGAGACTTCGCTGAAGTGCGGCTATGAGGCGTCACGAATTGCGACAGCCTTGGCCCCATGACAGACATCAGAACGCTTGAACACGACACGCTTGCCGCCATCGCGGCCGCAGGCGACGAAGCTTCGCTCGAAGCCGTGCGCATCGCCGCGCTGGGCAAGGCGGGGAGCATTTCGGGTCTGCTGAAGACCCTTGGCGGCATGACGCCCGACGAGCGCAAGGAGCAGGGCCCGCTGATCAACGGCCTGCGTGACCGTGTCTCGTCAGCCATGGCCCAGCGCAAGGAGGCTCTGGCCGACGCTGCGCTGAATGCGCGCCTTGCATCCGAGCGCATCGACGTCTCGCTGCCGATGCGCGAGGGCCCCGAAGCCCGCGGCAGGCTGCACCCGATCAGCCAGGTCATCGACGAGATCACCGCCATTTTCGGCGACATGGGATTTTCGATCGCCGAAGGGCCGGATGTCGAAACGGACGATCTCAACTTCACGCGGCTCAACTTTCCCGAAGGCCACCCGGCGCGGGAGATGCACGACACGTTCTTCTTTGCGCCTGACAAGGACGGCAAACGCAAGCTCCTGCGCACGCATACCAGCCCGGTGCAGGTCCGCACCATGCTGGCGCAGAAGCCGCCGATCCGGGTGATTTGCCCCGGCCGCACCTATCGCTGCGATTCCGACCAGACGCATACGCCGATGTTCCATCAGGTCGAAGGCCTGGTCATCGACAAGGGCTCGCACATGGGCCACCTGAAATGGATCCTGCAGGAGTTCTGCAAGGCCTTCTTCGAGGTGCCGGACGTGAAGATGCGCTTCCGTCCCTCATTCTTCCCGTTCACCGAACCTTCGGTCGAGGTCGACATCCAGTGCTCGCGCAAGGGCGGCGAAATCCGCTTCGGCGAGGGCGAGGACTGGCTCGAAATCCTTGGCTGCGGCATGGTCCACCCCAACGTGCTGCGCAATGTCGGCATCGACCCCGATGTCTACCAGGGCTTCGCCTGGGGCATGGGCATCGACCGCATCGCCATGCTGAAATACGGCATGCCGGACCTGCGCCCCTTCTTCGAGGCGGATGTGCGCTGGCTGCAGCATTACGGCTTCAGGCCGCTGGACTTCCCGACGCTGGCGGGCGGGTTGAGTGTGTGACGGCGCAAGGCATGGCGAAAGCAGTCTACTTTGTCACGGATATTGAAGCAGACGGGCCGGACCCGTCTGCAAACTCGATGATCAGTTTTGCTACGGCGGCAGTGTCGGATGACGGGCAAATCCTGGGGTCATTCATGCGGAACCTCAGACCGCGCCCGGATCGCAAACCGAATAAACATACAATGAGTTGGTGGCGGACCCAGCCAGAAGCTTACTTTGCATCGACGATTGACCCCGTTGAGCCGGCAGTTGCTATCGAAGCCTTTGCGGGGTTCGTCGAGGGGTTTGACTGCAAACGGGTGTTCGCTGCACGGCCGTTGCTCTTTGATGGCTCTTGGATTGATGAATACCTGAAGACGTTCGTTGGCTCGCGTGTCTTTGGTGGTCCTTTTGAAGGGCGGCACGTCTTTACAGGCAACGGTCTGGATATCGAGAGTTATCTGCAGGGCCTTTTCGGATGGGATCACGTGCTCGCTGATGATTGTGACTTCCCAAGAGACTGGCTTGGAGATGTCGAGCACACCCATCGCGCGATCGATGACGCGATGGGCTATGCCAATGTCCTTGCTCGTGCGCTCAAGATTGGTCGAGCGCAGCCCGTCAGGGCAGAAGATTTCCTTCGGCATAAAGACGGATTGTCTGCTTGAAGCACGACATCGCGATTTTCATTTGCAGCCGCAACCGCGAGGCGCTGCTGACGCGGCTGCTCGCTGATATCGAGACCGGCTTCGCTCCGGCGCTGGAAGAGGGTGGTCTCAGCGTCTGCACCTTCGTCTATGCGCAGGCCTATGGCCGGGACGTGATCGAAAGCCTGAAGCAGCGTTTCGCGACGTCCATCGCCTCGGGTCGCCTGACGATCGCCGAGCCGAGCGTGCCGCACGCCCGCATCGGAGAGGTGTTTGCCAGCGCCGTCGCGATACTGCACGCACGCGTCGATTATCGTCTGGCGATCACAATGGATGATGACAGCCTCTATCGTGCGGCGCCGGATATCGACACGAACCTTCGACAGGCCGCGCGTGACTTTCTCGCCCGTGATGCCCGTGCTTTCTCCATCAAACTGGGGATGGCGCGGACGCTCGAATACTGGCCTTTCGTCGATCCCGCCGGTCCGATCATGCCGTTCAAGGAGAAAATGCTCTGGCTCAGTCGCGGCGTGATGCAGGAGGCGCTGGCCTGGCCGCGATTTGCCGATCTCGATGTCGGCGAGGATGTGGTTCTGGCAGCCATCGCCTGGCAAGGCGGGGCGCAGCGCTGTCTCGGCGTCTATGGCATAGCGACCTTCCTGCATCTGGCCTTCGAGGCAGACGAGACGGACGCCGGGCAGAGCCTTGGCGGTGGCTATGGTGAACTGGTTGGCTATAGCGAGGCCGATGATCCCGATCCGGACATGGGCAAGTACGGCAAGGCCTTTCGCGGCGGGATCGTGCCGTTCAGCGTCATGCCGGAGATTTTCGTGGGGCCCGAACATCCGCACCACACCATCAGCGGCATCCGGCCCGAGGCCGTCGCGCGCTTCAGTGCGGGCAACATGTCTGCTTCAGATGCCGGCATTGCAGGCGCAGCGAAGCAATCCAGCCTTGGTTCGGGATGATTCTGGATTGCGTCGCCGCGCTCGCAATGACACATGGAGCGCCAGATCCTCATCCTGAGCCCGCCGAAGGATGAACCCGAGCGATGCGCTGTCTGGAACTCCTCCTTAGACAGGCTCAGGATGAGGATCGTGGAAGACCCAAGACCAGACCGCCCAAGGACGTCCGATGAAATTCACCCTCTCCTGGCTGAAGAACCACCTCGACACCTCCGCGTCGGTCGACGAGATTTGTGACGCGCTCAACAAGGTCGGCCTTGAGGTCGAAGGCGTCGATGACAAGGCGAAATCGCTGGCTGCCTTCACCATCGCCTATGTGATCGAGGCGAAGCAGCATCCCAATGCCGACCGCCTGCGCGTCTGCATGGTCGATACCGGGGCAGGGGAACCCGTGCAGGTGGTCTGCGGCGCCCCCAATGCCCGCACCGGCATGAAGAGCGTGTTCTCGCCCCCCGGCACCTATATCCCCGGCAAGGACATCACCCTCGGCAAGGGCGTGATCCGCGGCGTCGAGTCCAACGGCATGCTCTGTTCGGCCGCCGAGCTTGAGCTGTCCAACGACCATGACGGCATCATCGACTTGCCTGATGACGCGCCCGTCGGCTCCAGCTATGCGGAATGGGCGGGCCTGGGCGATCCCGTGATCGAGATTGCCGTGACGCCGAACCGGGCTGACGCGCTCGGCATCCACGGCATCGCCCGCGATCTTGCGGCGGCGGGGCTTGGCGAACTCAGGCATGTCAATGTCAGGCCGGTGAAGGGCGCCTTTCCCTGTCCCGTGTCCGTGACACTCGATTTCGACGCTGCTGACCGGCATCTTTGCCCTGCCTTCGCCATGCGCCTGATCCGCGGCGTCCGGAACGGCCCCTCGCCGGATTGGGTGCAGGCGCGCCTCAAGGCCATCGGGCTCAGGCCGATCAACGCGCTGGTCGATGTCACCAATTTCATGACCTTCGCCATGAACCGGCCGCTGCACGTCTTCGACGCGGCCAAGGTGCATGGCAATATCGTCGTGCGCCGCGCGCGGGCCGGCGAGAGCATGCTGGCGCTGGATGGCAAGACCTACAGCTTCAGCGATGATCATGTGGTGATCTGCGATGACAGGAGTGTGGAATCGCTCGCCGGCATCATGGGTGGCGAGGCCTCCGGCTGCTCGGAGACCACCACCGATGTGCTGGTCGAGAGCGCACTCTGGGACCCGCTCACCACCGCCCGCACGGGCCGCGCCCTCGGCATCAATTCCGATGCACGCTACCGTTTCGAGCGGGGCGTCGATCCTGACTTCTGCCTGCCCGGTCTCGATCTTGCCACTCAGATGATCATCGACCTGTGCGGCGGCGAAGCCTCCGAGATGGTCGTCGCCGGCGCGCCGCCGGACACCAGCCGGTTCATTGATTTTCCCTGGACGGAGGTAAAGCGGCTCACGGGACTTTCGCTCCCGGTTCCGGAGATGAAGCTGGCGCTGACCGCCCTCGGATTCCATGTGTCGGGAGCGGGCGACCGTGTCCGCGTCTCGCCGCCGAGTTGGCGCGGCGACATCGAGGGCAAGGCCGATCTGGTCGAGGAAATCGTCCGCATTGCCGGGCTCGACCGGGTGGACGCCGTTCCGTTCCCGCGCCTCGTCGATGAAGTGCCGAAGCCGGTGCTGACCGTGTTGCAGAAGCGCACAAGGCTGGCCAAGCGCACGCTGGCCGCGCGCGGCCTCGTCGAGGCGGTGACCTGGTCCTTCATTGCGCAGGATGAGGCGGTTCATTTCGGCGGCGGCAAGCCGGAACTGGCGCTGGCCAACCCGATCGCCTCCGACCTGTCGGACATGCGGCCCTCGCTGCTGCCGGGGCTGATCAAGGCTGCGCAGCGCAATGCCGACCGCAGCTTCGGCGATGTGGCGCTGTTCGAGGTCGGGCAGATTTTTCTCGGCGACGGCGAGGATGATCAGCGCATGGCCGCCGCCGCCATCCGGCGCGGCACGGCGCGACCCTCCGGTACCGGCCGCCACTGGGACGGCGCGGCGCAAGAGATCAATGCGCTTGACGCCAAGGAAGACGCTCTGGCGCTGCTGGCCTCGCTCGGGATCGCGACCGGAGGTCTGCAGGTTGTGCCGGGCGGGCCTGACTGGATGCATCCGGGCCGCTCGGCCACGCTGCAGTTCGGCCCCAAGGGCATCGTCGGCGCGTTCGGCGAGATCCACCCGAAGACGCTGAAACTGCTCGACGTGAAGGGTCCGCTGGTGGGCTTCGAAATCATTCTGGATGGCCTGCCCCTGGCCAAGGCCAAGCCCACGAAGATGAAGCCGAAGCTGAAGCTGTCGGACTTCCAGCCCGTGACCCGCGATTTCGCCTTCGTGGTCGACGCGAAAACCGCCGCCGGCGATATGGTCAAGACGGCGGCCGGAGCGGATCGCGCTCTGATTGCGGACGTCTCGGTCTTCGACGTCTATGAAGGCGACAAGGTCGAGGCTGGTAAGAAGTCGGTGGCGCTGGCCGTCACCTTGCAGCCGACCGAAAAGACCCTGACCGAAGCCGAAATCGACGCCGTTGGCGGCAAGATCGTGGCCGAGATGGCGAAGCGCTACGGCGCGAGCTTGCGCGGGTAAGGGCGCCTTTCGCGGCTCCTCATTTCTCCAGCGGTTCCGTCCCGGCGATCTCGATGCCGAATCCGGACAGGCCGACAAAGGCGCGGGCTGATGACGACAGGTTGACGATCGAGGTGACGCCAAGATCTTTCAGGATCTGCGCGCCAAGCCCGACCTCGCGCCAGGCCTGGTTGCGTTTGTGTTCGCTCTCCAGCGTGTCGTCGCCGGGCCGGTTGGTTGGAACGCCGGCCGCTCCGTCGCGCAGATAGATCAGCACGCCCCGGCCATCCCTGGCAAAGCGCTTGAGCGCGGCATTGATCGATTTGCCGCCGCCGAAGATGTCGCCCACCACATCGGCCCGGTGTAGGCGGGCGGGCACGTCGCGGCCTTCGCCGATCTTGCCCATCACAAAGGCAAAATGCTGCACGCTGTCGAACGGCGTGACGTACGCATGCCCGGTGAGCTCGCCGAACTCGGTCTTGACCGCGAAGGTCGCGACGCGCTCGACCAGCTTTTCGCGGGCCTGCCGAAAGGCGATCAGGTCCGCCACCGTGATTTGCCTGAGGCCATGCCTGGCCGAGAACGCATTAATCTGCGGTCCCTTCATCACCGTGCCGTCGTCATTCACCAGTTCGCAGATCACGCCGACCGGCGGCAAGCCGGCGAGCTTGCACAGGTCAACGGCCGCTTCCGTGTGGCCCGACCGCATCAGAACGCCGCCATCGCGCGCGATCAGCGGAAAGATATGTCCGGGCCGCGAGAAATCCGAAGCTCCTGCATTCGGATTGGCGAGCCCGCGCACCGTCGCGGTGCGGTCATCGGCGGAAATGCCGGTGGTGGTGCCGTGCTTGTAGTCGATGGTCACGGTGAAGGCCGTGGTGTGGGCGCTGTCATTGGACGAGACCATCGGGTCGAGCCGGAGGCGCCTGGCCTCCTGCAGCGGCAGCGGTGTGCAGACGATGCCGCAGCAATGGCGGATGATGAAGGCCATCTTCTCGGGCGTGCACAGCGATGCGGCGACGATCAGGTCGCCCTCGTTCTCGCGGTCGTCATCATCGGTGACGACGACGATCTCGCCGCGGGCGAAGGCGTCGATCGCCTCGCTGACAGTGTGGTGCATCGGAGCGTCCTTCGGAAAGGTGAAATGCAGGAAGTCATTCGGGCTGACCGCGCCGCCGGTCGCCCTGGCGATGCGCTCGGCGGCATCGCGCGACAGCCACGCCGTGTCGTCATTGCACAGCGCCGTGATGCTCGCGGGGGACATCTCCACGCGCCTGGCGAATGCCGCGCGGGACACGCCTTCACGGGTGAGCCAAGCTTCGAGTTTCATGCAGGAGAGTGTAGCAGACGATGGATTTGGCTGCAATGAATAAGCCAAGAAAATTCAGTTACACTGAATATCCAGGCTCCACTCGTCGTGCCAGGGCAGCTGATCGAGCCAAAGGCTCGATGCCTTAGCCCTTTCCCGCAAGGAGAGAGGGAATGTGTCGGCAGATGCCCCCAATCAGGTGGAAACCCCAAACGGCCACTTTGCCGCTTCGCCCACTTGGCCGCGATGCCGCAGGTAGTGGTCGGCGAGCACGATCGCCATCATCGCCTCGCCCACAGGCACGGCGCGGATGCCGACGCAAGGGTCGTGGCGACCCTTGGTGCGCAGGTCGGTCTCGGCGCCATAGCGCGTGACCGAGGCGCGCTCGGACAGGATCGACGATGTCGGCTTGACGGCGAAGCGGCAGATAACCGGCTGGCCGGTCGAGATGCCGCCGAGGATGCCGCCAGCATGGTTCGAGAGAAACGTGGGCGCGCCATTGTTGCCGCTGCGCATCTCGTCGGCGTTCTGCTCACCCGAAAGCGTCGCCGCCTCGAAGCCGTCGCCGATTTCGACCCCCTTCACTGCGTTGATGCTCATCATGGCGCTGGCGAGGTCGGCATCGAGCTTGCCATAGATCGGGGCGCCGAGGCCGGGCGGAACGCCCTCAGCCACGATCTCGATCACGGCGCCAATGGAAGAGCCCGCCTTGCGGATGCCGTCGAGATAGTCGGCCCACACCGCTGCTGCCTCGGCATCCGGGCAGAAAAAGGGGTTCCGGTCGACCTCGGCCCAATCCCAGTTGGCGCGGTTGATCCTGTGCGGACCCATCTGAACCAGCGCGCCGCGCACCAGCATGCCGGGCACCACCTTGCGGGCAATCGCGCCGGCCGCCACACGCATCGCTGTCTCGCGGGCGGACGACCGCCCGCCGCCGCGATAGTCGCGGATGCCGTACTTCACGTCATAGGTGTAGTCGGCGTGGCCGGGACGGTAGCTGTCCTTGATCTCGCCGTAGTCCTTCGAGCGCTGGTCGGTGTTCTCGATTATGAGGCCGATGGACGTGCCGGTGGTGACCTGAAGCCCCGTGCGCTCGTCCGTGAACACGCCGGACAGGATCTTCACCTGGTCGGCTTCCTGCCGCTGGGTGGTGTATTTGCTCTGACCGGGGCGGCGGCGATCAAGATCACGCTGGATCTCGGCCTCCGTGATCGGGATCAGCGGCGGGCAGCCATCGACCACGCAGCCGATGGCGACCCCGTGGCTCTCGCCGAAGGTGGTGAAGCGGAACAGGTGGCCGAAGGAGTTGTGCGACATGGGATGCGTTTAAGGCCGCAGGCGCCGCTGCGTCAAATCGGCGATGCGGCGTCAGCCGTCGAGCAGCGTATCGAAGCGCTGCTTGAAGTGCGCCTCCGCCTCGCCTGCGCTGATCGGGATCAGCATGTCGAGCACAGCGCGCGGCAGCGGCTCGGGCCTGCCGAAGATGCGCAGCGCTTCCTCGCGGGCAAAACCGGCCAGATGCGTGGCCTCGAGGAACGCAGCCACCGTATCGGCGCGCTTGATCTTCTTGTGCAGCGGCGGCGGCGCCTCGGGCGGCAGGCCAAAGCGGATGTGGATGGTCGCAAGCAGGCGCTTTTCGACGCTTTTGTAGTTCTGTCCGACAGCCGCCTTCACAGGCGAAATGATATCGCCGATGACATATTCGGGGGCGTCATGCAGCAGCGCCATGAGCCGCCACGGCTGCGGCAGCCCGGGTTCGAGATGGGCGTTGATCGCCTCCACCAGCACGGAATGCTGGGCGACCGAGAAGATGTGCTCGCCGGAGGTCTGGCCATTCCAACGCGCCACGCGGGCCAGGCCGTGGGCGATGTCCTCGATCTCGACGTCAAGCGGCGAGGGATCGAGGATGTCGAGCCGGCGCCCGGACAGCATGCGTTGCCAGGCCCGGGGGGCGGCCTGCTTCACCACCGGATATGGCGGCCAAGTTCCGCGCATTCGGGGTGGCGATGGCAGTCGACGAGATGGTCATTGACCATGCCGACGGCCTGCATGAAGGCATAGACGATGGTCGGGCCGACGAAGCTGAAGCCGCGCGCCTTCAGGTCCTTCGACATGGCCTCCGCCGCCTTCGTCTGCGTCGGGACTTCCCTGTGCGTCCGGTAGGAGCCCTGCACGGGAACCCCGTCGACGAAGCCCCAGAGATGCCTCGCAAACGAGCCGCGCTCCATCATGTCGAGCCAGAGGCGGGCGCTTTTCACCGTGCCCTCGATCTTGGCGCGATTGCGGATGATGCCGGCATCGCCCATCAGCGCCTCGATCTTGGCCGGGCCGTAATGCACGATCCTGGCAGGCTCGAAACCATCGAACGCGGCGCGGAAGTTCTCGCGCTTGCGCAGGATGGTGATCCAGGACAGCCCGGCCTGGAAGCCATCGAGGATCAGCTTCTCGAACAACGCCCGGTCGTCGAGTTCCGGCACGCCCCAGTCGGTATCGTGATAGGCGACATAGAACGGGTCCGTGCCCGGCCACGGGCAGCGCAGCTTGCCGTCGGCATGCAGGATCACGCCGCGTTCCTGTGCCGCGTCGGTCATGCCGCGCTCTCGCCGAAACCCGCCTCTCCGGGAAAGGGGAAGTGGATGAAGAGTGGCTTCACCAGCGCGATGTCGAGTCCGCCAGCCCGGATGGGCTCGCCCGCCGCCAGCGCTTCGGCCACCTTGTCGAGCCTGAGCATCGCGATCCCGCGATCCCTGGCGGTGGACCCGACCCAACCGATGCTCCGGTCCCCCGCTTTCACCTCGACGCCCCATTCCGAGCGGAAGCCGCCTGTGAAGACGATCGGCACCAGCCGGGTGCGCGCCGTCCCGCGATGCTGCATGCGGGACACCACCTCCTGCCCGACATAGCAGCCCTTGCTGAAGGACACGCCGCCAAGCTGGTCCATCAGCGCCTCATGCGGAAAGTTTGCGTTGCCGCCATAGGCGAAATCCTTGCCGCCATCCGGAATGCCGAGGCAAATCCGATGGCTGTGGTAGTCTTCGACGGTCGCACTGACCAGGCCCGGCAGATCGTTCCGGTCGACGATCGCCCGGTCGCCCATGCCGGCAAAGCGCGGGTCGGCATAGACCACGCCGCAGTCCGGCGGCAGCCGGCCGCCATCGCCCGCCGCGATAACCGCAGCCGTTTCGCCCAGATCTTCGATGAACACCTTGGCGCGGAGCTTGTAGAGGCTGAGCTTCTTCATGAGGTCAGGGCCGAACGCCGTCGACGTATCGAGCAGGAAGCCGCCGCCATCCTCTTCGTCGAGCGCGACGATGAAGAAATCGACGACGATCTTGCCCTGCGGCGTCAGCAGCGCGCCAAAACCGGCCTGGTCGTGCGTCACCAGCGCCATGTCATTGGTCACGAGGCCATCCAGAAATGTCCGCGCATCTTCGCCTGCGACCTTGATGACGCAGCGCTCAGGCAGGTGGGCAATGCTCATGGATTCTGTGCCTCGGTGGGTGTCGTGCGGAACGGTCTTGGGCTAGTTAGGCAGAACGCGCCCACTCCTCAACCCGTTTCGGTGAAGTTGTTCCATGTCAGCGCCCGTCGTCCCGCCCTTCGAGCTGTTCAGCCTGCCGGATTTCGCGCTCGAATGCGGTGTCGTGCTGCCCAAGGCGCGGCTCGCCTGGCGCCAGCGCGGGCGGATCGGTGAGGGCGAGCCCATCGTGCTCTGCACCGCCTTCGGCGCCAATCCGCTCGGGCTGGCCTATCTCGGCACGGAGGGCGGCCCGCTCGCCGAGGACCGGCATTGGCTGATTGATGTCGAGATGCTCGGCAATGGCCGCTCATCTTCGCCGTCGAACACACCGCACCCGCATGGCGGTGCGGATTTCCCGAAACTCGCCATTCGCGACAACATCGCCGCGCAGAAAGCCCTGCTCGATCATCTTGGGGTCGGGCGCATCGCAGCCGTGATCGGCGCCAGCATGGGTGGGCAGCAGGCCCTTCAATGGGCGGTGAGCCATCCGGACAGGGTCGCCCGCGCCATCTGCATCGCCGGCAACGCCCGCACCACGCTTTATGGCCAGATGTTCCTGAATGTCATGGCGATGGCTCTCACCAGCGATCCCGCGTTCGATGGGGGGCGTTACGCGACGCAGCCGATTCTCGGACTGTCCCGTCTTTCGGAGGCCTGGGCGCCATTTGCGCTGTCGCCACGCTTCTTCTCGGAAGGCCGCCATCAGGCCCATGCCGACATGGCCGCCGATGATCTCGCCGGCTTTCTCGCCAAATGGCGCACCCGCTATCACGCCAAGGATGCCAACGACCTTCTGTGTCACCTCGACATGTGGGCTCGCCATGACATCGCCGGAACGCCCGGCTGCGGCGGCTCCTTCGCCACGGCCGCGGCCCGCGCCGCGATGCCGGTGCTGTTCGCGCCGATCTCCACCGACATCTATTTCCATCCGCGAGACGCGGCGGATCAGGCTGTGTTCTTTCCCGGTGCGACGGTCGAGGTCGTCCAGAGCCTCTCGGGCCACGCCGCCGCCTTTGGCCGCGAGCCGGAAGACCGGCAGGCGGTCAGGGCGATGGTGGCGCGCTTTCTGGCGCGGTGAGAGCGCGACACCGGCGCCATTTCGTTTTTCGGCCAATCAGCCTATAGGCAGCGCATCACCAAGGGCCACCCGCATTGACCTCCCGCATTTCGACCCCGCTGCTTGACACCATCCGGACCCCGGCTGACCTGCGCGCTCTGCCTGACGCCGCCCTGCGGCAGGTGGCGGATGAGCTGCGCCTTGAGACCATCGATGCCGTCTCGGTCACCGGCGGGCATCTCGGCGCCGGCCTTGGTGTGATCGAGCTGACAGTGGCGCTGCACCACGTTTTCAACACGCCTGACGACCGGCTCATCTGGGATGTCGGCCATCAGGCCTATCCGCACAAGATCCTCACCGGCCGCCGCGACCGTATCCGCACGCTCAGGCAGGGCGGCGGGCTCTCCGGCTTCACCAAGCGCTCGGAAAGTCCCTACGATCCGTTCGGCGCTGCCCATTCCTCGACCTCGATCTCGGCCGGCCTCGGCATGGCTGTCGCGCGCGATCTCGATGGCAAGGCCAACACCGTCATCGCCGTCATCGGCGACGGCGCGATGTCCGCCGGCATGGCCTATGAGGCGATGAACAATGCCGGCGCCATGCAGAGCCGCCTGATCGTCATCCTCAACGACAACGACATGTCGATTGCCCCGCCGGTCGGCGCGATGTCCGCCTACCTGGCGCGACTCGCTTCGGGCCGCACCTACCGCAAGTTGCGCGAGACTGCCAAGCAGCTGGCCCGCAACCTGCCGAAGTTCTTCTACGACAAGGCCAAGAAAACCGAGGAGTTCTCACGCGGCTTCTGGACCGGCGGCACGCTGTTCGAGGAACTGGGCTTTTACTATGTCGGCCCGATCGACGGGCACAATCTCGATCATCTGCTGCCGATCCTGCGCAATGTCCGTGACAGCGAGACCGGCCCGATCCTTGTCCATGTCGTGACGCAGAAGGGCAAGGGCTATGCCCCGGCCGAAGCGGCGACGGACAAGTATCATGGCGTGGTCAAGTTCGATCCGGTCACCGGCGAGCAGGCCAAGACTCCCGCCAACGCCCCGAGCTACACCGGCGTCTTTGCCCAGTCGCTGATCAAGGAGGCGCGCAAGGACGACCGGATCGTCGCCATCACTGCTGCGATGCCATCTGGAACGGGACTGGACAAGTTCGCCAGGGAATTTCCAGCGCGCACCTTCGACGTCGGCATCGCCGAACAGCATGCCGTGACCTTCGCGGCGGGCCTCGCCACAGAAGGCTACAAGCCGTTCTGCGCGATCTACTCGACCTTCCTGCAGCGCGCCTATGATCAGGTCGTGCATGATGTCGCCTTGCAGAAGCTGCCTGTGCGCTTCGCGCTGGACCGCGCCGGGCTCGTCGGCGCCGATGGCGCGACCCATGCCGGGGCCTTCGACGTCGCCTATCTGAGTTGCCTTCCGGACATGGTGGTGATGGCAGCCGCCGACGAGGCGGAATTGACCCACATGGTAGCCACCGCCGCCGCTTATGATCAGGGGCCCATCGCCTTCCGCTTCCCGCGCGGGGAGGGCACCGGCGTCGAATTGCCCGACTTTGGCCAGATCCTGCCCATCGGCAAGGGCCGCGTGGTGCGCGAAGGAACGTCCGTGGCGCTGCTCTCCTTCGGCACGCGGCTGGCGGAATGCCTGACGGCGGCCGATGCGCTGGCCCGGCACGGCATCTCCTGCACGGTGGCCGACGCCCGTTTCGCCAAGCCGCTCGACGAGGAGTTGCTCCTGAGGCTGGCGCGCCACCACCAGGCCCTGATCACGGTCGAGGAAGGCTCGGCCGGCGGCTTCGGATCACAGGTGCTGCATGCGCTGGCGCGGCATGGAGCGCTCGACAAGGGGCTGGTCATCCGGACGCTGACCCTTCCAGACATCTACCAGGACCATGACAAGCCCGAGCGCATGTATGCCGCCGCCGGCCTTGATGCGGCGGGTATCGCCCGCGCGGTCGAGGCCGCCATGGCGAGCAGCGGCGGCAGCGTCCCGAAGCGGGCCTGATCGATATTGCTGCGCAAGCGCGCCGATGTGCTGCTTGTCGAGCGCGGCCTGTTCGAAAGCCGGGCCCGCGCCCAGGCCGCCATAGCAGCCGGCCTCGTTGCCGCTGATGGCGAGACGGTCGCCAAGGCCTCGCAGTTCCTGTCAGAGGCGGCCCTGATCACAGCCGGTCAGCCGCATCCCTTTGTCTCGCGCGGCGGGCTGAAACTGGCGGCAGCTCTCGATCATTTTGCCTTGAGTCCGCTGGGCCTTGACTGCCTCGACTGCGGAGCCTCAACCGGCGGCTTCAGCGATGTGCTGCTGCAGCGCGGCGCAAGGTCGGTGACGGCGGTGGATACGGGCAACGGGCAGCTTCACGCCAGTCTGCGCGGCGACAGCCGCGTCACGCTGATGGAGGGCACTGATATCCGCGGCCTTGAGGCGTCGGCGCTGCCGTCGCCGCCGACCCTGATTGTCTGTGATGTGAGTTTTATCTCGCTCACGCTTGTGCTGCCCGCGCTCAGTCGGCTTGCCGCCCCATCCGCCATGCTCGTGGTGCTCATCAAGCCGCAGTTCGAGGTCGGGCGGGCCGCCATCGGCAAGGGGGGCATCGTCAGGGACGCAGGCGCCATCGCTGGCGCGATCGCCCGGATCGAGGCCGCCGTCGCGGACCTTGGCTGGCGAAGCCTGGGGCGAATCAGCAGCCCGATCGCCGGCGGGGACGGAAACGCGGAGTTCCTGCTTGCGGCGGAGCGAAAGTTTTTGAACCCCCGCCTTCCTCATCCTTCGACAGGCTCAGGATGAGGGGATTGGTGGTGCGTGGAGGTCTTTCAGAGCCGCCCGCGTCGCGGACTTCGGCACGATCGCGCCGCGATGCTGGATCACCGTGCCCGCCAGCGCATGCCCGGTGAGCGCGGCACGTTCTGGCGGCGCTCCGGCAAGGCGGGCGGCGAGGTAGCCGCCATTGAAGCTGTCGCCTGCGGCTGTTGTGTCGACCGGCGTGACGATCGTCGGAACGGAAACAACCTGCCTCATTCCCGGCGTCACGATGATGGCCCCTTCCGCGCCCATCTTGACTGCGGTTTCCTTGACGCCAAAGCCTTCCATGCGGGCCAGCGTCTCATCGGAACTGGCATCGCCCCACAGCATCTGTTCATCGTCGAAGGTCGGCAGCGCGATGTCGCAGTGCCTGAGAAACCGGCCAAACACCGCACGTGCGCGGATGAGGTCATGTCCCCAGCCGCGCGGCCTGAAGTTTCCGTCGAAGGCGATGATGGCGCCCGCAGAGCGCGCAGCGGCGAGGGCGGCCTCGAACCCGTTAAGCCCCGTGGTCGAATACAGCGACAAGGTGATGCCGGAGAAGTACACCAGCCTTGCGCCGCGCATCGCCTCTGCGACCCGTGCTGCCTCGGGCAGTTCGAACAGATCGCGCGCTGGCGCACGATCGCGCCAGTACCAGAAGCTGCGCTCACCCTTGCCATCGGTCTCGATGATGTACAGCCCGGCATTGCGGCCCTTGAGACGGGGGATCAGGCCATGGTCGACCTTCTCCGACGCGATCAGCTTCAGGATGCCGCTGCTGTAGGGATCGTCGCCCAGCGCGGTCGCATAGGCCACCCTCGCGCCTGCGCGGGCCATGTAGGCGGCGGTATTGAACGTGTCCCCGCCATAGTTCAGGCCATAGCGTGCCCCGCGCCGGCTGAGCTCGACCATGCATTCGCCGATGCAGATCGCTCCCCCCGCGCTCACTGGGTGCGGGCCCGGCGTGGCGCGCTGACGTCGAATGTGGCCCTTACCCGCCCGCCGGCGACACGCTGGGCATTCAGGCCCGGAACCACAGCAGCCCGGCGCTGCGCCTGCCATGATCGGCCATAGACCCGCCCTTCCGGACCTGCAGCCAGAGGCTGGTTGTTGACACTGCGCTGGCCGCGACGAGGCCCGAACGATGCGAGGCAGGTGTTGTAGGCGTGCCAGTCCTTGATCTTCTCACAGTCTTCAAGGGTGCGGGCCTGCGCCGGCGCGGATGCCGCGAGCGACAGAAACAGACCGGCCATGGCGACAACCAGAACACGCATGATGGCAGCTTGAACCCACAATCGGACGAATCGAAAACAAGATAAAGCTATAGAGCGAGCCCGCATGGGCGGGCAATGGCGCCGCTCACGACGAGCACGACACCTCAAGGTCGCGCATCGCCTCCGGCGGCGGCGCGGCGAACACGGCGTCAGCCGGCGCGTGGTCCGCGAAAGGCTTCGTGACCAACCTGAAGATGCGGTCCAGCGTCGCCACGTCGCCATGGTCCTCGACCGCGCGGATGGCGCTTTCGGCCACCCAGTTGCGCAGGACGAATTTGGGGTTTCTCGCGTCCATCTGTGTTCTCGCAGCACTGAAATCGGGGTGGACCTCGCCTATGCGGGCCTGCCAGCGGTCGAGCCACCCAAAGGCCGCCGGCCCCACCTCGTCGTTGAACAGCGCCGTCCAGCGCGCGCGGCCGGGATTGTCGTCGGTCGTGCTCAGCAGGCGGAACGACAGGCTGTAGTCGGCGCTGCCGCGCCGCATCAGGGCCAGCAGGTCCGTGACCAGCTCGCTGTCCTGTTCTGCTGCAAGCCCGATCTTGCCACGCATCAGCGCTGAATAGCGCGCCACGAAGCGTTCCACAAAGCTCTGAAGCGACGCGTTGATGTCATCCCAGGGCACGAGGCTTTGCACGGCCACGGCCAGCGCCTGCAGGTTCCATAGCGCGATCGCCGGCTGCCGGTCGAACGCATAACGGCCGGTATGGTCCGAATGGTTGCAGATGAAGCCCGGATCGAAGGCATCGAGAAAGCCGAACGGGCCATAGTCGATCGTGTCGCCAAGGATCGACATGTTGTCGGTATTCATCACGCCATGGGCGAAGCCGATCGCCTGCCAGTGCGCGACCATATGGGCCGTGCGTGTCACCACTGCGTCGAACCAGAGCCGGTGGCGCTCGGCGAGCCCGTCCAGTTCGGGGTGGTAGGTGCCGATCACGAAATCGGCCAGTTCGCGCACGCGGTCCGGCTCGCCGCGATGGTGGAAATGCTCGAAATGGCCGAAGCGGATGTTCGAGCGCATGAGCCGCGTCACCACCGCGCCGGGCTCGACGGTTTCGCGCAGCACAGGGCTGCGGGTTGCGACCACCGACAGCGCCCGCGTTGTCGGCACACCGAGGGCCGCCATGGCCTCGCTGCACAGATACTCCCGGATCGAGGAGCGCAGGACCGCGCGTCCGTCGCCGAAGCGGGAGTAGGGCGTCTTGCCAGCACCCTTGAGCTGGATGTCCCAGAGCGCATCGTCCGCATTGCGTACCTGCCCTATGGTCAGGGCGCGGCCGTCGCCAAGCTGCCCGGCCCATTGGCCGAACTGATGGCCGGAATAGACCATGGCCAGCGGCTGATAGCCCTGCAGCGGCGTCTGCCCGCTGAAGATGGATGGAAAGCGCGGGTCGGCCAGCGCGCGCTCCGGCAGTCCGATCAGGGCGGCGGCGCGGGTGCTGGCATGCACCAGCACCGGCAATGTGCCGAGCCTGTCAGGAGCCAGTGCGGTGAAGAAGGCATCGCCGAGCGTGCGATAACGCGGATCGTGCCTGAGGGCGAAGGCCTCGTCCGGACGGTCTGCGGCGATGGGCGATGAAACGATCATGCCGCAACATGTGGCGGTTGTGGCGTCCGATGCAACCCGTGCAATGAAAAAGAGCCCGCTGGCGCGGGCTCTTGCGGTCTTGCCGGTGTCTGGGTCTCGAGTCCGCTGGCGGCAAACCGTTTCGTCTGGTCAGTAGACCACGCGGCAGACGCGGCGGGAGCCGACGACTTCGCCCCAGCTGTTGACCCGTTCCACGACGGAGCAGACGCGGCGTGGCTGCGGTTCGTCATAGATGGGTTCGGCGGCGTAGGCGGGGCGGGAGGCGAGGGCTGCGCCGAGGGCAAGGCCGCCGACCACGCCGGCGCCGATGGCCCAGCCTGGGTTGCTCCTCCAGTATCCGGCTTCCGCGCCGGTCGAGGTCATGGTGCTGGCGGCGCCGAGGGTGGCGAGGGCGACGGCGGCGGCGGCGAAGGTCTTCTTCGAGAACAGGGTGGTCATGGCGTGCTCCTCTGGGGTTGACTGTTTGGAGGGCGATCATCGCCTCCATGCCCATTGGTCGCGGCGGGATCGCAGCAGGTTCAAAGCGGTTCGACGAATTTTTTGCGTTTCTCGCGGAACCGCCGCGAAACAATGCAACCAACAAAAAAGCCCGCCGGAGCGGGCTTCTTGCTGCGTTGGAAGCTGGGCTGGTCAGTAGACCACGCGGCAGACGCGGCGGGAGCCGACGACTTCGCCCCAGCTGTTGACCCGTTCCACGAAGGAGCAGACGCGGCGTGGCTGCGGCTCATCGTCGTAGGCAGGCTCGGCAGCATAGGCCGGGCGGGAGGCAAGGGCCGCGCCGAGGGCCAGGCCGCCGACCACGCCGGCTGCGATACCCCAGCCGTGATGCTTCTTCCAGTATCCGGCTTCCGCGCCGGTCGAGGTCATGGTGCTGGCGGCGCCGAAGGTGGCGAGGGCGACGGCGGCGGCGGCGAAGGTCTTCTTCGAGAACAGGGTGGTCATGACGTGCTCCTCTGGGGTTGGCTGTTTGGAAGGCGATCATCGCCTCCATGCCCATTGGTCGCAGCGGCCTGACAAGCGGTTCAAGCCGGATTGAAGAAATTCTGCGGGAACCGGAGATGATGGCATCGACCGGTCACGCGGGCCGGCAGGCCACCAACTGCGCAACTCAGCGCGCGGCCTGCGACAGGGGTACGCGCCCAAGGGCTGCGGCGGTGTTGACGAGGCCGGACCCGAAGTCGCTGTCCGGTCCGGGTTGCCCAAGGTCGAGGGCGGTGCCTGTCAGGATGGCGCGGGCGCGGGCAAGCGTCAGGCTCGGGTCGCGCGCCAGCATCAGCGCCACGACGCCTGAAACATGGGCAGTGGCCACCGACGTGCCTGTCGTCAGGCCGTAGCCTGCCTGTGGCTGCGCCACCAGCACATCGACGCCCGGCGCGGCCACGGCGATGTAGCGCCCACGGTTGGCCATGCCGAACAGGCGGTTGCCCTCATCCGTCGCCGTGACGGCGATGACGTTTGCATCGGAGGCCGGAAACAGCGGCGGCGAGGTCGGGCCGGCATTGCCCGCCGCGGCGACGGAAATCACGCCGCGTTGCGTCGCCGCAGCGAGCAGGCCCGACACCATCGCATCGCGCGGGCCGGCAAACGAGAGGTTGAGCACGCGCGCGCCTTCGCCGACCGACCAGTCGATGCCGCGCGCGACATACCAGCTCGTGCCCTGCTGGGCGGAGGCGCCTGGCTGGGCCGAGATGCCGAAGGAACGCGCCGCCAGAAGCCTCGCCTCCGGAGCGACGCCCGCCAGTTGGGCATGGGCGAAGATGGCGCTGGCCATCCCGGTTCCGTGACTGTCGGCGCTGCCAGGGCCAAGCGCCTGGCCGGTGCCGGCGTCGAAGGATTTCTCCAGCACATTGCTGAGTTCCGGATGCGCGACATCGATCCCTGAATCGACCAGCGCCACCTTGACGCGCTCGCCGCGGGTAAGCCTGTGCGCTTCGTCCAGACCCAGCTTCGCAACGGCATACTGCGGCAGCGTTCCGTTCGCGCCCACTGCCCCGGCGGATTGCAGGCTGGCGGCCCGAAGGCTTGGTTGCGGCAAGCTGTGGATGAAGTTCGGCTGGGCCCGCGCGATGCGCCGATCGCGGGCGAGGGCCTGCAGCACCTGGCGCGGCGTGCGCCCATTGCTGATCCGGGCACGATGGACGGTCAGGTTCAGCAAGGCGACCCGCTGGCTCTCCACCAGAACCAGCCCGTTGCTTTGCAGCAGGGCCTGGAGCTGCGCCGGGGTCAGGCCTGCCGAGACCTGGATGATGACATGGTCGGGCTCGAGGCGTTGCTCGGAGGCGGCCGGTATCACCACGCCTGACGGTCCTTGCGGCGCAGGCGGCGGCGCGACCACGCGCGGCGTACGCGGCGGGGGCGGCAGCACGCGGGCAACCGGCTCGTCGTCGGGCAGGCGCACCCGCAAGGCCGGACGAAGCCGCGGCGGTGGAGGGTCGGGCAGGAAGCGTGTCCCATCATTGGGCTCAAGGCGCAGCCTCCGCCGTTCCTCGCGCTGGCGCTGGAACTCGGCACGCTGGAAGGAATGGATACCGGCGTCCCCGGCGCCCTCAGTGCCGCCGCGCCCGCCGCCCGCGCCTCCTCCGCCGGCCCCGCCGCCATTCCCTCCGTTTCCGCTCTGATTCTGGGCCAAAGCCTGGCCGGCGAGGCCGGCAAGCAAGGCCGCAATGCAGGCTGACAGGATCAGGTTCCGCTTCATCGTTTGCTGCTCCTTGCCGATCCGGCCCGTTCAGTTCTGCGCCGGCGAGACAAGCCTGACGAGGCCGGTTTCGGCCCTGAGGCGGGCTGCGATGGCGCCGGCTGCGGCGTCATCCAGCTTCGTGCCGCCCACGACGATGCGGTAGATGCCGCCGGCGCGCGGGCCATCAACGATCCTGGCCCCGGTCCGGTCCATCAGCGCTGCGATATCCGATGCCTTGGCGTCTGGCTGGAACATGATCGTGAAGGCCGCGCCGGCCTGGGC
>JAIXUP010000040.1 GCA_027483505.1 Hyphomicrobiales bacterium
GGCAACGGCTACATCAACGACTATCCCACCGGCCGCCTGCTGCGCGACGCCAAGCTCTACGAAATCGGCGCGGGCACCAGCGAGATCAGGCGCATGCTGATCGGACGGGAACTGTTCGAAAAAACGCGGTGACCATTTGTGGACAAGCCAGATTACATCAGCGGAGATATCTTTGTACTAAATCCAAATCCGCAAACACTAAAGGCTTGGGAGCCGTTTTGGGACTGCGTTTCAATTCTTCTTGAAATGCAAAACTCTGATTTTGTCGATGATGGCAATCAACTCCCTGAGTGGCGCACTCATTGGATAACGGGTATTACGTTGTTAAGGGCTGTGGGCCATGTCTTAGTAAAAGTAGATGCCGCTCAATCAATATCGCATCGATCCGCAATCGGCCAGCTGTGGTCAAACATGAGACGCGACCGTGAAAAATACGCGATATTTTGGGAGTTTATCAACAAGGAGCGAAATAATATTCTCAAGACATATCAATTCGGCGCAAGATTTATGACTGTCGATGGAGAGTATAGAATTATCTACAGCGATGGCACTGATGCATTTCAAATATTCAGATGGGCTGTTTATTGGTGGCGTAAGGAGTTGATACTCCTAGAAAACTCCCTGATATGCTCCACGCCATCCTGATCCTCCTCGGTTGCCAGCTCCTCGGCGAAGTGCTGGCGCGCGGGCTTGGCCTGCCCGTCCCCGGCCCTGTCATCGGCATGGCGCTGCTGTTCGCGGCGCTTCAACTGCGCGCGCGGTTGACGCCGGAGGCGGCTGAGATCGGCACCCTCCCCTTGGGCGCGGTCGCAGCGTTCCTGCTGGCGAACCTGTCGCTTCTGTTTGTCCCCGCAGGCACCGGCATCATCCGGCAGACGGCGGTGCTGACGGCCCATGGGCCGGGGCTGGTCATCGCGCTGGTCGGCTCGACCGCCCTGACCCTGATCGTGACAGCGCTGGTGTTCGTCGCCGTGGCGCGCCGCACGGATCGGAAGCCATGACCGACCCTGCCCGCCTTTGGGTCTTTCTGGCCGCAAGCCCGCTGTTCTGGCTGACGGCGACACTTGCAGCCTATGCCGTGGCGGATTGGCTGTCGCAGCGCGCCGACCGCAACCCGTTGGTGAACCCGGTGCTCATCGCGGTGCTGCTGCTGGCGGCGCTGCTGACGCTCACACGCACGCCCTATGAAACCTATTTTGAAGGCGCGCAGTTCGTGCACTTCCTGCTCGGCCCTGCGACGGTTGCGCTGGCCGTGCCGCTGCATCGCAACTGGGCGACCGTTCGCAAGGCACTGGCGCCGATCTTTGCCGCCCTGCTGGCCGGGGCGGCAACAGCGGTTGTCTCCGCTGTCGGCATCGCCTGGGCCTTTGGCGCCCCATTCGACGTGCTCGCCTCGCTGGCGCCGAAATCCGTGACAGCCGCGATCGCCATGGGCATCTCGCAGGAGATCGGCGGCAATCCGGCCCTCACCGCCACGCTGGTGATCAGCACCGGCGTTCTCGGCGCGATCATGGTGACGCCGCTGATGAACGCCATGGGCCTGACCGACTATCGCGCGCGCGGCTTTGCGGTCGGTGTTGCGTCACACGGCATCGGCACTGCCCGCGCCTTCCAGGTCGATCCGGTGGCCGGCACCTTCGCCGGCATCGCGCTCGGCCTCAACGGCTTGCTCACGGCGCTGATCGCGCCCGTGATCATCGGATGGATTCGTTAGGCTTGCACGGCTTCACAGTGCGGCACGCAGTTTTTTCTTTGCGCCGATCCCCTTATGCCGCTGGCAAGTTGCGGGAGGCTGCGCTATCTCCGCAACGCCAGTCGCCCCGCTGGCGTCCGGTGCGGTCGAAGCCACTGGAAAGTCTCCGGAATGGATAGCCGAACATCATGCTCAAGCGAGCCTATGACTGGGTTGTGTCCTATGCCAGCCACCCGCGCGCCGTCTGGGTGCTGTTCGCCGTCACCTTTCTCGAAAGCTCGGTCAGCCCGATCCCGCCGCTGCCGCTGCTGATCCCGATGTGCCTGGCCCGGCCGGATCGGGCCTGGTACTACGCCTTCGTCTGCTCGGTCGGCGCGCTGCTCGGCGGCTACATGGGCTACGCCATCGGCTACCTGCTCTACGAATCCGTCGGCCTGTGGGTGATGAACCTGTACGGCATGGCCGACGACGCCAAGAAGATGGTCAATGAATCGCAGCACATCTGGTTCTGGGTGCTGCTCACCAAGGGCCTGACGCCGATCCCCTTCAAGATTGTCACCATCATGTCGGGCTTCATCCACTTCGACCTGAAGCTGTTCACCATCGGCGCCTTTGTCTCCCGCATCACCTTCTTCATGATGTTCGCAGTGGCGCTCCGCTTCTACGGCGACAACATCCGCATCTTCATGGAGAAGCACCTGCCGCTGGCGACAGGCATCCTGCTGTTCTTCATCATCGGCGGCTTCCTGTTGCCGGCGCTGCTCTGAGCCGGCGAAAGCGTTCAGCCAGGTCAGATCGATTTAGATTTGTGACATTTCGGTCACAGGCTGGAATTGTTCCGGAACGGACATCCTGAGGCGCGATCACTGCCCCGATTGCGCCACAAAGCCAAAGCCTTTCTGCAGTTGTTAAACTGCTGATTTCCAGTCGCTTTGTCTCCCGAGGTTTGTCTTCGCGCCCTCTGTTCGGATCTGGATGCCGACGGCAGCTCTGATTGCCGGGAAGCACCCGAACGTGGCAAACGGACAACAGCCGCAAAACGGCAACGGGTTGATGAATCGTCTGGAGGGGAAAACGATGGACGCCAAGGTTTTTGACAAGTCGAAGCTGCCGAGCCGCCATGTCTCGGTTGGCCCGGCCCGCGCGCCGCACCGCTCCTACTATTACGCGATGGGCATGACCGCGAAGCAGATCGCGCAGCCGTTCGTCGGCGTCGCCAGTTGCTGGAACGAGGCCGCCCCCTGCAACATCGCGCTGATGCGTCAGGCCCAGGCCGTCAAGAAAGGCGTCTCCGCTGCCGGCGGCACCCCGCGCGAGTTCTGCACCATCACCGTGACCGACGGCATCGCCATGGGCCACCAGGGCATGAAAGCGTCGCTGGCCTCGCGGGAGGTGATCGCCGACTCGGTCGAACTCACCATGCGCGGCCATTGCTACGACGCGCTTGTAGGCCTGGCCGGCTGCGACAAGTCACTGCCCGGCATGATGATGGCGATGGTCCGCCTGAACGTGCCGTCGGTGTTCATCTATGGCGGCTCGATCCTGCCTGGCCGCTTCAAGGGCAAGCCCGTCACCGTGCAGGACGTGTTCGAGGCCGTCGGCAAGCACTCGGTCGGCGCCATGTCGGACGAGGACCTCAAGGAACTCGAGGAAGCAGCCTGCCCGTCCGCCGGGTCCTGCGGCGCGCAGTTCACCGCCAACACCATGGCGACGGTCGCCGAAGCGATCGGCCTTGCGATGCCATATTCCTGTGGCGCGCCCGCCCCCTACGAGGTGCGCGACACCTTCTGCTACACCGCCGGCGAACTGGTCATGGACCTCGTTGCCCGCCAGATCCGCCCGCGCGACATCGTCACGCTCAAGGCGCTGGAGAACGCGGCCACCGTGGTGGCGGCGTCCGGCGGCTCGACCAATGCGGCGCTGCACCTGCCGGCCATCGCGCATGAGTGCGGCATCAAGTTCGACCTGTTCGATGTCGCGGAAATCTTCAAGAAGACCCCCTACATCGCGGACCTCAAGCCTGGCGGAAAATATGTCGCCAAGGACATGTTCGAGGTCGGCGGCATTCCGCTCCTGATGAAGACGCTGCTCGACCACGGCTTCCTGCATGGCGACTGCATGACCGTGACCGGCCGCACCATGGCCGAGAACATGGCCTCGGTGCAGTGGAACAGCGATCAGGACGTCGTCTATCCGGCGAACAAGCCCCTGACGAAGACCGGCGGCGTGGTCGGCCTCAAGGGCAACCTTGCGCCGGAGGGCGCGATCGTGAAGGTCGCCGGCATGCCCAAATCCAAGCAGAAGTTTTCGGGCCCGGCCCGCTGCTTCGACAACGAGGAACTGTGCTTCGAAGCGGTCAAGAACAAGCAGTACAAGGAAGGCGACGTGCTCGTCATCCGTTACGAAGGGCCGAAGGGCGGCCCCGGCATGCGCGAGATGCTGGCCACCACCGCCGCGCTCTATGGGCAGGGCATGGGCGACAAGGTCGCGCTGATCACCGACGGGCGTTTCTCGGGCGCGACCCGCGGCTTCTGCGTCGGCCATGTCGGACCGGAAGCCGCCGTCGGCGGGCCGATCGGGCTCATCCAGGATGGCGACATCATCGATCTTGATGCGGTCAAGGGAACGCTCAAGGTTCGCCTTACGGCCGCCGAATTGCGGGCGCGTAAGAAGCTCTGGAAGCCGCGCGAAACGGAGTTCGCCTCCGGCGCCCTTTGGAAATACGCGCAGACCGTCGGCTCGGCCGTCGGCGGCGCCGTAACGCACCCCGGGGGGGCCTTCGAGAAGCATTGCTATGCGGATATCTGACCTCACCGTTTCATTGTTGATCCTTGGCGCCATGGCGGGGCCTGCGCTGGCGCAGGACGCGGGCCGGACAGGCGTGGGGTCGCCGCCGCGCGCCGTGCTTGCGCCCTCGCCCGGCGCAGCGCAGCCCGTGCCGCTCGCGCCGTTCTCCTCGGCGCGCGACGCGCTCAGGGCCGGCGTCAAGGACTACAATGCGGGTGACAAGCTTGGCGCGGCCCGTGCGCTTGAGTACGCCGCAGGTCAGGGCGACGCCCTGGCCTTGTGGAAGCTCGGCAGGATGCATTCCATCGGTGATGGCGTGCCGCATGACGATCTGAAAGCCTTCGAGTACTTCTCGAAGGTGGCCGATGAATATGCAGACGAAACGCCCGGCACGGCGAGCGCCCGCATCGTTGCCTCCGCCTTCGTGCAGCTCGGCCTTTACATGCGCGACGGCATCAAGGGCACCTATGTCAAGCCCAACGCGGCGAAGGCGGTGGAGCTGTTCCAGTATGCAGCGAGCTATTATGGCGACGCGGATGCGCAGTTTGAGCTGAGCCGTCTGCATCTGGAAGGGCGGGGCGTCGCCAGGGACCCCCGTCAGGCGGCGCGCTGGTTGAACCTGTCGGCCGAGAAAGGCCATATCCGCTCGCAGGCGCTGCTTGGCCAGCTCATGCTGGCCGGCGAATCCGGCATGCCGCGTCAGGCGGCCCGCGGACTGATGTGGCTCACACTGGCGCGCGACAGCGCCGACCCTGTGGCGAACGCCGACATCATCGAAGCCCAGAAGAAGGCCTTCGAGGCTGCCAGCCAGGAAGACCGCGAGGCTGCGCTGATCTTCCTCAAGCGCCAGATGGAACGCCGGCGCTGAGGCGCCTATTCCGCGAGCTCCACGCCGACCGGCACATGGTCCGAAGGCTTTTCCCAGGCCCGCGTGTGTTTGTGGATCACAGTGCTGACCAGACGGTCCGTCGCCTGCGGTGACAGCAGCAGGTGATCGATCCGGATGCCGTTGTTCTTCTGCCAAGCGCCGGCCTGATAATCCCAGAAGGTGTAAAGCTTGTCGGCCTCGGTGGTCGCGCGCACGGCCTCCGTCAGGCCAATGTTCAGCAGTTCGCGGAACTTCGCCCGCGTCTGCGGCAGGAACAGCGCGTCATTGGCCCACACCGCCGGATCATGGCAGTCGCGCGGCTCGGGGATGACGTTGTAGTCGCCGGCCAACACCAGCGGCTCCTCCAGTTTCATCAGGTCGCGTGCATGCCGGATCAGCCGGTCCATCCAGGCGACCTTGTAGGTGTACTTGTCGGTCCCGGTCGGATTGCCGTTGGGCAAATAGATCGAGGCGACGCGAACGGCGCCGGAGCCAAACGGCACCACGCCCTCCAGATAGCGCGCCTGCTCGTCCGAATCATCGCCGGGAAGGCCGCGCCGCACATCCTCCAGCCTGTGTTTTGACAGGATGGCCACGCCGTTGAAGGTCTTTTGTCCGAGCATCTCGACCTGATAGCCCGCAGCTTCGATCTCCAGCCGCGGAAAGCTGTCATCCTGCGTCTTGATCTCCTGCAGGCAAAGCACGTCGGGCTCATCTTCCTTGAGGAAGGCAAGGAGATGATCAAGCCGCTGGCGGATCGAATTGACGTTCCAGGTGGTGATGCGCATCAGGCTAATGAGCAGATGTGCTGCGGTTTCTCAAGGCGTTGTTGATCGACGGCCCCGCACCATCCACGCTTCGCCCCCTCACCCCAGCCGCTCGAGCGCGTCCCGGATTTTCACCTGCCGCGCCCTAGCCTCGGCGACGCGTTCGCGATTCTCCTCGATCACCTCTTCGGGCGCCTTGGCGACGAAATCCGGGTTGGAGAGCTTGCGCTCGACGCCGGCGATCTCGCCGTCAAGCTTGCCGAGTTCCTTGACGAGGCGTGTTTTCTCGGCGCCAAGGTCGATCAGGCCTGCGAGCGGCATGGCGATGGTCTCGCCGCGCACCACGATCTGGGCGGATTGCGGCGGCGCGGCGTCGGCGAAGCGGATCGAGGATGCCCGCGCCTGACGGGCGATCATGGCGTCCCAGTTGCCGACGATGGCGCGCGTCGCGGGCTTCGCGCCGACGAGGACGAGTTCGACCTGCGCACCTCCTGCCACATTGACTTCGGTACGGACCGAGCGGATTTCAGAAATCAGATCGACCACGAAGCCGATCTCGGCCTCTGCTTCGGGATTTTCGAGTCCCGCCATATCCGGCCACGCGGCATGACACAGCAGGCTTGTCCGGGCCGGACCCGCCTCGCCCTTCACGGCCCAGAGCTCCTCGGTCATGAACGGCATGAACGGGTGCAGTATCTTGGCGATGATGTCGATGACGTACGCCACCGTGGCGCGGGTCTCGTCCTTGGCGGCGCTATCACCCTCCGCCTGCAGCACGGGCTTGGATAACTCCACATACCAGTCGCAGAACGTGCCCCAGACGAAACGGTAGGCCACATCCGCCGCATCGCTGAAGCGGAAGGCTTCGATGGCGGAGGCGACATCGCGAGCCGCTACAGCGGCCTCCGCGATCACCCATCTGTTGAGCGTCTCGCGCACGGCGCTGGGATTGAAATCGGCCACGCGCCCGCAGCCGTTCATCTCGGCAAAACGGGCTGCATTCCAGATCTTGGTCGCGAAGTTGCGGTAGCCCTCGACGCGGGCCATCGACAGCTTGATGTCGCGCCCGCCGCTGGTCATCGCGGCCAGCGTGAAGCGCATCGCGTCCGCGCCATACTGGTCGATGACGGTGAGCGGGTCGATGACGTTGCCCGTCGTCTTCGACATCTTCTTGCCCTTCTCGTCGCGGACGATCCCGTGCAGGATCACGTCGGCGAACGGGGCCTGACCCATGAACTCCTCGCCCATCATCATCATCCGCGCCACCCAGAAGAACAGGATGTCGGCCGCCGTGACGAGGGTGTTGGTCGGGTAGAATTTGTCTAGTTCAGGCGTTGTTTCAGGCCAGCCGAGCGTCGAGAACGGCCAAAGAGCGGACGAAAACCAGGTATCGAGGACGTCTTCGTCGCGGCGCAGCGCGACCGGTCCGCCATAGTGCCGCATCGCCGCAGCCTGAGCCGCCGCCTCGTCAAGTTCGACGAAATGGGTTCCATCCGGTCCATACCATGCCGGGATCTGGTGCCCCCACCACAATTGCCGCGAAACACACCACGGCTCGATGTTCTCCATCCAGTTGAAGAAGACCTTGTCCCGCTCGGGCGGATGCAGCTTGGTCCGGCCCTCACGGACGGCAGCCATGGCCTTCTCGGCCATCGGCTTCACGTCGACATACCATTGCTCCGTCAGCCAGGGCTCGATCACGACGCCGGAACGGTCGCCATGCGGCACGGAGTGCACATGCGGCTCGATCTTCGCCACGAGCCCCATGGCGTCAAGATCAGCCACCAGGCGCTTGCGGCACTCGTAGCGATCAAGGCCGCGATACTGCTCCGGCATGTGCGGCTCGTCGACCATCTGCGCCGTCGCCGTGAACAGGTTGATCAGCGGAACCACATCCGAATGGCGCTTGTAGACTTCATAGTCGTTGAAATCATGGGCCGCAGTGATCTTCACGGCGCCAGTGCCCTTCTCGGGATCGGCATAGCTGTCGCCGATGATCGGCAGGCGGCGGTTGACCAGCGGCAGGATCGCGGTCTTGCCAATCATCCAGCCGATCTTGTCGTTGTCGGGGTGGACCGCGACTGCGCCATCGCCCAGCATCGTCTCGGGCCGCGTGGTCGCGATCGTGATGAACGTAGTCTCATCCTCCGGGTTGAAGGCGACGCCCTCAAGCGGATAGCGGAAGTACCACATATGCCCCTTGATCTCGCGCTGTTCGACCTCGAGGTCGGAGATCGCGGTGAGCAGCTTGGGGTCCCAGTTCACCAGCCGCCTTGCCTTGTAGATCAAGCCCTTGCGGTGCAGTTCCACGAACACCTTGAGCACAGCCTCGCTGAGGCCGGGGTCCATGGTGAAGCGCTCGCGGCTCCAGTCGCAAGATGCGCCGAGCCGCTTGAGCTGGTTGACGATGGTGCCGCCGCTTTCTTCCTTCCAGGCCCAGACCTCCTTGAGGAAGGCTTCACGGCCCATACTGCGGCGGTCGGTGCGATTCTCGGCGGCCAGTTTGCGCTCCACCATCATCTGGGTCGCAATGCCGGCATGATCCGTGCCGGGCTGCCAGAGCACGTCCCGGCCCTTCATGCGCCAGTAGCGGCACAGCACATCCTGCAGCGTATTGTTGAGCGCGTGGCCGATGTGCAGCGAGCCCGTGACATTCGGCGGCGGGATGACGATGCAGTACGGCTCGGCGGTCTCGCGGCCCGGCCGCATGGCCGAAAATGCCTTGGCCTCGGACCAGCGCGACGCGATGCGCGCCTCGATCGCCGAGGGGTCGAACCTGTTGTCCATCATGGGAGCGGACCTCAAAACAAAGCCGGGCAGAGCATGCCCGGCTGCAAATCACGAAAACCGATGCTGGCTGTCTAAAAGCCGAACATGAGCCGGTTCGTCAACGCTGTTTGTCGCCGGCCGCGTCAGCGCCCGCCGCGCGCCACGCGCTCGATCTCGGCCTTGACCAGACGCTCGACGATGGACGGCAGGTTGTCATCCAGCCAGCCCTTGAGCATCGGCTTCATCATGTCCTTGACCAGATCCTCGAGCGTCCGCGCGTTTCCGGTCAGCAGGGTGTTTGACAGCGACGAGAACGCGCCGGCGATGGATGCGCTTGTCGCGGCGGACATCAGGGCCGTGTCCTCGATCGCGGGAACCGGCGCTGCTGCCACCGGAGGAGGAGGAGGCGCAACAGGAGCGGGAGGCGGCGCAGGCGGGGGCGCGGGTGGCTCCGGCTCAGGCTCAGGCTCAAGAAACAGCAGGTCGACATCATCCTGCCCCTGTGGCTCGGGTTCAGGCTCGACCTGGGCGGGAGGCGGCGGAGCCGGCTTGGCTTCGATGGCCAAATCAAGCACGACCGGCGGAGCCGGCGCGTTCGCCGGCTCGGGCGTTGCGAGCGCGGCCTGTTGATCATCGGCAATGATGCGCCGGATCGAGGCCAGAATCTCCTCCATGGAGGGTTCACTGCTTTTCGAAAGAGCGTTCATACTCAACCCAGTGTGCCGCACCGGAGCGAACCCGGACGGAATCGCTCACATATGTTGGTTGTAGTGGACTTCTGGTTGTCTTCCCAGCCGGTTGCGTCGCCGGTTCACAGGATTTTCACGCCTGTGTCTCAGCGCCCGTCCGGCGTTTGCGTGCCGATCCACTTGTCGCGCACCTGCTCGTAGTGGAGCTTTTCGTCATAGCGCGCAGCCTTCAGGCCTAGGGTGTCAGGCCCCAGACGCCCGATGCTCTGCAGCACGGTGTAAGAGGCCACCACACGGTCACGCTGGGCAGTTACGAGCGACGACCGCGCCGAGAGAAGCTCCTGCTGCGCGTTGAGAACATCGAGCGTGGTCCGCTGGCCGACCTTCGCTTCCTCGCGCACGCCATTCAGCGCCGTCTCGGCCGCGACGACCTGTGCCTGGGCGGCGATTGTCTGCTCCTTGGCTGCTTCGAGCGCACCCCAGGCGACCACGACATCCGACCGGACCTGCTCGCGCGCCACATCGGCATCGAGCCTGCGCTGACCGGCCGTCTCCTTGGCCTGACGGGTGCGCGAATAGGTCTGCCCGCCTTCGTAGATCGGTACTGTCAGCCGCGCCACCATCGAGGCAGTGGTCCGCTGATCGTTGAGAGCCGTCGAATCATACCGCTGGGTCAGCGCGCCGGTCAGACCCAGAGTCGGGTACAGGTCTGCCTCGGCCACCTTCACCGCGATGTCCGCCGCATCGACATTGTGCAGCGCCGCCAGGATCGACGGGTGCCGGGACTGAGCGATCCGGCCCGCCTCTTCGAGACTTTTGGGCAAAACCCGGTCAAGGGGACGGCCTGGAGCCAGACGCCTTGGCTGAATGCCCACGGTCTGGCGATAGCGGCCAAGGCTCGACTTGAGATTCGATTGCGCCAGCGCCGCCTGGGAGCGCGACTGGGCCAGACGGGCTTCGGACTGCGCAACGTCGGTCCGTGTCACCTCGCCCACGTTGAACCGGTCGCGGGTCTGCCGCAACTGCTCTTCCAGGACCTCGACGTTGTTGGTGTTGAGATTCAGGATTGCGGTGTCGCGCAGAACGTTCATGTAAACCGTCGCTGCGGTGATCAGCACGGTCTGCTCGGAGTTCCGCAGCGTCTCGCGCCCGGCGAGAACGAGCGCCTCGGCCTGGCTCACGGTGTTTGCGGTCTTTCCCGCATTCCACAAGGTCTGGTCAAGCTGCACGCCGACGCCGCGCGGAGCCTGTCGGATGCTCGACGCGCGGGTTCGGGGCGTATTGTACTCATTGTAGGCGACACCGATGTCGGCCGACCCCGTCACGCGTGGCCTGTAGCCTGACAACGCCTGCGGAACGCCTTCATTGGCGGCGCGCAAAGCGGCGCGCTGCGAATTCAGCGTCGGATTGGTGGAATAGGCTTTCGACAGCGCGCTTTCGAGGGTTTCCTGGGCCAGGGCAGGGACAGTCGCAATCAACGAACAGGAGCCCACGGCCACAGCAGCCATGGCAGACCTGAAAGGATGACGGGTTCTGACACGCATTGACCATTGCCTCAATTCGCGAAAGACCGAAGAGGCTCAGCCAACCAGCCGCCGACTCCCGGTCATGGGCGTTAGCTAGCATGAGTGCTGGCTGAAAAAAAACTAATTTAAGCCTTGGTTAAGATGATGTTGGTGCGGTGCCGCAAAAAGGTGACACCAGAGCCGCTTAAAGAACAAAGGCCGGAATGCGGGAAAATTCCGCCAATTCCGGCCCCGCAGCATCGAAAATCGCGCGCCCTGACACTGTGCTGCCCGCGTTCTGGTAAAGCATGACCTTTCCGGAACGCCCGGCGCCCTCGACGACAACCAGTCTGCCCCGTTCCGACAGCAGCGCCATCAGCGATTCGGGAGCCACGGCGCAGGCGCCGTTGATGAAGATGTGGTCAAAGCGTGCCGACGGCAGTCCGTCAACGACGGTGACGGCGCCATCAGCGCGGCCCGCCAAGGCTTTGCGCATCTCGGTGCGCAAGGCCGGATCGGCTTCGAATGCCGTCACCCTGGCGCCCAATTCGGCGGCGAGCGCCGCTGTGTAGCCGGTCCCGCCGGCGTAATCGAGAAAGCTTTGACCCCGCTGCACGTCGAGCGTCTGAAGCATGCGTCCGCACGTCATCGGCGCAAGAAGCGCCCTGCCCGCAGCGCCAAACGCATCGAGCGCGACCGGCTGGTCCAGATACGCCAGAGGCTTGCGCGCTTCGGGAACGAAATCTTCGCGCGGGACGCTGTCCATGGCAGCCAGCACGGCGCGGTCGGTGACGTCATAGGTCCGGAGCTGGCAATCGACCATGTTGCGCCGGAGAGCGGCAAAATCTGTCATCATCAACCCCGTTACCATGCGTTCCGCCTCTCCCGGATGCCGGTCCGTTTCGGGCCGGAGCCGTCCGGGCGATCTGCCTGCGCCCTTCGACTATCACGGGCCGGCCCGGATGTCGCCGTCCGGCGCCGGGCCCATGGAGGCCTCGGAGGGAATCGAACCCCCGTACAAGGATTTGCAGTCCTCTGCGTAACCACTCCGCCACGAGGCCATCAGGGCGAGTTGCGCCGAAGCGCCGTCACGCGGCTATAACAACATCCATCCGCAAACCGCAAGGCACGATCAACGATTTGCTGGACGGGGTTCGTCGGCGCTCGAGCGCGGTTGACAATCCATTAAGCGTGCCCGTGCGAGGGATAATGCATGAGCGGGGCTTGCATGCTGCACGATGCGTCTGTATGCACGCGTTCCGTTGATCCTGGATAGCTCAGCGGTAGAGCAACCGGCTGTTAACCGGTTGGTCGCAGGTTCGAATCCTGCTCCAGGAGCCATTTCGAGAACCGGGCATCGCAGGATGTCCGGTTCTTTTGATTTTTGCGCCGGCTCTGCGGCAGAATTTCGCAGCCCGGTCCTGCGTGATCCATGCGATGGTCCGCGAAGTTTGTTGCTGTCTGCAATGGCGCAGCCTGTTGCCCCCTTCGGTGTCGGGGCTCCATCGCGCAGCTTCGGACGCCTCACTTGTTTCATCCTGCCAAGCACCCGAAATGACCGCCAGCCACGTGACACTCGTCTGGTTCCGCGACGATTTGCGGATCGCGGACAATCCTGCCCTGCACGATGCGGTCAGCCGCGGAGCGCCGGTGCTCTGCATCTACGTCTTCGATGAGGAAGCGCACGGACTGCGCCCGCTCGGCGGCGCGGCACGCTGGTGGCTTGCGGGCTCGTTGCGCGCGCTGCGCGATTCGTTGCGCGCCAAAGGCGGGGATCTGGTCGTGCTCCGCGGCGACACGCGCACCCTCGTGCCGCGTGTCGCCCGGCAGGCGGGAGCGAGCCACGCAGTCTGGAGCCGCCGCTACGGCGCGGCGGAGCAGGCGGTGGACGCCGCCATCAAGGCGGAGCTGCGCGCCGGCGGCATCGAGGCGTCGAGCGTCAACAGCCATCTGCTCAATGAACCCTGGACGGTGAGCAGCAAGGCCGGTGAGCCGCTGAAGGTTTTCACACCCTATTGGCGCGCGGCGCTGGCAAAAGGCGGTCCCGACCTGCCGCTGTCTGCGCCATCACGGATCAACGGCGCAGAATGGCCCGCCGGTCTCGACAGCCTTCGTCTCGATATCGACGCGCTCGGGCTTGAACCCCACGCCCCGGACTGGGCCGGTGCCATGCGCGCCGAGTGGGCCCGCGGCGAGGCTGGCGCGCGTGACCGGCTTGAGCGCTTCGTGCGGTACAACATGGCGGGCTATGCGGAGGGCCGCAACCGGCCTGATCTGCCCTCGACCTCGAAGCTGTCTCCACATCTGCGCTTTGGCGAGATCAGCATCCGGCAATGCTGGCATGCGGCGTTGCAGGCGCAGGCCAGCGGCGAAAGCGCGGCGAGCGGGGCAGATGTCGAGACGTTTCTCAAAGAACTGGGCTGGCGGGAGTTCTCCTACTATCTGCTGCACTCCAACCCCGATCTCGCCCGCCGGAACTACGCGCAGCGCTTCGACGCCTTTCCGTGGTGCGAGAACCCGGACGCGTTGAAGGCCTGGCAACGGGGGCGCACGGGCTATCCGATCGTTGATGCAGGCATGCGCGAGCTGTATGCGACAGGCTGGATGCACAATCGTGTGCGCATGATTGTTGCGTCCTTCCTGATCAAGCACCTGCTGGTGGACTGGCGGCGTGGCGAGGAATGGTTCTGGGACACCCTGGTCGACGCCGATCCGGCCAGCAACGCCGCGAGCTGGCAATGGGTCGCCGGAACGGGCGCGGACTCGGCTCCGTTTTTCCGGATCTTCAATCCGATCATCCAGGGAGAGAAATTCGATCCCGACGGAGCCTACGTGCGCAGATGGGTGCCGGAACTTGCGAGGGTCCCAAACAGCCTGTTGCACAAGCCGTGGACCGCGCCAACGCCACTGCTCGAGGCCGCAGGCGTGCGCCTCGGCCAATCCTATCCACGGCCGATCGTCGAACATGAGATGGCGCGGGACCGCGCGCTGACGGCCTTCCAGGCGCTCACCCCTGCGGCTTCTTGATCGCGACCTGCAACCGAAACACAATTGGCTGCGTATCCCATTCGACGAACCATGTTTCGAGACCCTCCCGGAAGGAATGTCCCCCTCATGAGAATTGCAGTTGTCGGCTCGGGCATCGCGGGAAATGCGGCGGCCTGGGCCCTGTCCACGGGGTCGGGCCATGAGGTGACCGTCTACGAGAAAGACAGCCGGACCGGCGGGCATTCGGCGACGGTCGACATCGACTATGACGGAACGCCGCTGGCGGTCGACACAGGCTTCATTGTCTACAACGAGTTGAACTACCCCAATCTCGTACAGCTCTTCGCGCATCTCTGCGTCGCAACCGAGGCCTCGGACATGGGCTTTTCGGTCTCGTCGCGCAACGGCGCGCTCGAATGGGCCGGCCGCACCACGGGTATCCTCGACGGGCTGTTCGCGCGCCGCCGCAACATCATGTCGCTGGCGCATCTGAACATGATCCGCGAGATGTTCCGCTTCAACCGCTCGGCCCTGGAAGACCGCGCGGCAGGCCGCCTGACCAGCGAAAGCATTGGCAGCTATCTCGAACGGGGCCGCTATTCGCAACGCTTCCGCGAGGAGTATCTCGTGCCGATGGGCGCGGCGATCTGGTCAATGCCGCCAAGTTCGCTTGTCGAGTTCCCGGCTGACAGCTTCATCGCCTTCTTCGACAACCATCGGCTGCTGCACTGGAACCGGCCAGTGTGGCGAACGGTGACAGGCGGCAGCCGGGCCTATGTCGAGAAGATCACCCGCCCGTTCGCCGACCGCATCCGCATTGGCGTGGGCGTCACGTCCATCCAGCGGCATGACCTCGGCGCAACGGTCACCGACACCACAGGCCGCGCCGAGCGCTTTGATCAGGTGATCGTCGCCACGCACCCCGATCAGGCGCTGGACCTGCTGACAGACGCCACCGACGCCGAGCGCGCCGTGCTCGGCGCCATTCCCTACCGCTCCAATGATGTCTGGCTGCACCGCGACCCGGCGCTCATGCCACGCAGGAAAGCAGCCTGGGCGGCGTGGAATGTCCTGCAGGGTCGTGACGGCGCAGAGATCACCCTCACCTACTGGATGAACGCACTGCAGAATATCGACCGCCGGAAGCCCGTCTTCGTGACCCTGAATCCCGAAACACCGCCGCGGCCCGAGCTGACCTTCGGCCGCTACAGCTATGCCCATCCGCAATACCGCACGGGCGTGACGGCCGCGCAGGCGGCGCTGCCGGGCATCCAGGGCCGGCATCACACCTGGTTCTGCGGCGCCTGGGCCGGCTACGGCTTTCATGAGGACGGGCTCATCGCCGGCCTGTCCGTCGCCGAGACGCTGGGCGCCGTTGTGCCCTGGCGGATCGCGGCCCGCAATCTGGCCTCGGCAGCGGAGTGAGCCTGTTGGCAGCCAATGGCGTACGGAGCGGCGAAGCAGCGGAGCGGCCCGGCCCCGAGGCCGGTGGCGTGCTGTTCCCGCCGCCCGCTGGCGCGGTCTGGCTGTATCCGGGAAATGTCATGCATGCGCGCATGAAGCCCAGGACGCACCGCTTCGCCTACAAGGTGTTCTGCCTGCTGATCGACATCGACCGGCTGGCGGAAGCCTCTCGAAAGGCGCGGCTTTTCTCGGTTGGCCGATTCAATCTGCTGAGCTTTCGCGAGAGCGATCATGGTGCGGAATTGCAGTACGCGCCGGCGGGACATTTGCGCCGCCACGTCGACGAGCTTCTGGCCCCGACGTCCGTCGATGCCCGCGGCGGACGCGTGCTGCTGCTGTGCTATCCGCGCCTGCTGGGCTTCGTCTTCAACCCGATCTCGGTCTACTATGTCTACGACGTCCATGAGGACCTGGTGGCCTTGATCTACGAGGTCCGCAACACCTTCGGCGAGATGCACACCTATGTCTGCCCGCTCGAGCCCGGACAGGCCTCGGAGGCCGGCATTCGTCAGGAGCGCGACAAGCTGTTCTACGTGTCGCCTTTCATGGCCCAAACAATGCGGTATCACTTCCGTATGCTGCCGCCCGGGGACCGGGTGAATGTCCGGATCCTCGAAACTGACGAGGCCGGCCCGATCCTGGCCGCCACATTTACGGGTGCAAGGCGAGACTTGACCTCTGCAGCAATTGTGAAAGCATGCGCGGCGATGCCCTTCATGACCCTCAAGGTCGTGGCCGGGATTCACTGGGAGGCGATGAAGCTCTGGTTCAAGGGCATCGAATTCTACAATCGCCCGAACCGCCCCGAACCTGTTTCTTACCGCGACCCGCAACACCGTTGACCACCAGTAGCTGGCGAACACCGCCTTCAGTCTGCGTACCCCGTTCAGAGGACTTGATGACACAAACAGTGACCGGCAGCCCCGTTGAGACTGTGCCAGCACAATTGGTCACTCCGGAGAATCTTGCGAGCCTGACGGCGGCCATGCCCGCAGTCCTGCGCGGCGCACTCGCCTACGGCACCAGGATCGAACGCGGCAGCCTTACAGTGAGCCTGCCGAACGGAGAATCATATCTGTTCCGGGGCGCTCGGAGCGGGCCGGACGCGGTGTTTCAGGTCAAGGACTTCGCGTTTGCAAGGCGGCTGGCGCTCGGCGGCGACATCGGCTTTGCCGAGGCTTACCTCAACGGCGAGTGGGACACGCCGAACCTCGCCCGGTTTCTTGAGCTGTTCGCGACCAACTACAGCGCGATCGAAACGATGCTTGCGGGCAAGCCGCTGGCGCGTCTGTGGCAGATCCTGCGGCACTTCCTCAACCGCAATACGCGTGCCGGCTCGCGGCGGAACATCCACGCCCATTACGACCTCGGCAACCGCTTCTACTCGTCCTGGCTGGACGAGAGCATGACCTACTCCTCTGGCATCTACGCGCCGGGCGACAACGATCTCATGTCGGCGCAGACCCGCAAGTACCGCGAACTGGCCGAGAAGACTGGCATCCGCGCCGGCGATCGCGTGCTTGAGATCGGCTGCGGCTGGGGCGGTTTCGCCGAGTTCGCCGCCGCCGAGATCGGGGCCAGGGTCACCGGTCTGACCATCTCGAAGGAGCAGTACGATTTCGCCGTGGCCCGCATCGCCAAGGCGGGGCTAAACGACCGCGTCGAGATCAAGCTGCTCGACTATCGCGATGAGGGGGGGACCTATGACCGCATCGCCTCGATCGAGATGTTCGAGGCGGTGGGTGAACAGTATTGGCCGACCTACTTCCAGCAGGTGCGCGACCGCCTGCGTGACGGCGGCACAGCCGGCCTGCAGGTGATCACCATCCGTGATGAGAGCTTCCGCTTCTACAAGCGCGAGATGGACTTCATCCGCGCCTACATCTTTCCGGGCGGCATGTTGCCGACTCCAACGCACATGCGCGACCTGGGCCGGAAATTCGGCGTGCCCATGGTCAACGAGCGCGAGTTCGGGCTCGACTATGCCCAGACTTTGGCAGATTGGCGCGACCGCTTCCGCATCGCTTGGCCGCACCTGATGCCGCTGGGCTTCGACGAACGCTTCCGCCGAATGTGGGAGTATTACCTCGCCTATTGCGAGGCAGGCTTCCGATCGGGCAACATCGACGTCCGCCAGATGGTGTTCGCCAAGAACGGATGACGTGCCTGCGGGCTTGGCGCGCCGTCAGATCAGGCGGCCGAGCGGCGCCAGCGCACTGACGATGGGCATGTCCACCTTGCCTTGCATGGCGGCAAGGACTTCGAAGGCAGCCTCGCCGGACAAGGGCGCCTTGTAGGGGCGCTTTTCGATCAACGCGGCCACGATGTCGGCGATCGTGGTCAGGCGCACCAGATCATCGATGCGTTCGCTCCCAACGCCGTCCGGATAGCCTGATCCGTCGAGAGCCTCGTGATGGCTGCGCACAACCCGCAAAATCTCGGGCTCGATCCCTGATTCCAGTCGCAGCACCTGCTCACCATAGGCCGGATGTTGCCGCATCATTGCGCTTTCGGCCTCGGTGAGTTCCCCCGGCTTGTCAAGGATATCCAATGGCACGCGTGCCTTGCCGATGTCGTGCAGCAGGGCCCCTTTCGCGACCAGCAGCAGATCGCTCTGGCGGAACCCCAGCTTCAGCCCAAACCCAACGGCCAGTCCGGCCACGAGAAGGCAGTGCTGATAGGTTCGGTCATGGTGTTGCCGCACGCCCCGGACCCAACTGTTCAGTCCGCCCTCGGAAAGCGAGCCTATCAGGAGATCGCCTGCCTTGATCAGCTCGGGCTGTTTCAGCCGCGACTGCCCTTTCGCGAACGAGAAAAGCGTTGAGAGCGCCTTCTCACCGGCCACCATCGCGAGCGCATGTTCATCAACAATCCATGCAGGGCTGTCTTCGGCGGCAGGCGCAGGCTCATCCGCGCGCGGCTGGCTGGACAGGAACTGCACGATGTCCAGCAAGGAAGCGGCGCTGAAGGGCCGAAACACGAAGCTGCCGAAGCGAAGCAGGTTGTGCGCTGCCAGTGGAGTCCTGCTCTTTGCCTGTCCGACAAAGATCAGGGGCCGGGCAGGCCTGATCTGGTTCAGCACAAGATTCTCGATATCGTCGGGCGAGAACGATGCGGCTCTGTCGGCATCGATGATCACGACGGTCCCCGTGCCGATTTCGACAACCTCGCGCGCCTTGATCCGGATATGCCGGACGCTGACGAGACCCGCGAAAGCACGGCGCAAGTCCTCCGGAAGGTGTTCGCTCTCACCGAGCACGGCGACATGAACGCCCGACAGCATTCCTTATTCCTCCGCTTGCGGCCCGCCATTCCTGCAAGGGCACACGCGCTTTTCTGGGCCAGCACAAGACGATCGAAAAAGAGCACCCGTTTGTGCCGCAAAAATCGCCCTGAACAAGACTGCAATCAAGTTGGGATCGCGATATCTCAAAAAATTCGTTTAAATTTAGTATTTATTTTGCAAATTACGAACCGCGATCCATCAAAATCGAAAACTAAAATTGAATATTATATAGAACAGCAAAAAGGCATAATTTACTTGTATTTGAATGTCTGATCTCTGGGTCACTTGCTACGATAAGTCACGGCTCTGGATCGGAAGCAAACCACGCGGCGCGAACATGCGTAACAGGGTAGACGGTCGATTGCCCTGATCACCGATGTCGAAGTTTTGATCATGCTGCAAACCCCGGAACCGACCTCGCGCCAGTTGCTCGCCTACGCCCTGCCGGCCCTGCCGGTCGCGGCGCTGAGCCTGCCCTTCTATGTCATGGTCCCGGAGTTCTACACCAAGGAGGTCGGCATCCCGATCGCGACGGTGGGCTTCGTCCTGCTTCTGGTCCGCATCATCGATGCTGTCACCGATCCGGTCGCCGGTGCGCTGGCCGACTGGACGCGGCCTGCCTTTGGCCGGCGGCGCAGCTGGGTGATGGGCGCGGCGCCGCTGGTCGCCCTCTGTACCTGGTTTGTGATGCGCCCGGCGGATGGCGCGGGCGCGCTTTACCTGTTCGCATGGGCCACCGCGCTCTCGCTGGCGTGGACGGCGATCTCGGTGCCCTACCAGGCTTGGGGAACCGAGCTTTCGCGCAGCTACGAGGGCCGCACGCGCGTTGCAGCCTACCGCGAGAGCTTCACCGTGGTTGGCACGCTGCTGGCGCTGCTGGTGCCAGCCATCATCCAGATGCAGGGAGGCGGCAGCCGCGAGGGCCTGGCGGGCCTTGCCATGATGATCGCGGTTCTGCTGCCTGTCGGCGCAGTCATGGCTGTATGGATGGCGCCGGAACCCCGGGAACGGGTCCGCGTCAGCATAGATATCAGGCAGGGCATGGCCCATCTTGCCGCAAACCGCCCGTTCAGGCGTCTGCTCGCGGCCTTTTTCGTCAACGCACTGGCGAATGGCCTGCCCGCCACCCTGTTCCTGTTCTTTGTGGCCGACAGGCTCGGCACGGCACAGGCGGCCGGACCGCTGCTGGTGCTGTACTTCATCTGCGGTGTCGCCGGCGTCCCCTTCTGGCTCTGGTTGGCACGGCGCACCACAAAGCACCGGGCCTGGGCGCTCGGCATGCTGCTGGCCTGCCTTGGCTTCGCTGCCGCCCCCTTTCTGGGCCCCGGCCAGATCGGGCTGTTCGCCGCCGTCTGCATCGTCACCGGTCTGGCGCTGGGCGCCGACGTCGTCCTGCCGGCGGCGGTCCAGGGCGATGTGATCGATGTCGATACGGCAGCTTCTGGCCAGGAGCGTGCCGGGCTGTATCTCGGGCTTTGGGCGCTCGCTACCAAGCTAGCCTATGCCGGAGCCGTCGGGCTGGCCTTTCCGCTTCTGGCGCTGGCGGGCTATGATCCGGGTGCGGGCGTCCGGACGGAAACCGGCCTGCTCACGCTCGGGCTGCTCTATGCCGCCCTTCCGGTCCTGCTCAAGTTGCTTGCCACCGCGATGATCTGGAACTTCCCGCTTGACCGGGCGGAACTGGCTGAGATCGCCCGCACGATCGGGGCGCGTGCCTGAGCCTCACCCCTTGCCGGTGACGATGACCGCATCGGGGCGCGAGCCGTATTCGGCCCATGACCCGTCATACAGGGCCTTCGCCGGCTTGCCGACGATCTCCATGGCCGTCGACAGGATGGCCGCCGTCACACCGGAGCCGCAGCTGGTAATCACGGGCTTGTCGAGATCGACGCCAGCCGCCGCAAAGGCCGCAGCCAGCGCCGCTTGATCCTTCAGCTTGCCATTCTCGATGATCGCGCCGTAGGGCAGATTGATCGCCCCGGGCATATGGCCGGATGGCAGGTTCGGACGAGGCTCCGGGGCCTCACCGGAAAACCGGTTGGCCGGGCGCGCATCCACCACCTGAGCCGTCCGCCCCGAAAGAGCAGCCTTTACGTCGTCCAGCGACGCGACGGCAGAGGGGTCGAGGACGGCGTTGAACGTCCGGGCCGGGCGCACCTTCGCTGGGCCGGCCTCGACGGCGCGCCCCTCGGCCAGCCACTGCGGAAATCCGCCATCGAGGATGAACACGCGCTTGGCGCCGAAGCTGCGGAAGGTCCAGCGTACCCGGGGGGCGGCAAACAGCCCGGCCCCGTCATAGACGACGATGGTCATGTCGTCCGAAATGCCCATTGCGCCGACGGTTGCGGCGAACGCGGCCGCAGTGGGCAACATGTGTGGCAAGGGTGAGGTCTTGTCCTTGACGGCATCGATGTCAAAGCCGACCGCGCCCGGAATGTGGCTGACAAGAAACTCCTCGGTCCCATTCCGGTTCATGGTCGACAGGTAATACGAGCCGTCGACCACGATCACCTCATCCTGGCCGAGATGGCCCTCAAGCCACTCAGTCGAGACAAACACATCGTCACGCGCCATGATGGTGTCCTTTCAGGCCAGGGATATCCGCACACGGCGGTTCTGCTTGCCCTTTTTCTCGATATCCGTGACCAGCACGGTGCCGATTTCGCTGGTGTTTCGGACATGCGTCCCGCCGCAGGGCTGCAGGTCGATACCGTCGATCGCAACGAGGCGGACGCGCCCCGAGCCGCGAGGCGGCTTGACCGACATGGTTTTCACAAGGGCCGGATTGGCATCGAGTTCCTCGTCGGTGATCCACCGCTCGGTCACGGCCGCGTTGCGCCCGATCAGCTCCGCCAGCTTCGCAGCGATATCCGCCTTGTCGAGGCCCGCTTCAGGGATGTCGAAATCGAGCCGGCCCTCGCCGTCGCCGATCGCGCCGCCTGTGACCGGATAGGCAAGGACGCAGCTCAGCAGATGCAGCGCGGTATGGACACGCATGCGCCTGAAGCGTGGCGCCCAGTCGAGGTGCAGCGTCACGGCTTCGCCGACGGCCGGAAGGTCCTGCCCTTCCAGCGGCACATGGATGACCTGGGATTTGTCGGCAGGATTATAGACTGTCGCACCGATGGCGACCGCAGCGCCGTTCGCACGTTCAAGCCGGCCCGTGTCGCCCGGCTGCCCGCCGCCTGTCGCATAGAAATTACTGCGGTCGAGAATGATTCCGCCCCGTTCATTGATCGAGATCACACTCGCCGCGGCCTCCCTGAGATAGGCGTCATCGCGAAACAGCAGTGTGGTGGCGGACATTTCGGCGAGCCAGTCGGTGGAGGATCAGGGGAGCGGACGTTACGGTGCGGCCCCGCGTCGCGCAAGGCGCCGCGCGGGGCAGAAGCGTCGGGACTCGCGCAGAACCGCGCCTAGGTAAAAATACCAATGTGGACTTTCAAATTTTTAAGCCATTCTGATCATTAACCAAAGAAGTCGACTCGGTCTGGTGATCCAGCATGGTTCAAAGCGCGTAAGACTCCATGCTAAAGACGTTAGAACCGACAGATTGCCCTTAGGGCAACTTTGCGATCTGTGAGCTGACACAGGAATTGCAGAATTGAAACACCACGCCCCCACATCGTCGCCCGCGCGCCCGCTTGATGCGCTCCTTGCCCAGTATGCATCGGGCGCGCTTCCGCCTGCGTTGCATGTGCTCGTTGCGTCCCATCTCGACCTGCACAGCGAAAGCGAGGCCTTTGTCGGCCAACTCGAAACGCTTGGCGGGCTCGAATTGGCGCGTCAGGCACCGCACCCTCTCACTTCGCGCGACCGGATGCTGGCGGATATCATGAAGCTTGGTCAGATTGATGTCGGCGCAGAAGACGCCCGGGCGGCAGACCCGGTGTTCACCCCCGCCTTGCTGGATTACGTCGGCTGCTCGTCGGCTGAGGTGCCGTGGCGGACGGTCCTGCCCGGCGTGAAGGAATATGTCATCTCTGATCGCAACGGCGTCGAGGCCAAGCTTTTCTGGATCAAGGCCGGGCGAAAGATCCCGTCGCACACCCATGAAGGGCAGGAAGTGACCCTTGTGCTCAAGGGCGGGTTCGCCGATATCTCGGGCCATTACCGGCGCGGGGAAGTTGCCGTTGCGGACGAGGATGTAGACCACAAGCCGGTCGCGGACATGGACGAAGATTGCATCTGCTTCGCCGTGACCGATGCGCCGCTCAAGCTGACTGGACCGGTCGCCCGCTTCTTCCAAGGCCTGCTCAGCAAGCATTGAACCACCCGGATCTGATATCGGCTGTCGCGGGGGATCGATCCGTCTCTCGCGACTTTTCTTTGGAGTGTGTATGCCCGTTGCGACCATGAAACCGGCCGACGGCGTGGCCTGGCTCACCGGCGCCAGCTCCGGAATTGGCCGCGCCACCGCGCTTGAACTCGCCAGGCGCGGCTGGACCGTCTGCGCCACGGCGCGAAGGCTTTCGGAACTGGAACAGCTTGCATCCGATGCGCAAGGCCTGCCGGGCCGGATCATAGCTCATGTCGGCGATGTGACCGACACGGACGGGATGGCGCAACTCGTCGACGCGATCGAGCGCGTCCATGGTCCCATCGCCCTCGCCTTCTTCAACGCCGGCGTGGCACCCTATACGCGGGCCGGCGCGCTAGACGTTGAAGCGTTTCGCACGGCGCTCAATGTCAACGTGCTGGGCGTGGCCAATGGACTCGCACCGATGCTGGCGCGCATGGGCGAGCGCCGCAAGGGCCAGGTCGCCGTCAACGCCTCGATCGCGGGCTATCGCGGCCTGCCCAAGGCAGCGGCTTACGGCGCCTCGAAGGCAGCGGCGATCCATCTGTGCGAAGCGCTGAAGTTCGATTGCGACAATCTCGGGCTGACCATGCAGGTCGTCAATCCGGGCTTCATCGACACGCCGCTGACGCGCAAGAACGACTTTCCGATGCCGTTCCTGATGTCGATGGAGGACGCCGCCCGCCGGGTGGTGGACGGCTTCGAGCGTGGTCGGTTCGAGATCATCTTTCCGAAGCGACTCGCACTGATCCTGAAAGTCATGCGCCTCCTGCCCTACGCCTGGTATTTCCCACTGGTGGCGCGGCAGACTGGCTGGGACAAGCAGGGCTAGCGTCCGGGATGCACCGAAGCGCGCAGGCCGGCCCATCGCCGCCTGCGCCGCCTTTCCTCAATGCAGGATCTGGCTGAGGAACAGCTTCGTCCGCTCGTGCTGCGGGTTCTTGAAGAACTCGTTCGGCTCGTTCATCTCGACGATCTGGCCTGCATCCATGAAGATGACCCGGTTTGCGACCTGCCGGGCAAAGCCCATTTCGTGGGTTACGCACAGCATGGTCATGCCTTCCTCCGCGAGGCTCACCATGGTGTCGAGCACCTCCTTGACCATTTCCGGGTCAAGCGCCGAGGTCGGCTCGTCGAACAGCATGATCTTCGGGCTCATGCAAAGCGAGCGGGCGATAGCCACGCGCTGCTGCTGGCCACCGGAGAGCTGGCCGGGATACTTCGCCGCCTGCTCCGGGATCTTGACCCGGGTCAGGTAATGCATCGCGATTTCCTCGGCGTCCTTCTTCGGCAGCTTTTTCACCCAGATCGGCGCCAGCGTGAGGTTCTCGAGGATGGTCAGGTGCGGGAACAGGTTGAAGTGCTGGAACACCATGCCGACATCGCGGCGGATTTCATCGATCTTCTTGAGGTCGTTGGTGAGTTCCGTGCCATCGACGATGATGTTGCCCTTCTGGTGCTCTTCCAGCCGGTTGATGCAACGGATCATCGTCGACTTGCCCGAGCCCGACGGCCCGCAGATAACGAGGCGTTCGCCACGCGCGACCTTGATGTTGATGTCGCCCAGGACATGGAAATCGCCATACCACTTGTTCACGCCGATCATCTCGACGGCGGTTTCGGTGTTCAGTGTGGTCGGCTTGAGCCCGGCAGGCTTGGAGGCAAGTGCGGTGGCCATATGGGAGAGCTCCTCTGGATGACGGATCGATCTATCGCTTTTGCCCTGCGGCCAGCTTCTTCTCGACCGAAATCGAGTAGCGCGACATGCCCCAGCAGCAGATGAAGTAGAAGATGGCAGCGAAGGCGTAGCCTGTCGCGCGCGTGGTCGGCGTGGCCCACAACGGATCGGCGAACGAGGCCTCGATCGTCTTCATGAAGTCGAAGATGCCAATGATCGTCACCAGCGTCGTGTCCTTGAACAGGCCGATGAAAGTATTGACGATGCCGGGAATGACAATCCGCAACGCCTGCGGCAACACGATCAGACGCATCATCTTGCCGTAGCCGAGGCCAAGCGACATCGCGCCTTCATACTGCCCTTTCGGGATCGCCTGCAGGCCGCCGCGGACCACTTCCGCCATGTAGGCCGACGCAAACAGCGCGACGCCGATCAGCGGCCGCAGCAGCCGGTCGGGCGACCATTCCTGCGGCACGAACAGCGGCAGCATCACGTTGGCCATGAACAGCACCGTGATCAGCGGCACGCCGCGCACGAACTCGATGAAGACCACCGAAAACAGCTTGATGATCGGCAGCTTCGAGCGGCGCCCCAGCGCCAGCGCGATGCCGAACGGCAGCGAGAACACGATGCCTGCCGAAGCGATCAGCAATGTCACCAGGATACCGCCCCACAGCCCCGTTTCGACGACAGGCAATTCGCCCGGGCCGACCTGAACATACAGGCCGAACAGGAGCATGGCTGCCAGAATGCCGTAGCGGATCAGGCTCTCGGGCCGCGTGAAGACACCGGTCTCGCCCTTGCGTGTGGCGCTCACATCGCCCCAGATCGTCCACGCCAGAAGCGCGAAGCCCGCGATCAGGAACCAGAACTCGGCGCGCGCGCCGCCATAGAGCAGCATCCAGGCGGAGATCGGCAGGATGCCGAAAAAGAACAGGAAGCCGACGGACTTGAACGGCGCCTTGTCCCACAGCAGCCAGACGATCGAAATCCCGAAGCCAAGGAACACGAGGTTGACGCGCCAGCGCTCAGCCTGCGTGTAGGACCCATAGATGAAATACTGCAGGCGGTCGCCAACGAACGCCCAGCAGGCTCCGACCTCGCGGCCGACCTTGTCGCTCAGGCAGGCGTCCCGGCCCGAGCCCGACCAGACCGCATCGAACACGTAGAACTTGAGCAGGGCGGGCACAGTGGTCGCGATCAGGTAGAGCGCGACCAATGTCAGCAGTGTGTTGGCCGGCGACGCGAACAGGTTCGCCCGCATCCAGTGGATTGGTCCCTTGGTGTTGGACGGGGCCGGCAGTTGCGGCAGGCTCTGTGCCTGCACATAGGCGGAAGCATTGGCGGAGACGTTCATGATCCGTCACCTCACCGTTCGACCAGCGCCATGCGCTGATTATAGTAGTTCATGAAGGCCGACGTCAGCAGGCTGATGGTCAGATAGACCGCCATGGTGATGCCGACGATTTCAATCGCACGGCCGGTCTGGTTCAGCACCGTTCCGAGGAACACCTGCGCAAGGTCAGGATAGCCGATCACGACTGCCAGCGAGGAATTCTTGGTCAGGTTGAGGTAGTTCGACGTCAGCGGCGGGATGATGACCCGCAGCGCCTGCGGGATCACGACATTGCTGAGCGTTCGGGAATAGGGCAAGCCGAGCGAGTCCGCCGCTTCCCATTGTCCCTTCGAGACTGCCAGGATGCCGGCGCGGACAACTTCGGCGATGAAGCCGGCGGTATAGGTGGTAAGCCCCAGCAGAAGCGCGATGAACTCCGGATAGACGGTGATGCCGCCACGCACGTTGAGCCCGCCCATCGCGGGGTAGTTGAAACTGATGGGCCCGCCCGTCACGACATAGGCGACAGCCGGCAGGCCTATGAGCGCTCCGAGCGACAGCCACCCGATCGGATAGATGCGCCCCGTCGCCGCCTGCTGCTGCTTGGCCCAGAGGTAAAAGGCGATGGAGCCGAACACGGCGAGCAGGAAGGCGGCGCCGATGAGCCCCGCGCCTGCGCTGAACACCGGCTCGGGCACATAAAGGCCGCGATTGTTCAGCAGCGCCCCGCCCGGAATGGCGATAGAGTCGCGCGGCCGGGGCAGCGGTTCGAGCACGGCCTTGTACCAGAACAGCAACTGCAGCAGCAGCGGCAGGTTGCGGATCACCTCGACATAGACCATCGCCGCCTTGGCAACGATCCAGTTTTTCGAAAGGCGCGCGATCCCGACCAGAAAGCCGAGGATGGTGGCGAAGAAAATGCCGAACGCGGCGACCAGCAGCGTGTTCAGCAGGCCGACCCAGAACGCGTCGCCATAGCTGGATCGCGCGCTGTAGGGGAACAGCGCCTGATTGATGTCGAACCCCGCCTGCGAGTCCCAGAAGTCGAGACCGAACGGAATGCGCTGCCGCGCCAGGTTCTGGCTGACATTCGAGATCATCGTGTAGCCGATATAGACCACCGCTCCGATCAGCAGCGCCTGATAGACGTAGCCGCGGATTTTGGGGTCATACCAGAGCGATGCCTTGCCGGTTTCCGGCGCGGACTGCATGGACACGTGTCTTCCCCCTCAGTTCTCGGACTGCCTCCGGCCGTTCGGCCTGTTCTGGGCCCGGTCTTGATCGTCTGCAGCGGCGGGCCGCGTCATACGATGTCATGCTGGCGCAATTGCGCGCAACGCGCAACCGACGGCGCGGGGTCAACTGCACAAAAAAGCGCCCGACACTGTCGGGCGCTTGGCATCGCGGCTGATTTTTCAGCGGATCGGCGGTGCGTACTGCAGACCGCCATTCGACCACAACGCGTTCACGCCGCGGGAGATCTTCAGCGGCGAGCCGGCGCCGACATTGCGCTCGAAGCTCTCGCTGTAGTTGCCGACATGACGGATGATCCGGGCGGCCCAGTCATTCGTCAGGCCGATGCCTTCGCCGAGCTTGCTCTCGACGCCGAGCAAACGCCGGATTTCCGGGTTGTTCGACTGCAGCGACTGGGCGAGGTTGGCGCGTGTCACGCCGAGTTCCTCGGCATTCAGCATCGCATAATGCGTCCACTTGACGATGTTCGCCCACTGGCTGTCGCCATTGGCGCGCACGGCGGAACCGAGCGGTTCCTTGGAAATCACTTCCGGCAGGACGATGTGGTCATCCGGACGCGACAGCTTCAGGCGCTCAGAATACAGGCCGGACGCATCGGTGGTGAAGGCGTCGCAACGGCCGGCCTCGTAGGCCGAGCGGGTCTCGTCGGCGGTCGCGAAGGTCACGGGCGTGTACTTGAGGTTGTTCTTGCGGAAGAAGTCGGCGAGGTTGAGCTCGGTCGTGGTGCCCTGCTGCGTGCAGACTTGGGCGCCTTCAAGCTTCAGCGCGGAGGTCACGCCGAGGCTCTTGCGGACCATGAAGCCCTGGCCGTCATAGTAGTTCGTCGCCAAGAAGGCGATGCCCAGCGTGGTGTCGCGCGTCATCGTCCAGGTCGAGTTGCGGACCAGCACATCGACTTCGCCGGACTGGAGCGCGGTGAAGCGGGCCTGGGCTGTCAGCGGGATGAACTTCACCTTGCTCGGATCATCGAAGATCGCGGCGGCAATCGCGCGGCAATAGTCGACATCGAGGCCGGACCAGTTGCCCTGGGCGTCTGGAACGCCGAAGCCGGCCAACCCGGTGTTCGAACCGCAGTTCAGCACGCCGCGGGCCTTGACCTGATCGAGGGTCGAGCGCTGCGCCTGGGCGGCAGCAGCCGAAATGGTCAGCGCGAGGGCCGCGCCAGCCAGAAGGCCGGTCATGATCGTCTTCATACTCTTCTCCCACGTTGTCCGATCAGCTCACGCGCCGTCGGCTTTGATGCTTTTCGCCCAAATCTCAGGCAGCACATGCGCCTTGGGCATTGCCGCCATCGACTTTTGTATGACCTGCCCCTGACAGACTGCCAGCGGGCCGTCAAGCCCGTGACACTGCAGATGACGGACGCATCCTTGCGGCCGTGAGTCCGGATCGGAAGCAGTTTGACCTTGTCGTCAACCAGCCTCACAATACCTCTCCCGCCGGTTTGATCAAGAAGTACCCAGTCCATGAAGAAAGTCTCGCTCGAAGGCCTCAAGCGCTTCCGTGAACGCACGCGCGTCGTACTGGCAGGCCGCGATCCGGAGGACAGCTACGGATTCGTCAACACCCCGATCGTGCGCGGCTCGACCGTCGTCTACCAGTCGCTCGACGCCTTCATGGCCCGCAAGTCGCGTTATATGTATGGCACAATGGGCAATCCGACGCTCGATGCGCTGGAGATGGCCTGCAACACGATGGAAGGCGGCGCAGGCGTGGTGGTCTGCCCGTCCGGGCTGCTCGCCTGCACGCTCCCGCTTCTGGCGACGCTGTCTGCCGGCGATCACATGCTGGTCACCGACAGCGTCTACCGACCGACGCGCAACTTCAGCGAGAACATGCTCAAGCGCATGGGCGTCGAGGTCAGTTACTATGACCCGCTGATCGGCAAAGGCATCGAGACGCTGTTCAAGCCCAACACGAAGGTCGTCTTCACAGAGGCGCCAGGCTCGCAGACCTTCGAGATGCAGGACATTCCGGCCATCGCGAAAGTCGCCCACAAGCATGGCGCACTGGTGATCATGGACAACACCTGGGCGACGCCGCTGTTTTTCGACAGCCACGCCGCCGGGGTCGATCTGTCGATCCAGGCTGGCACGAAGTACTATGCCGGTCACTCAGACGTGCTGATCGGAACGGTCTCCGCGCGCACACCCGAACTCTACAAACAGTTGCGCGCCACCTGGGAGCAGCTTGGCGTCATTGTGGCGCCAGAGGATGCGTTCCTGACTCTGCGCGGCATCCGCACCATGCCGCTGCGGCTGAAGGAACAGGAGAAAGCCGGTCTCGAAATGGCGAAGTGGCTCCAGAAAAGGCCCGAGGTGAAGCAGGTGCTGCACCCTGCCCTGAAGGACGACCCGGGCCACAAGATTTGGAAGCGCGACTTCACCGGCGCATCATCCCTGTTCTCGATCGTGCTGAACCCGGCGCCGCACAAGGCTGTCGCCGCCTTCGTCGATCACCTGTCGCTGTTCGGCATGGGCGCGTCCTGGGGCGGCTATGAGAGCCTTGTCCTGCCGTTCGACTGTTCGAGCTACCGGACGGTCACCAGGTGGGAGCCCGGCGGCCCGTGCATCCGCATCCATATCGGTCTCGAAGATGTCGAGGACCTGAAAGAGGATCTGGACGCAGGCTTCACGCGCCTCAAGGCGGCGCTATGAAGCCGATGCGGGATCTGCGACCGGGAAGGGCCGCAAGGCTGATGGTCATCGCCCTCATGGGCACCTTTCTCCTGACGCCACGGCCTGCCATGGCGCAGGCCATGCGCCTGAACGGCTGGTGGGTCGTGCTGACATCGATCCGGGACGACGGCTCGATGGCGCCGCACAACCAGATGCGCGCGTTCAGCAGCCAGATGCGAGCCTGCAGGATCGACGTGTTCAGCGATCTGACCACCAAGTTCCAGGGGTTTGCCCCTGGCTATCTTGTCGGCGTCGTCGGAGCATTTCCGACCGAGGCGGAGGCGCAGCAGCAACTGGCGAATGCAAGGCGATGCGCGCCCGGAGCCTACATCAAGCGGGCGCGGCATCTGGGCGAGTGAGACCGCCCAATGCTAGGGCGTGAGCCAGACGCCCTGCCCGCCGGAGGCCAGTTCGAAACGGGCGCGCCTGTGCCCGGCATGCGCCAGATAGAGCCATTCCAGCGTCCTTGCCCGGATCACGACCGTGCTGAAATTGGCCCGGCCGGCGGCGATCTCGGCATCTCCCGCAGGCAGTGAGAAATCGCCCCCTTCGCCGAGCGTGACCCCGGGGGCCGGCACGGTGCCGTAGCAGATGCGGCTGAACGGACGAGAGGCCTGCCAGGCCGCATCCGCGACCGCGTCATCGCTGTGCAGAGACGCTTCGCCTTCGATCCGGATCTGGATCTTCGAGCCGGCATCGTACCCGGTCAGCGCCACGCGCGGATCGCGGGCAAGCTCCGCGAATTTCTCGGTGCGCCTGTCGGTGTTGAAGCGCAGCGTCGCACCTGTCGCATCGCAGCCGCGCAGGATCACCACCCGCGCCCGGGGCCGGCCATCAAGCCCGAGGCTCGCCACGGTTGGCGCATGAAACGGGGAGCGTCTGTCAGCCACGCCTTGCGCCAGCAGGGCCCAAGCCTGCGCGCGTGTCTCGGCAAGGTCATTGTAGAAGGACGGGATCGGTTGATCTGGCATGCTGCTCTACCGCTGCGCTCATAAACTGGAACTCATCCTTCGACAGGCTCAGGATGAGGATTGACGATGAAGCAGCTGTCCGGACTTCGGCAGCACGCGGGACCAGGCTCCCCATCCAGAGCCAGTCGACGGATGGACGCCAGTGGACAAGGCCGGTCAGCACTGGCGACCCCAGCAGGATTCGAACCTGCGACCCACAGCTTAGAAGGCTGTTGCTCTATCCTGCTGAGCTATGGGGTCTGAAACCCGTGCCGACCAGACGCTTTTGCCAGAGTCTGGCGCTCGGGTCTATCCGGCTTCGACGCACGATGCCCGACGTCAGTGCGTCCACTGGCCGACGCGGCTGAACTTGAAATTATCTGAGTAAGACAGCCCCTTGCGCGGCCCGGCTTCGGTGGCCGGCTCGACGACATAGGCGATGCCATTGCGCGTGGCATAGGCAATCGCCTCCTCCGCACTGTCGAACCAGAGCTTGAGCTGGCTTTTCATGTCGGACGAGGACGTCCAGCCCATCAGCGGCTCGACGGCGCGCGGCGCTTCAGGCTCATACTCGAGGAGCCAGCGCGTCTTGGACGCTCCCGACTGCATGGCCGTTTTGGCAGGGCGGTAAATCCGTGCTGTCATGGCTCGGTTCTTCGCAAACGATGGAAACCCGGTCGATGGTCGGGGTACTAGGATTCGAACCTAGGACCTCAAGTACCCAAAACTCGCGCGCTACCAGACTGCGCCACACCCCGAAACATCGACCGGTGCGGAGCGGATACCATGCGATGTCGACATCGGCAAGGAAAACAGCGTCCCGCCGGAAAGCGTTTAGCGCGGCCTGAAAAGGCTGTGCTCGACCTTGTCTCCGGGCTTCAGGCCGATCTTTTCGGCGATTCCGCCATTGATTTCCAGAACGCTCAGGACAGGCTCGCCGGAGGGAATCGTGCGGGTCGACAAAGGCTCGGTGCGCTCGGCGATCCGCGCCACGGTGCCGTCGGCGCGGATGAAAACCATGTCGAGGGAGATGTAGGTGTTCTGCATCCACATCGACACGGGCTCGCTGCGCTGGAAGTCAAACAGCATGCCGCGGTCCGCCGGCATGAAACGCCTGAACATCAGCCCGCGGGCGCGTTCATCGGGCGTCCGCATCACCTCGACCTGGAAGCTGTGCCGCCCTGACGAGGTGACCAACGTCAGGCTTTCAAGGGCCTGGGCCGACGCAGAGACAAGGCCCGCAACGAGCGCTGCACAGCACAGTTGCAGCATGATGCCGACCCTGATCGCGGTGCGGCCCATCGCTGCCGCTCAGCTGACCGTTGGGCCGGACGAACTGCCGTCCAGCCGGACTTCTGCGGCCATCTGCCCCTTCGGTCCGTCGCCGAATCGGACGAACACGAACTGGCCGGGCGTCAGGTCCTGAATGCCGTAGCGCCGCAGCACCTCCATGTGCACGAAGATGTCTGGCTGTCCCTCGCCCTTGGTCACGAAGCCGAAGCCGCGCAGGCGGTTGAACCATTTGACCATGACCCGCTCGTAGCCGCTGGTCGGCGTGACGTGCACATGGGTGCGCGGCGGCGGCAGTTCGGCCGGATGCAGGGCGGTGGAGTTATCCACCGAAATCACGCGGATCGCCTGCAGCCCCTTCTGCCGCGGCACGGCCTCAACCACCACGCGGGCTCCCTCCGCCACGGCGCCAAAGCCATCGCGCTTGAGAATGGTGACATGCAGGAGAATGTCCGCGCCGCCGATGTCCGGCACGAGAAAGCCGAAGCCTTTCGCAACGTCGAACCATTTGACGCGTCCGCCAACTTCGATGCCGTGTTCAATGCCGCCAACATCATGCGACGAGCCGGAACTTGAGAGTTCTTTGCCCCTTTCACCAGATACTCTGCCGTCACGCTCGTCGATCATCGACTGCCGCCCCACTGTACACCGCGAATCGTTGACTGAGGATAGCATTGAAGTGCCGAACGCATAGCCCGCACTACAACCTATCACATCTCAGAAACACCGCCTTGCTCAACCCAGAGCAGTGGTTCCAGCGCCGCGCCGATGTCACCGCGCACCACGAGGTCTGCAATCGGGTCGAACTCCGTCGGCTCGCCGTTGACGATGACCAGTGTGGCCCCCGCCCGCTTCGCGAGCAATGGCAATGTCGCTGCCGGATAGACGACCAGTGACGACCCGACCACCAGAAACAGGTCGCAGGCCTGGGCAAGGTCCTGCGCCTGCCGCAGTTTGGAGGCGGGCATCTGCTGACCAAAGCTGATGGTCGCACTTTTGACGATCCCGCCGCAGTCCTCACAGCGCGGCAGCGAACGGCGTGCCTCGAACGCGTGGCGGATGACGCCAAGTTCGTGGCGCAGGCCGCACTGCAGGCAGGTTGCATAGGTGCCGTTGCCGTGCAGTTCGATAACCTGGCCGGAGTCCAGCCCGGACGCCTGGTGCAGCCCGTCGATGTTCTGCGTCACGACTGCCTGCATGCGGCCGAGCGAGACCAGCCGGGCAAGCGCCCGGTGCCCCCGTCCCGGACTTGCACCGGCAAATTCATCATCCATGGCGAACTTGCGCCGCCAGGCTTCCGCGCGGGCTTCTTCGCTCGCGATGAAGGCGTCGAAGGGGATCGGCTTGTTTCGCATCCACGGGCTTCCCGGCGAACGGAAATCGGGCACACCGCACTCGGTGGAAATGCCCGCGCCGGTGAACGCCACCATGGCACGGGCCTTCCCGACCAGGGCAAGCAGCGCTTCGATTGACCCTGCTTCGGGCGGCAGCCGCACGTGGCGCTCCTGGTTCGGTTCCGGCGTCAAGAGGCCTCGTGATGGCATGGCTCCGGTCAGAACCCAAGAGGGCTCAGCGGAGAGGGCTCAGCCGACAGCCCGCCTCCGGAATGCCGCAGGCACCAGATGCATCCCCGCTGTGCACATGCCGGACGACGCGGAGCCTTGCGCATCGCGCCGGGCTCGCATTGAGTAGCGGCAATGACAACCACCGTGATCAACCCGCTGCTGGTCGACACCGGCACCCCGCCCATACCGGCCGCGAAGGCCTGGCTCCAGTCCTATGACGGGCGCCACGGTCCGGCCATCGACCTCAGCCAGGCTGCGCCGGGCTCGCCCCCGCCAGATGTGCTGCTTGAGCGCGCCGGTCTTGCGGCTGCGTCGCCCGACCATGCCCGTTATGGCCCGATTCAGGGTGATCCCGCGCTGCGCGCCGCGCTGGCGGCGGACATCAGCGCCGTCTATGCGGCCGATGTCGGCCCATCCGACATCGCCATCACGGCGGGCTGCAACCAGGCCTTTGTCACCGTGATGATGGGGCTGGCCAAGGCCGGAGATGCGGTGCTGCTGCCGACGCCCTGGTACTTCAACCACCAGATGACGCTGCAGATGCTCGGCATCGAGGCGCGCGCCCTGCCGACAACCGCAGCGGGCGGCTTCGTCCCAGATCTCGCCGCCGCGCGCGCGCTGATCGACGCGAGGGTCAAGGCGATCGTGCTGGTCACGCCGAACAATCCGACCGGCGCGGTCTATCCGCCGCAGACCATTGCCGCCTTTGCGGACCTCGCCCGCGAGGCCGGGCTCGCGCTGGTGCTGGATGAGACCTATCGCGATTTCATGCCGGCGGGTCATGACCGGCCGCATCAGGTGCTGTCGCGGAACGATTGGCGCAGCCATGTGATCCAGCTCTACAGCTTCTCCAAGGCCTATGCGGTGCCGGGCTGGAGGCTTGGCGCCATCGTCGCGGGGGCGGACATCCAAGCGGAGATCGGCAAGGTTCTCGACTGCGTGCAGATCTGCCCGGCGCGGCCCGGACAGGAGGCCGTCGCCTGGGCCGTGCCCGAACTCAAGTCCTGGCGGGAGGCGAACCGCGCCGACATCAACGCCCGCGCCGACGCATTCCGGCGCGCGATGAGTGGGCTGAACGGCTGGTCGGTCGATCAGGTCGGCGCCTACTTCGCCTATGTGCGTCATCCGATGGAGGGCGTGCCCGCCGCCGAGGTGGCCGAAGCGCTGGCGCGGCGCTGGGGCGTCTTGGCACTGCCGGGCAGCTACTTCGGACCGGGGCAGGAACAGCATCTGCGCATGGCCTTTGCCAATGCCGCGACGCCGGCCATAACGGATGCCGTGACGCGGCTGGCCCTGTTCGGGCGCTCGTGAGGACGAGGATCGGGTGATGGAACTGGGAATGATCGGCCTTGGCCGTATGGGCGCCAATCTGGTGCGCCGCGTGATGCGCGCCGGCCACGGCGCCGTCGTCTTCGACAAGGACCCCGCGCCGGCAGCGGCGCTGGCTGCGGAAGGCGCCCGCGCTGTCGCTTCCATGCGGGAGATGGTCGCGGCCCTTGCCGCACCGCGCACCATCTGGGTCATGCTGCCGGCAGGAACTGCGACCGAGACCGCGATTACCGCCCTTGCGCCGCTGCTCTCCCCCGGAGACACGATCATCGACGGCGGCAACACCTTCTGGAAGGACGACATCCGGCGCGCGCGGGACCTGTCGGCCAGGGGCATCCACTATCTCGACATCGGCACCAGCGGCGGCGTTCATGGGTTGACGCGCGGCTATTGCCTGATGATCGGCGGTGACAAGGCCGTCGTCGAGCGCCTCGACCCGATCTTCCGCGCCCTCGCCCCGGGGCTTGGCGAGATCGAACGGACCACAGGACGGGACGGCCGCGACGGGAGGCCGGAACAGGGTTACATCCATGCCGGGCGCGCCGGCGCGGGGCATTTCGTCAAGATGATCCATAACGGCATCGAGTACGGCATGATGCAGGCCTTCGCCGAGGGCTTCGACATCATGCGCAATGTCGGCGCGGCCACGATGCCGGAGGAGCACCGGCTTGATCTCAACGTGGCGGACATTGCCGAGACCTGGCGTCGCGGCAGCGTGGTCACGTCGTGGCTCCTCGACCTGACGGCGCAGGCTTTGGCCGAAGACGAGAACCTCGACAGCTATTCGGGACATGTCGACGATTCCGGCGAAGGCCGCTGGACCGTCCAGGCGGCCGTGGAAACCGCGACGCCCGCCGAGGTGCTGACAAGCGCGCTCTACACACGCTTCCGCTCGCGCAAGGATCACACCTTCGCCGAGAAAGTCCTCAGCGCCATGCGCAAGGGCTTCGGCGGCCATGTGGAGCCCAGGAAGCCATGACGATCATCGTGATCATGGGCGTCGCCTCTTCGGGGAAGACCACCGTTGCCGCCGGGCTGGCGGAACGGCTTGGCTGGGCCTTCCGTGACGCCGACAGCTTTCATCCCCCCGCCAACGTCGCCAAGATGAGCGCCGGCACGCCGCTGGTCGACGCGGATCGCTGGCCCTGGCTTGACGCCATCGTGGGCTGGATGAACGAATGCGCCGACAGGGGCGAGAACGGCGTCGTCACCTGCTCCGCGCTGAGGCGCGCCTATCGCGACCGGCTGCGCACGTCGCGTGCCGCGATCCGGCTCGTCCATCTCAAGGGCTCGCAGGAACTGCTGGCGGCGCGCATCGCCGCGCGGCAGGCGCATTTCATGCCGCCTGCCCTTCTGGCCAGCCAGTTCGCGACCCTCGAAGAGCCAGGCGCCGACGAAGGCGCCATCACCATCGGGGTTGAACACGCGCCCGAGCGCATCATCGCGGAACTCTCGCGCCTTGTATCCGCGCAGGACGACAGGACGGCGCAGACCGGCTGACGTGCCCTTATCCCAGCCCGAAGCCGAAGCCGCGGCCTGGAGCAGCCTCCAGCAGCGCGCGGCTGTACGGGTGCTTCGGCGCGGCATAGACCTCGGCGGTCGGCCCCTGCTCCACGACCTCGCCTTTGCTCATCACCACGATGCGGTCGCAGATCTGCGCCGCGACGCGCAGGTCATGGGTAATGAACAGCACCGCGAGATCAAAGCGCTTGCGCACATCATCCAGCAGCTTGAGCACCTGCGCCTGCACCGACACGTCAAGCGCCGAGACCGCCTCGTCGGCGATCAGCAGTTCCGGCTCCATCATCAGTGCGCGGGCGATGCAGATGCGTTGGCGCTGGCCGCCCGAGAACTGGTGCGGATAGCGATCGATGGCGTCCGGCTTGAGCCCGACCAGGGACATGAGGTCACCGGCCTTCCGCAAGGCGTCGGACCGCGACATCCCGAAATTCATGGGCCCCTCGACGAGGCTCTGCCCGACCGTGCGGCGCGGATTGAGGGAGCGGTACGGGTCCTGGAACACGATCTGCACCTTGCGGCGATAGGGCCTGAGTTCGCCCTGCCCCATCTTGGCGACATCAACGCCGGCGATGCGCACCTCGCCGCTGGTCGGGTCGATCAGCCGGGCAATGCAGCGCGCAACGGTGGATTTCCCTGAACCCGACTCGCCGACGATGCCGAGGGTCTCGCCACGGCGGATTTCGATCGTGACGTCGCTGGCTGCCCGCACCACGCGGCCCTTGCCGAACAGGCTCGTGCCGCCATAGGTCTTGGCCAGCGCCGTGGTCTTGAGCGCCACTTCGCCTCCGGTGATGGCGGCGCGCCCGGGCGGCTCAAGGCTAGGCACCGAACCGATCAGCATCCTGGTGTAGTCCTCGCGCGGCCGGCGCAGCACCTCCGCTACCGGGCCTTCCTCGACCAGCTTGCCGTAGCGCATGACAGCGACACGGTCGGCGATTTCCGCGACGACGCCAAAATCATGGGTGATGAACAGAACGCCCGTGCCGCGCCGCTGCTGGAGCTCGCGGATCAGTTGCAGGATCTGCTTCTGGGTCGTCACATCGAGAGCGGTCGTCGGCTCGTCGGCGATCAGCAAAGCCGGATCGAGCACGAGCGCGGACGCGATCATCACACGCTGCCGCTGACCGCCCGAGAGCTGGTGCGGATAGGCGTCGAAGAGCTGGGCAACATCCGGAAGCCCCGTGGCCGCCATGATGTCGAGCACCTTCGCCTTGCGCGCGTCGCTGCCCAGATCGGTATGGATCGACAGAACCTCATCGATCTGGTCGCCGCAGGTCATCACCGGGTTGAGCGCCGTCATCGGCTCCTGGAAGATCATCGCCATGCGGCTGCCGCGCAGGTCACGCAGGCGATCCATGCTGACATGGCTGATGTCTTCGCCCTCAAGGATGATCCGGCCGGCGCTGCGCGTGAGCTGGCCCTTGGGCAGAAGCCCCATCACCGCCTGCGCGGTGACCGACTTGCCCGATCCGCTTTCGCCGACCACGCAGAGGATCTCGCCCGGATTGACGGCGAGCGACAGCCCTTCGACGGCATGGACGCGATCGGCCCCGCGCGGCAGCTGGACAGACAGGTTGTCAATGACAAGGACAGGATCAGCCACGGCTCACATCCGCTTCGCGAGCTTGGGGTCGAGCCTGTCGCGCAGCCCGTCGCCGAGGATATTGACGGCCAGGATCGTGACCGCAAGCGCGATGCCGGGCCAGAGCAGATTCCACGGCGCGATCTGGAACAGCAGCCGCGCCTCGGCGACCATGTTGCCCCAGCTTGGAATCGTCGGCGGCGTGCCCGCGCCCAGGAACGACAGGATCGCCTCGGTCAGCATGGCAGAGGCGCAGACATAGGTCGCCTGGACGATCAGCGGCGGAATGCAGTTGGGCAGGATGTGGCGAATGAGGATCGCCGGCAGCGGCGTGCCGACCGATACGGCCGCCTCCACATAGGGCTCCTCGCGCACCGTCAGCACCACCGAGCGCACCAGCCGGACGACACGCGGGATCTCCGGAACCATGATGGCGACGATCACCGTGGTCAGGCTGGCGCCGGAGACGGAAACCAGCGCGATGGCCAGCAGAATGCCGGGAATGGCCATCAGCCCATCCATGATGCGCATCACGATGGCGTCGAGCCAGCGGATGTAGCCCGCCACCAGACCGATCACGAGGCCAAGCAGGATCGACAGCATCGCGACCGACAGGCCGACCATGACCGAGACGCGTGCGCCGTAGACGAGCCTGCTCCAGATATCGCGGCCAAGATGGTCGGTGCCGAGCCAATAGGCCTCGGAGGCGGGCCTGAGACGTTGCAACGGCGTGATCGCAGTCGGATCGCGCGTGAACATGAACGGCGCAAACACGGCGGCGAGCACGATGACGCCGAGGACCACGCCCGCAATGGCCACCAGCGGATAGCGCTTGAGGAACGGGAACAACCCGGTCAGCCGCTCCCGCGGCATGGCTGCGGCAGGCGCGGTCAATAGCGGATCCTCGGATCGACGAGGGTGTAGATGATGTCGATGATCAGGTTCAGCACGATGTAGATCAGGGCGAAGAACAGGATCAGCCCCTGGATGATCGGATAGTCGCGCCGGGTGATCGCGTCGACGACGAGGCGGCCAAGTCCGGGAATATTGTAGACACTCTCGGTCACCACCACGCCGCCGATCAGGAGCGCCACGCCCAGGCCGATGACGGTCACGATCGGCACTGCGGCGTTCTTGAGGGCATGGCGGAACAGAACCTTGGCCTCGATCTGGCCCTTGGCGCGGGCAGTACGGATATAGTCCTCGCCGAGCACCTCGATGACACTCGCCCGCGTGATGCGCGCGATCAGCGCCACATAGATGAAGGACAGGGTGATGGTCGGCAGCGTGATCTGCGTCAGGAAACGCCCGAAATCGACGAACGGGCTGGTGTAGCCCTGCACCGGAAACCAGCGCAGCGTGATCGCGAAATTGAAGATCAGGAAGTAGCCCATCACGAAGACGGGCACCGAGAAGCCTAGCACGCAGATCACCATCACCAGCCGGTCGATCCAGCCGCCGGACTTCCACGCCGCCAGCACGCCCATCGGAACCGCGACGCAGACCGAGAAGATGATCGTGGTGAGGGCCAGCATCGCCGTCGGCTCGATGCGCTGCGCGATCAGCGTCGTCACCGGCAAGCCTGTGAACAGCGAAGTGCCAAGGTCGAAGCGCAGCAACTGCACGACCCAGCCGAAAAACTGCTCGTAAAGCGGCTTCGTCAGCCCCAGCGAGACGCGGATCTTCTCGACCTGCTCGGACGACGCCGTATCGCCCGCGAGAATGGCGGCCGGATCACCCGAGAGCCGCAGCATGAAGAACACGATGAGCGCCACCACCCCCATGACGGGGATGGTCGAGAGCACGCGTGTGGCGATCAGGCGAAGCATGGGTGACTTTCAGGGGCTCCAGGCTGATGGGAAGAACCCAACAAGCAGTATCATGGCCGGCCTTTTGCCGGCCATCTCGGAGGGAGAAGCGCTGGCCTTGGTCGTCATCACCGGCACAGGGCCGGTGATGACGTTGCCGGCCTTCAAGACTTCTTGATGTTCCAGAAGAACGGCGGCGCATTGAGAATGCCGGAGACGTTCTCGCGGAAGCCGGTCGGCACGTAGAACATGCCGGTGTAGATGCTGAAGCTCTGCTCGAAAGCGCGGGCCTGCACCTGCGCGGCGATCGCCTTCTGTTCAGCCACCGAACCGGACTCGGCATAGGCGGTGCGCAGCTTCTCGAGTTCGTCGTCCTTCGACCATCCGACCCAGGCGCCCTGCTCCCCGAGTCCCGAGAGCGCGAACTGGATCACGGGATCGAGCAGATCCGCCCCTTCCCACCAGGTGAAGAACATGTTCCAGCCACCCTGGTCGACAGGGTTCTTGCTGGTGCGCCGCTGCAGCACGGTCGCCCAGTCCATCGCCTGCGCGTCGACATTCATGCCGATGCGCTTCAGAACGTCCGCCGTGTACTGGGCCATGGCGCTCTGCACCGGGATATCCGTCGTGGCGAGCAGGACGATCTTCTCGCCATTATAGCCGGACGCCCTGAGCATGGCCCGCGCCTCGTCGAGCGACGACTTCGACACCAGATCGGAGCCCGACGTGTTCTCGAAGGTCGTGCCGCACGGATAGACCGAGGCACAGGTCTTGTAGAATTCGGGGTTGCCGATGGCGACCTTGAGCAGTTCGCTCTGGTTGATCGCCTTGGCGATGGCGCGGCGGACGCCGGGATTGTTCGTCGGCGCGACCAGCGAGTTGAACCGGCCCATGCCCAGATTGCCGAGCGGGTTGAAGTTGGCGACCTTGACGCCGGGCGCGCGGCTGACGATCGGCAGCAGATCTGCCGGAACCTGCTCGTAATAGTCTACCTCGCCCGAAACGAGCGCGTTCAAGGCCGTGTTCGGATCCGGGAAGTTGACCCATTCGACGCGGTCGAGATGAACGACCTTGCCGCCCGAGGCGTTCGAGGCGGGTTCGGAGCGGGGCACATACTTGGCGTTGCGTTCATAGACGACACGCGCGCCCGGACGGTACTCGGCCTTGTTCCAGCGGAACGGGCCAGAGCCCATCATGTCGTCGGCGCCAAGGCGGTCGGTGACCGCCTTTTCGGCGAAGCGCTTCGGCATCATGAACGGCACGTTGGTCGAGAGCTTGCCGATCGATTCGAGCACGAGGCCATAGGGCCGCTTCAGCTTGATCACGATGACCTTCGGGCCATCGGTGGTGACGCTGTCGATATAGGTGAACAGGCGACGGCCCATGCCGTCGGCCTGCCCCCAGCGCACCAGCGAGGGCACGCAGTCGGCGGAGGTGACTTCGGTGTCATCATGCCAGGCGAGGCCGTCGCGCAGCGTGATCCGATAGGTCAGCTTGTCGGCGGAGACCTCGACGCCGCTTGCCATCTGCGGCTTCACGGCCAGTTGCTCATCCTGCGCAAACAGCGTGTCCCAGACCATGTAGCCATGGTTGCGCACGATGTAGCCGGTGGTGGCGACAGGATCGAGCGTGGTCAGCGCGGCGTGCGGGATCACCCGCAGCGTTCCCCTCGGAGCAGCCTGCGCCAATGCAGCCTGCGAGCCTGGAAGGGCCAGGCCGCCGGTCAGCGCCGCAGCACCCGCCATCAATTCACGCCTCGAAATGCTCATGCCTGAAGACCCTCCCAAGGTCGGTTCGGAAACACTGGACAGCCATGCGCGAAGCGCACGCGCCGTCTGTCGCGAATGATTACAGGACGGCATTGCGCCCCATGTCAACTTGGCGTCAGAATGATCATGTGAAGCCCTGATCCTGGGCACGCGTCCACCCGCAAAAAACGACCGCCGAAAGTCCGCCGATGCGCCTGCTGCTCGCCATGATGAAGCACGAGACGAACACGTTCTCGCCAGTTCCGACGCCGCTGCAGCGTTTCCGGGACTGGGGCCTTCAGGAGGGCGATGCAGTGGTCTCCGCCTATCGCGGCACCAACCATCCGCTCGCGGCCTATCTCGACCTCGCCGCCGAAATCGGCGCGGAAATCGTCACGCCCATCGCAGCCGAGGGCATGCCGTCGGGACCGGTCGCGCCGGAGGCCTACGGTTACCTGACCGGAAAGATCCTCGATGCGCTGGCGACGCAGGGGCCGTTCGACGCCGCGCTGCTTGATCTGCACGGCGCGATGGTTCCCGAGGGCATGGTCGACGGCGAGGGGCCGCTGCTCCAGCGCATGCGCGAGATCGCTCCCGGCCTGCCGATCGGGGTCACCTTCGACATGCACGGCAACATGACCGATGCGATCATGGACAATGCGACGGTCGTGGTCGGCTACAAGACCTATCCGCATGTCGACATGTACAAGGCCGGCGAACAGTGTGGCCGCATCATGCTGCGCGCCTTGCGCGGCGAGGTCAGGCCAGTCATTTCCTGGGGCCAGGCCGGTATTCTTGCCCAGACCCTGCGCATGGGCAGCGACGAGGAGCCGATGCAGGGTGCGATCGCGGCCTGCGTCGCCGAGGAGAGCCGCGCCGGCATCCTCGCCGCCTCGATCTTCGGCGGCTTCCCGATGGCCGATATCCCCGACGCGGGCCTGTCCATGGTCGTCGTATCGGATGGCGACAAGCCGACCGGCGATGCGGCACGAGATCGCTTGCTGCGCTACGCGCGGGACACACGGACAGACTGGTTCCATGTCCATCAGCCGCTGGAAGCTGCTGTGGCGCGGGCCAAGGCCCTGTCCGATGGTCCGGTCGTGCTGCTCGACCATGCCGACAATGTCGGTTCGGGCGGCACATCCGATGTGATGACCGTGATCGCGGAGGTTTTGCGGCAGGACCTGCAAGGCGTGATCATGGCCGCGGTCTGGGACCCGGCGGCGGTTCAGGCCATGCAGAAGGCCGGCGTGGGCGCGACGGTGACTCTGGATCTCGGCGGCAAATCGCCGATGCCGTCGATCGGCTTTCCGGCGAAGCCCCTCACCCTGACGGGCCGGGTCCGGCGCTTGTCAGACGGCGAGTGGACCGTTCGTGGCCCAATGTACACCGGCTCGAAGGTAACGGCCGGGCCGACAGCCGTGTTCGAAACGGGTGGCATGCAGATCGTCGTGACCAGCCTGCACCACGAGCCATGGGATGCCGGCATTTTCACCCATATCGGGATCGACCCGGCCCACAGTCGGTACATCCTGCTGAAAAGCAGGGTTCACTACCGGGCTGGCTTCCGGCCGTTCGAAAAGCACCGCATCACGCTCGATGGCGACGGCGTCACCACCTCGGACAACACCCGGTTGAGCTACTCGAAGCTCAAGCCGGGCATCTATCCGTTCAACTGACCGGCAACTGGATCACTGCCCCGCAGCCTTCAGCCGCGCACGGCAGTCGACGTTGAACTTGCGCCAGGTCTGGCCCTGCGCGGTCAGCGCGGCCTTGTTGGCGCGCCATTCGGCGCCGCACTTGCGCATGCGGTCGTCATTGGCGAGTTGCGCCGCCGAGCGCTGGCGGGCCGGCTTCGCGGGTGCGGCTTGGGCGGGCGCGGGCGTGGCCTGCGCCGGTGCGCCCGGCGCCGGGCGCACCACGCGCGGCTGCAGCGGATTGGCCTGCGCCGGCTGTGCGGTCTGTGCGATGGCGCCGCTTGCGCCGAAGGCAAGGCCTGCAGCCAGAATGGCAAGACGAAGTTTCATGTCGACAATCCTTCCCGATGTCTTGTGCCGGCACACGTCTCAACCCCTGGCCGGATGCGGAGAATTCCCACAGGAGGAAGGTGTAATCGCAGGGATGTGAATTGCAACTGAACCGTTTGCGTCGATTTCACGGCTGCCCCGCGCATTTGGGCCGTCGCAAAACGCCGCCGTCATGGTTAGGTTCTGATGATCCCCTCAGGAGAGCACCATGGCAGCAGCCCCGAACACCCCGATCGACCTGTATTACTGGCCAACACCGAACGGGTGGAAGATTTCCATCGCGCTCGAGGAGATGGGGCTCCCCTACAACGTCATCCCGGTGAACATCTCGAAAGGTGACCAGTTCAAGCCCGAATTCCTTGCTTTCTCGCCGAACAACCGCATGCCGGCGATCATAGACCCCGATGGTCCGGGTGGGCAGCCGATTTCCGTGTTCGAGTCAGGCGCTATCCTGCAATATCTCGGGCGCAAGACCGGGAAGTTCTATCCGGGCGACGAAAGAAAGCGCGTCCAGGTCGAAGAGTGGCTGATGTGGCAGATGGGTGGCTTCGGCCCCATGCTTGGACAGAACCACCACTTCAATCACTACGCGCCGGAAAAGATCCCCTACGCGATCGACCGATACGTCAAGGAGACCAACCGGCTCTACGGCGTCCTGAACAGGCGTCTTGCAGATCACGCGTTCGTGGCCGGCGACTATTCGATCGCCGACATGGCCATCGTCGGTTGGGCCAAATTGTGGGAGCGGCAAGGCCAGACGATTACGGACTTCCCCCATGTGCAGCGTTGGCTCGACACGCTCCTGGCGCGTCCCGCCGTGCAGCGCGGCCTCGCTGTCGCGGGCGAACTGCGCAACACCTCGAACATGCAGGATCCGGCCGTCCGGGCTGTCCTGTTCGGGCAGACCGCGCGCTGAGCACGGCACGCCTGCGCCATGCCCTCTCCCGACGGGTAGGGCGTGGCGCAGTTCGCAGGCAGACCTGTCAGTTCGAACGTGTCCAGTTGACGGACCGGCAAATGAACCCGCCGGCCACGCAGCCAGCGGTGGTCAACGCGTTGCCCGACAGGCTCATCTTGCCCGCATAGGTCCTGCCGTCTTCCGGATTGAAGGCCTGGCCCGCCCAGGAGTTGGCGCCGTTCGGCTTCATGTCGAAGAAGACGCGCTGTCCGACCTTGCCCTTTGATGTGGCCGGGTCCTTCAGCCATGAGATTGAGCCGCACAGGGCATCCCCGCACTTGGTGAAACGCACCCGGGATTCGCCATTCTCCCGCAACCACACACCGGTCGGGTCGGCCAAGGCCGGCGCTGCGCTGAGAACCAGGGCAGCCGCAACGAAACAGACAGTCTTCATCATGCTTCCTCCGATGCAGCCCTGTTTGCGGGCCGCTTGTTGTTCATATGTAAACTTTAGGGCAGCCATTGCCGCATTTCAACAGGCCCTCGGTTGCCGCGGACCGATTCCGGCGTCATGAATGCGGTGCTAAGGGTTTCCACGGGATCAGGACAACAGAATGCCGATGACCTATGACCTTGCCATCATCGGTGGCGGCATCAACGGCTGCGGAATCGCCCGGGATGCCGCGGGACGGGGCCTCAGCGTTCACCTCAGCGAAATGAACGACCTGGCCAGCGGCACGTCGTCCTGGTCCACCAAGCTCATCCATGGCGGCCTGCGCTATCTCGAATACTACGAGTTCCGCCTCGTGCGCGAGGCGTTGATCGAGCGTGAACGGCTCTGGGCCATCGCGCCGCACATTATCCGCCCGCTGCGCTTCGTGCTGCCGCACCACAAGGGCCTGCGGCCGGCCTGGCTGCTGCGCCTCGGCCTGTTCCTTTATGACCATATCGGCGGCCGGAAGCTGCTTCCCGCCACGACGACACTGGATCTGGGCAGCGATGCCGCAGGCAAGCCACTGAAGCCGTGCCTGTTCACGAAAGGCTTCGAATACTCCGATTGCTGGGTCGACGACGCCCGTCTGGTCGCGCTCAACGCGCGCGATGCGGCGGCACGCGGCGCCGTGATCCGGACCCGGACGAAAGTCACCTCCGCGACACGCGAGAACGGCCTGTGGCAGTTGACAACGCAGGACATGCGCACGGGGACATCGGAGACCGTGGCTGCAAGGGCCCTCGTCAATGCAGCCGGGCCCTGGGTGGCGGAGGTGTTGAGCGGCGCCTTGCGGTCGAATTCGAAGGCGCGTGTGCGGCAGGTGCAGGGCTCCCACATCATCGTGCCGCGCATCTTCGACCATGACCGTGCCTACATTTTCCAGAATGCCGATGGCCGGATCATCTTCGCCATCCCGTATGAGCAGGAGTTCACCCTGATCGGCACCACCGATCAGGACTATCACGGCGATCCGGCGAAGGTGGCCATCACGCAAGGCGAGATCGACTATCTCTGCGCGGCGGCGAGCGAGTACTTCGCCAAGCCGGTCCTGCCGGAGCAGGTCGTCTGGACCTATTCCGGCGTCAGGCCACTCTACGATGACGGCGCCAGCGAGGCCAAGGCCGCCACCCGGGACTATGTGTTCGAGATGGAGGCGCCTGACGGGGCGCCACCGCTGCTCTCGATCTTCGGCGGCAAGATCACCACCTACCGCCGCCTCGCCGAGGAGGCGCTCGAACGGCTTGAGCCGCACCTGCCCCATGCCGGCGCACGCAAGGCGGGCTGGACTGCGGACGAGCCGTTGCCCGGCGGGAACTTCGCACGCGGCGGGACCGAGGGCCTCGCTCGAGAACTGAAGGCCACGCACCCGTTCCTGTCGGAGAGGGACGCCCTGCGCCTTGCCCGCGCCTATGGCCATGAGGCCCGCACCATCCTTGGCCAGGCGGCCTCTCGCGCAGATCTCGGCGCCGATTTCGGCGGAGGCCTCAGCGAGGCCGAAATCCGCCACCTGATCAGCCATGAATGGGCCATCGAAGCGGATGACGTCCTGTGGCGCCGCTCCAAGCTCGGCCTGCACCTCAACGCGGACCAGAAGCAGCATGTAGATGATTTCATGAGGAAACTGTCATGACCGACGCCTTCGATCACCACGCCGGTGTCGCCGAACTCCTGACCGCCTACCGCCGCAGGACGGTCTCGCCGGTGGAGGTTCTGACCGACGCCTACAGGCGGCTCGACGCCATTGCCGCAACGCTGAACCCGGTATCGTATGAGGATCGCGACGCAGCCTTCGTCGCCGCCCGCGCCTCGGAGGCGCGCTGGGCGCGCGGCGAACCGTGCGGTCAACTCGACGGCGTGGTCGGCAGCATCAAGTCGAACGTGATGAAGAACGGCTGGCCGATGCAGCGCGGCTCGAAGCTCTCGGCGCCTGTTCCCATGACCTTCGACAGCCCTGCCGTGGCCAGCCTTGAGCGCGCCGGAATGGTGGTGCTGTGCCAGACCACGATGCCGGAATTCGGCTGGAAAGGCGTAGGCGACAGCCCGCTCACCGGCATCACCCGCAACCCGCATGATCCATCGCGCACGACGGGCGGCTCATCTGCCGGTGCAGCGGTACTGGCCGCGCTCGGCATCGGGCACCTCCACCTTGGCACGGACGGCCTCGGCTCGGTCCGCATTCCGTCGAGCTTTTCCGGCGTCTTTGGCCTCAAGCCCAGCTTCGGCCGTGTTCCCGCCTATCCCGCCTCCCCATTCGGCATCCTGGCGCATCTCGGCCCGATGGCCCGCAGCGTCAGCGACGCGGCCCTCATGCTCAACGCCATGGCCCAGCCGGACGAGCGCGACATGCTGGCATGGAACACCACGCCCCCTGATTTCCGCATCGCGCTTGAGGACGGCGTCGCCGGCCTCAGGATCGGCTGGTCGCCGCGCCTCGGCTTCGTCGAAGGGCTCGACCCCGAGGTTGAACACATCTGCGCCGCTGCCGCGCGCCGCTTTGAACTGCTTGGCGCCAATGTCGAGGCGGCTGATCCCGGCTTTGCCTATGAGGACGCCCGCCGTGCCGCCGATGTGATGTGGCAGGCCGGCGCCTCCGCCTTGTTGGGCGGCCTGCCGGAACAACGCAGGCCTGAACAGGATCCGGGCTTTGTCGCGGCCGGCCTTGCGGGGCAGGATCACAGCGCTGCGACGCTTGTCGCCGGGTTCCAGACCAGGGCGGTCATCGCCGAGACCATGCGCCGCTACCATGAGCGCTACGACCTGCTCCTCACCCCGACGATGCCCGTCCCTGCCATCGAGGCCGGGCGCGACACGCCGGCCGATGGCAGCTTCGGCAATGATTGGGTGAACTGGTCGCCCTACACCTACCCGTTCAATCTCACGGGGCAGCCAGCGGCGTCGGTGCCGGTCGGCAAGACGGCATCTGGTCTGCCGGTCGGCCTGCAGATCGTCGGGCCGGCGCGCAAGGACCAGTTGGTGATGAAGGCAGCCCGCGCGCTCGAGAGCGCCGTGGGCTATGCCCATCTCAGCGACTGAGGTCGAAGGACCAGGACGTCGAGAAGCCAAGTTCGAGTTGGTGCCGCGAGCCCAGCGGGCTCACCACGATCGGCGCCCGCGACGCCCCGCCCGTCAGGTAGTCGTACTTGACGTAGGCCGTCGACTTGACCGCCGGAGTCCAGCGATAGGTGGCTTGGGCCAGGGCGCCAACGCTGTGGACGCCGCCCTTGCCGCGATAGACCGGATAACCGGATGCGGCCGCTTCCGCCGGGCTGACCGAGTAGTAGCTGTCGATGTAACGCGTGTTGACGATGGTGAGGCGCGGCCCGGCGCCGAATGACCAGACCGCGTTCGGGTCTGTGAAGGCATCAAGCTTGAGTTCGCTGACGAGGCCCTGATGGCCACGCACGGCCTGCCTGAGGTCAGCGCGGGCACGCAGCCAATGCGTCGGATAGTATTCCCCGAATCCGCCGATCTCGACGCCGAACGGCACCTTGTCGAGGCCGTTGAGGCGGCGCTGGTCCTTGCCGGAGCGCGGCATCACCACAGCCGCCCCGGCCCCGGCGCGCCAGTTGTCGCCGTTCACGAGCCCGAAGCTGATCGCGTCATCCTCCGCCGACCACCAGCGCACGGCGCCGGCCCGGCCGAAACTGATGATCGGGCGAAAGGCGATCGAAAAGCGGTCCGCGCCGGCATAGGTCGGCTGCATCCGCACGCCTGCGCCGACTGTCATCTGCCAGGGATTCTGCGAATTGCCTTGGGCATGGCCGGACTGGCCGAGCGAAACAAGAAGACCACACCCTGCAAGCAAGGCCAGCACAAACCGACGGAAGATCGCCATGGACGCAGACACCCGGACACGATACGCGATCCGGCGCTCGTGCCCGGACCCTGCATTTATCCTGAATGAAAGATGTAAGGCGATGGCTAACGAATGTGGTTAAGCGACTGTTTATCGCTGACCGTCCCATTTGCTGATGGCATCGGCGGCAAGCCCCCCCATGCGGGCATGTGGACGGCCGCCGGTCGACATGCAAAGCGCGAACAGGATTTCGTCGGGCCGTGGCGCATCCGGCACCACGCAGGTGATCGCATCGAAATGCGAGCGCACATAGGCCGCATCCTTGTGATGGATCGGCAGGTCGATCCCCGTCCCCATCGCCGCGACCTTGGCGGCGGACGGCACAATGGCCAGCGCCTGACCGATCAGTTCGCGCATCGCGTAGCCGCCGGGAACATGCCAGAGCGCGCCGTGCTCCACTTCGCCGTTCACGCCCACGATCGAGCCCTTGCCGTAGGCCTCGACCTCCGCCGGCTTGAGGCCCATGGCGGCGCACAGCCGCGTCGAGCATTCGAGCCCGAGCGGCTTGAGCTCATCCATGAACCATTGCAGGTCCGGCTCATAGCGGCCTGCGAACGGATTCTGGATCACGGCCGCCACCCAGCCCTTGCGCACGGGAGTGGCGAGGTCCGGTCCGCCGTCATGGCGGATGTCTTCGACACAGGTGACGAGCTTGCGCAGCCTGACGGTCATTTGTCGATTCCTGAACGGGTCTGGAGAAAGGTGTCTAGGGTTGTCGTGCGGCCCTGAAGCGTGAGGGCCGCATCCACGATCAACCCGCGGTCACGGAAGCTTCGCGCGAGCGCCACGCCATTATCGAGCGCAAGGTCGATCTCCGCCGTGGACAGAGGCGGAACAAGCACCGTCACCGGGCGCTCGCCGAGATCGCTGTCTGGATCGAGGTCGCGCGCGGGCCGGCGGACCACACGCGGATGATCCAGGTTGACGGCATTGGCCACAAGGCTGGCCGCCGCATCTGCGGCTGCAGCGTTCCGGGCCAGGACAGTCACCGAATCTGCGATCCCGAGCGAAAAGGACCGGCCCTGCGCGCCGGACGTGGCGATGCCGCGAACCGGCATCTCCGCCTTCAGGAACAGCTCCGCACTCTCGACCGGAATGGTGGAGCGCGAAAAATCGCCGACCACGCCCACCGTCAGGCTTTCCCCCGGGCTCATGTGAACGGCGACATCACCGCCGTCATTGACAAAGGCGCGGCGCAGCCGGGCCGCGCCGAGCATGACAGCCAGCATTTCGTCGGCGACAGCGCCAGCCACGGCCGCCATCGGCGTGATGAAAAAGCCGTCGAAGGGGGCGCAGGCATCACACATCCGCCGCGCGGTCGGCAGCGCCACCTCGGGCCGCGCCGCCATCGGCTTGCGCAGCTCCGGCAACTCCGAGACGAGTTCATCCAGAATGGTCTGAAAACGGATGGCAGCGGCGCGATAGGCCGCCTCGACGTCGCTCTCGGCGCCCCAGGCGCGCAGCACCAGATCGATCGGGCCGTGTTGCATGTGCACCTGCCCGCCGACCAGTTCCTGTACCAGCGGTCGCTGGACCATCGCCATCAGCCAAGTTTCCCGATCAAGCCAAGCAACAGGTTTGCCTCGCTCGGCGTCAAGGGCGCAAGCGTCTTCTGCGACACCTTCGGAGCGAGGTGAATCATTTTCCGCGCGGCCTGTTCGCCTTCCGGCGTCAGGCTGATCATCACCAGCCGGGCGTCGAGCGGATCAGTGGACTGCGCGACCCAGCCTCTCCTGGCGAGACGGCCGACGACGCTGAAGATCGTCGCAGGGTCCATGGCCGTCAGCCGCCCCAGCAGGTTCTGGGAGGTCGGCCCAAGCTCGTGCAGCTTGGCGAGCGCCGCGAACTGCGTCGGCGTCACCCCGAACTGCTCCATCACCGCATTGAAGTGTTCGGTCGCCCGCTGCTGCGCCTTGCGCAGGAGGAACCCGACCTGATCTTCGAGGATGTATGGCGGGACAGCGCCAGCCGCGCCCTGGCTCTTTCGTCTGGCAAGCGCGCTCATCTCAGCCGGTCCTTTGGCCACGGGTTGCCATCGGGCCATGGCTCGATCCGGGCATCGGACGCAAAGGCGCGGATCATCTCGTCCATGCTGACAATGTCACCGCCATGGCCGCCAAGCTTCTCATAGAGCGCGCGCGGCAGCGTAAATTCGATCGGCGCCACGATGGCAGGGGTCGGCACATATCCGAACGAGCCTTTCGGCATGCGCGTCACATCCGCCATCACGGTGATGCCGCCGCCCGCCCAGATGTACGCCGGCGCGCCGCCCAGCGTCACCCGCGTCTCGCCCTTCGCCACAGAGCGGGTCAGCAGCACCGGATTCTCGCTGACCCCGGCCCGGAGGCTCCCGCCTGCACCAGCCATGAACAGCACCGAGCACAGCGAAGGCTCGCAGTTCTCGCCGATGCGGGCCACAACCAGGCGCACCGCATCCGGCATCTCGGCGGGCACCGGCACGAGATTGTCGTCGAGAACGCAGTAGAGCGCGTCCTCGCCCGTCGTCGAGGTCAGCAACAGCCGCATGCCCGGCCATGCCACCGCCGGGTCGATCTTCTGGATGATCGACAGCGGATCGGAAATGTCGGTGCCGCCCCAGCCAAGCCCCGGATTGGCCACCTGGAAGTAACGCCCTGGCGTCGACTTGCGCCCGCGTACGCGGATGCCGCCGGGCCGCATGTCGAGCACGCGGCCGGCCTGATGCTCGGTCAGAACGCCGGTGATGTGGTCATCGACCACGATCACCTCATCGACATTCCCAAGCCATTGCTTGGCGAAGATGCCGACGGTGGCCGAGCCGCAGCCCACCCGCATGCGCTCCTCCGGCTTGCCGTCGACAATCGGAGCGGCGTTCGCCTGCACGATCACGCTGTGCCCGCCCGGAATGCTCATCTCGACCGCCTCGCCGGAGCAGAGCTTCAGCAAGGTGTCGCAGGTGACATTGCCCTCCTTCTTCGAGCCCCCGGTAAGGTGGCGCACGCCGCCGATCGAGAGCATCTGCGAGCCATATTCTGCCGTGGTCACATGGCCGACCTGCTCGCCGCCGACCATGACCGGCGCGGCTTCAGGCCCGAGATGCCGGTCGGTGTCGATCTTCACCTTGACGCCGCAATAGGAGAAAATGCCCTCCGTCACGACCGTGACGGTGTCGACGCCCTCGTGCTGTGACGAGACGATGAAAGGCGCGGGCTTATAGTCCGGATAGGTTGTGCCGGAACCGACGCCGGTGATGAAGGTGCGCGACGCATCGAGCGGCTGGCCATCCCAGTCCGTGCCGGCAAACTCGACCAGCTTGCCGCCGCCATCCACCGTCCGCTGCATCAAGAGCACCGGGTCTGTCCGGACCAATTGACCCTCGACATTCGCATAGCGCGAGCAAGCACCGGCCCGACCCGGCCTGATCCGGCACAGCACCGGACACGCGTCGCAACGCACGATGCCCTCGCCCTCGGCAGCGCCGAACTTGGCCGAGCGCGCGGCGGTGGAGAGGCTGTCGGTCATGCCGCAAACCCTACCCGCGCGTTTCCGGGGCCGAGTAGCGCAAGCGGATCGGAACCCGGAATCCAGGCATTGTCTTGTGAGCGCAGCGAACACAGAATTTCGAGCGCTTCGCGCGAAACGATCTCTGGATTCCGGGTTCCATTCCGCTGCGCTGCATGGCCCCGGAAACGCGCGAAAGTTTCGGCCATCACGCCCTCCCTTTCAACGCAGCCCACAGCCTGTGCGGCAGCACCGGCATCTGCGTCATGCGTGCGCCACAGGCGTGGCGGATGGCGCCGAGGATCGCGGGTGCGGTGGCGACAAGAGCAGGTTCGCCCACGCCCTTGGCGCCGAACGGCCCGGTCTCCTCGGGGTCCTCGATCAGGTATGTCTTGATGGCCGGCATGTCGCCCGTGGTCGGGATCAGGTAATCGTGCAGGTTCTCGGTCCTGCCGGGGATGAACTCCTCCATCAGCGCAAGGCCCAAGCCCTGCGCGATGCCGCCGTGGATCTGTCCTTCGACCAGCGTCGGGTTGATGGCGCGGCCCACGTCATGGGCGGCGATGATGTTCAACACCTTGACCGTGCCAAGCCCGACATCGACCTCGACCTCGGCGATCTGCGCGGCAAAGCCATAGGTGCCATAGGGAATGCCCTGCCCGTCGGCATCGAGCTTCGTGGTCGGCGGGTCCCAGGTGGCGATGCCTTCCAGCACAACGCCATCCGCATCGGCTCGCAGGCTGGCGAGGTCGATGGTGCGGACACTCTCACCATCGCTGATCGAGAGCACCTGACCAGACAACGTTAGTTTCGCGTCGGCACCCGCATTGGCGAGCTTGAGGATACGCGCCCTCAGCGCCTCACCCGCCAGCCGCGCCGCGTTGCCCGACACGTAAGTCTGGCGCGAAGCGGACGTCTTGCCGGCGTCGGCCGTCAGGTCCGTGTCGCCGACAACCAGCGTGAAGGCCGCAACCGGCAGCCCGAGTGCCTCCGCCGCCATTTGCGCCAGGATCGTGGTCGAGCCCTGCCCGATATCGACGGCGCCGTTCCAGAAGGTCAGCTTGCCGTCGCCCGCCAGCGTGATCCGCATGGTGGAGGGGTTCGACATCGACGTGTTGCCGCAGCCATACCACATGCAGGCGATGCCCGCGCCGCGCCGCTTGCGGGCACCGGATTCATTGTGCGAGGCGACGCGCCCAAGCATCTGATCCCAATCAGATTTCAGCGCGTCGAGACATTGCGGAAGCCCGGCGGAACTTGCCAGTCTGTGGCCTGAATAGGTGGCGTCGCCATGGTCCAGCGCATTGATCCGCCGGATGGCCCAGCGGTCCAGCCCGAGACGTCCGGCAAGGTCATCCATCAGCGTTTCATTGGCGATGGCGGCTTGCGGAACGCCGAAGCCGCGGAAGGCCCCGGCGGGCGTTTCGTTGGTGTAGACCGCGCGGGTCCGGTTCCACACATTTGGCACCTTGTACGGCCCCGCGCCGTGCACCGGCACGCGGTTCGCCACGGTCGGACCCCACGAAGCGTAGGCCCCGGTGTTGAAGTCGCCCTCCAGTTCATACGCCGTCAGCCGCCCAGTCGCATCGGCTGAGGCCTTGGCAACGATGCGCGCTGGGTGACGCTTGGTCGACGAGGCCATGCTTTCGATGCGGCTGTAGATAATGCGCACGGGCCGCTTCAAAAGCCAGGCCGCCACAGCCAGCAGTGGTTGCACCGAAACGTCGAGTTTGCCGCCGAACCCGCCCCCGCACGCCGTCGGCATGATCCGGACCGCCTCCTGTGGAAGTCCCAGCACCCGCGCCACTTCCTCAAGGTCCATGTAAGGCGCCTGCGTGCAGGCCGTGACCTCGATGCGGTCGCCGACACGGACGGCGTATCCCGCCTCTGGCTCGATATAGGCATGCTCGACGAAAGCGGTCGTGAAGATGCCAGACGCCGTTGCCGCGCCTGCGGCATGGCCCGCCGCGACATCGCCGGTCTTGAGATTGCCGCGTGCCAGCACGTTGTCGGGCGCAAAGGCGTGCAGAACCGGCGCCCCCTCCGCCAGGCCGGCGTCGACGCCTGTCACCGCTGGCTCGATGCTCCAATGGATCGGCAATGCGGCATCCGCCAAGCCCTCGACCGCATCACGCGTGCCCACCAGCGCCACCACCGCTTCACCGCGATAGCGCACTTGTCCGGGTGCCAGCACCGGCTGGTCCTTCAGGTGCGGGAAAATGCCGAAGGAATTTTCTCCCGGCACATCGGCATGGGTGAAGATAGCGGCAAGCCCTGGAGTGGCCGCCCGCACGGCCTCCAGATCACCGAACGCAAACCGCGCCCGCGCGTGCGGCGAGCGCACCACGCGCATCCAGAGAGCATCAGCTGGCGCGATATCCGCACCGAACCGGTCGCTGCCATCGACCTTGGCTAGCCCGTCAAGCCGCGCAATGCGCTGGCCAACATGGCCGGTGTCGTCCTCCATGATGCGTGCAGCAACAGGTGATGCCACCATCAAGACAGCTTCGATGATCTTGGTGTAGCCGGTGCAGCGGCACAGCACGCCGCCGAGCGCATCCTCGACGTCCTGGTGCGACGGCGTGGCATTGCGCGACAGCAAGTCCGTCGCGGCCATCAGCATTCCTGGCGTGCAGATGCCGCATTGGGCCGCGCCATGGGCGAGGAAAGCGTGGCGCAGCCGATCGGTCAACCCGTCCGGTCCCGGCCCTTCGACAGTCTCGATCCGCGCGCCTGCCGCTTGACCTGTTGCGATCAGGCAGGCGCAAACCTGTGCGCCGTCCATCAGCACCGTGCAGGCCCCACAATCCCCGGCCTCGCAGCCGATCTTGGTGCCCGTCAGGCCAAGGCCCTCGCGCAGCGTATCGGACAGCGGCCGGAACGGATCGGCAGCCACCTGCCGTGCCTCGCCGTTCACGATCAGCGGGATGGTCGGCGCGGTCGCTTGCGGCTTGTCCAGCATCAGGCAACGCTCCGGACGGCACCGCCCGCAAAGCCGGCCAGCACATCGCGAACCAGCGTCAGCGCCGCGTCCTGTCGGTATGCACCCGTACTGCGCACGTCGTTGATGGGCCGAAGCCCGGCGAGATGGTCCACCGCGACGATGTCAGGCGCATCGGCAAGGCTCTTCCCTTGCAAGGCGGCCTCAAGAGCGGTCAATCGCTGCGCCACCGCCGAGCATGAGCCGACAGCCAGACGCGCAGCCGTAATTGCGCCCTTGTCCGCCTCAATCACCGCAGCAACCATGACGATCGAGATCACCAGATACTTTCGCGCGCCGAGCTTCAGGAACCGTCCCTGGCCCGCCGATTTCGGCACCAGCAGCGCGGTCACGATCTCGTCTGCTTCCACCGCTGTCGCGCGATAGCCCGTGATGAAGTCCGGGATGGGCACAAGCCGCACCCCGCGCTGCGAGCTGAGTTCCACTTCGGCATCCAGCGTCAGCAGGCACGGAATGCCGTCCCCGGCAGGCGATGCGGTGCAGATATTCCCCGCCAGCGTGCCGCGGTTCTGGATCTGCACGCCGCCGACCTCGCGCGCCGCCATGCGGTAGCCATCGAACAGCGGCGGCAGGTCTGCACGGATCAGATCGGTCCAGGTCGTCAGCGCCCCGAACCGCCAGTGGTCAGCATGCTCGCTTATCCCGCGCAATGCGCTGAGAGCGGACATGTCGAGCACGTCCTTGTGGGCAGGATCGCCCCAGGCGCGCCGCGTTGCGAAGGCTGGATAGACATCCGTGCCGCCCGCCAAAACCTGCACGTCGTGTCGGGCGCGGATTGCGAGCGCGTCAGTGAGCGTAGCGGGACGATGATAGCCGATCATGCATGCTCCCGAAACAAGCGGGCCGCCTCGTCCGCCGTGAAATACCCCCGCAGGACATCACGCGCCACCAGCGCGGGGTCACGCGCCGAGGCCGGGCCATAGCCCCCGCCGCCCGGCGTCATCACCTCGACACGGTCACCGGCCTTCAGCGGCACATCCTGATCCTTCGACAGATGCTCGGGCGTGAACACCTCTCCGCCACGATGGATGCGCACAATGTTTGGCGCACCGTCCTGCCCGCCTTGCACGCCGGGCGGGCCAAACCGGCCATGGTCCATCACGAACGAGGCCCGTGCCTCCCCGCGCAGCAACTCTACCTCGTAGTGCACGCCGAAGCCGCCGCGATGCTGACCCGCCCCACCCGAGCCTTCGCGCAGGGCAAAGCGCCGGAACAAGATCGGGTAGTACTGCTCCATCACCTCGACAGGCGCGGTCTTGGAAATCCCGATGGTCGAGCAGCCATTGCTCAATCCGTCATGCTCGATGTTGCCGCCATAGCCCCCGCCGGAGATCTGGTACATCACATAGGCCGCGCCCTTGGCCGGATCGAAGCCGCCAAGCGCAAAGTTGCCGGAAGACCCCGCCGGCGCCGCCGTCACCTTTTCGGGGATCGCCTTGGCCAGCGCCAGGAACACCGCTTCGGCAATGCGCTGCGAAACCTCGGCCGCACAGCCTGACACCGGGCGCGGATAGCGGGCGTCGAGGAATGTGCCTTCCGGCCTGACGATCTTGAGCGGCTCGAACGCCCCGGCATTCAGCGGCGTATCGGGAAAAATGTGACGGATGGCGAGGTAGACGGCGGAATAGGTCGTCGCCACGACCGAGTTCATCGGCCCCCGGCACGGCGGCGACGAGCCGGTAAAATCGAATCCAAGTTCAGTGCCTTGTACCGTAACCTTCAAGGCGATCGTGAGCGGCTCGTTGACCACGCCATCGGAGTCGACGAACGCCTCGGACGTGTAGACGCCATCCGGAATTCCCGCGATGTGGGCCCGCATCAGTTCCGCAGCCCGGACGCGCATGTCTGCGATCGCGGCCCTCAGGGTTGCCGCGCCATAGCGCGCGACCAGTTCGGCCAGCCTGTTTGCGCCGACCTTCAGCGCCGACGCCTGCGCCTTGATATCTCCAATGCGCTGGTCAGCCACACGGATGTTGGAGGTGATGATCGAATAGATCTCCTGATCCATCACTCCGCGCTTGAACAGCTTGACCGGCGGCAGGCGCAGGCCCTCCTGCTCGACTTCGGTCGCCTTGGCCGAGAAGCCTCCTGGCACCATGCCGCCGATGTCAGGCCAGTGACCCGTATTCTGCAGCCAGCAGAACAGTTCGCCATCGACATGGAACGGCATCGCGAAGCGCACATCCATGAGGTGCGTGCCGCCGAGATAGGGGTCGTTGACAATGTAGATGTCCTCGGGCTCGGGCGGAGCCACCCGTCCTTCGCGGATCAGCCGGATGATGGCGGCGGTCGAATGCTGCATTGTGCCGACGAAGACCGGCAGGCCGAACTCGCCCTGTGCGATCAGGGCGCCATCCTCGATCGCGTAGATGCCGGATGACCGGTCATCGGCCTCAGCGATCACGGGCGAGAAGGCCGAGCGGGTGAAAGCGATGTCCATCTCGTTGCAGACCTGCGTCAGGCCCGCCTGGATGACTGCAATGGTGAGGGCATCGGGTTTTTCGGTCATGTCAGACCCGCCACAATGCGCAGATTGCCGATCGCGTCCACCCGCGCGCTCCAGCCCGGCTCGATGATCGTGGTGGCGTCGATCTGCTGCACGACTGCAGGACCCGCCACCAGCGCGCCGATGGGGAGCATCTCGCGCTGATAGACCTTGGCATCATGCCAAACGCCATCCGCAAAGAGCGGCCGCAGGCCGACCACCGCTTCGTCAGCGGTGGCCTTGCGCCCATCTGAATCAATCAGGCTCGCCAGCGGCAGCGCCCGGCGCTTGCCGATCACCGAAGTGATGAGATTGACCAGCACCGCGCGGATTTCCGGCAACGTGACCTGAAAGCGCTTGAAGTAAGCAGCCTCGAACAGCGCCTGCAAAGCCTCGCGGCTGACCTCGCCGGCAGGCAAAGCCACGCGGATCAGATGCGTCTGCCCGCGGAACTGCATGTCGGCCCCGTGCAGCACCACGGTTTCGACGATCTCGTCCTGCTCATCGGCGTTGATCGCCAGCCCCTGCGCCCTCTGCGCTGCCAGCACCGTAGCGACATGGCCCATGTCGGCCTGATCAAGCCCGATGTTCAGCGTTTGCACGAAATCCTGGCGCAGGTCCGCGACGAGGCACCCCAGCGCATTGGTCAGTCCCGGCCTGGCCGGCACCAGCACTTCAGCCAGACCAAGCTCCCGCGCCAACGCCACGGCATGAAGCGGCCCCGCACCACCGAAGGCGAACAGCGCGAAATCGCGCGGATCATGCCCGCGCGAGAGCGACACCATGCGGATCGCCCCTGCCATGTGCATGTTGCCAAGGGTCAGCACGGCAGATGCTGCCGCTTCGATGCTGAGCCCAAGCGGCCTGGCCAGCTTCGCCTCCACGATGGCCCGCACATGGTCGACCGTGACGGGGTTCTTCACCGCGAGCAGCTTGCCCGGATCAAGCCGCCCGAGCACGAGATTGGCATCGGTGATGGTGACGTCGGCGCCGCCGCGCCCGTAGCAGATCGGGCCGGGCTCCGAGCCAGCCGAATGCGGGCCGACAGTCAGCATGCCGGCGGCATTCAGCGTTGCGATGGAGCCGCCGCCCGCGCCGACCGTGCGCACATCGACCATCGGCACATGGATCGGCAGGCCATAGGCGATGGTGAGTTCAGCCGACACCTCCGGCACGCCGCCATGGATCAGCGCCACATCCGTCGAGGTGCCGCCCATGTCATAGGTGATGGCGTTGGCGAGGCCGGATTGCTCCAGCGTCGCGGCTGCTGCCATCACGCCCGAGGCCGGGCCGCTCATCACCGTCTTCGCGGCATCGCGCGCCACAAGACGGGCGGAGACCGTGCCGCCATTGCCGTTCATGACCAAGAGGTCACGCCTGAAGCCCCGCGCTTCAAGCTCGCCTTGAAGCCGACGGATGTAGCGATCAAGGATCGGTTGCACGGCGGCGTTGACGCTCGCCGTCGTGCCGCGTTCATACTCGCGGTATTCGGAGAGCAGCGCATGGCCGAGCGTGATGTAGCCATTCGGCCAGATGTCGCGCGCGATCTCGCCGGCGCGCAATTCATGCGACGGGTTGGCATAGGCGTGCAGGAAGTGGATCACCAGCGCCTCGCAGCCATCGGCGATCAGCCTTTGCGCGGCCTCCCGCACGGCGCCTTCTTCAAGCGCTGTGACCACCTGCCCGCGCGCATCCATCCGCTCGGGAATTTCGATGCGAAGCTCGCGCGGTATCAGCGGCTCGAAGGTGCCGAACAGGCCATAGGGCTTGGGCCGCGTCCGGCGGCCAAGCTCCAGCGTGTCACGGAAACCCATGGTGGTGATCAGGCCGACGCGGGCCAGCTTGCGTTCCAGCACGGCATTTGTGGTGGCCGTGGTGCCGTGGATGATCAAGTCGAGATCAGCAGGCAAAACCCCGGTCGCCTCAATGGCGGCGATCACGCCATGCGCCTGGTTGCCCGCCGTGGTGGGGATTTTCGCCAGCCTGACGGTTCCCGCCTCACCTGCAACCGCCTCGTAAAGCAGCAGATCGGTGAACGTGCCCCCCACATCGATGCCAGCCACACGGCGCAATCGGCAGACCCCTCATTCGGATGAGATCATTTGTGCACGAATGAGTTTGGCGGGCAAGGTGGGTGATGACTTTTGAAGCTGGCTGCGCAATTCTTAAGTCCATGATCATTGCGACGCGCCGACTGACGATCGACACAGGCACAGACCAGCACGCGCTTGAGATACGCATTTATGCTCCGGTAGCAACAGACGTCGATTTTTGCTGTTCTTACGAGATTGACTGGCCCGGACGTGTCGAAAAAACAGCGATGTTTGGTCTCGACAGCGCGCAAGCCCTGATCCTTGAGTTCAATGCCATAGGCAGCACTTTGTATAGCAGCGAGTATCACGAAAACGGTCAATTGAGTTGGAACGATGAGGCGTCGGGTTATGGGTTTCCCGTGGTACCGACATTGCGGCAGATGCTCGTCGGCGACGACGCCCGTTTCTTCTGACCCAATCAGACCGTCAGATATGCTTCCCTGACCTCATCATTCGCCTCAAGCTCCGCCATCGTGCCCGAAAAGCGGATCGCGCCTTTTTCGATGACATAGGCGCGGTCGGAGACAGCCGCCGCGAAGTGCAGGTTCTGCTCGCATAGCAGCACCGCTATACCTGTCGCCTTCATGGCAATCACGGCTTCGGCCATCTGCTCGACGATGACAGGGGCCAGCCCTTCGGACGGCTCGTCCAGCAGCACCATGTCGGGGTTGCCCATCAGCGTGCGGGCGATTGTCAGCATCTGCTGCTCGCCGCCCGACATGGCCGAGGCGCGGCGGCCCTCCATTTCTGCGAGATTGGGAAAGATCGCGTAGAGCTTTTCCAGCGTCCACGCCTTACGGCCATCACGCGCCGGGCGGCGGCCCACTTCAAGGTTCTCCTGCACGGTGAGGTCCGTGAAGATGCGGCGTTCCTCTGGCACATAGCCGAGGCCGAGCCGGGCGATACGGTAGGATGGCAGCCTGCGGATGTCCTCGCCGGCGAAGCTCAAGGCCTCTGCACTCGCCTCAACCATGCCAATGATCGCCTTCAGCGTCGTGGTCTTGCCGGCGCCATTGCGGCCCATCAGCGCCACCACCTCGCCGCGCCGCGCATCAAGCGAGACGCCGAACAGCACCTCCGCCATGCCATAGGCGGCGCTGAGATTGCGGATGCTCAGGAGGGCTTCGGTCATCGTGGAACGCGCCTGCTTCGTTCACCCGCCATCCTCATCCTGAGCTTGTCGAAGGAGGAGAAGTCAGCCTGCATCACACTGGAAGCATCCGACGACGGGCTCAGGATGAGAATGGTGGGGCTCGGACGGGCGGCCATCACACCCGCCCCCGCCGTGCCCGCATCGCAGCCGCCACGCCCATGTCGCCGAGGTATACCTGCTTGACGCGCGCGTTGGAGCGGACCTCGTCGGGCTTGCCGTCGGCGATGATCTCGCCGCGCACCAGCACCAGGATGCGGTCGGCATGGGCGAAGACCGCGTCCATGTCATGCTCGGTGAACAGCACGCCGATCTTGCGCTGCCGCGCGATGGTCGCGGTGATGTCCATCAGTTGCGCCCTCTCCTTCGGCGCCATGCCGGCGGTCGGCTCGTCCATCAGCAAGAGCTTTGGCGCGGAAGCGAGCGCGATCGCCAGCTCCACGCGCTTGACGTCGCCATAGGCCAACTCACGCACCGGACGGTCGGCGTCCGCGCGCATGCCGACGAGATCGAGCAGGTCCAGCGCCTCGGGCCGATAGCGGGTCTCGGCCCGCGCGCCAACTGACATGATCTGGTCATGCCACGAGATCAGCGCCATCTGCACATTCTCGGCCACGCTCATCGACACGAAGGTCTGCGCAATCTGGAAGGTGCGCCCGATGCCGCGCCGCCAGACCTCGCGCGGCGCGAGGCCCGAGATCGGCTGGCCCGCCAGCAGCACTTGCCCTGAATCAGGGCGAAGCTGCCCGCCGACCATGTTGAACGTGGTCGATTTGCCCGCCCCGTTCGGCCCGATGATGGCCAGCATGTCGCCGGCCTCCAGCGCGAAGGCCACGTCCTTGGCGGCCACCACGCCGCCGAAGCGCTTGTTGAGGCCTGTGACCTTGAGCAGCGTCATGAGGGCGCGACCGCAGGCTTTGGCGCCGGTTTGAAACGGTCCGTCAGCGAGGCCGCGGCCCCCGAAATCCCGCGCGGGAAGACCAGCACCATGAGGATGATCGAAGCCCCGAGGAACATCCGCCAGAAATCCGTCAGCGGCATGAAGAAGTCCTTGATCGAGTGAAACGCAGCCGCCCCGACCAGCGGGCCAATCACCGTCTGGATGCCGCCCAGCAGCACCATCACCAGAAAGTCCACCGACATCGGGATCGAGATCATCGTCGGGTCGATCGAGCCCTTCGAGAAAGAGTAAAGGCCTCCCGCAAGGCCCGCCGCCGCTCCCGACAGCGTGAAGGCAAACCAGCGGATGCGGCGCACATCGATTCCAATGGCGTCGGCGCGCGTCGCGCTGTCGCGTGCCGCCCGCAAGGCATAGCCGAACGGCGCGTAGATGGCATGGCGCAGCGCGATGATGGCGCTCAGCGTGAAGGCAAGCACGACGCAGAAATACACCTGCCGGCTTGACGCCCAGCTTGAGGGCCAGACGCCGACGACGCCATTGTCGCCTCCGGTGAACTCGACCCACTGGAAGCACACCGCATAGACGATCTGCGCGAAGGCCAGCGTCAGCATGGCGAGATAGATGCCGGACAGCCGCACAACGAAATAGCCGAACAGGGCGGCGAACGCCCCCGCGATGATCGGCGCCAGCAGGATCGACGGCTCCATGGAGAGGCCACCCTTTGTTACAAGCAGCCCGGCGGCATAGGCGCCGAGTCCGAAATAGGCTGCATGCCCGAACGAGACGATGCCGCCGACACCGATCAGGAAATGCAGCGAAAACGCTGCCAGCGCCAGCACCAGCACCTCGATGCCGACCTTGACCATGTAGTTGTCGCCGAACACGGGCAATGCCAGCAGCACGGCGATGGCCAAGCCCGCCACGATGTTGTCGACCGTGCCGAAGCGCTTCAGCGACAGGATGCCCTCGGGCAGGATCGCCCTCCCCGCCGCAGCATCAGATTTGCCGAACAGGCCCCACGGCTTGACCACGAGCACCACCGCCATCAGCAGGAACACCAGCACCAGCGTGATCTTCGGGAAGATGAGGATGCCGAAGGCTTGCAATTGCCCGATGATCAGCGCTGCGATGAAGGCGCCGGGCACCGACCCCATGCCCCCGATCACGGTGACCACAAAGACCTCGGTGATGATCGAGATGTCCATCTGCGTGTTGATCGCCACACGCGGGATCTGCAGCGCGCCGCCAAGGCCCGCCAGGAAAGCGCCGAGGAACAGCGTGCCGGTGAACAGCCAGGCCTGGTTGACGCCGAGCGCAGCCACCATCTCGCGGTCCTGCGTCGCGGCGCGGATCAGCACGCCGAAACGCGTCTTCTGCATCAGCAGCCATAGCACAGCCAGAACCACGATCCCGGCTGCGATCAGGAAGAGTTCATAGGCGGGAAAGCGCTGGTCCATGATGAACACGCCATGGCGCAGGGATGGCGCACGCGGACCGGGGATTTCGACCGCGCCCCAGATCTTGATGACAAGGTCCTGCACGATCAGCACGACGCCGAAAGTCGCAAGCAACTGAAAGAGTTCCGGTACGTGGTAGATTCGGCGCAGGAGGATGATTTCCATCAAGGCGCCGAACACGCCGACGATCAGCGCGGAGATGAGGACGCCGAGCAGGAACATCGGCAGCGAGCGGTCGACATCGAGCAGCAGCGGCACGATCGTGACGGCGAGATAGGCCCCCAGCATGTACAGCGAGCCATGGGCGAAGTTCACGATCCGCGTAACGCCGAAAACGATCGTAAGCCCCGACGCGATGATGAACAGCGAGGAAGCGCTGGCAAGGCCGGAGAGCGACTGGATGATGATGAAGGAGAGGTCCATCTATTCGCTTCTTGTCATTGCGAGGCGAACGCCGAAGCAATTCGGCAACAGGACCATCCTCATCCTGAGCCTGCCGAAGGATGAGTTCAGCCCGTACTGCTTGCCTTCACCACTCGAAAGGCTCAGGATGAGGATTGCGGCGCGGAACGATGGATTGGTGCGCCGCGCCCGCAATTGCGTCACTCACCCCTTGCGTGCCGCGCGGACCTCGGCCTCGGTGAACATGTACTTCGCGCCGTCCTCGAAGCGCCAGTTCTTCATCGCGCCGACCTTGCCGTTCAGCGTGGTTTCACCGACCCAGGCCCCCATGGTGGCCTGCTTGTCGATGCCGCGCATTGTAACGGGGCCGGAGATGGTGTCGAATTTCATGTCGTCGAAGGTCTTCAGCAGCGCCTCGGTCTCGACCGAACCCGCCTTGGCGATCAGGTCTCGGCACATATAGGCGAAAACATACCCGAGGAAGGAGCCGAGACGCGGCGTGTCGTTGAACTTGGCACGATAGGCGGCGACGAAGGCGGCGTGCGGCGCATCCTTGATCTGCTCCCACGGATAACCGGTCACCAGCCACCCTTCGGGCGTCTCCTCCCCGAGCGGGATCATGTACTCCGGCTCGCCTGTCAGCAGGCTGACCACCGTGCGGCGCTCGAACAGGCCGCGCGTGTTGCCCTCGCGCACGAACTGGGTGAGGTCGGCGCCGAAGGTGACGTTGAAAATTCCATCAGGACGCGCCTGCGCCAGAGCCCCCACGGTGGCGCCGGCGTCGATCCGGCCCAGCGCCGGATATTGCTCGACCACGATTTCCGCACCGGGCGTCGCCTCGGCGATCAGGCGCTTGAAGTTGGCAGCGGCGGACTGGCCATACTCGTAGTTCGGCGCAACGATGCCCCAGCGCCGCACGTTGCGGGCCTTGACCGCGTCGACCAGCATTTTGGTCTGCATGAAGGTCGAAGGGCGCAGCCGGTAGGTGTAGCGGTTGCCCTGCGCCATGGTCAGCGCGTCGGTCAGCGGCTCGGTCGCGAGGAACATGATCTTGCGCTGGTTGGCGAAGTCCGACACCGCAAGGCCGACATTCGAGAGGAACGTGCCGGCGATGAACGAGACGTTCTCGCGCGTCACCAGTTCCTCCGCGACGCGCACGGCGTCGCCGGGGGTTGAGCCGTCGTCCCGGAAGACGAATTCGAGCGGCCGGCCCAGAGCGCCGCCGCGGGCGTTGATCTCGTCCTGCGCCATCTGGATGGCGTTGCGATAAGGCAGCGCGAAAGCGGCCATGCGGCTGTAGGAGTTGATCTCGCCGATGCGGATGGGTGCGCCCGACGCGGCTGTCTGGGCCATTGCCGGGCCTGCCAGGCCAGTGGCACCAAGGCCCGCAACAACGGCGCGGCGCGTGAAATTCTGCGGCATGTCCCATACTCCCCGGTCAACAATCCCGATCCCGATGATAGCTTGCAACTGAATGGGCGCAAGCGCGCTTGTGCGTTGGTTGGGGCATATCGGGCGGACAGGAGGACGCGCTGGAGCAAAGGGATGAGCGAGGGCGCAAGGCCCCGATCAAGTCATCGTTTCGAGGCAGTCCGGTTGACCGAAAATTGACTTTCAACGCAGCATTGGGGACCGAACAAAACGTTTCGAGGGATATTTAACTTCCGTCTTCTATCGGTAGGGTGAGAGTCCTCCCTGCAATGGCTGCCCGGCAGCTTCCAATGAACATCTCCATTGATTTGGAACCTGAAGAATGTTTCACAATTTTGCCCGCGAAACGGAACGATCGAGACCTCAAAGTCCTTCGATGGTGAGGGAGCAGTTCAAGGCGCTCACGCGGCTGGTTCCCGTCTTGTACTGCGTGGTCATCATCGTCACGCTCATCCTGGTCGGTACGTTCCACAGGGCAGCTCCTCTGATATTGGTTGTGATCTGCCCGCTTGCAGTCTTGTTTGTCGTCGCGACGCGGCTTGTCTACTGGATCAGGGCGCGCTCTCGGCTGGATGAAATGTCCCAAGCGGAAATCGAGCAGCAGATGAAGCTCGTGGGCATCATTGGGCCTGCCCTGTCGCTCGCGTTCACGATCATGGGGCTGGTGCTGCTGCAGTACGGAAATCAGTCCGAGCAGGTGCTGGCGATCATTTCGATCTGGATCATCGCCGCCGCGAGCGGTCTGTGCCTCTATGTGCTTCCCTGGGCGTCGATCATGGTGGTCATTGCCGCAGCCATCCCAACGGTCCTCGGCCTCATGCTGACGGGCCATGGGATCATTTCGCATCTGGCCCCCGTCTTCGCCGTCATTTCAGGCCTGATCGTCTTCCTGCTGCTTGAGATGCACAAGACTTTCGCGAGAATCGTGTCATCGCGACTCGACCTGGACATCAGCCGGACCGAGGCCGAGGCAGCCCGCGAAGCCGCCACCCTTCTGGCGAACACCGATCCGCTGACCGGCCTCGCCAACCGGCGCGTCTTCGACGCACGCATCGCCCGCTACGGCAAACTGCATGACGGCAGGCCAGAAGCATTCCTGCTGATGATGCTGGACCTTGATGGCTTCAAGCCGATCAACGACGCACATGGACACCAGATTGGCGACGCCATGCTCAGGCAGGTCGCAAATCGGTTGGCCGCCTCGGTCGGCGAACGGGGCATTGTGGCCCGCATGGGAGGCGACGAGTTCGCCGTGCTTGCGGACGGCAAATTCAGCAACACGGAAGCGCTTGCCCTGGCCGGGCAGCTGCGCAAAGTGTTCGAAGCCCCCTTTGCGCATGACAGCATCAGCGCCATGCTGGACGTGTCGATCGGCATTGCCGCCTATGAGGGCCATGGCGACCCGTCCCGGCTGATCGAACATGCCGACACCGCGCTCTATCACGCCAAGACCAGTTCACGCGGCACCACCGCCTTCTTCACCGGCGACCTTGAGAGAAAGGCGATGTACCGGGCTGAAGTTGAGCAGGGCCTGCGGGAGGGAATCGGCAAGCACGCCTTCGACATGCACTATCAGCCGATTGTCGACACGGGCAGCGGCAAGATCACCGGTTTCGAGGCTCTCGCACGCTGGACGCATCCGACGCTCGGCGTCGTGCCTCCGGGGGTATTCATCCCGATCGCCGAACAGCTGGGCTTGATGGAGCAGCTCACCGAGGTTCTGCTGCGCAAGGCTGCGGCCGAGGCCGCGCGGTGGCCGCAGGACCTCCATCTCTCGTTTAACCTGTCGGCTGACCAGTTGATCAGGCCATCAGCCGGTCTGCGCATCCTGGGAATCCTCGCCGAGGCCGGATTGTCGCCGAGGCGGTTCGAAGCCGAAGTGACGGAAACCGCCATCATGCGTGACATCGACAAGGCGCGGGAAACGCTCGACAACCTGCGCGCGGCGGGCGTGCTGATCGCCCTGGACGACTTTGGTACCGGTTACTCAAGCTTTGGCCACCTGCGCGACCTCTCGATCGACAAGCTCAAGATCGACAAGACTTTCATCGACGACATCTGCGGCGACATTCGCGCCGCCAACATCGTGAGCGGCATCGTGATGATGTCCAACAGCATCAACATGACCTGCACAGCCGAAGGCATCGAGAATGCCGAACAGCTGGAACTCGTCACATCCATGGGGTGCGAAGGAGCGCAAGGCTACCTGATCGCCAGGCCGATGTCCGCCGAAGCCGCGCTCCAGATGATCTCGGCGTCCCGCGCGGTCACGAAGGCAGCCTGACGCTCACTTCTCGACGAACGCCTTTTCCACGACGTAATGGCCGGGTTCCGACGACGAGCCCTCGCGGAAGCCGCGCGCCTTCATCAGCACGACCAGATCCTTCAGCATCGCCTCCGACCCGCAGATCATCACGCGGTCATGCTCCGGATCGAGCGGCGCCAGACCGGCCTTGGCGGCGATCGTGCCGTCCGCCAGCGCGGTCGTGACCCGTCCGGTATTGGTGAAGGCCTCGCGCGTGACGGTCGGATAGTAGATCAGCTTCCCCGCCGCAGCCTCGCCAAGGTACTCGTCGGCCATGACAGCATCGATGATATGCCTGCTGTAGCCGAGTTCGGCGACCTGACGGCAACCGTGGATGGCGACGATCTTCTCGTAACACTCATAGACCGCGAAATCGCGGACGATGCTGGCGAAGGGCGCAAACCCGGTCCCGGTCGAAACCAGATAGAGATTGCGGCCGGGCAGCAGGCTGTCCTGCACCAGCGTGCCGGTCGGCTTCTTGCCAACCAGTATCGTGTCGCCGATCTTGATATGCTGCAGCCGCGAGGTCAGCGGCCCGTTCGGCACCTTGATCGAGAAGAACTCGAGCCCGTCATCATGGCTGGGGCTCGCCATCGAATAGGCGCGCAGGAGCGGTCGTCCCTCGACCTCAAGCCCGATCATCGCGAATTGGCCGTCCTCGAAACGGAAGGCCGGATCACGCGTCGTGCGGAACGAAAACAGCCGGTCGGTCCAGTGATGGATGTCGGTCACAGTGGCTTCGTAGAAGGCGGCCATTCGAATGCTCCAGCGAAGCCCGCTCATTAGTGGAGGAGCGATGGGTCAGCAAGCATGACCTTCGGGCGGCTTCACACCACCACCTCGCGCGGTGCCTGCGCTTCGACGCCAAACACCCGCATGTAACGCGAAATCTCCGCGTTTGGGCCAGTCGCCTTGGTCGGGTTGTCGCTGATCTTCACCGCTGGGCGGCCATTCGCAGAGACGACCTTGCAGACGACCGAGATCGGATCGAGCGAACGGTCCGGCGCGAAGCCGCGGAAGTCGTTGGTCAGCAGCGTGCCCCAGCCGAAACCGAAGCGCACCCTGTCGCGAAAATGCGCGTGAATCCGCTCGATGCTGTCGACGTCGAGCCCGTCGGAAAAGATGATCTGCCTTGTCATCGGGTCGACCCCACGGCCTTGCCACCAGGCGATGGCCTCATCGCCGCCCGCGATCGGGTCCTTGGAATCGATGCGGATGCCGGTCCAGCCATCCATCCATTTCGGCGCTCGGGCAAGAAACCCGCTCGTCCCGTATGTATCGGGCAGGATAATCCTGAGATTGCCCTCGTAGTCCTGCTGCCAGTCCGCCAGCACCTGATAGGGCGCCTGCGCCAACTCCTTGTCGCTGTTGGCCAGCGCCGAATACACCATCGGCAGCTCATGGGCGTTGGTGCCGATCGCTTCCACCTCGCGGCGCATCGCGATCAGACAGTTCGATGTCCCGAGAAAATTGGTCCCGAGACCTTCGATCATCGCCTGCACGCACCAGTCCTGCCAGAGAAAGCC
>JAIXUP010000008.1 GCA_027483505.1 Hyphomicrobiales bacterium
CTGCACGTTTAAGCGCCATCGTTGCAAAATCGCAACATTTGCCGTGCCGAAGATGCATGGCGGTTGCCCGGCTTGCTGCAAAGACTTGCAGTGCGCGCCCATTTTTGCCCTGATGCGCTGAACAACAGGTCTGGGAGGACCCCATGAAATTGCTTCGGTTCGGTGCAGCGGGCAAGGAAAAGCCCGGAATGGTGGACGCGGATGGCGTGATTCGCGACCTTTCGGGCGTCGTGGACGACATTTCCGGGGCGACGCTGACGCCGAAGGGGCTGGCGAAGCTGGCCAGAATCAACCCCGCCAAACTGCCCAAGGTGTCGCCCCGGACGCGCATCGGCTCCTGCGTCCCGCAACCCGGCAACTTCATCGCCATCGGGCTGAACTATGCTGATCATGCCGCCGAAACGGGCGCTGCGATTCCTGCCGAGCCGATCATCTTCAACAAAGCGCCGAGCTGCATCAGCGGCCCGAACGACAACGTGATCATTCCGCGCGATTCGAAGAAGACCGACTGGGAGGTCGAACTGGCGATCATCATCGGTGCCGGCGGCTCCTACATCGACGAGAAGGACGCGCTCGCGGCCGTCGCGGGCTACGCGGTCTGCAACGACGTGTCGGAGCGCGAGTTCCAGATCGAACGCGGCGGCACCTGGACCAAGGGCAAGGGCTGCCCGACCTTTGGCCCGCTCGGCCCCTGGCTCGTCACGGCCGATGAGGTGCCAAACGTTCAGAACCTGCACATGTGGCTCGATATCGACGGCAAGCGCGTGCAGAACGGATCGACCAAGACCATGATCTTCGACGTGAAGACCATCGTCTCCTATACGAGCCGCTTCATGAAGCTGATGCCGGGCGACGTCATCACCACCGGCACGCCTCCGGGCGTCGGCATGGGCATGAAGCCGCCGCGCTATCTGCATGGCGGCGAGATCGTGACCCTCGGCATCGAAGGTCTCGGCGCGCAGAAGCAGAAGTTCGTCGCCTATCCGGGGTGAGGCGCTCCGGCGCTGAACCGTCAATGTGATTCCCGGCCTTGTGCCGGGAATGCCCCCTGGATAGCCCCGAACGACCACCCATCAAAACCGGGAGGACCGGGCGAAGTCCGGTCATGACGCTGCTGGTCGATCAGCCCCGCACGTCCGTCGTGAAGACCTTCTGGGCAATCTTCCAGGCGTCACCGATCTTCACGAAAGACAGGATGTCGGTGAAGAATCGCGGTGGGATGGCGCAATTGACTTTCACATGGGCGAGATTGCCGCTGATCAGGTCGATGGTCAGGATCTGGTCGTGGCGGGGCAATCCGGCCGCCTTTGGGGCGGGCCGGGTCCGCACCGCATCCAGCCACGCATCGCGGGGGGTGACCTTCACCTCGCCCTCGAAGCTCTGTGTCAGGGCCGATGTCGGCAGGAAGACGCTGGCGAGCCTGTCGGCATCGCCCTCGTAGAGCCCATCGAGATAGGTCTGGGTCGCGGCTGCAATGGCAGCGATGTCCTCGTCACGTGCGGTCATGGCGGTGCTCACAGTCCCAGCATCAGCTTGATGTTCTGAACGGCGGCGCCGGAAGCGCCCTTGCCGAGATTGTCGAGCCGCGCCACCAGCACGGCCTGCCCGCGCGCCTGGTTGCCGAACACGAAAAGCTCCAGCTTGTTGGTGTCGTTCAGGGCCTGCGGCTCAAGCTTCCCGCCCAGCGCTGTGGCCTCGTCGGCACTGGCGACCCGCACCCATGCGCTGCCGGCATAGGCGCGCTGCAGCGTGGCCTGCAGTTCGGCCACGCCCGGCTTGCCGGCCAGCGTGTCGATGTGAAGCGGAACGCTGACCAGCATCCCCTGCCGGAAGTTGCCCACCGAGGGCACGAAGATCGGCCGGCGCGTCAGACCTGAATAAAGCTGAAGCTCCGGCAGGTGCTTGTGCTCAAGCCCGAGCCCATAGAGCTCGAAAGGCGGCGCCGTGCCGGCCTCATAGGCTTCGATCATCGATTTACCGCCGCCGGAGTAACCCGACACGGCGTTGACCGTCACCGGGTGGTTGATCGCCATCAGGCCGGTCTCGACCAGCGGCCGGATCAGTGCGATGCCGCCTGTGGGGTAACAGCCCGGATTGGCGACGCGCCGCGAGGCCGCGATCGCCCGCCCCTGCTCCGCCGACAGTTCCGGAAAGCCGTAGGTCCAGCCCGGCGCGATGCGATGGGCGGTCGACGCGTCGACGATCTTCGGACCGCTTCCGGGAAGACTGTCAGCCAGCGCAACGGTCTCCCTGGCCGCGTCGTCAGGCAAGCACAGCACGACCAGATCGACCGAGGCCATCAGCTCGCGTTTGGCGCCGGCGTCCTTGCGGCTCTCCGCAGCGATGCTGACCAACTCGATGCCATGCAGCCCGGCCAGACGTTCGCGGATGCCCAGACCGGTGGTCCCTGCTTCGCCGTCGATGAAAATCCGTGCTGGCTTGGTCATGGTCGTGATCCCGATCTGGGCCGGCCGATCCCTCCGGATCGCGCCTGTGAACTGATGGTGCGAGGGTATAAAAAAAGCCGCGCTGACCGCGCGGCATGCGTCATGCGCCTGTGGCCAAGCGTCATCGCACCCGTGCGGGCGGGCTGAATGGACAGCGTCGGAGCAGGAGCGATGACATGCGGGTGTGATGCGGGCAAATCGCCCGGCTGTCAAGATTGCGCGCGGCGCGGCGCCTCATGCCTCCGCCCTGCCGCGGACGGTCGTGTAGATCAGCCACGGAATGATCAGGGTCGCGGTCGACAGCAGGATGCCGATCCCGCGCCAGAAGGACGGGTTTGTCGGCGCTTCGCCGTTGAAGGCCGGCACGAGATGGATGGCCCAGATCAGGATCAGCGGGGCCGTGAAGGCGAGGCCTGCGAGAAGCAGGCGCAGCGGCGTCGCCACCCGCCACTTCAGGCAGATCAGGATCGAGGGCAGCGCGATCATGGCCACCGCCGCCACGGCAAGAATGATGCGACCCATCTGTCTGCGGACCTCTCCCTGATGCACGCTGACGCGCCGCCCCACATGTGTGTGCGGGAGCCACAAAAGGAAAGGGCTTATCAGCGCTGACGCAGCACGCGCTTCATCGTCAGATGCAGTTCAAGCCGGTCGAATTCGGGAAACTGCTCGTTGCGGCTGTCCACCCTGTGCATCAGCGGCAGACTGAGGGGCTCGACCCGCACGGCGGCCTTCTCGACAAAGGGATACATGGTGAATTCGCGCAGATCGGTGCCGACGCCGTATCGGTCGATGGCGCTGATGGTGACGAGCACACCGCCTGCATCGCGGTCCCAGACAGTGGCCAGCAAGGCCATCGGCGCATCCGGCGCGCCGATCTCGAGGCTGAGGACCTGTTCCCTGTGTTGCTGAAATGGCGTGTAGGTCGCTGAATCATCGGCGACCATGGCGCCGTTCCGCAGCGCCAAAAGCGAAACCAGCAGACGTTCGCGCTGCTGCTCGAGCTGGCTCAGCGTCTGCGCGCGGACGGCATGGCCGGCGGCGAGGACGCCACCGGCCAGCGCACATCGGAGCCCAAGGTGGATCACGCCACGACGGGTCATTCCGCGCATTCCGATCACTCCCCCGAACGATCAGGACATCATACTGCGCCGGAAGCCCCCCGGATTGACACGTCAAAAAGCCCCAACAGTATTCATCCGGATGCCGGAGCAGCCCGTGGCCGCCGCTGTCGCCCAAGCAAAAAGGGCGGCCCGAAGGCCGCCCCTTGAACGATCGCAAGACAGGACGCTCAGCGCTTCGAGAACTGGAAGCTGCGGCGGGCCTTGGCGCGGCCGTACTTCTTGCGCTCGACGACGCGGCTGTCACGGGTCAGGAAGCCGGCCTTCTTGAGAGCGCCGCGAAGCTCGGGCTCATAGTAGGTCAGAGCCTTGGAAAGGCCGTGACGCACCGCGCCGGCCTGACCGGAGAGACCACCGCCCTTGACCGAAACGGTGACGTCATACTGCTCTTCGCGGTTCGCGATCTGCAGGGCCTGGTTGAGGATCAGGCGCAGAACGGGGCGTGCGAAGTAGACCGGAAGATCGCGGCCGTTGATCATGATCTTGCCCTTGCCCGGCTTGATCCAGACGCGGGCGACGGCATTCTTGCGCTTGCCGGTCGCATAGGCGCGGCCCTGCTTGTCGAGCTTCTGGACATGCTTCGGCGCTTCAGGAGCAGCGGCAGCCGAACCCTTGAGCTGATCGAGAGACTGGAGAATTTCGGCCATGCTCAAGCCCTCGCATTCTTGCGGTTGAGGACAGCCACGTCGACAGCCTCAGGCTGCTGGGCGGCGTGCGGATGCTCTGAACCCTTGTAGACGCGCAGGTTGCCGAACTGGGCGCGGCCGAGCGGACCGCGCGGCAGCATGCGCTGCACGGCCTTCTCGACGATGCGCTCCGGGAAGCGGCCTTCGAGGATGAACTTGGCCGAGCGTTCCTTGATGCCGCCGATGAAGCCAGTGTGGTGATAATACACCTTCTGGTCCTTCTTGCGGCCGGTCAGCAACACCTTCTCGGCGTTGATGACGATGACGTTGTCGCCGCAATCGACGTGGGGGGTGAACGACGCCTTGGTCTTGCCGCGCAGGCGCATGGCGACCAGCGAGGCCAGACGACCGACCACAAGGCCGGAACCGTCGATCACAACCCACTTCTTCTCGACTTCGGCGGGCTTCAGCGAGCGTGTCGCCGTGGTGAGCGCTGTCATGACAGACCCCTACCCGTTTGAGGACGTTGGAAACGAATGCCGCCATGGCTTTATCGGGCCACAGCGGCGGTGTGAGCGGCTTATGGTGGAAGGCGGGCGCGATGTCAACTCCAGAAAAACCCCGTGATCGCGTCTAATCCATTGAAAAATATCGAGATCACCGGTAAGGTATTATTTTACCTCAATCGGTAAGCCAGTTTTCATAGGCCTGCCCGCGCACGCGCTCTGGCGAATTGACCTCCAGCTTTTGCCATGCACTGAATGACCGACAGTTAGCCGAGCGTGACATCTGGAGGAACTCACGATGAATCGCGCCGGGCGCTTCACCACTTCCGTCAGCCTCACAATGCCTTCACAAACCGACGCCTCACACATTACGATCAACCTGAGCGAGCTTTGAGATGACCGGTATCAGATCGACGGCTGTCGCCAGCGCCCTGCTGGCGCTCTGGGCCACATCCTCCGTGGCCCAGTCGTCGCCGCCGCCCGCTGCGCAACCTTCCGTCGATCTCAAGCTCATGGACAAGAGCGAAGCGAACCTTTCGCGCGGCTGCACGGTAGCGCTCTGGCAGCCAAACCGTGATCCGGAGAAGGATCGTTACGTGTATCAGTTCGTCGAGCAACTGACCGGCCAGAACAATGTCCGCCAGCCTGCGCGCATCAAGATCGGCGATCAGCAAGTGCTGCTCCGGCGGGTGGCGGTGGGTGGCAAGACCAGTGGTTATGGATTGTACGAGTATCAACTCTACAAGATGCCGGGCGATGACGAATTCGTCGTGCTTGAGCTGAAGCTTGGCCCCATCGAAGGCGAGGCCGTCGCCATCGACGGCGGCATGATCTCGATCGTGATGCGCGGCCGGCAAGTGTTCCGCGCGGCTGTCAAAGGCGGGGCCGGCTGCGTGACCGCGCCAATCCCGGCGGCGGCGGCTGCGCCGGTTGCCGCAGCCCCGCCTGCGGCAGCCGCGCCAGCTTCCGCCCCCGCCCCGCCGCGCGTGCAGACGGCCGCATTGTCGCGCATGCCGCCGCCGAAGACTTTCCGCCGCGAAACGGTGCGCCAGCGACAGATCTCCCGCGCGTTTCTCGAACTCGTGCGCAAAGCTCATGGCTGTGACTTGGACCACATGCGCAGGACAGACATCATCAGCTACCAGATGTCGGAAGAGTCCGCGATCTGGGAGATCCCCTGTGAACTGTTCGCCTATCAGTCCACGTCCGTGATCGCCTTGGTTTATCTGCCGGAACCCACACAGAACCTGACGTTCGCAGAGCTGAATTTTCCACGTGGCATCAAGCGCGACCTGGACAATGGCAAGCTGATGAACCCGACCTGGGATGTCGCCAAACGCATCGTCACGAGCGTCTCGCTCGGGCGCGACGGCGATTGCGGCATGCTGGAGCGCCATCGTGTGCGCGAGGATGGCACATTCGAGCTGATCGAAATCCGCTCCAAACCCAACTGCGATGGCAAATCGAGCAAACCGGAGGAGTTCCCGCTGGTGTTCCAGGCCCGCTGAACGGCCGGGCGCGCACCTGTTCATGCCGGAATCGCATAGGTCCCTGTCGCATGGCAGACCATATCAGGGTTGCCGTCGGAATAGATCGCAACCTCCCCAACAGCAAGGCGCTTGCCGAGCTTAAGCAGCCTGCACTCACCGATCAGGTCTGTCTGGCCCGGCTTGCGCAGGAAGTTGAAGCTGAGACTGGTGGTGACGGCGAGGCCAACGGGGCCGATCTGGGCCAGAATCGCCACATAGAGGGCCAGATCCGCCAGGGCCATCATGGTCGGGCCGGAAATGGTGCCGCCCGGACGGATCAGCTTTTCGTGATAGTCGCAGCGCATCCGGGCGCTGAGCGGGCCCACCGCCTCGACATGGTAGGTCTTGCCGCCATGGTGGATCTGCGGGAACTCGCGCTCCAGAAAGGCGTCGACCTCTGCGGCGGTCATCTTGGTCATGGGCGTACAGCCGGTTTCGAGGAATGGAGTGATCCCGGCATCTCTCGCGAGGAGCGCGATGCGGTCAAGCCCGACCATGACGTGGCCGGGACAAGGCGCTATGCTTCTGTCGAATGCGGACCCCGACCCATGACTGTCCAGCCCACCCTGCCCTTCGTGCTGCGCGCCGACGCCGATGGCGTTGCGACACTCACGCTCAACCGCGCGGCGCAGCGCAACCCGTTGTCCGAAGGCATGCTGGCGGCGCTCACGGCGGAGTTGTCCGCCCTCGCCGGCGAGCGGAGCGTGAAGACGGTCATCATCAGGGCGGAGGGGCCAGTGTTCTCGGCAGGGCACGATCTCAAGGAAATGACGGCCCGGCGCAGCGACCCCGATCGCGGCCGCGCCTATTTCGCCGATATTCTGGGCCGTTGCGCCACCATGATGCAGGCTATCGTGCGCCTGCCGCAGCCGGTGATCGCGGCGGTCGAGGGCGTGGCCACGGCGGCGGGCTGCCAGCTCGTGGCTAGCTGCGATCTGGCCGTGGCGGGGGCGAAGGCGCAATTCTGCACGCCGGGCGTCCATATCGGCCTGTTCTGCTCGACGCCGATGGTGCCGCTCTCACGCAACCTGTCCAGCAAGCACGCCATGGAGATGCTGCTGCTCGGCGAGATGATCGATGCCGAAACGGCGCTCAGGATGGGCCTCGTCAATCGCATTGCGCCGGCAGGACAGGCCTTGGCGGCGGCGTCCGCCATGGCGCGGACGATCGCCTCGAAGTCACCCGCGACGGTCGCCATCGGCAAACGCGCCTTCTACGAGCAGCGCGAGATGACGTTGGCCGAGGCCTATCGCCATGCCAGCGCCGTGATGACCGAGAACATGCTGGCGCGCGACGCCGAGGAGGGCATCGGCGCTTTCATGGAGAAACGCGAGCCGCGCTGGGAGGGGTGATCCCTCTGGCCTGACAGCCCGGGGATAACCTGTCCTTATGTGCCGCTTGACGGCACCCGCCAAAGGCTTCACCTTCCGGCGGCAGTCTGGCTGGGCGTCAGGCTGCTCCATAGCTCCGGCGGGAGCCGTTCCTGTTGTGCCGCGTCAGCCAGCGGCTTGCTGTCAGGCCTGCCATGTTGTCCGTCTTCAGGCGCCTCGCGCCCGCGCTGGCGGTGGTTCTTGCGTTTTTCGCCGGACAAGCCCGTCCTGCGGCGGAGGAGCCGCTGCGCGTGTTTGCAGCCGCCAGCCTCAAGAATGCGCTGGACGCCATCGCCTCCGACTTCACCCGCAAGACCGGCCAGCAGGTCGTGATCTCCTACGGCGCGACCTCGGCGCTCGCCCGCCAGATCGAGAACGGGGCCCCGGCGGACGTGTTCTTTTCAGCCGACGAGGACTGGATGGACTATGCTGCGCAGCGGCAGTTGCTGAAGCCGGGAACACGCCGCAATGTCATCGGAAACGCGCTGGTGCTGATCGGTCCGGCCGGCCCGCCAAGCGCCGTCGCCATCGCGCCTGGCCTCGACTGGCTGGCCATGCTGGGTCCGGGCGGACGGCTTGCCGTGGCCGATCCGCGCGCGGTGCCTGCCGGCAAGTATGCGCAGGCGGCGCTCGAAAAGCTGGGAACCTGGGCGGTGCTCGAGCCGCGGCTGGCGCGGGCCGAGAATGTCCGCCTCGCGCTGCAACTGGTCGCCCGCGGCGAGGCTCCGCTCGGGATCGTCTATGCCAGCGACCAGCATGCGGAACCGCGCACGCAGGCGCTCGCGACCTTCAGCACCGGCCTTCATCCGCCGATTGTCTATCCTGCCGCAGTCATTGTCACATCGCGCAATCCGAGCGCAGGGCCATTTGTAGCTGCGCTGTCGGAACCGTCGGCGCAGGTGATATTCCTGTCCAATGGCTTCAAGCCCCTTCCGCTTCGCAAGAATGGCTCCTGAATGTCCGGACTGCTGGCACCGCTGACCGCAGCGGAATGGACGATCATCCAGTTGAGCCTGAAGGTCGCGCTGGTCGCCACGCTCGCCAGCCTGCCGTTTGGGGTGGCGGTCGCCTATCTGCTGTCGCGCAAGCGCTTCCCCGGCCTGTGGCTGGTCGACGCCCTGGTTCACCTGCCTCTGGTGCTCCCGCCGGTCGTCACGGGCTACGCTCTGCTGGTGATCTTCGGCCGCAAGGGCGTTGTCGGCCAGACGCTCGAAAGCTGCTGTGGGCTCGTGTTCGCCTTTCGCTGGAGCGGGGCGGCGTTGGCCGCAGCCGTGATGGCCTTCCCGCTGCTCGTCCGCGCGATCCGGCTGTCCTTCGATGCCATCGATCTTCGGCTTGAGGAGGCGAGCGCGACGCTGGGGGCGAGTCCGTTCTGGCGTTTCATCACCGTGACGCTGCCTCTGGCCTGGCCCGGCATCCTGGGCGGCACGATCATCGGCTTCGCCAAGGCGCTGGGCGAGTTTGGCGCGACGATCACCTTTGTGGCCAACATTCCGGGGGAAACCGAAACCCTGCCGCTCGCGATCTATGCGCAGACCCAGATCCCTGGCGGCGAGGCCGTGGCACTGCGGCTGACGCTGATCGCGGTGGTCATCGCCTTTGCCGCGATTGCGGCGTCGCAATTGCTGCGCGACTACACCAAGCGTGGTCACGCGCTGCCATGAAGCTGGACGTCGACATCACCATCCGGCGTGGCGCATCGCCGATCACGGTCAGGTTCACGCTCGAAGAGACGGTTGCCGGCCTTTACGGACCATCAGGCGTCGGCAAAACCACAACGCTTCAGGTGATCGCTGGCCTGCTCAGTCCCGACGCAGGCCATGTGCGCCTCGGCAACCGCACCCTGACCGAAGTCGCGACGAAGGTCTTCGTTCCGGCCCACCGCCGGCGCATCGGCTATGTCTTCCAGGAGGGACGCCTGTTCCCGCACTTCTCCGTGGCCGGCAATCTGAACTATGGCCGCCGTTTTTCGCCGACCCCGCTCGACGACAGCCAGCGTGATGCGGTGATCGACCTGCTCGGCATCGGTCATCTGCTGAAGCGCTGGCCGCTGACCCTGTCCGGCGGGGAGAAGCAGCGCGTCGCGATCGGGCGGGCGCTGATCGCCGGCCCGCAACTTCTGCTGCTCGACGAGCCCCTCGCCTCGCTGGACGAAGGACGCAAGGACGAGATGCTGCCCTTTTTCCGCCGGCTCTGTCAGGACAGCGGCGTGCCGATTGTGTATGTCAGCCATGACCGTCGCGAACTGGACGCGATTGGCGCGGCGGTTGTGCCGCTGGCGCCGGCAGCACATATGTAGCATCAAGGAATGCCGGACCCAGCCATGAACCACGATGCCTATGACGACGCCTACATCCGCGAGATTCTCAAGACCGTGAAGCGGATCGCGCTGGTTGGTGCGTCAAGCAACGAGTCCCGACCGAGCTTCATCGTCGTCAAATATCTGCTCGAACGCGGCTACGAGATCATCCCGGTCAATCCGGGCCTCGCCGGCCAGACGCTGCTGGGGCAAATGGTCTATGGCTCGCTCAGGGACATCCCGGGGCCGCTCGACATGGTGGAGATCTTCCGTAATTCCGAAGCGGCCGGCCCGATCACGGATGAGGCACTGGCGCTTGAGCCGCTGCCGAAGGTGATCTGGATGCAACTGTCCGTGCGCAATGACGAGGCCGCCGCGCGCGCGGAAGCGCGTGGCGTCAAGGTGGTGATGAACCGCTGCCCGAAGATCGAGTATGGGCGCATGTCAGGCGAGATCGGCTGGCAGGGCATCAATTCGCGGATCCTGTCCTCGAAGAAGCCGACGCTGGCCGGCAAGGGCTTCCAGAAGTTCACGATCTCCCGCTAGGGCTGCATCGCGTCGCGCTCGAAGCGCCCCGCTCGGCGGACTGGCTCCCATTGACAGCCAACGTTCGTTCGGTAAAAAGAACGAATTGTTCGCCAGAGCTAGTTCAGGAGCCTTTCCATGTCCGCGAAGCACCCCGGTTTTTCGACCCTCGCCATCCATGCCGGCGCATCGCCCGATGCCGCGACGGGCGCGAGGGCGACGCCCATCTACCAGACATCGTCCTTCGTGTTCGACGACGTCGACCACGCGGCTTCGCTGTTCGGCCTGCAGGCGTTCGGCAACATCTACACCCGCATCGGCAATCCGACCAACGCGGTTCTGGAAGAGCGCGTCGCGGCGCTGGAGGGCGGCACCGCCGCCCTTGCAGTCGCGTCCGGCCACGCGGCCGAGTTCCTGACCTTCCACTGCCTGCTCCAGCCCGGCGACGAGTTCATCGCAGCCAGGAAGCTCTACGGCGGCTCCATCAACCAGTTCAACAATGCCTACAAGAACTTCGGATGGAATGTCGTCTGGGCGGATTCGGATGAACCCGCCTCATTCGAGGCAGCGTTGACCGAGCGCACCAAGGCGATCTTCATCGAATCCATCGCCAATCCGGGCGGCGTCATCGTCGACATCGAAGCCATCGCGAAAATTGCCAGGAAGGCCAACATCCCGCTGATCGTCGACAACACGATGGCGTCGCCTTACCTGATCAAGCCGTTCGAGTTCGGCGCCGACATCGTCATCCATTCGGCCACCAAGTTCCTCGGCGGGCATGGCAATTCCATCGGCGGGCTTCTCGTCGATGGCGGCTCGTTCAACTGGGCGGGGGACAAGCGCTACCCGATGCTGTCCGCTCCCCGGCCCGAGTATAACGGCATGGTGCTGGGCGAGACCTTCGGGAACTTCGCCTTCGCCATCGCCGCGCGCGTGCTGTCGCTGCGCGATCTTGGCCCGGCCCTGTCACCGTTCAACGCCTTCCTGCTGCTCACCGGCATCGAGACGCTGCCGCTGCGCATGCAGCGCCATTGCGACAACGCCCTGCAGGTGGCGAAGCATCTGAGCACCCACAGCGCGATCGACTGGGTCAATTATCCCGGCCTGCCCGGCGACCGCTACCACAACCTCGCCAAGCGCTATTCGCCGAAGGGCGCCGGCGCCGTGTTCACCATCGGCCTGAAGGGTGGCTATGCGGCGGGCGTGAAACTGGTGTCGAACCTCAAGCTGTTCAGCCATCTGGCGAACATCGGCGACACACGCTCGCTGGTCATCCACCCGGCCTCGACCACGCACAAGCAGCTGACCGACGCGCAGAAGAGCGCTGCCGGCGCGGGTCCGGAGGTGGTGCGCCTGTCGATCGGCATCGAGGACGCCGCCGACATCATCGCCGATCTCGACCAGGCGCTGGCTGCGTGAGCACGGTCGATCCGTCCTGTTGGGGCCTCAACACCCTCGCCGTGCATGCGGGCGCGAGCCCCTGCCCGGCGACGGGCGCGCGCGTCACGCCGATCTACCAGACCAACGGCTTCGTGTTCGAGGATCTCGACCACGGGGCCGACATCTTCAATCTGAAGCGCGCCGGTTTCTCGTATTCGCGCGGCGCGAACCCGACCACGGCGGCGCTCGAGCGGCGGATCGCGGTGCTGGAGGGCGGCACGGGCGCCATTGCTGTGGCGTCGGGTCAATCCGCCCTGCTGCTGATCATTGCGACGCTGTGCGCCACAGGCGACCGCTATGTCAGCGCCAACCGCATCTTCGGCGGCTCGCTGTCGCTGTCGCGCCGCCTCGACCAACGCTTCGGCATCGGCGTCGATTGGGCTGATCCGACACCGGCGGCCATCGAGGCGGCCATCAACTCCGAGACACGCGGCATCTTCATCGAAAGCGTGATCAACCCGACCGGCGAAGTGGTTGACCTGCCGGGCATCGCAGCCGTCGCCAAGCGCCACAACGTGCCGCTGGTGGTCGATAACACGCTCGCCACCCCGGCCCTGCTGCGCCCGATCGAGCACGGCGCCGACATCGTCTGGCACTCGGCCTCGAAATTTCTCGCAGGGTCCGGGCAGGCCATTGGCGGGCTCATTGTCGATGGCGGCACCTTCGATTTTGCAGGTGACAGCCGCTTTGACCTGATCAGCGGGCCATGGGCGGAATATGATGACCTCGTGATCCCGGACGCTTACCCCAAGACCCCCTTCATGACCGCCTGCCGCCTGATCGGCCTGCGCGAATTCGGCCCGGGCATGGCGGCGACGACGGCGTTTCTCATCCTGATGGGATGCGAGACGCTGCCGCTGCGCATGCGGAAGCACTGCGAGAATGCCGAGGCGCTGGCGGTGCACCTCGCGGCGCATCCGGCGATCGAGAGCGTGTCGCTGCCGTCGCTGCCCGCCAGCCCGAACCACAACCTCGCGCGCGCGGTATGCCCGGACGGGCTTGGCTCAATCTTCATGATCACGCTGAAAGGCGGCGAGCAGGCCGCACGCGGCGTGCTGAAGAACCTCAAGCTGTTTTCGCATCTGGTAAACATCGGCGAAACCAAATCGCTGGTTTCACACCCGGCCTCGACGACACACCGGACGCTGACAGAAACGGAACGGCAGGCCTTCGGGATTTCCGGCGGAACGATCCGGATCTCGGTCGGCCTCGAGGACATTGCCGACCTGACCGCCGACTGGGATCAGGCGCTGGCGGCCTGACCCTTCGCCTGCTCGGCATGGCGTGCGGCTACCCCGAGCAGGATGACTGCAAAGCCCTGATGCGCCAGCCCGGCCCAGAGCGGCACCTGCAGCAGCAGGGTGACCACGCCTAGAGCGGCCTGACACAGGACCAGCCCGGCCAGAAGATGGGCGCGGAATGCGGCATCGGTTCCAGGCGCCATGCGCCGCGTCGACAGCACATGCCACAGCGCCAGAGCGAGCAGGAGATAGGCGCCTGTGCGGTGATTGAACTGCACCAACGCCACATTGGCGGCGAAATTCTGCAGCCACGGCGTCTGTGCGAAAAGCGTGGCCAGTGAGGGAGCAATCCCGCCGTCCATCAGCGGCCAGGTGTTGAAGGACAGCCCGGCATCCAGCCCCGCCACCAGCCCGCCGAGCGCGATCTGCGCGAACAGGCCCGCCAGCATCAGCCTGGCGCCAAGGCTGACACGGGCAGGCACTGCCCCCCCACGCCCGCCCAGCTTCGACCACATCCAGATGATGCTGGTGAAGATGATGCAGGCCAGCGTCAGGTGCAGCGTGAGCTTGATTGGCGCGACCGAGACCATGCCCTCCTGCAGGCCAGAATGCACCATGATCCAGCCAATGGCGCCCTGAAGGCCGCCGAGCGCGCCGATGAAGGCAAGCTGCCAGAACAGTTTGCCGCGCACCACGCCCTTTGCCGCGAACCACACCAACGGCACGAACCAGGCGAAGCCGATGAAGCGGCCGAACTGGCGGTGGCCCCACTCCCACCAGTAGATGAACTTGAACTCGGCGAGGCTCATGCCCTTGTTCATCAGTTGATACTGCGGGATCTGCCGGTACTTCTCGAACTCGATGGCCCAGGCGGCGTCGCTGAAAGGCGGGATGGCTCCCATGAACGGCCGCCACTCGGTGATCGAGAGCCCGGAATCGGTCAGCCGCGTCGCGCCGCCGACAAGCACCATGATGAAGACCAGCGCGGCCATGATCGCGAGCCAGAGCCGGACCTGATCCATCGCATGGGTGCGGGACCCCGTCTGCGGGGCCGCATGAAAAGCTGCCGTTGTCATGGAGCGCGGTTTAGCGCCGGGCTTGGGCAAGCTCAAGGCGCGTTTGGGCGCAGGCCGGCCTTTGCGGGGCTGCTGCGTCAATGCGGACATTTGTTGTCGCAGCCGCAAGGGCCTAAAGGCATGGCGGACAACTCCAGCGAGGCTTTCCATGCGCAAGAGACACCGCAAGCTGATCGGCGCGGTCGTGATGATCGTGTTCGTCGGCTTCTATGCGATGCTGGCCATGACTTTGGCGCAGGGGCGTGTGACCGAGCTCAACACCTTCTGGAAGACGCTCTGGTACTGCTTCCTGGGGCTGTTCTGGGTGGTCCCGCTAATGCCGCTGATCAAGTGGATGGAGCGCCCCGATCCGGGCGAGGAGCCACCGCAGGTGGTGCCGAAATAGTCAGCCGACATCGAGCTTGCGGCCCTGGTTGAGGGCGACGAACGGCAGCCCGGACAGCAGGGCCTTCAGCGCCGCCCGATTCTGGTGAAAGCCGTTGAGCGACACGCGTGGCAGGGCCGTTAGATGGCCGGCATGGGCGGCGAAGACATGGCCGGGCCGCGTGGTCACGGCTGTGGAGAAGCCGGCGGCGCGCGCCAGTTCGAATTCGCGCGGACCGGCCGAGCCCGCATCGCCGACCGGGTAAGCGAGATGCTCGACCGGCACTCCAAGCTCGAACTCGACCCGGTACTTCGCCTCAACGATTTCCGGCTGCGCGACATGAACCGGGTGTTTCGCCAGCATCGGATGGGTCATCGTATGGGCGCCGAAGGTGAGCGACGGCTCCTGCTTGAGGGCGCGCAGCTCGTCCCAGCCCAGACACAGCTGCCGTGTCAGCGCGGGACCATCAAGGCCGGCCTGTGCGGCCAGCCGGGCGACGGCAGCGCGCAATTCCGCCTCCGGCCGCGCCCGCAAGGCCCAATAGATGTCATCGAAAGCCGCCTGCTTGCCCTCAGGGCTGCGCGTGTCATGGTCGTGGATGCGGCCACCGATGGTCAGGGTGACCTGATCGAGCGCCCGGATCGCATGCTCGAACTCGATCCACCACAGCGACGCCGCATGGTCGGCATAACCGGTCGTGACGTAGAGGGTCCAGGGCGCGGCGAAGCGCTTCAGCACAGGCAAGGCGTGCTCGACATTGTCGCGGTAGCCATCATCGAAGGTCAGGGCCACGGCGAAGCGGTCCCGCTTCGGACCTGTGATCCGCGCCGCCATCTCGTCCATGCCGACCAGATCGTAGCCCTCGTCACGGACAAGCTGCAGCGCATCCGCGAGCCAGTCCGGCGTGACCTCGAGCAGGCGGTTCGGTGCAAAGGACAACCCGGCCCAGGGCCGGACGTGATGCAGCATCAGGACTGCGCCGACACCTTGTCCGAGCCCCCTCGCCCAGCGATCAGCGCCGGTCAGCGTGATCGCCCGGAAGGCTGCGGCGAAGGCCGTGTGGCGGAGGTTCATCAGCAAACTCGTGTTGTCAAAACGTTCAGCGTGCCGCCGGGAATCATTTGACCTTTGAGCATCTTCGGCTGTTTCGTCAAAGATGGCATCAAACCATCGGGGCCCGGACGACCACATGAGCGCCATCGTGGAGCGAGATCAGATCGCCGAGGCGCCCGCCCCGGCGGGCAAAGCCAGCCTGAACTGGCGGGCGGAGCTTGTCGCGCTCGATGAGGTCAGGGACGATTGGCTGGCGCTCGAAGCGCAGGGTCTCGCGACACCGTATCAGCGGTACGACTGGATCAAGGCCTATGCTCAGCATGCGCTGGCTGCGGACGGAGCGGCGCTGAAGATCGTCCGCGTGCGTTCCAACGGCGGACGTGCCCTTGCCATGCTGCCGCTCGCCATCCGTCGCAGGAACGGGCTGGCAACCGCCTCTTTTGTCGGCGCGAAGCACGCCAACTTCCACATGGGCGTCTATGACCCTGTCTTTGCGGCCCGCCTCGACGAGCCGGCTGCGCGGCAGATGCTGCGCGATGCCGCGCTTGCCATCGGCGGCGTGGACGCATTCATCCTGCACTGCCAACCGGTCAGCTGGAACGGGATCGCGAACCCGCTTGCCCGGATCAACGCCCAGGCCAGCCCGAGCCAGGCCTACAGGCTGCCGCTGCTGCCCGATTGCGACGCGACACTCGCCACCTCGATGAGTTCGCATGCCCGCAAGAAGCACAAGAACAAGCGGGCGCGCTTTGCCGAGCTTGGCCCTTCGCGGCTGGTTTTGGCCGAAACCGACGCCGAGCAGGTGCGAATCCTCGACGCCTTCTTTCGGCAAAAGGCCTTGCGTTTTGCGCAGATGAAGATTGCCGACCCTTTTTCCGATCCCTCGGTCAGGCGCTTCCTGACGCAGGCCGCAGCCGACGGCGCGGTCGAACTTGCGGCGCTCGAACTCAACGATGCCTTGGTGGCGACCTATATCGGCGCCGTGCATCACGGCCGTTTCTCCGGCATGGCCACATCCTTCGAGCCCGACCCCGCTATCATGAAGGTCAGCCCCGGCGAGATCCTGCTGGTCGAATTGATCCGCATGCAATGCCGCAAGGGCCTGAGCCTGTTCGACCTCGGCGTGGGCGAAGCCCGCTACAAGGCGACGATCTGCAACGAGACCGAAGAGCTGGTCGACAGCTTTGTCGCGATCACGCCGAAGGGCCATCTGGCGGCGTCTGCATCGCGGCAGATTCAGCGCATCAAGCGGGCGATCAAGGCCTCGCCGCTGGCTTTCGGCCTCGTGGCGAGGCTGCGCAAGCTCGGACCCGTCAAGCCTCGGCCTTCTGGCGAGGCTGAATGAGCGGTTCGGCGGCGTCCTGGAAGACCCCGATCGCGACCGGAAGCTCGTTGCCCTCAGTCAGACGGTAGGCCGTTTCCACCGCATGCCCGTTCGAGACATTGTCGGCCAGGACCAGACCGCCGTCGACCAACGGCATCAGCGCCCCATGGAAACGGTGCAGGTCACGCGGTGACAGTTCGACGAGCACATGGGCGTATGCGTCACTGAGCGCGTCGAGCGCCATGTCGAGCAGTTCCGCCGCCCCGAGCACCGCCTCGCGGCCGGCGCGGCCCGCAGTGATGATGTGCAGCCGGCTCTGGGGGTCGCGTTCGATGATGTCGGCGAAGCTCGCGTCCCCCGACAGCAGTTCGGACATGCCGGCCTGGCGCGAACGCTCGCCGGCGCCAAGGTCGATGAGCAGCGTCGGGGCATCCTCAGCCAGTTCGCCGCCCAGAATATGTGAGCCGCCGGCCCGTGTTCCGGCATCAAGGACCAGCACCCTGACGCCCTTGGAGGCGTCGCGGGGCTCGATGCAGGAGGCGACCTGTTCGGCCCAGTTGCCGGCGTCATCCAGCATCAAGCGCAGATGCGTCAAGCGTCCGGCATGGCTGATCAGGCCGGCCACGCGAGCGCGGCGGGCGTCGCGCGCCGCCTGGCCGGAGGCAGTGGCAACGGGCTCCCCGTCCGGTTCAGCCGCCTCGTCCTCGGCGCGAACGCCCGTCGCCGCGCGGCGGGAGGCCGACGAGAAGCGTGCCGTCCCCGGCGCGACCGGCTGCGGCTGCGGAACGGGGCCGGGCGCTGGCGCAGCGCTGACGGCGCGGCCAGACAGCAACTCGCGTGAAATGACGGTGGCAAGCGAGACCATGAAGGCTGCCAACGTCGCGACCGCCACGGTCGGGATCTTCTTCGGGAAGCTGGGCGACAGCGGCGTGATGGCGCGCGAAACGACGCGGGCATCGGCCGGGGTTGCGTTGTCGGCGTCGCGCGCCAGCGCATCGCGCTGCCGGCTGAGGAACTGTTCAAGCTGGTCGCGCTGGGTCTTGGCCTCACGCTCAAGGGCGCGCAACTGGACCTCGCTTTCATTCGCCTCGGTCACCGTGCGCTTCTGCGCTTCGATGGTCGCAGCCACAGTTTCGACGCGGCTGCCGGCGATGCGCGCTTCGTTCTCAAGGGTCCGGACCGCGCGTTCGGCGGCGCCGCGGATCTGGCCCTCAAGATCGGTGATCTGAGCGGTCAGCTCCTTGATGCGGGGATGTTCGGGCAGCAGTGAACGCGACTCCAGTGCGATCTGGGCGCGGAGCGTGACGCGCTGCTCCACCAGACGGCGCACCAGTTCATTGTTGGCGACATCGGGCACGTCGAAGATGCGCCCTGCCCTCAGCGCCTCGCGCAGGATGCGGGCCTTGGCCTGCGAATCGGACTGAATGGCGCGGGCGCTCGACAGTTGCTGGGACAGGTCCGCAAGCTGCTGCTGGCTGATCGTGGTGTTGTTGGCCCCGATCAGCAGGCCGGAGCGCGAGCGGAATTCCTCGACCTTGGCCTCGGCTTCCTGGACGCGCTGGCGCAGCGGCGTGATGGCGCCGCCCAACCACTGCGACGCGCCGCGGGCATTGTCCTTTTTCGCTCCCTCGAGCGATTCAAGGTAGACGGCGGCGATCGTGTTTGCGGCGCGGGCCGCCAGTTCGGCGTCAGCGGACTGGAATTCGATGGCCATGACGCGCGAGCGTGCCACAGGGAACACCAGCAGCTTGTCGTAGTATTTCTCCAGCACCCGGTCTTCCGGAGTGCGGTCGGCCGGATTGCGCGACAGCCCAAGGCGGACCATCAGATTCTGGAGGCTGCCGAAAATGCCCGCCCCGGAATCGAATTCGGGATTGCCGACCAGCTTGAGACGGCGGATCGCTTCGCGGGCAAGGTCGCGCGACATGACGACCTGGACCTGGCTCAACACGGTTTCGGAATCGATCCTGTCACCGCCAGAATCCCGGTCGCCGGCGGGACGCGTGTAGAACCCGTCACGGCTTTCGAGCAGGATGCGCGCCTCGCCGGTGTATTGCGGCGTGATCAGGTTGACCGCGACGAACGAGCCGACCAGCACGAGCAGGGTCGGGATGATGATCCAGAACTTGTGGGCCGCGACAGCGCCCCACAGCGCATTGAGATCGAGCATGCCGTCGCCGGCATGACGTTGCTCATTGCGATTTGCCGACGCATCAGCCGCTGTCATGGCGTCACCACTCACTCACAAAAGGACACTGGCTGGATTACATCTCATTAAGGTTGATGCCCGGTTAAGAGCAACACGGTTCCGCCGTGGACATTCCGCCGCCAAGGCATGATGTCGTCCTGGCGAGCCTGCGGAGACCTTTTGTTAACCCTAACAAACTACTTTGGGCGCACGTTGTGTTGTGCTCCCACGGTGTTTGTCCATGTCGCTGAAGCTGATGACCGCCCTGATCCTGTCCGGCGCCGTGCTGGCCGGCTGCGCGAGCCAGACCCACACCACGGCAGAGTTCGCCAGCGGAATCACGACGCATGCGCCCTACCAGCTCGCCAGCGGGGACCGGCTGCGCGTGATCGTCTTCGGCCAGGACAATCTGTCGAACGTCTATGCGGTTGACAGCCAGGGCCGCATCTCCATGCCGCTGATCGGCTCGGTCGAGGCCGTGGGCCGCACGACCGGGCAGCTCGAGCGCAGCATCGAGGCGCGGCTGCGCGGCGGTTTCCTGCGCGAGCCGAAGGTCTCGGTCGAAGTCGATGCCTATCGCCCGTTCTTCATCCTTGGCGAGGTCACGACATCGGGCCAGTTTCCGTATGTGAACGGCATGACGGTGCAGACGGCCGTGGCCATTGCCGGCGGCTTCACCCCGCGCGGCGACCGGCAGATGGCGACCATCACCCGTCAGATCAACGGCGAGGTCATGACCGGCAACGTCTCCCTCAACCAGCCCGTCCTGCCGGGCGACACCATCACGATCCGCGAACGCTGGTTCTGACCACGGGAAAGCCGAGGCCATGAGCGCTTCCGATCGGCCGCTGCGGATCCTGCATGTCTTCCGGGCGCCGCTCGGCGGCCTGTTCCGCAATGTGCTTGATCTCACCCGCGGCCAGATCGCGCTGGGGCACGCGGTTGGCATCTTCTGTGATTCCAGCACGGGCGGCGAGCGCGCCACCGCCGTCCTCAGCCAACTCGCCCCTGACCTCGCGCTTGGCGTCACGCGCGTGCCGATGTCGCGCTATCCGAACCTCACCGATCTCAAGGCTCAGCTGGCCTTTGCCAGACATCGCCGGCAGATCAGCCCCGATGTGGTGCACACCCATGGCTCGAAGGGTGGGGTTTACGGCCGCCTCCCCGCCCGGTTCGATGGCGGGAGGCGCTATATCACTGCCTATACCCCGCATGGCGGCAGCTTCAACTACAAGCCGGGCAGCCTGGAGCACCGGGTCTACATGGGCGTCGAGGCATTTCTCGAACCCGCGACCGACATGTTCACCTTCGAAAGCCGCTTCATCATGGGACGCTTCGAGGCCTATATCGGCCGGCCGCCCAAGACCGACCACCGCGTCGTCCTCAACGGCGTGGCCGAGGACGAATTCATCCCGATCGATCACGCCGATGCCAGCTTCGATCTCGTCTATCTCGGCGAATTGCGCTCCGCGAAGGGCATCGACACCCTGATCGAGGCGCTCAGGCGGATGAGGCTTCAGGACGGACTGACTCCCAGCCTTCTCATGGTCGGTTCAGGTCCGGACGAGCAGGTGCTGAAGGACATGGCGGCGCGTTGCGGCGTCGCCGGCCAGATCACCTGGTCCCCGCCGGGGCCGATCCGGACCGCGCTGGCCCGGGGCCGCATCATGGTCGTGCCGTCACGGGCGGAGTCCCTGCCCTATGTGATTCTTGAGGCGGCGGCGGCTGCGCAGCCGCTGGTCTCCACCAATGTCGGCGGCATTCCCGAAATCTATGGGCCGGATCACAGTCACAGGCTGATTCCGCCCAATGATCCAGCCGCCCTGCTCGATGCGATCCGCTCAGCCCTCGGCAAGCCGGCTGACGCCCGGACAGCCGAAGCCATCGATCTGGCGGGCTTCGTCAAGCGGCATTTCACCCTCGATCAGATGATCAGCGGCGCGATCAGCGGCTACCGCGCGGCTCTGGACGCGCGTCGCGGCGCGACCTGACAACCGTGCGCCCTTAAGTCTTCAGCGAGGTTTCGCATGGCATCTTCGGCAGACTTGCAAACGTTTCGTTTCCTGGCAGCGAGGTAGGCGCCATGTCCACTTTTGATGTGCGTGACATCATGAAGGCGAGCGGCAAGGGCGGGCCCGGCGAAGGCGGCGTGCCAAGCTCCGCGCTGGATGGCGGCAAACTGTCGCCGCTGGCGGAACATCTTGCGACGCTGCCATTCCAGAAGAGCATCTCCCCGATCATGGTCGAGGGCCTTGTGCGGCTGTTCGACATGAGCGCCGTGGCGCTTATCGGCGCACTCATCTTCGCCATCTACGTCTTCCCCGTGGTCGATTTCACGCAGCCCTATGCCATTGCAATTCCAGCTGTCTCCGTTGGAACGGTGGCGATCTTCCAGGCCCTTCACCTTTATCATGTCGGCGCGATGCGGTCGTTCGCGCCCCAGAGCCTGCGCCTGCTGGCGGGTTGGACGGCTATTCTCCTGGTCACGCTGGCGGCCTTCTTCTTCCTCAAGGTCGCCGAGTCGGTGTCGCGCGTCTGGCTGGCGAGTTGGTATCTCGGCGGGCTGCTTGTCCTCTTCTCGTCCCGGATCGGGCTGTCCTTCGCGCTGCGCGCCCTCACCCGCAACGGACGGCTCGAACGGCGCACGGCGGTGGTGGGTGGCGGCGAGGCCGGCATCAGCCTGATCCAGGCGCTGGAGGCCCAGCACGAGGCCGGCGTGCGCATCGTCGGTGTGTTCGATGACCGCAACGACGACCGTTCGCCAGACACCGTGGGCGGTTATCCCAAGCTCGGGACCGTCGACGATCTCGTCGAATTCGCCCGGCGCACGCATCTTGATCTGGTGATCTTCACGCTGCCGATTTCAGCGGAGCAACGCTTGCTGCATATGTTGCGCAAGCTGTGGGTGCTGCCGATCGACATC
>JAIXUP010000032.1 GCA_027483505.1 Hyphomicrobiales bacterium
GGCATTGCCGACAACGCTGTCATTCTCGGTCCCGCCGAAGACCTGATCGTTGCCCGTTCCGCCCAGAACGGTGTCGTTGCCGGCCTCGCCGAACAGGAAGTCGTCCTCGCTGCCGCCATCGATATTGTCGTTGTCCGCCCCGCCCTGGATGACATCGACATTGGCGCCGCCTGACAGCGAGTCGAGCCCGATGCCGCCCTGGATCTGGTCATTGCCGGCATCGCCGGAAATCGTGTCGTTGCCATCTTCGCCGAAGAGGAAGTCACCGCCGCCGCCGCCGAGGATGGAATCCAGACCCGAACCGCCGAGGATCACGTCCTGTCCGGTGCCGCCGGTCAGCGTGTCGTTGCCGATGCCGCCGTAGAACTCGTTGGAGCCGGAAGCACCGGTGATGCTGTCATTGTCGGCTTCGCCATAGATCAGGCTGCCGCCATCGCCGACGTTGATGACGTCATTGCCGGCGCCTGCGAGCACATAGTCGAACCCTGAGCCGCCGAGATAGCTGTCATTGCCGGCATAAAGCTCAACCGTGTCGAAGGCCCCGCCGCCGCCCTGCACGCTGTTGTCGCTGTTGTCCATGTAGATGCGGTCGTTCACCGTCGTGCCGGTGACGTTCTCGAACAGGCTGTAGATATCGCCCGCCGCATCGCCGCCATTGAGGTTCGCCGCCAGCATGTAGAACAGGATGCCGGCGCCCGACGTGGCCGTGGCATAGCTCAGCGTGTCGACGCCATCGCCGCCGGTCATCGAGTCAGCGCCCGCGCCACCGTCGATGGTGTCGTTGCCGAGCCCGCCGATCAGCGTGTCGTTGCCCACGCCGCCATTGAGGCTGTCGGCTTCGCCACCACCATCGATGATGTCGGCCCTGACGGACCCCGTGATGGTGTTGGCCAGCACATTGCCGGTGATGGAGATGGTGTCGGCGCCATCGGTCCAGGTGTTGAAGGTGAGCCCTGCCAGCGAGACGCTTGGCGCGGTCGCATTCATCGTGACATTGAACGCATTGGCCCCGCTGCCACCATTGATCATGCCTGTGCCAAAGTCCCCGTTGGCGTGGGTGACGAAAAGCGACTTGCTGCCAAGGGCGACCGCGCCGTTTGCCGAAAAACTGAGATCCCTGATGGACGCGCTCGCCGCAGTCACTGCACTGATGTCGAAGACCGCGCCCGGGACGGTAACCCTTAGTTCGCTCGAACTGGCGATTGACCCGGCCCCGGCCAGCGCCAGCGTGCCGCCGCTCACCGTCGTGACGCCCCCATAGGTGTTGACGCCCGAGAGCGTGAACGTGCCGGTGCCGGTCTTGGTCAGATTGCCGCCGCCGCTGGAAATGACCCCCGAGAAGGTCGTCGTGCCGTTGTTGCCGCCCGTTGTCAGCGTACGGGTGCTCAACACCGTGCCGCTGCCGGCGAGCGACCCGATCGTCTCGCTCGCGTTCAATGACAAGGTACCCGGCGCATTGACCACCACCACCCCGGTATCGACGATCGCACTGCCGCCTGAGAGGCTCAGTATGCCGGCATTCACGGTTGTCGCGCCGGTATAGGTGTTCGCGGCGGACAGCGCGAGGAGACCCGCGCCATCCGTGGTGATGCCGCCGGCGCCGGAGACGATGCCGTTCAATATCGTGCCGCCGGCGCCGCCAACCGTCAGCAGGAAGCCGCCGTTGGTCACGGTGCCGTTGAGCGTGAGCTGGTTGGCATCGGAATTGATGCGAGCGGCCGAGCCCAGCGTGATCGCGCCTGTCCACGTGTTGAAGCCGGAGATGCTTCGCAGCGCGCCGCCATCGTTGATGCCGGCGCCGTTCAGCGTCAGCGCCTCCCCGAGCACGATGATGCCGCCCTGGATCTCCAGCGCCGCATTGTTCGCCACCGTCGTGCCGCCAGCGGTGGTGCCCAGCGCCGTGGCGTTCTGGATGTTGAGCACGCCGGCGCTGACGGTCGTGGTGCCGTTATAGGTGTTGGCGCCTGACAGCGTGAAGGCGCCGGTGCCGGTCTTGATCAGCCCGCCGGAGCCGCTGATGACGCCCGAGAAGGTCGTCGAGCCGTTGTTGCCGCCCGTCGTCAGCGTATTGCCGTTCAAGGACACACTGCCGCTGCCGGCGAGCGACCCGATCGTCTCGCTCGCGTTCAATGACAAGGTACCCGGCGCATTGACCACCAGCACCCCGGTATCGACGATCGCGCTTCCGCCACTGAGTTGCAATCCGCCGGCAGTCACGGTTGTCGCGCCGGTGTAGGTGTTCGTGCCTCGGAGCGAGAGGATACCCGCGCCATCCTTGGTGATGCCGCCGGCGCCGGAGACGACTCCCCCAACGGTCGTGTTGCCGGCGCCGCCGACGGTCAGCAGGAAGCCGCCGTTGGTCACGGTGCCGCCGAACCCGAGCGCCCCGCTATCGACATTGATGCGGCTGGCCGAGCCCAGCGTGATCGCGCCGTTGAAGGTATTAGTGGCCGAAAAGTTCCGCAGCGCGCCGCCATCATTGATGCCAGAGCCGTTCAACGTCAGCGCCTCCGCGCCGAAATTGTTAATGGGAACGGTGACTCTAATCTCCAGCGCCGCTCCGTCCGCCACCGTCGTGCCGCCGGCGGTGGTGCCAAGGGCGTTGACGTTCCGGATTTCGAGAACGCCGGCGCTCACCGTTGTCGCGCCCGCATAGGTGTTGGCGCGATCGAGTGTCAGGAGGCCGCCGCCATCCTTGGTGATGCCGCCGGCGCCGGAAACGACGCCGTTCAAAAACGTGTTGCCGGCGCCGCCAACGGTCAACAGGAAGCCGCCGTTGGTCACGGTGCCGTTGAGCGTGAGCTGCCCGGCATCGGAATTGATCCGGCTCGCCGAGCCGAGCGTGATCGCGCCTGTCCACGTGTTGAAGCCGGAGATGTTCCGCAGCGCGCCGCCATTGCTGATGCCCGTGCCGTTCAGCGTCAGCGCCTCCCCGGACACGAAGATGCCGCCCTGGATCTCCAGCGCCGCATTGTTCGCCACCGTCGTGCCGCCGGCGGTGGCGCCCAGCGCCGTGGCGTTCTGGATGTTGAGCACGCCTGCGCTGACGGTTGTGGTGCCGGTATAGGTGTTGGCGCCGGAAAGAGTCTGCGTGCCGGTGCCCGCCTTGGTGAAGGAGGTGCCGGGCCCCACGCCGTCCTCGATGACGCCCGAGAATGTCGCCGCTGCCGCGCTGTCGACCGTGAACGCCGTCAGGAAACCAGCATCGCCGGACGTGACCTTGCCCGAACCCGACAGCGGGCCGATGACGCGGCCGGTCCAGCCGAAGAGATCGAGCACGCCGGCGCTCGCAATGTTGAACCCGCCGGAGAAGGGGCCGCTGACCGCCACATCGATCCTGATCGTGCCGGCGGTGATCGTGGTCAGGCCGGTGTAGGTGTTGTTGCCGGCGGTGAGCGTGACGATGGTGCCCGCGCCCTTCTGCTCGATGCCGCCGGAGCCGCTGATCAGGTTGGCGAAGGTGAGGTTGCCGGTGGTGTTGAAGATGAGCTTGCCGCTCGTTTGCAGGTTGACCGCGCCTGTGACCGTGCCGCTGGCCTCCGCCACCCCGGCTCCGCCGACGATGAGATTGCCGCCGACGCTGTAGGAGCCGGCGGAAACCGAGCCGCCATTGCGCGCCACGAGGCTGCCGCCGGCTTGCACGTCGAAGACATTGCCGACGGTCAGGCCGCCGCCGGAGCCGACATCGACCGTCCCGATGCCGCCGAGAGCGACGTTGAGCGCCTGGAGGCCGGTCGTGTCGACGAGCGCGGTGCCAGTCCCGATGAAGGCGTCGGTGCCGGAATTCGGCGGAATGGAGCCGAACCAGTTGCTGGCAGTCGCCCAGCGGGCAGTCCCCGTCCTGATCCAGTTCGCCATCGTGTCAGTTCCCCCAAACCCGGTGCGGGATTAACCCACGGGAAACCATAGTCATGATGGCGCGTGCGCGCATCATCAATGTTGATGATGCGGCATCACGCCAACCTGATCATGCGGTCGCAAGGGGTACTCCACTGTCATGTCCTTGCCGGGAAAGAACACGGCCGTCCCATGCCGGGATGAGGAAAGGAAGGAGCAGGACAATGGATGAACTGAAAGAGCGCGCGCAATCATCGACAACGAGACGCTGCAGAAACCGGCCAGCGCCGGCTTTGCCGTTGCTCCGTGGCAGATGAACGATGTTCAGCATGAAGCATTGAGCGCAACGGGTTGCGCGCGGGTGCTGCGAACGCGCCGTGAACAGTGGTGACAGTGGTGACGGTCACCAGTGATCACCAGTGCCATTCCGTTCTCACCAGAATATGGCTTAAGTCCTTGAATTGCTTGGTGGGTGATGTAGGGCTCGAACCTACGACCCGCTGATTAAGAGTCAGCTGCTCTACCAACTGAGCTAATCACCCGCCGAAACAGTGACGCGGAGGTCGATGCCTCCGCGCAACGAGGTGGGCAGTAGCAAAGGGGTGCGGTGCTGTCCAGCCCCTTTTGTCGGGTTTGGTTCACATCCGATGCGTGGCGCGCATGCGGCAGCGCTCATATGGCGGTGACAGGGCGGTCCGGCAGCGCTAAGCGCTGTGGGCGAAAAGATATCCGCCCCTCTGCCGAGCCTCCATGCGCGATCTGATGACGACCCGCCCGGTGTTCGCCGGCATCCTGCTCATGCTGCTTGGCATGTTCCTGTTTTCGGTCAACGACGTGCTCGGCAAGTGGCTCGTCGCGACCTACACGGTCGGTCAGGTGCTCCTGTTCCGCAGCGGCGCGGCCATGCTCGTGCTGGCGCCGGCGATCGCGCGCGAGGGGGTCGCGGCCATCGCGAATCCGCCGAACCGGAAGCTGCACGTGCTGCGCGTGGTGCTGTCGACGATCGATGTGGCGTTCTTCTACTGGGCCGTGACCTATCTGCCGCTGGCGCAGGCCGTGACCTTCTTTCTGGCGGGGCCGATCTTCGTTGCGCTGCTCGCCCGGCCGTTCCTGGGCGAACGCATCAGCCTGAGCCGGTGGTTCGCGATCGCGTTCGGCTTCGTCGGCGTCGGCATCGCGCTCAACCCAGGGGCGGACTTCGGCTGGCCGTCGCTGATCGCCATGACCGGCGCACTGGCCTTCGCCGGCATGATGGTGGTCACCCGAAAGCTCAAGGGGACGTCTGACACGACGCTCGTGGCCTGGCAGTCGGCTGCCGCGCTGGGGATGGGCGTGCTGCTCGCGCCCTTCGGCTGGGTCACGCCATCATGGCGCGACGTGGCCCTGCTGTCGCTGCTCGGCGTCGTGGCGCTGTTCGGGCACATGGCGACCAACCGCTCGCTTAAGCTGGCGCCAGCGTCCACCGTGGTGCCGTATCAGTATTCGCTGATCGTCTGGGTCGGCGTGCTTGGCTATGCCGTGTTCGGTGACATCCCGCCTCCCACGACCGTGATCGGCGCGCTGATCATCGTGGCGTCCGGGTTCTGGATCTTCTGGGATGAGCAGCGCGGGGCGAAAGTCCGTCAGCCCTGACGTTTCGCCCGCGCCTCGGCTGCGAGGTTGATGATCACGCCGCCGATCACGACAAGCGCGCCGATCAGCACCGCGAGCTCCGGGGTTTCATTGTAGAACAGCCAGCCGATCAGCGCGATCAGCGGCACGCGAAGGAAGTCGATCGGCACGACCAGGGTGGCGTCGCCATGGCGGAAAGCGTTGGTGAGGCAGTAATGCGCCAGGAAGCCGGTGACGGCGATGCCGAGCGCGGGCAGCCAGATATCCCAGCTCAGCCTGTCGATGATCAGCGGGGAATGCCCGGTCAATCCGTTGGCCAGCATGTTCATCGGCAGCTGCATCAGGTTCATCCAGAACATGATGGTCCAGGTGGAGTTCGAGCCCGTGAGGAACTTGGTCGTGGTGATCTGGATGCCGAAGAAGACGGCGGCCAGCACCACCGCGAGCGCCGCAGGGCGGAAGCTCTCCATGCCCGGTCTGAGGATGATCAGCACGCCGACAAAGCCCAGCGCGATGGCGAGGGCGCGGAAGACGGTCAGGCGCTCCTTGAGGAACAGCACCGCGAACAACGCCACCCAGCAGGGCGTGGTGAACTCGATGGCGAACACGGTGGCCAGCGGCAGCACGGTGACGCCGTAGACCCACAAGGCCTGGCCGGCGAAGTGGGCGATGTTGCGCAGGCCGTGGATCTGCGGGCGCGCCATGCGCATGGTCTGGTCGGGGCCCGGCGCAAGCAGCATCATGGCCCCGAGAATGACCAGCCCGCCGATGTTGCGGATGGCCAGCATCTCGAACACGGTCAGCGCGCCCTGCAGGCCGCGGATGGAGAGGGCCACGCCGCTGAAAGCCGTCAGCGAGCCAAGCATCCAGAACAGGACGAGGAGATACTTGCGGGGCGCAGGCATGGGCGGGATATTCCTGTTCAATCAAGGAGCCGAGCTACCCCTCTCGCTCGACCTCCGCCCTTGCAGGAGACGTCGGGAGAGGGGATGCGCCATCAGTCCCGCGGTTCCTGGTTGACCTATTCTGCCGCGCGTTGCGGATGGACCCTTGCGCCGCGTGCTTCGAGCTTGTTGAGCGCCATCAGATAGGCGCGGGCCGACGACACGAGGGTGTCAGGATCGGCGCCGCGGCCCGTCACCGAATTGCCGTCGCGGCTGAGCCGGACCGACACCTCCGCCTGCGCGTCGGTGCCCTCCGTCACGGCATGGACCTGATAGAGCTCCAGCACGACCTCGTGCGGCATGATCGCCTTGATGCAGTTGAAGGTGGCGTCCACAGGGCCGTTGCCTTCGGCTTCCTCGGTGATGATCCTGCCGTCGAGTTCGATCTTCATCGTGGCGCGCTGCGGGCCGCGTGTGCCGGCGATCACCGACAGGGACACGAGCTTTGCCCGGTCGTGCGCGGTGGCGATGTTGTCGTCGACCAGAGCCTCGATGTCCTCGTCGTAGACATGCTTCTTGCGGTCGGCCAGCGCCTTGAAGCGCACGAAGGCGTCCTCGACCTGGTTGTCGCCGAGGTCGTAGCCCAGCGCCTTCAGCTTGTCCTTGAAGGCGGCGCGGCCCGAATGCTTGCCCATCACCAGCGAGGTCTTCTGCACGCCGACCGATTCCGGCGTCATGATCTCGTAGGTGGTCTGGTTCTTCAGCATGCCGTCCTGATGGATGCCGCTTTCATGGGCGAAGGCGTTCCGGCCAACAATCGCCTTGTTGTACTGCACCGGAAAGGACGTTGCGTTCGACACCATCTTCGAGGCGCGCGTCAGCATCTTGGTCTCGATGCCCGTCTCGAACGGATACATGTCGCCGCGCGTGCGGATCGCCATCACGATCTCTTCGAGCGCGGTGTTGCCGGCCCGCTCGCCGATGCCGTTGATGGTGCACTCGATCTGCCGCGCGCCGCCTTCCAGCGCCGCCAGCGAATTGGCGACGGCGAGCCCGAGATCGTCGTGGCAATGCGCCGAGAAGATCGCCTTGTCGCTGTTTGCCACGCGCTCGCGAACAGCCTGGAACATGGCGCGGTGCTCGTCCGGCGTGGCGTAACCGACCGTGTCCGGCAGGTTGATCGTCGTGGCGCCTGCCTTGATCGCGGCATCGACGCATTGGCACAGATAGTCGATCGGCGTGCGGGTCGCATCCATGGCCGACCATTCGACATCCTCGACAAGATTGCGGGCGCGCGCGACCGTCGCCACGATGATGGCGAGCACCTCGTCCTGAGTCTTGCGCATCTGGTGTTCGAGATGGATCGGCGAGGTGGAGACAAAGGTGTGGATGCGGCCGCGCTGCGCGACGCGCACGGCTTCGCCGGCCCGGTCGATGTCGGCGTTGATGGCGCGGGCGAGGCCGGCCACCGTGGCGCGCTTCAGGCGCTTGGCGATGGCGTGGACGGCCTCGAAGTCGCCATTCGAGGCGATCGGAAAGCCGGCTTCGACAATGTCGACGCCCATGGAGTCGAGCATGTCGGCGATTTCGAGCTTCTCTTCGAAGGTCATGGTGGCGCCGGGTGACTGCTCGCCGTCGCGCAAGGTGGTGTCGAAGATCAGGACCTGGGATTTGGACATGGGATTTTCCTCTCGGCGGTTGCCCGCTCCGCACTTTGTCCAGCTCTCTAGCTGATTTGCGGCGGGCTGTTCAGGGGCTTTCGTGCATGACCCCCTGAAGGCCCAGGCCCAATGCCCGGACGGCCCTCAGGGGCTGGTAAGCAGAAGCTTGCCGAGGAAAAGGCCGTTCAGCGGTGCGGCGCAGGCAGACGCGCTTGCGGCACTGGCGCAAGGGCTGGCTGACAAGCGGGCGTCACGTCGAGACATTCCGCCACAATATGGGCGGAACGGCGCTTTGGCAAGCATCGGCATGCAGCCTCGGTTCACACCTTGAAGCGCGGGTCGAGGTGGTCGCGCAGGGCGTCGCCGAACAGATTGAAGGCAAACACCGAAAGCGAGATGGCGAGGCCGGGAAAGATGATCATCCAGGGCGCTTCGCGATAGAAGTCTGCAGCGTTGCCCGCCAGCATCAGACCCCAGGCCGGGGTTGGTTCGGTCACGCCGAGGCCCAGGAATGACAGTGAGGCCTCGAGCAGGATCGCCTGCGCCACAAAGGCCGTGAACATGATGATGAAGGGCGCGAACACGTTCGGCACCATGTGGCGCAGGACGATGCGCTGATGCGAGAAGCCCGAGGCGCGGGCGGCGTCGACATAGGGCATCTCGCGGACGGACAGTGACGCGGAGCGGACAACGCGGGCGACCTTCGGGATGATCGGGATCGCGATGGCGACCACGAGGTTCATGTCGACGCCCAGAACGATCTTCTTGCCGAGCATGGCGACCACGACAAGCGCCAGCACGATGATCGGGAAGGACAGCAGGATGTCGATGAAGCGGCTGACATAGAAGTCGAGCCTGCCGCCGAAATAGCCCTGCACCACGCCGATCAGGCCGCCGATGGTGGAGCCGACCAGCGAGGCGAGGATGCCGATGACCAACGCGGTGCGCGCGCCGAAGATGACGCGCGAGAAGACGCAGCGGCCCAGATTGTCCGTGCCAAACGGGTAACTCCAGGAGGGCGGCGACAGGATCTCGGCGAAATCCAGCTTCAGCGGATCATGCGGCACGATCCAGACCGCGAACAGGCTGGCGAAGACCATGATGAGGATGAACAGCAGCGACACGGCGCCGAGCGGCTGCGCGGTGATGAAGGACCACAGCGCGTTCGGGCGGGCCCGTGCCGGGGCGGAAACAGCAAGCGTCATCTCATTTGCCCCCGTAGCGGATGCGCGGATCAAGCCAGGCATAGGCGAGGTCGACGAGCAGGTTGCTGACGATGAAGACCAGCGCGATGACCATGACGATGCCCTGCACCATGGTGAAGTCCGAACGCGACACCGCCTGCACGAACAGGCGTCCCAGCCCGTTGAGGTTGAAGACCTGTTCGGTCACCACGAGCCCGCCGATCAGGAAGGCGAATTCCAGCCCGATGACCGTCACAGCGGGCAGCATGGCGTTGCGGAGCGCGTGGCGCGCGATCACCAGTCGCTCATGCACGCCCTTGGCGCGTGCGGTGCGGATGTAGTCCTCGCGCATCACCTCGATGATCGATGAGCGCACCATGCGGGCAAGCACGGCGGAGAAGCGGTAGCCCACCGCCAGCGCCGGCCAGATCAGTTGCGAGAGATTGGCGAGCGGGTCCTTCCAGATCGGCACATACTGCATGGGCGGGATCCAGTTGAAGGCATAGAGCAGGCCCAGAATGATGATCATCCCGAGCCAGAAGGAGGGAATGGCGAGGCCCCCGATGGTGAAGATCCGGATCGCCTGATCAACCCAGGTGTCCTTGTAGAGCGCCGACAGCGTTCCGAGCGGCAGCGCCAGCAGGATGGCGATGATCGTGGCCATGACCGCGACCTGAAGGGTCAGGCCGATGCGCCCGGCGATTTCCTCGGTGACGGGCTTTTCGGTCCACATCGAGGTGCCGAGGTCGAGCGTGGCGAGGCCCGTCATCCAGCTCCCGAACTGGGCGACAAGCGGCCGGTCAAGGCCGAGGCGGGCCCGCTCGGCCTCGATCTGCTGCACGGTGGGCGCGCCGCCATCGCCGCGCATTTTCAGCTCGACGATGTCGCCGGGGACGACACGCAGCATCAGGAAGATAAGGACCGCGACGCCGAGCAGCGTCGGGATCATCGTCAGGATGCGTTTGGCGAGGTAGGCGCCCATGGCGGTATGCCTTCAGCTTTTCACGGAGCGAGCCAGACGTCGACGAGGTCCTGGCCATGCACATGGCTTGGCGACATGGCCCAGCCGTTGACGCGCGCGTCCATGGCGACCAGCCTGTTCCACCACAGGAACGGCACCTGCGCGGCGTTGTCCATCACCCTCGCCTCGAAGGCGCGGATCAGCGCCGTGCGGGCGGTCGCGTTGGTTTCGCGCACGAGTTTCTCGTAGAGGCCGTCGAGCTCACGGTCGACGAGCTTGGACGGGTTCTCGGGCGACCTGTCCGACGAAATGTAACGCAGCAGCGTGTAGGTCGGGTCCTCGAGAACCTGGTTCTGGAAGTCGAGGGCGACGTCGAAATTGCCGGCGCGCACGGCCTGCACATAGGGTGAGGTTTCAAGCTGGCGGTGCTCGACCTCGACGCCGATCTGGCGCCACTGGTCCACGAGGAAGATGCCGGCGGGCGTATAGGGCTGGGCGACCGAACGATTGACCAGAGCGAATTTCAGGTTGGAGACGCCGGCCTCGGCCAACAGGCGCCGGGCCTCGGCGCGCGCGGCGTTGATGTCGCGGCCAAAGCCGGGGAGCGCGGCAAGCTCGGTCGCGCTGGCGGCAAACGGCGCTCCCGGCCGCACCAGCCCTCCCACTTCGCGCAGGATCGAGGTGCGGCGCAGGCCCGCGCTCGCGGCGTTGCGGTCGAGCGCCAGCGAGAGAGCGCGGCGGACGCGCGGGTCGTTGAAGGGAGCCTTCTCGGTGTTGAAGGCGACGATCAGGCCGGTCGACCAGGTGGCTTCCTGGAACTTGATGCGGTTGCCCATGGCCTGTTCAAGGCGCGCCTTGTCGGCCGGGCCGATGGTGCGGAACTCGGCCTTGATCTGCCCGCCCTGCATGGCGTTCAGCATGGCCGACGGCTGCGGGATATAGGCGATGCGGAAGCCGTCGAGATAGGGCCGATCCTTGACGAAGTAGCCGTCGAAGCGCTGGCCGACGAGATGGGAACCGCGCACATGCTCGACGAAGCGGAACGCGCCGCTGCCCATGATGTTCTGCAGCGGAAAACGCGGATCATCCTTGAGCTTCGCGGCGGAATAAACGCAGTTGTAGGGGCTGGCGAAGTTCTGAAGCATCGCGGGGTTTGGCGCCGAAAGCCTGAAGACGATCTCCGTCGGCGATGGCGTGTCGATGCTGGCGATGTCGGCAAAGGTCGCCTGGCGCAGGGAGATCACGCCCTGTGGCGGATTGCGCATGCGGTCATAGGTGGCCTTCACATCTGCCGAGGTCAGCGCCGAGCCGTCATGGAACTTGACGTCCGGGTTGAGCTGGAAAGAATAGGTCAGCCCGTCGGCGGAGACCGTCCAGCTCCGGGCCAGGTCGCCCTTCACCTCCGGATAGCGGCTGTGGTCGAACTTGAGCAGCGTCGAATAGAACGGGCCGACCGACTGCACGACCACATAGGTTTCATGGGCATGGCAGTCATAGTTCGGCGGGTCCGAGACAACGGCGAAGTCGAGCGTACCGCCCCGCGTCGGGGTCGGGGTTTGGGCAGACGCCATGCCTGCGCCAAGCACGATGGCAAGGCCGATGGCAAAAGAACGGATCATGGGCATTCCTCCTTGGGCAGATGCGGGTTTCCCGCTTTTGGTGTTGCGTTCAGACCTTGTGGCAGGCGACTGTATGGCCCTCGAGCACGTCGCGGGCCGCCGGAACGAGCGTCCGGCACTGATCATCCGCCAGCGGACAGCGCGTGTGGAAGACGCAGCCCTTGGGCGGGTTGAGCGGGGAGGGGATTTCGCCCTTCAGGGCACGTGGCGTGCGAGCGCGCTCGGCCACCGGGTCCGGGATCGGTGCGGCGTCGAGCAGGGCCTGCGTGTAGGGATGGAGCGGACGGGCGTAGAGCTCGTCACGGTCGGCGATCTCCATGACGCGGCCGAGATACATCACCACGATGCGGTCCGAAATGTGCCTCACGACCGCGAGATCATGGGCGATGAACAGGTACGTCAGGCCTAACTGGCGCTTCAGGTCCTCGAGCAGATTGATGACCTGGCCCTGGATCGAGACGTCGAGGGCCGAAACGGGCTCATCGCAGACGATCAGCTCCGGTTCGAAGGCCAGCGCGCGCGCGATCCCGATGCGCTGGCGCTGCCCGCCCGACATTTCATGCGGATAGCGCTCGGACATGTAGGGGAACAGGCCCACCCGCGTGAGATAGGTGTCGATGCGCGCCTTCGCCTCGGCGTCGGTGCGCACCAGACCATGGACCAGCATGGGCTCGGCAATGATCTGGCCGACCGTCATGCGCGGGTTCAGCGAGGAGAACGGGTCCTGAAACACCACCTGCATCTTGCGCCGGACCGGCTTCATGTCCGCTTGCGAGAACGCGGCGATGTCGCTGCCGTCGAAGCTGATTTCGCCCGATGTCGGCGTCTCCAGCCGCAGCACGGTGCGCCCGATGGTGGTCTTGCCGCAACCGGACTCGCCGACCAATCCGAGCGTTTCGCCGCGCCGGATGGCAAATGACACGTCGTCAACCGCCTTGACCTGACCCTTCTCGGATTTGCGCCACGACACGCGGCGGGTCACGTCAAAGTACTTCTTCATGTGCGCCACGGCCAGGAGCGGGCGTCCCGTCATGTCAATCGCGTGGCTCTCGCCCACCTGGGTCGGCTCGAAGACCCTGACGCCGGCGGCAAGGTCTCCGGAGCGGTGGCAGGCCGCTTCATGGCCCGTCCCGACGTTTGTGAGCTGCGGCGCTTCGGCCTCGCACAGGCCCAGCTTCAGCGGGCAGCGCGGCGCGAAACGACAGCCCTTCGGCGGGTTGCGCAGGTCTGGCGGCAGGCCCTCGATGGTTTCGAGGCGCAGGCCGCGCGGCTGGTCGAGGCGGGGCACCGAGCGCATCAGCCCGACCGCATAGGGGTGACGCGGCTTGAGGAACACGTCATCAGCCGTGCCCTTTTCCACGATGCGCGCGGCATACATGACTGCGACGCGGTCAGCGTAGCGGGCCACGATCCCGAGATTGTGGGTGATGATGACCATGGCGATGCCGAGGCGCCGCGACAGGTCCTTCATCAACTCGAGAATCTGCGCCTGGATGGTGACATCCAGCGCCGTTGTCGGCTCGTCGGCGATGATCAGCTTCGGATTGCAGGCCAGCCCGATGGCGATCATGATCCGCTGGCGCATGCCGCCCGACATCTGGTGCGGAAACTGCTCGAGACGGCGGTCGGGATCGGTGATGCCCACCAGCGTCAGCAGCTCGACGGCTCGCGCGCGCGCTTCCGCCTCGGTCATGTTGAGATGGATCAGCAGCGGCTCCATGACCTGCAGCCCGATGCTCAGCACCGGGTTCAGAGAGGTCATCGGCTCCTGAAAGATCATCGAGATGTCGCGGCCGCGAATCTCGCGCATCTGCTCGTCAGAGAGCTTCAGCAGGTCGCGGCCCTCGAACAGGATCTGGCCCCTTTCGACCCGGCCTGACGGCTTGGTCAGCAGGCCCATGACGGCGAGCGACGAGACGGACTTGCCGCAACCGGACTCGCCGACAATCGCCAGCATCTCGCCGCGCTTCACGTCGTAAGAGATGCCCTCGACCGCGCGCACGATGCCGCGCGAGGTGTGGAACGAGACATGCAGGTCGCGGACGGACAGCAAGGGCGCGGCGGCATCGGCCGACGCATCCGTTCCGTCAGCGGCAGGCGCTGCCTCAGCCAGGTCCATGGGTAACCTCACCAGATGGTTTTCTTGTTTTATCCGGCTTACCTAGGTCGGATGGGGCAGTTGGTCCACTCCCATTTCCGGCATCGAGGCTCATGGCGAGCAGCCGGGCCACATGGACCGCCTCGCGGGCTGCTCCGTCGGAGATCTGGTGACGACATGATGTGCCGTCGGCGACGATGAGGGCCTCCGGCGAAGCGGCGCGGACCGCCGGCAGCAGGGACAGTTCGGCCATGGCCTTTGAGGCTTCGACCGTCTCCTTGTGGTAGCCGAACGCGCCGGCCATGCCGCAGCAGGAGCTTTCGATCACGCTGAGCCTCAACTCCGGAACCAGCCGCAGCACGCCTTCGACCGGACCCATGATCCCGAAGGCCTTCTGGTGGCAATGGCCGTGCAGCAGCACCTGCCGCGGCAAGGGCGCCAGCGGCAGCGACAGACGGCCCTCCTTGGCCTCCGCATGAAGGAACTCTTCAAACAGCATGGCTTTGGCTTCGACCGTGGCGACGGCCTCATCGCCGGGAAACAGGGCCGGGATTTCATCGCGGAGCGTCAACAGGCAGGAGGGCTCAAGCCCGATCACCGGGATCCCGCGCTCTGCGAAGGGCGCCAGCGCATCAATCAGGCGGCGGGCCTCGGTCTTCGCCTCGTCGATCATGCCGGTCGACAGGTAGGTCCGGCCGCAGCACAGCGCGCGCTGCGCGCCGTCGGCAGGCAGCGCGTGATGCACCCGGTAGCCGCCGGCGACCAGCACCCTGACCGCTGCGTCAAGGTTTTCGCGCTCGAAGGCGCGGTTGAAGGTGTCGGCAAACAGCACGACCTCGCGGCCATCGGCAGGGCCTTCGGACGCAACCGGCGGCGCGAAGACATCGGCGCGCCAGACCGGCAGGCTGCGCGACGCCGAGAACCCCGCCAGCGCTTCCGACAGCCTCTTCAGCACGGGCACGCGGTCGCGCAGGTTGAACAGGCCTGGCAGCTTGGCGGCGAAGCGGGCATAGCGCGGCAGATGGGCCACCAGCCGTTCGTGCAGCCTTGCGCCATAGAGTGCATGGCGCGCGGCGCCGACCTCGATCTTCATCCGCGCCATGTCGACGCCGGTCGGACATTCGCGCTTGCAGGCCTTGCAGGAGACGCACAATTTGAGGCTGTCGGCCATCTCCGGCGAGGTCAGGGCTCCGTCGCCGAGTTGCCCTGTCAGCGCAAGCCGCAGCACATTGGCACGGCCGCGGGTGACGTCGGCCTCGTCGCGGGTGACGCGGTAGCTGGGGCACATCACGCCGCCATCAAGCTTCCGGCAGGTGCCGTTGTTGTTGCACATCTCGATCGCGCCGAGAAAGCCTTGCGAGGCTCCGGGATAGGCCGACCAGTCAAGCGCAGGCGTGATCTCCTGCCCTTCATAACCCGGCGGATAGCGGAACAGGGTGCGGTCATCCATGCGCGGGGCGCGCACGATCTTGCCGGGGTTGAAGACCTGTTCCGGATCGAAACGGTCCTTGACCTCCTCGAAGGCGCGGACGATGCGGCTGCCGAACATCGCCTCATGGAACTCGGAGCGGACGATGCCATCACCGTGCTCGCCCGAATGTGACCCTTTGTACTTGCGGACCAGTTCGAACGCCTGCTCCGCCATGGAACGCATGCGACGGGCATCGACATCGAGCTTCATGTTCAGCACGGGCCGCACATGAAGGCAGCCCACCGAGGCATGGGCATACCAGGTGCCGGTCGTGCCATGCGCCTCGAAGATGGCGGTCAGGCCAGCCGTATAGGCCGCCAGATCCGGCAGCGGCACGGCGCAGTCCTCGACGAAAGACACCGGTTTGCCGGCCTCCTTCATGCTCATCATGATGTTGAGCCCGGCCTGCCGCATCTCCGTGACAGCGGCTTGCCAGGGCGCTTCGGTGACCGGCACGACGCCGCCATAGCGCGCGCCCGCGCCGCTCCAGGAGAAGCCGAGATCACCCATCATGGCCTCAAGCTCACGGAGCTTGCGCGCATTGGCCTCTTCGGTGTCCTCGGCGAACTCGACCACCAGCAGGGCGTCCGGATCGCCGCGGACGACCCGCTCGACCGTGGGCTGGAAGGTGGCAATGGCGCGGGCGAGGGCGATCATCGTGCGGTCGACCAGTTCGACCGCTATCGGGCCGAGCGTGACCAGGTGCTGGGCCGCGTCCATGGCCTGGTGGAACGAGCCGAAATGGCAGACACCGAAGGCTTTCGGCCCCAGCAGGGGCGAGAGCCGGAGATCGACCGCCGTGGTGAAGGCGAGCGTGCCTTCCGAGCCGACAAGCAGATGGGCCAGGTTGTTTGTCTCGCCGGAGGGGACGAGCGCATCGATGTTATAGCCGCCAACCCGGCGCTGGACCTTCGGGAAGCGGGCCTCGATCTCGCCGGCCTCGCGCTCGCCGAGGGTGAGCAGATCGCGCACCAGCGCATCGGCATTGCTGCGCAGGGCGGCGGCGCGGTCGGTCCTGCCGAACCAGCGACGCTCGCCATTGGCCATCGCCGCCTCCACAGCGATGACGTTATCGCGCATCGCGCCATAGCGCAGCGAACGGCCGCCGCAGGAGTTGTTGGCGGTCATGCCCCCGATCGTGGCGCGCGAAGCGGTCGAGACATCCACCGGGAACCAGAGGCCGTGCTTCTTCAGTTGCCGGTTGAGATCGTCGAGCACGATGCCGGGCTCGACGCGCACCTGCCGACCGGCCACGTCGAGATCGAGAATGCGCGTCAGTTTCTTCGAACAATCGACCACCAGGGACGTGTTGACCGCCTGCCCGCACTGTGATGTGCCGCCGCCGCGCGGCAGGACAGTGACCTTTTCCTCGCGCGCCAAGGCGACGGCGGCGATGGCGTCATCGACCGTGTCCGGAACCAGCACGCCGACCGGCATGATCTGGTAGATCGAGGCGTCGGTGGCGTAGCGACCGCGCGAGAAAGCGTCGAATGCAATCTCGCCCTTCACGGCCTTGCGCAGGCGGCGCTCAAGGGCTTCTGGAACGGACGATGCCATGGCGGAAGTGTGCTCGCGGGAAAGGGATGCGCCGGGCAAACAGTCAGGGTGCCCTTGCCTTTGCATTTTGCATTCATTATTCAGATTTGCAAGTCTGTCGCCGCGTTCTCCGCGCCTCCAAGGAGCTTTCCCATGTCCGCCAACGCCCCGCGCGCCGCCGGCCGCCATTTCCTGCAGATTCCGGGGCCGACTCCCGTGCCGGACCGCATCCTGAGCGCCATGGCCAAGCCGACGATGGATCACCGCGGCCCGGACTTTGGACGCCTCGGGTTGCGGGTTCTGGAAGGGCTGAAGAGCGTCTTCAAGACCAAGGACCCTGTCGTGATTTATCCGGCCTCCGGCACCGGGGCCTGGGAAGCGGCTCTGGCAAACCTGATGTCGCCGGGCGACCAGGTGCTGATGGTCGAGACCGGCCACTTCGCCACGCTGTGGAAGACCATGGCCGTGAAACTTGGGCTGAAACCAACCTTCATCGCGTCGGATTGGCGTGCAGGTGCTGATGTCGCGGCCATCGAAGCAGCACTCAGGGCAGATGCCGGCCATGCCTTCAAGGCGGTCTGCGTCGTCCACAACGAAACCGCGACCGGCTGCGTCTCGCCGATCGCGGATGTGCGCCGCGCCATCGATGCGACGAAGCATCCGGCGCTGCTGCTGGTCGACACGATTTCGTCGCTGGCCTCGATCGACTATTGCCATGACGAATGGGGCGTCGATGTCACGGTCGCCGGCTCGCAGAAGGGGCTGATGCTGCCGCCGGGACTGTCGTTCAACGCTGTATCGCAGAAGGCCCTGCACGCGTCCCGGAGCGCGACACTGCCCAAGAGCTTCTGGGGCTGGGAGGAGATGATCGCCTCCAACGCCACGGGCTATTTCCCCTACACGCCGGCCACCAACCTGCTCTATGGCCTCGATGAAGCGCTGAAGATGCTCCACGAGGAGGGGCTGGATGCGGTTTTCGCCCGCCATGACCGCCATGCCGAGGCAACACGGCGCGCTGTGCGCGGCTGGGGGCTGGAGATCCTGTGCCGCGAACCGAAGCACTATTCCTCGTCACTGACCGCCGTGCTGATGCCCGATGGCCATGACGCGGACCAGTTCCGTGCCGTGACACTTGATGCCTTCGACATGTCGCTGGGAACCGGGTTGTCGAAAGTGGCGAAGAAGGTGTTCCGCATCGGCCATCTCGGCGACACCAATGACCTGACCATTCTGGGAGCCCTCTCTGGGGTCGAGATGGGATTGGCGCTGGCTGGCGTGCCGCACAGGCCAGGCGGCGTGCAGGCGGCGATGGCCTACCTGACCGAAGCCGGCCGCGTCCGCATGGCGCAGGCCGCCTGAGATGCACGACAGCCCCCTGATCGAGCGGCGCTCGCTGGCGACCGAACTCGTCGAGCGGCTGCGCGGACTGATCCAGGAGGGGCAACTCAGGCCGGGCGACAAGATCGTCGAGCCGGAGCTGTGCGAGCGCTTTGGCGTATCGCGCACGCCCTTGCGGGAGGCGCTCAAGGTCCTTGCCGCCGAAGGGTTGATCGATCTGTCACCCAACCGCGGCGCGCGGGTGGCGCGCATCAGCCCCGAGGCGGTGGAAGAGCTGTTCCCGATCATGGGGATGCTCGAAGCGCTGGCCGGCGAATTGTGCATCGGACGGATGAGCGCAGCGGACCTTGCGCTTCTCGAAGCCCTGCATGCCCGCATGGTGGCGCATTGGCGTGCCGGCGAGTGGGCGCCCTATGGGCGGCTCAACCGGCAGGTCCACGAGGAGATATTCCGCATTGCCGGCAACGGCGCACTGGCTGCGCTCTACCAGAGCCTCCTGATCCGGACGCATGCGATCCGATTCATGGCACGCAAGACGCCGGAGCGCTGGGCGGAAGCGGTCGATGACCATGAGCGCATCATGGCGGCGCTGAGGGCGCGCGATGCATCCGCGCTCAACCTGATCATGCGCGAGCACCTGCGCCACAAGGCCGATGTGGTGCATGAGGCCCTGAAGCAGCTTGACGATGGCTGATTGCCAGTGCGGTGATCGGCTGTTTCTGAGAAAATGAATCAGGCTCTCGATCCAAGATATTGATCTATCGATGTTTGTCGAAGAGCCTCGTTACGCCCTGTTCCGGGCTGGTGGCCAAAGGCTTGCTTCGGTCCCGCATCTGGTGAAAACAGGGTGCCAGACCTGTTCCTGGCTTGACGACGATGACAGACCGCACATTGCTGCTGAAGAACGCGCTGGTGCTCGCCACCATGGACGACACCCGCCGTGAGATCGCCGACGGGGCGGTGTTCGTGCGCGGCGCCGCGATCGTGGCGGTCGGCCCGACCGGCGACATTCTGGCAGTCCATGGCCACGAAGCCAACGAGGTCATCGATCTCGCCGGACACGTGCTGATCCCGGGGCTGGTCAACACCCATCACCACATGTTCCAGTCGCTGACGCGCGCCACGCCGGCTGGGCAGGACGCGGAACTGTTCGGTTGGCTGACGGCGCATTATCCGATCTGGTCGCACATCACGCCCGAGATGTTCCACGTCTCGGCGGTGACGGCGATGTCGGAGCTGGTGCTGACCGGTTGCACCACCTCGTCGGACCACCAGTATCTGTATGTGAATGGCGCCACGCTGGACGAGGCGATCCATGCGGCACAGCGTGTCGGCATCCGCTTCCACGCGGCGCGCGGAGCCATGAGCGTCGGGGTCAGCAAGGGCGGGCTGCCGCCAGACGCCATCGTCGAGGAGGAGCCCGCGATCCTGAAGGAAATGCAACGGCTGGTCGAGCGCTGGCACGACCCGTCGCGCTTCGCCATGCTGCGGGTGGTGCTTGCGCCCTGTTCGCCCTTCACGGTGAGCGACGACCTGATGCGCGAGAGTGCCACGCTGGCGCGGCACTATGGCGTGTCGCTGCACACCCATCTCGCCGAGAATGACAACGACATCTGCTATTCCCTCGAGGTCTACGGCAAGACCCCGGCGCAGTATGTCGAGGATCTTGAGTGGGTGGGTCCGGATGTCTGGCACGCGCACTGCGTGAAGCTGGATGAAACCGCCATCCAGCTGTTCGGCAGAACCGGCACGGGCGTCGCCCATTGCCCCTGCTCGAACATGCGGCTTGCCTCCGGCATCGCGCCCATCCGCCAGATGCGGGCTGAAGGCGTGCCGGTGGGCCTCGGCGTCGATGGCTCCGCATCGGCGGACTCCGGCAACATGCTGGGCGAGGCCCGTCAGGCCATGCTTTTGGCGCGCGTGGGCTTCGGCCCGCAAGCGATGTCAGCGCGCGAGGCGCTGGAGCTGGCGACGCGTGGTGGGGCGAAGGTGCTCAACCGCGACGACATCGGCCAGATTGCGCCTGGCTTCGCTGCGGATATGGTTGCCTTTGATGTGCGCGGCCTCGACTTTGCCGGCGCGCAGGCCGATCCAGTCGCGGCTTTGGTGTTCTGCACCCCGCCCAAGGCTGGCTACAGCGTCATCAATGGCCGCGTCATCGTGCGCGAAGGCCAGCTCGCGACGATCGACCTGCCGCGACAGGTCGAAGCCCACAACGCCGCCTCGCGGCTGCTGATGGTGAAGGCCGGGCTGGCTTGATCAGTTCCTGACCACGACCGGGGTGCCTTCCGGGACCCGGGCATGCAGATCGATGATGTCGTGGTTGATCAGCCGGATGCAGCCGCTCGACACATTCTGGCCAATGCTCCAAGGCTCATTGGTGCCATGAATGCGGTACATCGTGTCGCGCGAGCCGTCATAGAGATAGAGCGCGCGGGCGCCGAGCGGGTTGTCGAGACCACCCGGCATGCCCGCGGCCCAGGGGCCGTTCTTGGCGGGGTCATAGCGGATCATTGTGGCGGTGGGAGTCCAGCCCGGCCATTCGGCCTTGCGGCCAACGCGGGCGCGGCCACGCCAGGACGCACCCTGCCGCCCGACGCCGACGCCATAGCGGATGGCCCGCCCGCCCGACTGGATGAGATACAGAAACCGGTCTGAGGTATCGATCACGATGGTTCCCGGCGCGAAGCCAGGAGGCGCCGGCACCATGGTGCGCAGAAACTGCTCGTCAAGCTCACGCAGGTCGGCGCCTTCGAGCGGAAAACGCTCATCCGGCATTGAGGCGTAGATCACGTCAGGATCGAAGTCGAGCGAGCCTGCCATGCGCGTCGGCATGACCGGCGCCTGAGCATCCGGAGGCTCGGGCGGCGTGCAGGCGCCCAGCAAGGCAGCTGCGCCAAACACAAGCACCTGCCGGCGCTGAAGCCGTGGCGTGCCGAAGGGTCGGTCAGTGAAAGGGACGTTCATGGGCTTGGTCATGTCTATCGGAATGTCACAGCAGTCGGTTCGTTCCGTTGCGTCGCACCATATTCGCGCCAAACCCGCAACCACCTGCCTGATCACATCATCAATGAATCAAGCCGGAGACGCGCAATTCGCTCGATCTGGGCCAGCGCCGTGTTGAATTCCTGATCGGTGTTGTTTTTCAGCCGCGCCTCGAAGGCCGCCAGAATGCTGGCCTTGGTGTTGTCCTTCACCGCGATGATGAAGGGGAAACCGAAACGCGTCTTGTAGGCTTCGTTGAGGGAGGTGAAGCGGGCTTTCTCATCTGCGGTCAGGTGGTCCAGTCCGGCCGAGGCCTGCTCTGCCGTTGATTCAGGCGTCAGCAGCTTCGCCGCCGCCAGCTTGCCGGCGAGGTCGGGGTGGGCGAGGATGAGCGCGCGTTGCTGCTCTGGCGTTCCGGCCCGCATGGCTTTCGTCATGGTCGCGTGCAAGCCGGCGGCGCTGTCCGCCGCGCTGGTCAGGCCTGCCGCCAGCGTCGCTTCCGCCACCCAGGGCGAATGCTCCCAGACGCCGCCGAAGCGCTCCATGAACAGGGCAGGGGGGATGGCGGATGGCGTGTAGCCACAGGCCGGCGGGTGATGCCTGACCCAATGCTTCGCAATGTCGAGCCGTGTCGCGACCCAGACCTGCTCATGGCTCTGCACGTAATCCATGAAGCGGGCCAACGCTGCCGCCCGGCCCGGCCTGCCGACGAGGCGGCAATGCAGGCCGATCGACATCATCTTCGGCGCTGTCTCCCCTTCGGCATAGAGCATGTCGAAGCTGTCCTTCAGATAGCTGAAGAACTGGTCGCCGCTGTTGAAGCCCTGCGGCGTGGCGAAGCGCATGTCGTTGGCGTCGAGCGTGTAGGGCGTGATCAATTGCGGGCCGCGCGGCCCCATGATCCAGTAGGGCAATTCGTCGGAGTAGCTGTCTGCGGTGTAGAGAAAGCCGCCTTCCTGCATCGCCAGCCCGAGGGTGTTGGCCGAGCAGCGGCCCTGGTAGAACCCCAGCGGGCGGGCGCCGGCCACGTCACGGTGAATGCGGATGGCCTCGTCGATATGCTCTCGTTCGACCTCCGGCGCATAGTCGCGATAATCGATCCACTTAAGTCCATGGGTGGCGATCTCCCAGCCGGCCTCGTTCATCGAAGCGACGACATCGGGGGCTTTCTCCATCGCGGTTGCGACGCCGTAGACCGTGACCGGCATGTTGCGTTCGGTGAACAGGCGCCAGAGCCGCCAATAGCCGGCGCGCGAGCCGTATTCGTAGATCGACTCCATGTTCATGTGGCGCTGGCCCGGCCATGCCGCGGCACCGACAATCTCCGACAGGAAGGCCTCGGAAGCCGCGTCGCCGTGGAGGATGCAGTTCTCGCCGCCTTCCTCGTAGTTGATCACGAACTGCACGGCGATGCGCGCGCCGTTCGGCCAGTTTGCATGCGGCGGATTGCGGCCATAGCCGATCAGGTCGCGCGGGTAGGGGGCGGTGGCCGGGTTGAACATCATGATCCCCTGTAGGTCGAATAAGCCCATGGCGAGCACAGCAACGGCACATGATAGTGCCCGTCAGCCTCGGCGATGGTGAAGCGGATCGGCACCACATCAAGGAAGGGCGGGCTCGCCTGCGCCGTGCCGCGGCCAGCGAAATAGGCGCCGACATGGAAGCTGAGTTCATAGGTGCCCGGCCGGCATGCATCCCCGATCAGGAGCGGTGCGTCGGTTCGGCCATCGGCGTTGGTCTCGACATCCGTCAGCGCGAGGCGCGCTTCGCCATCAAGGCGGTGCAGCATGATGCGCACGCCTTTCGCCGGCCCGCCGTTGACAGTGTCGAGCACGTGGGTGGACAGCCGGCCCATGGCGGAAACTCCAGCGCTGTTTGATCTCGTCAGCCGCAATGATATACATGGCCGATGTATATCCTCAAGGAGGACATCATGCAGATTTCGAAGTGGGGGAACAGCCTCGCCGTCCGCCTGCCCAAGGCGCTGACCGATGAGCTTGGCCTGAAAGCCGGCGATGAGGTGACCATGGTGGCGCTGCCTGACGGCACGATCGCTCTGGCCAAGGATGACCGGCGCGCGCGGGCCATCGAGCGGCTGCGGACGCTCAAGTGGACGCTGCCACCTGACTACAAGTTCGATCGCGAAGAGGCCAATGCGCGTGGCCGCGATCTGGACGACAAACCTTGAAGGTCTTTTTCGACACCAACATTCTCGTCTATGCGGCGGGCGATGAAGAGAAGTCCGCCGTTGCCTGGGAGGTTTTGCACAGCGGTGGCGTGGTCAGCATTCAGGTTCTGAATGAGTTCATCAATGTCGCGCGCAAGAAAATGCGCCAGGATTGGCCGATGATCGAAACTGCGCTCGGCTACTTTCGTGACGCCTTGGACGAGCCGGTGTCTCTGACCGGCGAAACCCATCAACTCGGCGTCGAGATCGCGCGCAGGCATGGCTTTCACATCTATGACAGCATGATCATCGCCAGCGCCTCGCTGGCGGGCTGCGGCATTCTCTACACGGAGGATTTGGCGGATGGCGCGGTGATTGCCGGTGTGCAAATCAGGAATCCGTTCAAACCGTCACCTCCCGCCGTTTCGTGAGTATCCTTGATGCTTGATGCCTATCTTCTCGAATGGGGTTCGATCCTGCTGCGCTGGCTGCATGTCATCGCTGGCATCGCCTGGATCGGCTCGTCGTTCTTCTTCATGCATCTGGATGCCTCGCTGAGACCTGTGCCGGGTGCGGGCAAAGGCGTTGCGGGCTCGTCATGGCAGGTGCATGGCGGCGGCTTTTACGAGATGAAGAAGTTCACCGTGGCGCCGGAGTTCATGCCGACGGAACTGACCTGGCACAAATGGCAGGCCTACTGGACCTGGTTCTCGGGTTTTTTCCTGCTGGTTTGGATCTATTACGCCCAGTCCTCGCTCTACCTCATCGATCCGGCGGTGATGGTGCTGCCGGCCTGGCAGGCCAGCCTGATCGGCATCGGTTCGCTGGTGCTGGGCTGGGCCGTCTACGACGCGCTCTGCCGCTCGCCGGTGGCGAAGAACGAGAACCTGCTGGCGCTGTTCGGCTTCGGCTTCGTCGTGGCGATGGCCTGGGGTTATGCGCAGGTGTTTTCGGGACGCGGCGCGATGATCCATATCGGCGCGCTGATGGCGACGATGATGGCCGGCAATGTGCTGATGGTGATCATCCCGAACCAGCGCAAGGCGGTGGCGGACCTGATCGCGGGCCGCACGCCGGATGCGAAATACGGCAAGATCGGCAAGCAGCGTTCGACCCACAACAATTACATCACCTTGCCGGTGGTGTTCATGATGCTGGCGAACCACTATCCCGTGACCTATGCGAACAACGCCGTGATCCCGATCATCACGGCGCTGGTCATCGTGGCGGGCGCGATCATCCGGCACTTCTACAACGTCCGGCACCTCGACCATGCCAAATCGCCGTGGTGGGCCTGGGCTGTCGCTGCGCTGGCCATCTGGCTCGCCTTCTGGGTGGCGATGGCGTCCAGCCCCGGCGGCCGCGACAGGCTTGGCCTGAAGCAGCTTGATGAGCAGCGCATCCAGCTGGCCGGCCTCAGCCTGCCGCCTGCCCATGTCACCGACATCATCACGGGGCGCTGCGCCATGTGCCATGCGCCGGAGCCGGGCTGGGCTGGCATCCAGATCGCGCCCAAGGGCGTGCTGTTGCACACGCCCGAACGCATCGCGCTGCAGAAGGACGCGATCCGCACCCAGGCGGTGATGACGCACGCCATGCCGCCGAACAATCTCAGCGAGATGACCCCGGCCGAGCGGCGGGCCGTGGCGGAGTGGCTGCGGCAGTGAGGTGGCCGGGCGCTTGCCATTGACCTGAAGAGCGGCAACGATGCCGATCCGCCGCCCAGCCGGGCGGTGTCCGCTCCGGGGAGGACTGAATGCGCAGTGTTCGATATCCGGCCGCGACGTCCGCTCGTCTTGCGTCGCTGGGAATGATGGTCTGGCTCTTGGGGAGTGGTGTCGCCCGTGCCGACTCCATCGACGGCCATTGGTGCTCCGACTCAGGCCGCCGCATCATCATCGAAGGGCCAGCCGTGACGACGCCGGGGGGCGTGCGGATGCAGGGCAACTATTCGCGGCACGGCTTTGCCTTCACCATGCCGGCCAACGAGGCCGATGCAGGGGCTCCGGTCGATATGGTTTTGCAGGGTGAACAGCGGGTCAGCGTGAGGATCGGCCCGTCCGAAGCCCAGATCTGGCGGCGTTGCGCAGCCGGCGTCAGCTGATCCGCGCGGTACATCCGGTTCCGTGGCGGTCCTCGCCCGTCTTTTGACATGATTCACGATGTTCAGGTGTGAGCCGGACGGGTTCAGTCATCGTTCATCACGAAGGCGTTACTAACCAAGTCAAGGCGATCCTGCGTCGCCGTCGCTGGTCTTCGGGGCTTGAACGTCCGTGTCAGAACTCGTTTCACGCCGCAGCCTTCGGGTGCGCGGCCTCATGGTTTTTGCTTTCATCGCCCTTCTCTGGGCCTGGATGGCCCTGCCATGGCTGAGCGGCGACGTCACGATCCCCTATGATGCGAAGGCGCATTTCCAGGCCCAGATTCAGTTCCTGGCCAATGCGCTGCATCGCGGCGATTCACCGTTCTGGACTCCGAACATCTTCGGCGGATCACCGCAGATCGCCGATCCGCAATCGCTGATCTTCTCGCCGGCCATTCTTCTGGCGCTGTTCGACAAGTCGCCCAGCTTCCGGTCGATGGACACCTATGTTCTGGCGCTGCTCCTGATCGGCGGCTTGGCCTTTGCGCAGTTCGGACGCGAGCGCGGCTGGCATCCTGCCGCGCAGGTTGCCGCAGCGCTCGTCTTCGCGTTCGGGGCGTCGGCTTCCTGGCGGTTGCAGCATGTGGGGCAGGTCCAGAGCCTTGCCTGCTTCGCGGTGTCGTTCTGGCTTTTGGCGCGGACGCTTGAGCGGGCCTCCTGGCGCAGCGGTCTGGCGGCTGGCGCTGCGGCCGGCGTGATGGTGGTCACGCCGGACCAGATCGACCTTCTCGGTCTTTATGTCCTGGTCGGCTACACGGTCTGGTTCGTGCTCAAGGGACGGCAGCCATGGCTCGCCCTGCGGCGTGTCTGGCCGGCCCTTCTGGCCGGCGGCGTGGTCGGCCTTGCCATCATTGCGGTGCCGCTGCTGATGACGGTGCTGTTCTCCGAAGTGTCGAACCGGGCCGAGATCGATTACGGCGAAGCTGCGAGGGGGTCGCTGCACCCGGCCTTCCTGCTGACCGCCTTCATCGGCGACCTGTTCGGCGCGGCCGACCCCAAGGTCGATTTCTGGGGGCCGTCGAGCGCGGCCTGGGCACCGGGCAGCCTCACGCTCTCGCAGAACATGGGGCAGGTCTATGTCGGCTCGCTGCCACTTCTGGCGGTGATCTTCTGGCTTGCCTGCGGCATCAGGCGGGTCAGCGCGGAGGCTCGCTTCGTGCTCGGCGCGCTGGTGGCGATGATCATCTACGCCGTTGGGGCCTACACGCCGCTGTTCCCGTTGATCTTCCATTGGCTGCCCGGCGTGGACATGTTCCGCCGACCAGCCGACGCCACATTCATGATCGGCGCGCTGATGGCGCTTCTGACGGGTTTTGCGGTCAACACGATCCTGTCGGAAGCCGCCGAGCGTGCGTCGTTGCGGCCTTTGGCGATCACCGCAGCGCTTGCCGCCTCTGCCTTTGCGGCTGCCCTGGCGATCGCCTTCGGCCATGGACGCCTCGGGCTGGCCTGGCCCGCCATCGCCGTCGGCGTGGCCTGGCTGTCGTCCGCCCTTGCGCTGCTGGGGCTGCTGACGCGGCTTGATCGTGCGCGTGTCGCAGCCGGGCCTGTCCTCGCGCTGCTGGTGGCCGGAATCGGCTTGCATGTGGCTACCGACATCAGGGTCAACAACGGCCCGAGTGAATCGACCGCCACGCCGCCGGAGCGCTATGCGGTGATGGAGCCCAACACCGACAACGACACCATCACCTATCTGAAGACTGTGCTGGCGCGTGGTCACCGCGAACCGGCGCGGCGGGACCGTGTCGAACTGCTGGGCTCGGATTTCCACTGGCCCAATCTCGGCATGATCCACGGTTTCGACACTGCTTTCGGCTACAATCCGCTGCATCTGGCGGAATTCACCGAGGCCACCGGCGCCAGGGACCACATGGGCAGCGCGCTGGAGCGCACCTTCACGCCGATGTTCCCCTCCTTCCGTTCCGCGTTCGCCGATATGCTCGGCCTGCGCTTCATCGTCTCCGCCATCCCCTTGGAACGTGTCGACCACGCGCTGAAGCCGGGGGACGTGACCTTGCTGGCGCGGACGCGCGACGGCTATATCTACGAAAATCCAAGGGCGCTGCCGCGAGCGATCTTTGCTCCTGCAGCAAGGAAGGCTGATTTCGCGAGCCTGCTGGCGGAAGGGCTGCCAGCCGATTTCGACCCGCGCAAGGTGGTCCTGCTGGAGAAGCCGGGCGAGGACGCGATTCTGGCGCCCGGGGCGGGCGGCCTCGACGCAAAGGCGCAGGTGCGGCTGGTCAGCTACGCCAACACGGAGGTCGTGGTCGAGGTCGAGGCCGCCAGCGCCGGCTATGTCGTCCTCAACGACGTCTGGCATCCCTGGTGGCGGGCCACAGTCAATGATGAGGATGCCGATATCCTGAAGGCGAATGTGCTGTTCCGCGCCGTGCAGGTCGAGGCCGGGAAGAGCACGATCCGTTTCAGTTTCCATCCGCTGGGAGGAGCCATTGCGGAGCTGCGCGAGAAAGTGCTTGGGCCTGAGCCCGAACCTGCTGCCGAGCCCGCTCCAGAATCGCCCACAACCCTGTCAATGATGCGGTAGAATCGGTCAGGCGCCGGGATCGCCCTTCAAGCCAGCTGCGGCAATGCCTGCCATCGCTGCGATCTCGTCATTGTCAGAGGTATCGCCCGAGACGCCAATGGAGCCGATCACCGCGTTGCCGGAATCCCTGATCAGCACGCCGCCTGGAACCGGGATCAGCGCGCCGCCGATGGCGTGCGTTGCCGCCGCAATGAAATGGGGCCGCTCGGCGGTCATGCGGGCGATGGCGCGCGAGCCGACGCCGAGGCTGATCGCGCCCATGGCCTTGCCGCGCGCGATGTCGCCGCGCTTGAGGCTGGTGCCGTCCTCGCAGGCCGACAGCTTCACCGCGCCGCGCTCGTCAAGAATGACGATCGCCAGCGGGTTCATCGCCTTGGAGCGGGCCTCGGAGAGGGTTGCAGCCAGAATGGTCTGCGCGGCGGCGAGCGAAAGCGGCATGGTCTGATCTCCGGGTCAGCGGCGCAGCCCGGTCCGGACCGCGCACAATCGCACCGCTTATGCGCGACCACGGCCTGCCGGTCACCTGCCTTCGCGGCCATGCACCGTTTCAAATGTGGAAAAAATCGTCGTCAGGAGCGGCGCTGGTTCTCGGCGCGTTCCGCACGCAACGCCATCACGGCCGCCCAGATGCTGGCCGCCGAGAACAACATTCCCATTCCGAGGTAGACGGTGAACGTTTCACGCAATGCTTCAAGCAAGTTGGTCATTCCGGCGCCTCCTCTCTGGTTGCGACGTGTCTTTGTCTGGTTTGCGGGACATTTGGTTCAATGATTTCGCACTGCACCATGGAGGTGTGAATAGGGCAAAGATGTGGCTCAAGGACAGCCGTTCCACATCACGATGGTTCACGAGGGCGTTATCGCATCATTTGAACGCGCAGCACACGGCTGCGCGATGCAGGGTTCCGCGTTGAACATGCCGCATGAAACGGATGCTTGCCCATAGTGTTGCGCTTGTGCTTGATTGCCGCGCAACAAAGAAACTGGTGGAGGTAACAAATGGGGCTGTTCAAGTTCATCAAGGATGCGGGCGCGAAGATTTTCGGCGCAAGCCCTGCCCAGGCGGCAAGCGCCGAGACGCTGCAAAAAGAACTGGCAAGCCACGGGCTGCCGGCGGACGTGCAGGTCTCCGTCTCGGGCGACAAGGTGAGCGTCTCCGGCTCGGCCATGACCACAGAGGAGGCCGAGCGGATCATTCTGGCGCTGGGCAACACCGTTGGAGTCGGTGAGGTCGAAAGCAACCTGATCGTCAACAGCGAGGTGCCGGCCTCGACCATGTACACCGTGAAGAAGGGCGACACGCTCTGGAAGATCGCGGAGTTGCATTACGGCAAGGGCAAGGGGCCGAAATACACGGAAATCGTTGCGGCGAACTCGCCGCCGGTGAAGAACCCCGACCTTATCATGCCAGGCTGGGTGCTGCGCATCCCGCCGCTGGGCTGAGGTTCCCGCCGGCGCCGCGTGCGTTCGCGGCGTTCCGTCGGGCGGGTGATGGCGGTGGGCAGCGGCGGAGGCCGGCATGGTGCATGAACTGTCGATGGACGAGGTGGCCGCGGGGCTTGAGGCCGGTTCGATCCTGCTGGTCGATGTGCGCGAGGCGCATGAGTTCGCCATGGGCCACATTCCAGGGTCCGTTTCGATGCCGCTGTCGCAGTTCGACCCAGCCTCCATGCCGATCGCGGATGGCCGGCGAATCGTGTTCTCGTGTGCAGCGGGCGTGCGGTCGCTGCGCGCGCTCGATCTGGCGCGTGCGGCGGGGCTGGATGTCGACTCGCATTATCTCGGCGGCTTCAAGGACTGGCTGATGTCCGGTGGGACCGTGGCGCGCGGCTGAAACAGCCGCTCACATCCCGGTGATTTGCCGAAGACACATGGCCGCATGCGGCCATTCGGACTTGCAGTCACGGCGGAACTGCTTCCCTATCTGATCTTCAAGCAGCCATGATTGTTCGGGGTCACTGACAGATGCGTCCAATGAAATTCGGCATGGGCCAACCTGTGCGCCGGGTCGAAGACCAGCGCTTCATCACGGGTGCGGGCCGGTACACATCAGACATCAGGCCTGAAAAGGGGCTTGTGTCCATGGCGTTGCGCAGCCCGCACGCGCACGCTTCGTTCCGGTTCGCCGATCTTGAGACGGCCCGCAGAATGAAGGGCGTAAAGCTCGTTCTGACCCATGCCGACGTCGCCCATCTCGGCGACTTGCCCTGCAAGGGCGTGATCAAGACCGTTGACGGCAGCATGGTCCAGCCGACGCCGCGCCCGGTTCTGCCAAAGGACACGGTGCGGCATGTCGGCGAGGCGATCGCCTTCATCGTGGCCGAGACGCTCAACCAGGCGCGCGACGCCGCAGAGGCGATCGGCGTCGACTACACCGTCCTGCCATCGGTGACCGGCATCGCGAACGCGACGGCGCCGGGCGCGCCGCTGGTCTGGCCCGACCGGCCCGGCAACATCGCCTTCGTGGCCGAGCAGGGCGACAAGGCCCGCGCCGATGCCGCCTTCGCCAAGGCCGCGAAGACCGTGTCGCTCACCATCGTCAACAACCGTCTCGTCTCGAGCTACATGGAGACGCGCGCCGCGATCGGGGAGTATGACGCCAAGAGCAAGCGCTACACGCTCACGCTCGGCAGCCAGGGCAGCCATGGTGTGCGCGATCTTCTTTGCAAGGATGTCTTCAAGATCGACCCTTCCCGCATGCGGGTGGTTACGCCCGATGTGGGCGGCGGTTTCGGCACCAAGATCTTCCTCTACAGCGAGTACCCGCTGGTCCTTCTGGCGGCGGAAAAACTGAAGCGTCCCGTAAGCTGGGTCTCGGACCGCACCGAGCATTTCCTCTCGGACACGCATGGGCGCGCCAATCTGGCGACGGCGACGATGGCGCTCGACGCGAAGGGCAAGTTCATCGGCCTTCGCGTCGCCATGGACGCAGACATGGGGGCGACGCTGTCGCAGTATGCGCCGTTCATCCCCTGGATCGGCACGACCATGACCCAGGGCTGCTATGACATCCCCGCTGTCCACGTTCAGTTCCGCGGTGTCCTGACCCACACGACGCCGGTGGATGCCTATCGCGGGGCCGGGCGTCCCGAAGCGGCCTATCTGATCGAGCGGCTGGTGGATGAGGTGGCGCGGCAGACCGGGCGCAAGCCGGAAGCCGTGCGCACGCAGAATTTCATCAAGCCGAAGCAGATGCCCTACAAGACCCAGACCGGGCCCGTCTACGATTCCGGCGAGTTCGATGGGCACATGCGCGAGGCGATGGATCGGGCCAACTGGTCCGGGTTCCCGGCCCGCGCGAAAACCGCGGCCAGGGCGGGCAAGCTGCGCGGCATCGGGATGGCCTGCTACATTGAGGCCTGCGGCGGCGGCGGGCCCGAGAGCGCCTGGGTGACGATCGAGGCTGATGGCTCTGCCAGCGTCAAGATCGGCACGCAGTCGAACGGCCAGGGGCATGAAACCGCCTACATCCAGCTCGTGTCGCAGGAACTCGACCTGCCGCCCGAGAAAATCCGCGTGCTGCAGGGCGACACCGACCTGATCGAGCACGGCTCCGGAACGGGCGGTTCGCGCTCGATCCCGGTGGGCGGGGCGGCGCTGGCCCATGCCAGCCGCAAGGTTGCCGACAATCTCAAGGCGCTGGCTGCCGACAAGCTCGAGACGGCCGTGGCCGATCTCGAGATCAGCGGCGGCGGCGTGCGCATTGCGGGCACCGACAAGGGATTGTCATTTGCCGACATCGCCAGGCTGCCCGGCGCGACGCCGGACATGCTCAACGTCAAGGACACCTGGAAGCCGCCGGAAGCGACCTATCCGAACGGAACCCATGTGGCCGAGATCGAGATCGACGCCGATACAGGCGCGACGACGGTTCTGAACTATGTCGTTGTCGACGACTTCGGCGACACGCTCAACCCGCTGATGCTGGCGGGGCAGGTGCATGGCGGCGCTGTCCAGGGCATCGGGCAGGCGCTGATGGAGGAGGTCAAGTTCGACTCCAGCGGGCAGATGCTGACGGCGAGCTACATGGACTATGCCATGCCGCGCGCTGCTGACGCGCCAAGCTTCTCGTTCTCGACGCGCAATGTGCGCTGCGTGACGAATGCGCTTGGCGTCAAGGGCGCCGGCGAGGCTGGCGCCATCGGTGCATGCCCGGCGGTGATGAACGCGGTGGCGGACGCCATGAGCCGCGCCGGCAAGTCAACCGCTGTGGACATGCCGGCCACTCCGGCAAAGCTGCGGAAGCTGATCGCGGGCGCTGCTTCGTCCTGAGAGATCGCCTGTCGCAAGACCATTGGTGGACGGTGAGAGCCGTCCACAGGGATTCTCAGGGGGTGGGTGCCACGCGGCGTCCAGCCCTCGGCGGGAGCGTCTTGAGGTATTCCGCCATGGCGCGCCGGTCCTCGGCGCTGAGCTTGGCGGTGTTGCCGACGACATCCTCCATCTCGTCCGCGACGAACCCGCCTGCTTTCGTGCCGCCTTTCGCCAGAAGGTATTCGAAATCCTGCACCGTCCAGTCAGCAAGGCCGTCCGCCGGATGCTGGCTGATGTTCGGGATGAACCCCTTTCCTTCCGGATTGGGGCCCCCGGCCATGCGGCCGTCCGGCGTGATGCCACCGAGGATGTTGCGCCGGGAGTGGCATTCTGCGCAATGGCCAGGGCCTTCGACGAGATAGGCACCCCGGTTGAGCATGGCCGACCGCGTGGGATCAGGCTCGAATGTCTTGCCATCAAGGAACAGCAGCTTCCAGAAGCCGAGCGTGCGGCGAATGTTGAAGGGAAAGCCGATCGCATGGGGCTTGGTCGCCGTCTCGACAGCGGGCAGCGTCTTCATGAAAGCGAAAAGATCGCGTACATCCTCGATGCGCATCCGCTGGTAGGAGGTGTAGGGGAAGGCGGGATAGAGGTGCTCCCCACCACGTCCGACGCCCTTGACCATCGCGGTGACGAACTCAGCCTCGCTCCAGCCGCCGATGCCCGCCTTGGCGCTGGTCGAGATGTTCGGCACCACAAAAGTCCCGAAGCCTGTCTTCAGTTCGTGCCCGCCGCCCAATGAGAGCGGGGCGGTCTTTGGATCAGCCGCATGACAGGAAGCGCAGCCGCCGACATTGAACAGCGTCTCGCCGTTGGTGAGATCAGTCGTGCGTGCGGGTAAGGCCGACGAGGCAATGACCTGAGGCGAGGTCAGGACAAAGGCGCCCGCTAGGCCAACGGCCAAGGCCGCCACAGCCATCTTGAGCAGCGTGGTCAATTTCAATGCCGGTTCCTTCCGTCAACGGGCCGCAACCCACGAACGACAAAGCGCGCGTGGGGGCACGCGCGCTTCAGATTTGTCACAGTCGGGTCTGCCTGCGTCACTGCAACGGGGTCTGCATGCGCCTGAACGAGTCGCCGACGCCGGGGGCATAGCCGCCGCGCGAACCATGGCAACTGCCGCAGGTGGAGGCGAGTTTCGGATACTCTACCTTGAACGTGGCCTCATCCGTGATCGCTGTCGCCGCCAGCCTTGCGTCTGCCGCCCACTTGTCGATGATGGCGTTGAATTCAGCCTTTGCCTCCCAGACTTTCGCCGTCGCTTCGGTGGCGCCGGTCTTTGAATCATCCGGAAAGCCAGCCTTGAACTTGCCTGCGTTGTCCTGGATCGCCTTCAACACCGCCTGCACCGGCGCCATGTTGAAGGGCAACTCACCCCGCATCATCTTGAATGGATCGCCGCCCGCCTGGGCGATCGCCCGCATCGCTTCGCGGCGCTGCTTGATGGCGTCCGCATTCTGGGCGTAGGCAGCAGTGGCAGCAACAAGCGTTGCTGCGGCGAAGATGACGAGACGGCGCATGGTCAAGATCCCTCTTGCGTTGTTGAGTGCCGTTACAGCTTCGAACACACCGGAACACGTCACGCTAGATCGCGCACCATTCTGTTCGATGCATCGAACCCGACACTATTGGCAAGCTATATCCCACACCAACCATGTGTAAACCGCTGCAAGCAGGCCGAGCGCACACATTAAGTTGATCTTGCGGCTGCGCAAAAACGTTCATGCAATGCTGCCAGCCCTGCGAACGCTGTCAGCCCTGCTTGGCGGGCGTGCGCACAACCAGACCGTCAAGACTGTCCTTGACCTTGATCTGGCATGAGAGGCGCGAGGTGGGCTTCACGTCAAAGGCGAAATCCAGCATGTCCTCTTCCATGGGCTCGGCCTTGCCGGTGGCGGCAACCCATTCATCGGCGACATAAACGTGGCAGGTGGCGCAGGCGCAGGCGCCGCCGCATTCGGCCTCGATGCCAGGGATGGCGTTCTTGATGGCAGCTTCCATCACGGTCGAACCGGCTTCGGCCTCGACCACGCGCGCGGCGCCGCCAGCATCAATGAAGGTAATCTTCGCCATCGCACCCAGTCCCGTTCCGAAAGCCGTGAAGCGGACGCGCGACATAATGGCCCGCGCCCGGGAGAGGTTTCAGTTAAGGCGTGACGACGGCGTTGTGAAGCGGCCTTGCCGCTGCGCGCCAGTGAAATTTCAGGCTGCGCGGCGCATGGCTGCAATGGCAGCGCGGGCTTCGTCGGCGGCAATGGCGAGTTCGCCGTAACCTTCCGCAACGGAGCGGTGCGTGAGCGCCTCTTCCACCTTTTGCGCCGCTTCAGCAACCTGCCATGCGCCGATCGCTCGGGCGGCGCCCTTGAGCGTATGGGCGGCGTCGCTGCCAATTCTCGCGTTGGCGCTGCGGATGACCATCAGATGCTTGACGCATTGATCGGCAAAAAGGGCGAGCAATTCCTGTTCGAGGTCCTGATCGCCGCCGCACTGCCGGGCAAGGTGAACAAGATCGATGGGGGAGGCTGTGGTGTTCATGGGCATGGCCGTTCGATCTCCCTTGACCGATTCCATCCTTTGTCAGTGACAGCAGCTTCCAACGGCATGGTAACCGAGACGTTAACGACGTTTGATAAAGTTTGGACCCGAGCGGTTTCTTTCCCCCCAGCGGTCATTTACCTTTAGAAGTGGTAAACGTGCGGGCCAGTCAGGTCCGTGCGCTGGTGCGTGGCGTGAAAAGGCGGCTCTCATGTCCAAGATCAAGAAGCAGACTGACCCCACCGAAGCGGCGCTTTCGGCCATCGAGGAGGCCCTGAGCCAGGAAATGGCGCGGTCTGCCAGCGCCGCCGGACAGGGCTCAGGTGCTGTCGATCCGCCCGAGCCGCGCCTGCCCTCGGTGGGGGACAAGGAGCTTGGCGCGATCGAGACGAAGCCGGCTGCGCCCGCTTCGCTGCCGCCTGCGCCGCCGCCGGCCGTAGCGCAAGCTGTCGTTGCGCCCGACACCAGCCGCGTCGCCAATGATGACGGCCGCAACATGAGCGACCTTGTCCAGTCCTTCTCGGCGAAGCCGTCGCGCCGTCCCTATTTGATCGCCCTGCTGGGTTCGCTGCTGTGGACAGCCGGGATTGGATTCCTGCTGCACGAACAGCATGGCGGGCTGGAGCCTGCGATCAGCGCCGTGATGGCCTTCAATCCCGGCCAGTTCGCGGTGCTTGGCGGCGTGCTGCTGCTGCCGATCTTCCTGATGTTCGCGCTCGCCGGCATTTACGTCCGGACCAGCGAGATGCGGTTGTCGTCGCGCGCCATGACCAATGTGGCCATGCGCCTGTCGGCTCCTGAAACGGTTGCCAGCGATGCGATGGTTTCGCTTTCGCAGGCGATCCGCCGTGAAGTGGCGGCGATGGGCGACGGAATCGAGCGGGCGGTGGCCCGGGCGGGCGAACTCGAAACCATCGTCCGCTCCGAGATCTCCACGCTTGAACGGGCGTACTCGGACAATGAGGTCCGACTGCGCGCGCTGATCGACGAGCTCGTCACACAGCGCGAGGCCATCGTCTCCAATTCCGACCGCGTCAAGACCGCGATCAGCGGCGCACACGAGAACCTGTCCCGTGATCTTGAAACCGCGAGCCGCTCGATCGCCGAGGCGGTGAACTCGGCTGGCGATCGCGTCACCGGCGCGCTTGGCAGCAAGGGCGAGGAGATCACCGGCGCGCTCAGCCGTGCCGGCGACAAGATGGTCGACGAGATTGGCCTGCGTGGCACCGATCTGGTCGAGCGCCTGCAGATCACGTCCAGCGAAGTCAGCGAACGGCTGACCAAGGCCAGCGAAACCATTGCAGGCTCGCTCGACGACCGTTCCAACCAGATTGCCCAGCGCCTCGAAAGCACCTCGCTGGCCGTTGCGGGCGAGCTCGACAGCCGCTCGCAGGCCGTGGTGGCACGCCTCGCCGCATCGACAGAACATGTGACGGCGCAGCTTGATGCAAAATCGCAGGAAATCACCGCGTCACTCGAACGCACAGGGTCGGTGCTGACCGAAGGCCTGACCGGCGGGGCGCGCGAAGTGACCCGCTCCATTGCCGAAACCGGCCGCTCCGTGGCCGAGGCGATCGCGGCCCGTGCGTCCGAAGTCAACGATACGCTCTCGCAGACCGGGACACGTCTCAGCAGCGACATCGCCAGCCGTGGCGAAGAGGTCGTGAACCGCTTCAACGCCACCGGCTCTGAACTGATCGGGCTTCTGTCCACCCGGAGCGGCGAGGTTTCCGCCAGCTTCCAGAACAATGGCGCCGCGCTGGTCGACCTGCTGACGAGCCGCGGTCAGGAGGTCAGCGCCACCTTCCAGTCGACGGGCGAAAAACTGGCGGAGACCATCGCGAGCCATGGCGACAGCGTCATCAACCGCTTGAGCGCGACTGGGTCGGAACTGGTCGAGAGTCTGTCAAACCGCAGCAGCGAGGTCAGGTCGACCTTCCAGAACAGCGGCGAGATGCTCGCTGCAACGATCGCCGAAAGCGGCGGCGCCCTCACGAGCCAGATTGCTGCTGCGGGTGCGGCCATCCACCAGACGCTGACCGTCAACGGCAAGTCCGTCACGGACGAGCTTGAGGCCCGGACGGCAAATCTGCGCGAGGTGATCGAAACACGGACGGCAGAGGCGAAGGGTGTGTTCGCCTCGGCGACCGAGACCCTGCAGCAGCGTCTCGCCGCCGAGAGCGAGACGGCGCGCGGGCTGATCGCCAGCACGGGCAAGGAAATTGTGGTTGCGCTGGCCGGGCAGGGCGCCCGTGTCAACGAGGCGCTCGCGGCCAATGGCGCATCGATCCTGCAGACCGTCGAAGTGCGCGGCAAGGAGCTGGAAGCCAGCTTTGCCGGGCGTCTCGTCGCCCTGGAGGACATCATTGTCCATCGCGGCGGGCAACTGACCGAGAAACTCTCGACCGACTCGGCGCGCTTCACCGAGGAAATGGGCCAGCGCCTGATGCAGATCGAAACGCTGCTGACCAAGGAAGGCGAGCAGCTCATCGACCGCCTGACCCAGCGCACAGACAGCGCCGCCATGACGCTGGTGGCCCGCACCAACGAAGCGGCCGAGGCGATGGAAACCCAGATCAAGGCCTTCGAGGACCGCTCCGGCGCCAAGAGCGCCGAGATCGCCAATTCGCTCGACAGCCTGATCGCGCGCATCGACACCAATCTCGGCAACCGCGCGCAGGTTCTGAACGAGGCGCTTGTGGAGCGCACGGTCGATATCGCCCGCGTTCTGGCCGAAGGCGGTCGCGACGTGACGCAGGCCCTGGCAGCCAAGGCTGACGAGATCGGCGCGGTCGTGACCTCGAAAAGCGAGGCCCTGTCCCTGACGCTTTCGACCAAGGCCGACGAAATCAACAATACGCTTGGCGGCCGCGCGCTCGAAATCGCCGATACGCTTGACCAGCGCATCGCGCGCTTCGAGGAGCGTGTCGTCAACCGCCTCGACACCGTTTCCGGCACGCTCGACGAGCGCAGCCGCCTGATCGCGGAGACGCTGCAGGCCAAGTCGGACGGCATTTCCGCGACGCTGGGCGCGCGGGCCGAGGAACTGCGCCAGTTGTTCGACGACAAGGGTACGGGCGTCGTCACGGCGCTCGGCCAGCGTGGCGAGACCATCGCAGCCGACATCGCCGCCATCGGTCAGGCCGTGGTGAGCACGATCGAGAGCCGAGGCGTGAGCATCGTGGAAGGTCTGCGCGAGCGCGGTGGCGAGATCACCACGGCACTGCAGAGCTCCAGCGCCTATCTCACGACCGAGCTCGACCAGCGTACCGGAGCTATCGCCGCGGCGCTGGCCAACTCGCAGGAGCAGTTGCGCCAGACGCTCGACAGTGGCACGGCCAGCTCCGTCAACACGCTGGTGGCCACCAACGAGCGGATCAGGACCGAACTCGGCGGCACGCTGGAGCGGCTCGGCGAGGCCAATCGCCTGATGCAGCAGATCGTCGCCAGCGCCAACACCAACCTTGCCGGCATCGGCGACAATCTGGGCGAGCGCGTCACCCAGTTGCAGGCCATCCTCACAGCCGTGTCGGACGAAACCAGCCGCGCGAGCTCGCAGGTGGCGCAGCAGGTCGATGCGCTCAAGGGCGTGTCGCAGGGCGCCATCGTGCAGGCTTCCAGCCTCGTCGACCAGCTTGGCGACCAGGGGCGGACGCTGGCCGAGACCACCAAGGAGCACATCGCGGCGCTCTCGCAGGCCACGCGCCAGCTCGAAGCCGTCGAGAACCGGGTCGGCACAGTGCTGCAGGACCGCAAGCAGGGCCTCGAGGAGATGCTCCACGCGATCTCGACCCGCACGGAGGACGTCGAATCGATCACACGGTCATTCACCGCGCTGGTTGAGGATTCGCTCAAGGCCGCCGAACAGCGCGCCCGCCAGATCGGGACCGTGCTGGCCGATAGCGCCGAAGCCACCAGCCACGCCATCTCGGACCATTTCGAGACCGTGCGCACCAACACCGGCAAGGAGCGGGAGCGTACTGCCGCTGCCCTTCGGGCGGCCTACGAAGGCGTCGCCGGCGATCTGGGCGGCGGCCTCACGCGCGTCACCGAACAGTTCCAGCAGACTGCTGCAGAACTGCGCGCCATGAACGCTGACATCCAGCGCGAGCTGGAAGCGACGCGCGCCGAACTGCGCAAGGGCGTGCTCGACATGCCGCGCGAGACTCAGGAAACCACGGCCGCCATGCGGCGGGTCGTCGGGGACCAGATCAAGGCTCTGAACGAGCTTTCTGACATCGTGACGCGTTCGGGCCGCACGCTGGATGTGGCGGCCCCAGAAGCACCGCGCGCGCGGGTTGCGGAGCGGGTCGCGCCGCCGCCGCTGGTCCAGCCGCGCGTCGCCGAAATCGCACGCGAGGTGGCCGCGCCACGGGTGCCGCCGCGTCCGGCGCCCGCACCCGTTCGGCGCGATGAGCCGCCGATGGCGGAACCCGCCCCTGCGCCGCGCGGCGGCTGGCTCTCGGACCTTCTGACCCGCGCCAGCCGCGAGGAGAAGCCGGTCGCTCAGCAGGGCGTCCCGATGCTGGAGAAGCTCGACTCGCTCTCGGTCGACATCGCCCGGATGATCGACCATGACGCCGCCGTCGAATTGTGGGACCGCTACAAGCGTGGCGAGCGCAACGTGTTCACGCGCCGTCTTTATACCCTGCAGGGCCAGCAGACCTTCGACGAAATCCGCCGCAAGTACCGGCGCGACGACGAGTTCAAGGAAACGGTCGACCGCTATATCGAGGAGTTCGAGCGGCTGCTCGACGAGGGCAGCAATGGCGGCCGCGACCAGGCAATCGCCAACAGCTACCTGACTTCGGAAACCGGCAAGGTCTACACCATGCTGGCCCATGCGAGCGGCCGGTTGGAATAGACTGCCCGGAGCTGACAGGCCCGACGCCGTCAACAACAAGGCGCCCCGTCAGGGCGCCTTTTCATTTCGCGGAGCGTGATCAGCCCCGCCCGCCCCAGCGCACGATGTCGCGCAGAACCTGCGACAGGGCGGCGTCGAGCGCCTGCGCCGCCGCCGGGCCGGAAATGCTGGCGACCGGCACGCGCGCCACAAAGCCGCGTGCGGCGGCAACCTTGCCGGACCGGTCGCTGATGATGCGCACGGTGACCTCGACCACTGCCTGGCTGGTCTCGGTCTCGATTCCGAAGCTGCGGATGTCCGTGTTGAGGGCGAGGTCCGGCACGATCCTGTCGCCGGGCCGCCCGACGCGGCCGAGCCGCGACGCGTTCTCGAAGGTCTGGATCAGGCGGGCCTGGAACAGCTTCGGCAGCCGGTCGGCCCACTGGGCGTCGCGGAGATAGGAGAGCGCGCCGCCTTCGCGCACCAGGATACGATCCGAGTCAAGCGCCTGCACCGTGGTCGGTTCGTTGACCACCAGTTGTGCGCGAAGGCCCGAAACCGGGCCGATATTGGCAGGCGCGGTCAGGTCGAAGGTTGTCCGCTCCGGCGCTCCGCTGCAGGACGCCAGCCCGCACGCAAGCGCGAGCATGAGCGCCAGAGGGGGTCGGGGGAGACAACGTTCCAGGCGGGTGCAAAGCTGCATCATGAATGATTTTCGGACGGGCGCCGCAAACAGGGCCACGGCCGACCCAATCGCAAACGGCCTGTGGACACAACCCCCGGCCGGGTGGCGACACCAACTAATCACAAGATGTGACCCGCCAGACACCTCTCAGCGTCGGCCATTGTAATCCGGGATGGCCGGTTTGTTGCCGAACAGAAGCTGTTGCGGGTTGCGCTCGAAACTGCGCAGCGTCCGGTTGAGATCGTTCAGTGTCCTGCGGCCGTCGCTGGCCAGCGCCTCGATGTCGCGCAGGCCAGGACCGGTGAAACGGCTGATGCCCGTGGTGATCTCGGCGGTGCGCTTGTCGAGATTGTCGGCAAGCGAGCGGATCGAACGGGCCGCCGCCCCGACATCGGCGAGCGCGCCCTGGCCTTCGCCCCCGGCGGCTGACCCGAGGAAGGCCTGCGCGCCCTTCAGAACGCCCTCGACCTGATCGGCGGCGCGGTTGAGCTTGTCGGTGAGGCCGGCTACTGACTGCAGTGTCTTGGTTACATCCCCGGAACCACCGGCGAGCGCGCTCGTGAAGGTGTCGAGGTTGTTGAGGCTGCGGTTGACCTTGCCAATGTCGAGCTGCTTGGCGATGCCCGAGATGTCGCGGCTGAACTCCTCAAGCTGCGCTGCGAGAGGGCCAATCCGCTCGGCCGCCGCTGAAATGCTGGCCAGCATCTTGCTGATGCCTTCGGAGTTGTCGCCCAGCGCTGCGGAGAATTTCTCGACATTCTTGATCGTGTTCGCAATCGACTTGTCGTTGTCGTCGACCAGCCTGCCGATTCGTTCGAACAGGTCATCGGTGCGCCGCGCCACATTGCGGACGGTTTCGAGCAGGTCCTGAACCTCGGAGCGTTCGGCGATGATGGTGGGCTGCGGCTGGCCTGCCTTCGCCTGCAGCGGAGGCGCGTCCGCCTTGCCGCCAAGCAACTGGATCGCGACCACGCCGGCAAGACCTTGCGATTCAATGCGCGCCCGCGTGTCCTCGCGGATCGGCGTGTTGTTGGCGACTTCTGCGATGGCGAAGATCGAGCGCGGGTCATCGGGGAAGAGCTGGATGTCCTTGACTTCGCCGACCCGGAATCCGTTGAAGAGCACGTTGGAGCCGCGCGTCAGGCCGGTTACGGAGCCGGAAAACACGATCCGGATCTCCCGCCTGTCCGTGCCCCCGGCCAGACCGGAAAACCACGACACGAAACCGAACGCCGCACCCAGCACCGCGAGCGTGAACAGTCCGATCAACGCATAGTTGGCGCGGGTTTCCATCTCGGTCCTGTCAGCCCTTCATGCGTGCGAGCGCGCGTTTGCCGCGGAAATAGGATTTCACCCAGGGATGCGTGCTGGCCAGCATGTCCTTGAGCTCACCGACGGCCACGACCTTCTTGTCAGCCAATGCGGCGATTCTGTCACAAGAGGAAGCGAGGCTGTCGAGATCGTGGGTTACCATGAACACCGTCAACCCCAAAGTCTGCTGCAATGTCCGGATCAACTCGTCGAAATCGGCAGCGCCGATGGGATCAAGCCCCGATGTCGGCTCGTCAAGGAACACGATCTCCGGATCAAGCGCCAGCGCCCGCGCCAGGGCGGCCCGCTTGATCATGCCGCCGGAGAGCTCCGAGGGAAACTTGTCGCCAGCGTCGGGCCTGAGCCCGACCATTTCGATCTTGAGCGCTGCCAGATCGTTCATCATCGTCGGCGAGAGGTCGAGATACTCGCGCATCGGAACCTGGATGTTCTGTGCGACCGTGAGCGACGAGAACAGCGCGCCGTGCTGGAACATCACGCCCCAGCGCTTCTCCAGGTCACGCTTGCCAGCTTCGGAGACCGAATCAAGGTCGGTGCCGAACACCGAGATCGTGCCGCCCTGCTTCTCGACAAGCCCGAGGATCGCGCGCGTCAGGACCGACTTGCCCGTGCCCGACCCCCCGACGAAGCCGAGGATTTCGCCGCGCCGCACATCCAGCGACAGGCCGTCGAGGATGGTCTTCTCGCCGAAGGCCACGACCAGATCGCGCACCTTGATGATCAGGTCCTGATCCGCTTGGGGCGAAGCGTCCATCGCGGTCAAAACCGGATCGAGGCAAAGAACATGGCGAACAGCCCGTCGAGCACAATGACCATGAAGATCGACTTGACCACGGACGCCGTGACCTGCTGACCCAGCGACTCGGCCGAACCCTTCACATTCAGGCCCTCGATGCAGGCGATGGCGCCGATGACGACGGCCATGAACGGCGCCTTGATCAGGCCCACCGAGAAGTGCCGGTAGTTGATGACGCTCTGAAGACGCGACAGAAACGTCTCTGGTGCAATCCCGCCATAGATCCAGGAGACAAGGCCGGCGCCGAACAGCCCGGCCATGGAGGCGAGGAAACTCAGGATCGGCATCGCGATGATCAGCGCCAGGATGCGCGGCACAACCAGCACATCGACCGGATTGAGTCCCATCACGCGCAGGGCGTCGATCTCCTCACGCATCTTCATCGAGCCGATTTCCGCCGTGAACGCCGAGCCTGAGCGGCCTGCCACCATGATGGCGCAGAGCAGCAGCGCGAGTTCACGCAAGGTGATGATTCCGACGAGGTCCACCACGAAAGCGGTCGCGCCGAAGCGCCGGAGCTGGAAGATTCCCTGCTGCGCGACGATGCAGCCCACCAGGAAGGTGATCAGGATGATGATCGGCGCGCCGCGGAAGGCGATCAGTTCAAGCTGGGTCACGAGCGAGGCCCAGCGGAACGAGGCCGGACGCAGCATGACCCGCCCGATCGCGACCACAACTTCGCCGATAAAGCTGATGCCGCGCACCAGATCCTGTCCGGCATGAACCACGGTCTGCCCGACATCGGCGAGCAGTTCGACCAGCCGCGAACGCCGTGGCGGAACCACCGGTTCATTGCGGTGCCGCACGGCGCCGATCAGCGTCAGGTGCCGTTCCGATGCGTCCTGCATCTCGACCTTGACCCCGTCGCTGCCCAGCCGATGGCTGATCTGCTCGATGACCCGTGCGCCAAGCGTGTCGAGGCGGTCAAGCCGCTTGAGATCGAGCGACGCCTTGCGGACCTCGCCCAGGCTCACGGGCAATTGCCGCATGATGCCCTCAAGGCGGCGACCATGATCAAGTGTCCATTCGCCGGTCAGAACGATCGTCGCCTGGTCCTGCGCAAAGTTGATCTCGAAGGCAGGATTCGACAGCGTTGTTGTCATTGCTCCGGCTCAAGACGGACGTTGGCCCGGCGCGCGTCCGGCTCCAGACCTAGCGCGCCTCCTGCATCCGTGTCGAGCAAAACACGCCGCGCGTGGATCGCAGCCGCCGCCAGGGTAGCGAGGCCCGCCATGGCGATCGGCAGCATTGCAAGGAAGCCCAAGGCGCCTAACCGCGCATAGAGCACGCCCGACAGCAGGGTGGCTGCGCCCATCAGGCAGGCGTTGACCGCTGACAGACGTCCCTGGATCGACGCACCGCGACCGCCAGGCGACAACATGGCGAGAATGGCCATCACGCCCAGCAATTGCGCGCCAAAACTCACCGCATGGAGAGCCTGGACCGCAATGATCGCCGGCAGGCTGTCGGCAAAGGGCATGGCGGCAAAGCGCAGCACTGCACCGATGCCGGACAGGCCGAGGAACAGCACGGCATTGCCGAAACTGGCTGAGGCGCTGCGCCCGAACCACCACAGCATCCCGATTTCGGACACCACGCTGACGGCCCAGAGCGCGCCGATGGTGCCGTCGCCGATCCCGAGTCCGCGCCAGTGCAGGGTCGCGAATCCGTACAGCATGGCGTGGCTGGCGTTGATAAGGGCTGAAGCGACAATCACCAGCCAGAGCAAAACGCGGCGCTGCGGGTCGATGGCGTCCGGGCGCTTGTCTGCCCATGCCACGGTGCGGGGAATCCGCTCCTCCGGCGCCAGCAACGCGGTGGCCGCCGCCACGATACAGCAGGCGCTGAGCGCATAGGGCAGCATGCCGATGCCCAGATGCGACACCATCACGCCGGCCAGCACGCTCATGACCAGAAACGAAACCGAACCCCAGAGGCGCATGCGCGCGAAGTTGAGCCGCGGCCGGCGTTTGACCTCCGCCGTGGTGAGGTGGTCGCCGAGCGGAATCACGCCGGCTGTCAGCACGGCGACGCACGCCATCGCGGCCATCACCGCTTCCACTGACGGCAACCTCGTCAGCCCGAGATAGGCCCCCCCGCACAGGACCTGGAGCAGCACCAGGACGCGCGCGGCGCCCCATGGCCGGTCGCCGAGCGACGCGATCGGCTGGGTTGCAAGCATGCGGACGATCATGCCCATCGCCAGCGTGACGCCGATCTGCTTCTCGCTCAGACCCTGCGACGACAGCCAGGCTGGCATGAACGGCAGATAGATGCCGATGCCGGCAAAATTCGCGGCCTGCAGCGCGCTGAGGCGCAGCATGGCGCTGCGCTGCGTGAGGGGGCCGGCAGGCGCTGCTGCGGCCGATGCGGGTTCGTCGGACATGGAGATTTTGTTTACCTTGAAGATGTTAGTAACTTTCGGTGCACGTGCGCGCCATCGGCGATTCGGTTCGGCAAACATGTGCTCCAGGCATGGCGACAGATGATCAACGATCCAAGTTCACTCCCGGCAGTATCGGAAGCTGACTACAACGCGATCGAACTGGCCGTGATGGAAACGGCGAGGGGGCGCTGGTTCCTGCGCGAGTTCGCAGCGCGCAACCGCAATGCCGACACAACAATGTTGCTCTCGGCCATCAGCCGGCTGGAACGCACGGTCAACGGCGAAGAGGCGTTCGAGCAGGTTGACCGGGTCCGCTCCGACCTTGTCGTGATGGCGAAGTCCATTTCCGGCCTTATGCACGACCTCGAGAACTCCGGCATCTCCGGCAATGAACGGGTGCGGCTTGGGGAGGCCACCAGCGCGCTCGATGCGATCGTGAAGACGACGGAAAACGCAACGTCCGACATTCTGGCGGCCGCCGAGAGCATCCAGGAGATCGCCTGGCATCTGCGAGAGCGCCAGATTGAAGAGGCCGTCTGCGACAAGATCGATCATCTCGCGACCGAGATCTACACAGCCTGCGGCTTCCAGGACCTGACAGCCCAGCGGACGCAGAAGGTTGTCGGGACGCTCAGCTTCCTTGAAGAGCGGATCAACGCGCTGGTTGATCTGTGGGCAGGGCCAGAGGGACGCAGCGCCGCGACCCCAAGCCCCGAGTCGCAGGATGGTTCGCGTTATGCCATTTCAGCCGCGCCGGCCGACCTGACCCAGCATGACATCGACGAGGTGATCGTCGAGCCGGAGTCCGATGGCAGGCAAGCGGCAGCCGTGGAGTTCGGGCACGCCGAACCCGCCTTGCTTGACGCACTGGAACCGGCCCGGGATGCCGAAGATCCGCATGCGGACGACGACATCGACTTTTCCCCGGTGGCTGACGAGCCTGATGCGGCGCACGATCCCGCAGCAGCGATGGCATTGGCCGTGCAATCGGCCGACATGCCGGCGAGCTTCACCGAAGACATCATGGCGTTCGAAGACATCCAGGTGGTGATCGACGACGCCGAGAATCTCGAGGTCGAATTCGAACCGGAAGCAGACCTGCCTGCCGACGAGGATGCTGCCCCGGCGATGGCCGCGCCGTCCAAGGTCGAACCTTCCGGCTCCACGATGTCCCTGGCGCAGATCGACGCCCTGCCCACGACTGCGAAGGCCTTGATCTACGGCTGAACCGCCCGCCGTGGGCGCGCATGTCCCCGTGAGATTTTGCGCTGGCGCTGCGGCGATGCACGCCGCATAAAACACCGTCTTCATGGGGAGTGATTGCATGGATCTTGGATTGTCGGGCCGCACGGCCATTGTCTGCGCGTCGAGCCGCGGTCTTGGCCGGGGAGCAGCCTTCTCGCTGGCGCGGGCGGGGTGCACGCTGGTGCTGAACGGGCGTGATGCCGCCGTGCTGGAGAAAACCGCCGGTGAAATCCGGGCAGCGACCGGGGTCAAGGTCACCGCGGTGGTGGCCGATGTCGGCACGCGCGAGGGGCAGGACGCGCTGATCGCGGCGGCGCCGGAGGCTGACATCCTGATCAACAACAATGGCGGGCCGCCGCCCAAGGGCTTCCGCGATATCGACCGCGCCGCCATGCTGGACGGCGTCGTCCAGAACATGGTGACGCCGATCGAACTGATCCAGCGCCTCGTCGATGGCATGATCGCGCGTCGGTTCGGTCGCATCGTCAACATCACTTCGGCAAGCGTGGTGACGCCGATCACAGGCCTCGACCTGTCTTCCGGCGCGCGCGCGGGACTGACCTCGTTCCTGGCCGGCGTCTGCCGTGAGGTGGCCCACGCCAATGTCACGATCAACAGCGTGCAGCCCGGCATGTTCGACACCGACCGCCTGCGTGGCACGACCAAGAAGCAGGCCGACGCGCAGGGCAAGACCGTCGAGGAGATGGCCAAGACCCGCATATCCACGGTGCCGGCCGGGCGCTTCGGCACACCGGAAGAGTTCGGCGAGGTCTGTGCGTTCCTGTGCTCGCAGCAGGCCGGCTACATCACGGGGCAGAACATCCTGATCGACGGCGGCTGGTTCCGCTCGGCGTTCTGAAGGTCAGGTTTTCTTTTCGTAATGGCCGCGCCGCACCCTGCGGACGGCCAGCGCGACGCCGATGACGACAAGGGGGAGAGCGAGGGCGGTCGAGATGACCGGGTCTGGCCCTCCGCCTGCGTCTTTCCACGCCTTGAACAGGTAGCCCAGCAGGCCGAGTACATAATAGCTCACCGCCGCGACCGACAGGCCTTCCACGGTCTGCTGCAGGCGAAGCTGAACCTGCGCGCGCTCGTTCATGGCGCGCAGCAACTCCTGGTTCTGGCTTTCAAGGTCGATGTCGACGCGGGTGCGCAGCAACTGGGCGGCGCGGGCCAGCTTGCGCGACAGGTTGGCCTGCCGCTCCTCGGTGGAGACGCAGGTGCGGATCGCCGGGGCGAGCCGGCGCGACAGGAAGCCAGACAGCGTGGTCTGGCCCGGCAACGCCTTCTCGCCGATGGCTTCCAGTCTGAGCCTCACCAGATCGTCATAGGCGCGCGTCGCGCCGAAGCGGAACAGCGAACCGGCAGCCCCCCCTTCAAGTTCGGCCGCAAGCTCGGTCAGCCGCGAGAGCAGCTTGCGATTGGCCTCGAAGCCCTCGGTTGCCTGCATCTGCTGCATCAGCCAGGGCAACTGCAATTCGATCTTGCGGATCGAAGGCGAGAGCGTCTGCGCCTCCGGCAGGCCCAACAGGGCAAAGGTGCGGTAGGTCTCGATTTCGAGCGCGCGTTGCACCAGCGCGCCCGCCTTGGCGCTGGTCAGGTGCTCATCAAGGATCAGCAGCTTGACGAAGCCGTCGGGATCGCTGCGGAAATCGGTGGCAAGGATCGCGGCATTGTCCTCGACCTGCGAGGCGGCAAGGTTGGCCACGCCGAAAAGGGTCTCCAGACTGTCCGTCACCTTCGCCGCCTTCACCAGATGCAGGTCAATCGCGACCATCAGCGGGCCGGGCTGCGGCAACAGGTTCATCAGCTTGGCGAATTCGCGCGCCGCTGGCCGGAAGGGCGCATCGTCTGCACCGGCGGCGGCATCGAACTCCCAGCTATAGGTGCAGAATTCGCTGTGCCGCTCGAAGCGCAGGATCGCGCCCTGGATGCTCACGCGGTGGTGGCGCGCATTGCTGGCCGGCGCGGGTAGGCTGCGCTGCGAGCAGAAGGCTGCCAGCGCATCGGCGGCGGATGAGGCCTGCCCCGCATCGGTGGTGTAGGCGAAATGCAGGACACGCCGCGGCGTGTCCATGGTGGCGAAGGGCCGCGCGTGCAGCTCGCTGAGGATGGCAGCGCGCGAGGGGTGATCGCCGTAGACGGGTACTGCCGCCGAACCTGTCATTTCCCGTCCTCGCGAAAGCGCCTTCAGCCTACCGGATACCTACGCAGGCCGCAGCTTTTCAGATTGTCCGGTTGATCACATCCGCTCAGGCAAGATCAGGATATCGCGGCCCACATCCGCGATGTTCCTGCGCCCGCAGAAGGCCATGGTCAGATCGAGCTCCTTGTGGATGATCTGGAGCGTCTTGGTGACGCCTTCGCCGCCCATCGCGCCGAGACCATACAGGAAGGCGCGGCCGATATAGGTGCCCTTGGCCCCGAGCGCGACGGCCTTCAGCACATCCTGCCCCGATCGGATGCCACCGTCGAAATGCACCTCGACCTTGTCGCCGACCTTGTCGAGGATGGGCTGCAGCGCCGCGATCGACGACATCGCGCCATCCAGCTGCCGTCCGCCGTGGTTCGAGACGATGATCGCATCGCAGCCCATGCTGGCGGCGATCTCGGCATCCTCGGGGTCAAGAATGCCCTTGATGATCAGCTTGCCGCCCCACATCTGCTTGATCCGCTCGATATCGGTCCAGGACAGGCGTGGATCGAATTGCTCCGCCGTCCAGCTCGACAGCGAGCTCATGTTCGAGACGCCCTTGGCATGGCCGACGATGTTGCGGAAGGTGCGGCGCTGGGTTCCGAGCATACCCAGGCACCAGCGCGGCTTGGTGGCGAGGTTGATCATGTTGGCGATGGTCGGCTTGGGCGGGGCGGACAACCCGTTCTTGATGTCCTTGTGGCGCTGGCCGAGAATCTGCAGGTCAACTGTTACCACCAGTGCCGAGCAGCCGGCGGCCTTGGCGCGGTCGATCAGGTTCTTGGTGAAATCCCAGTCGCGCATCACATAAAGCTGGAACCAGAATGGCTTCTTCGTTGCCCCCGCCACGTCCTCGATCGAGCAGATGCTCATGGTCGAGAGCGTAAACGGCACGCCGAAGGCTTCGCAGGCCTTGGCGGCCAGGATTTCGCCGTCGGCGTGCTGCATGCCGGTCATGCCCGTCGGCGCGCAGGCCACCGGCATGGCGACCGTCTCGCCGATCATGGTCGTGGCCGTCGAGCGGCCTTCCATGTTGATCGCGACGCGCTGGCGCAGCCTGATCTTCTCGAAATCGGTGGTGTTGGCGCGGTAGGTGCTCTCGGTCCACGAGCCTGAATCGGCATAGTCGTAGAACATGCGCGGCACGCGCGACTTGGCGAGAAGGCGGAGGTCTTCGATGCAGGTGATGGTCGGCATGGGAACGGTCCGTGCGGGGAGATCGTCAGGTCACTGAAGTCGATGCAGTCTGTGTCGTTTCAAGCTGGGCTCACTCCATCACCGCGGCCTTGAGAATGCACACCATGCTCGCTTCGCCCTGCTGGTTGCCGACGCAGCGCACGGTGTGGGGGCGGTCGCAGCGGTAACGCAGCGTCTCGCCCGCCTTGGCGCGCTGCGTCACGCCCGAGACCTCGACCTCGAATTCGCCAGAGGCGACCGAAAGGCACTCGACCGAGCCGCGCTGGTGGCCTTCGGATTCAAGCTGCCCGCCCGGTTCTGAGGTCACGGCATACCACTGCAGCCATTCCACCGTCTTGATCCAGCCGACGATGGCGAGGCGCATCTTGCCGTCTTCCGACACAAGGATGGGTGTGTCGGCCTTGGTCGATTTCTCGATGAAGGCCTCCTCCTCCGCATCCGACAGCACGCGCTCGATGGAGACATCCAACGCCTGGGACAGCCGCCAGATCGTGGCGAGCGTCGGGTTCGTCTCGTTGCGCTCGATCTGGCTGATGATCGATTTGGCCACGCCGGATTGTTCGGCGAGTTCGGAGAGCGACAGGTTGTAGGCCTTGCGCAGGCGCTGGATGGTTTTGCCCAGGTTGCCCGAGATGATCTGCGCGCCGCTTTCCAGCTCCCGCGGCTTGTCCTTGATCTCGATGCCCATGTCGCCCGATCCGATGTCTGCCGGCTTGTCCGGCAAAGCGGACAATTGTTTGTAATTCCGGACTGGACCATGCATGGCTTGTGTCAGCGGCGCAAGGGCGCGCTGTCGCATACGAGGCCGCGCCGCCGCATTTTGGATCAGCCGCCCTGCCGGCCGACCAGAATGCCAAGCGCGATCATGCCGACCAGCGCCACAAGGCCGCAGGCCGCCATGACCCCGAGCGCAACACCCGCCCCCGCCAGATCGATGAGCACCGCGAAGGCCATCGGCGCAAGGGATTTGGCCGCGAGGGTTGGCATGGCGATCGCGCCGAGCGTGCGGCCGTAGTTCTCCCGCCCGAGCAGGCCAAGCACGATCACGCCGCGGGCAATGGTGACGAGGCCGTTGGAGATGCCGTAAAGCACGGCGAAGGCGATCATGCCTGCCAGCGTCGCACCGGCCAGTGCCAGCGCCGCGAAGGCGAAGGGCAGGGTGCCCGTCGCGACATAGCCCAGCCGCATCACGGGATAGGTCCCGCCCAGCGCCAGTTCGATCAGCCGCCCTGCCGATTGCGACGGGCCGATCAACGTGCCGACGCTGACGGCCTGCGCCTCGCTCAGCCCCAGCGCCGCAAGCAGGGTGGTGATGTGGACCGACATGCCGTTGCTGACCAGCCCATGCGCCATGAAGACGAGCGCCAGCAGCATGACGATCTTGCCGCGCAGGGCCGGATCAGAGGAGCCATGCCGGTCAGCAGCCGTCTCGGACGTGCCTGACGGGGCGAGAGAAGCTTTCTCGCCACTGATGCCGCCAAGGTGGAGCGCGGCGCAGATGACGCCATTCAGGGCGGCATAGACCAGGCACAGGCCGCGCCAGTCCATGAACGATAGCAGCCACAGTCCCAGCGGCCAGAACACGGTGGAGGCAAGCCCGCCGCCAAGGGTGAGCAAGGTGATGGCAGTGCGCGCCTTCGGCCCGGCAATGCGGGCCAGCGAGGCAAAGGCCGGGTCGTAGAGGCTGCCAGCCATGCCGAGCCCGATGATGGCATAGGCGAGATAGAGCATGAGAGGGTTGGCCGCATAGGCGAGCACCGCATAGCCAACACCGCCAACCACCGAGCCGATGGCCATCACATGCCGGCCGCCAGTGCGGTCAATCAGCCCACCGACGCGCGGAGCGATCAGCCCCGAGGTCAGCATTGCGAGGGAGAACGCCCCGAAGATCAGGGTCTTGCTCCAGCCCGTCTCGGCCATGATGCGCGGGCCGATCAGCGTGACGCCGTAGAACAATGTGCCCCAGGCGATGATCATCGTCACCGACAGCACCGCGAGCGTGCGCGTGGCGCCTGCCGGCCAGTCCCTGAACGAGAGGCCGGCCGTCATTTTGACAGGGTCGGAGCCGCTTCGCGGACCTTGGCCTTCAGCAGGCCGAGTTGCTGCTCGCGGAACAGCACGAACAGCCCTGCCGCGATGACGATGCCGGCGCCGACAAGAACGATCGGTGCGGGAAAATCACCGAACACGAACCAGCCGAGCGCCACGGCCCAGATCATCTGCGTGTATTCGAATGGCGCGATCAGCGAGGCGTCGGCGTAGCGGTAGCTCTGGGTCATCATGATCTGCCCGATGCCGCCGAGGATGCCGATCGCGATCAACGCCGCCCAATCCAGCAGCGTCTGCGGCATGGCCCAGCCCAACATGATCGTGGTGAGGCCGAGCAGCGCCGTCAACGTCATGAAGTAGAACACGATGGCGCCCGTGGTCTCTGTCTCGGTGAGCTTGCGGACCTCGATCGTTGCCGCCGCCGAGCACAGGGCGCCGGACAGGGCGAACATGGCGCCGATCGCCGGCCCGCCTCTCGCCATTTCGGCAAGCCGCGCCGGGGACAGGTGGGGCGAAAGCATCAGCGCCACCCCGACGATGCCGATGGCGACGGCGGACCAGCGGTAGATCCGCACCGTCTCGCCAAGCACCAGCGCCGCCAGCACGACCACGAGCAGGGGCGTGGCGTAGCTGATCGCCACCGCATCGGGCAGCGGGATATAGCTCAGGGCCGCAAAGCCGCAGAACATGCCGGTCGAGCCGATGATGCCGCGCTTGAGGTGGTTCAGCGGGCGTTTGGTGGTGATCGCGTCCGACAGATGGCGCAGATAGGCGAGCCAGATCAGCAGCGGTATCAGGGCCATGGAGGAACGAAAGAACACCAACTGCCCGATCGGGTAGCGCACGCTCATCGCCTTGATCAGGGCCGACATGCAGGTGAACGCAAGGCCGGAGATCAGCTTCAGCGAGATGCCGTAGAGTGGCGACAAGGGACCATGACCAGCGTGAGGGACCTGTCTTAGACCACGAGACAGCCCGGCAGGAAAGCCGCGGCCATGCAAGACGCGCATGCGCTAGAGCATGCTGCGAAAAGCGGCCACGGCTTTTCGCTCAAGGCATGCTCCAGGTCATTGATCTCGCCGGCCGGAACCGGATTTCTACTCGGCTGCGAGCAGGACGTTCCGCCGCACGATGGGGCCGGTCACCGGAACGTCGGCAAAGCCGGCCTCCTCCAGCACGCTCGGCATCGGGCCGCCGGTGGCCCAGTCGATCAACTCCGCCGTGTGCACGACCGGGATGGCGTGGCCGCCATCGACAAAGCCCTTGCCGATCTGGGTCATGCAGCCGATGTTGCCGGTGGCGACGATGTCGGGCCGCGTCTTCAGGATGTTGCCGACCTTGCGTGTCCGAAGCTGACCGGCGATCTCGGGCTGGAGGATGTTGTAGACCCCCGCCGAGCCGCAGCAGATGTGGCCTTCCGGCACCTCCCTGACCTTGAAGCCGGCAGCGCTGAGCAGCTTCTTCGGGCCGTCCTTCAGCTTCTGGCCGTGCTGCATCGAGCAGGCGGAATGGTAGGCCACCGTCAGGCCGATCGCCCGAACCGGAGTCAGTTCAAGGGTTTCGAGGAATTCGCTGATGTCCATCGCGAGCGATGAAACCCTTGCCGCTTTCTCCGCGTAGGCGGCGTCATCGCGCAGCATGAAGCCGTAATCCTTGATCGTCGTGCCGCAGCCCGAGGCGGTGATGATGATCGCGTCGAGGCCCTCGCCCTCGATCTCGGCCATCCACGCGTCGATGTTGCGTTTCGCGGCGACATGGCCGGCGTGCTCCTGGCCCATGTGGTGGACCAGCGCGCCGCAGCAGCCTTCGCCCCTGGGAAGCACCACCTCGACGTCATGCCGGTTCAGCAGCCGGATGGCGGCATCATTGATCATCGGGTTGAGCACGGGCTGGGCGCAGCCGGTGAGCATCGCAACCCGCTTCCGCCGCGTGGCGACCGGGAAGGAGCGCCCCGGAACGGCAGCCGAGCGTGGCGGCACTTGCGCCGGGGCAAGCTGCAACATTGAGTCAAGTCGCGGACCCAAAGCTGGAATCAGGCCCAGTAAGCCCTTGAAAGGTCTGGCGATCATCGCGCCGAGGATGGCGAGGCGAAAGCGGTTGGGGTAGGGCAGGATCGCGCCCAGAACCTTGCGCATGAGCCGGTCATGCCAGCTCCGCGTGTAGGTTTCCTCGATATGGGCGCGGGCGTGGTCGACGAGGTGCATGTAGTGCACGCCGGACGGGCAGGTGGTCATGCAGGCCAGGCAGCTCAGGCAGCGGTCGACATGCTTGACCACTTCGGCGGTGGCCGGCTTGCCGTTCTCCAGCATGTCCTTGAGCAGGTAGATGCGCCCGCGCGGCGAATCCAGCTCATCGCCGAGCAGCAGATAGGTCGGGCAGGTGGCTGTGCAGAAGCCGCAATGCACACAGGTGCGCAGGATCTTCTCCGACGACGCATTGCGCGGATCGGCGGCGAGCTGTTCGGGGGTGAAGTTGGTTTGCATCGCTCACATCCCCGCATACATCCGGCCCGGCTCGAAAATGCCGGTTGGA
>JAIXUP010000046.1 GCA_027483505.1 Hyphomicrobiales bacterium
CGAGATGTTCTATAACCCTACCCGCAAGCACGCGCGGAACGGGATGCTGTCACCCGTCGAGTTCGAACGACAGCACAAAACGCAATCCGAGGGCGTCTAGAAAACTCGGGGCGATTCACCCCAGCCCTTGCCCTGCATGATCAGGGAGACGTCGCTCTGGAAGCGTTCGTCGAATCCGCCGACGAGCAATGCGGCCTTGTCGGCACAGGCGCGGCACAGGTCGTCCACCCATGGCTGCTCGGCCCTGGCGAAGTCGTTCAGCACATAGGCATGCACCAGCGCCTTGTCGCCGGGATGGCCGATGCCCATGCGCACGCGGCGATAGTCGTTGCCGCACTGGGCGGTGATGGAGCGCAGGCCGTTATGGCCGGCATTGCCGCCGCCGGTCTTCACGCGGAGCTTGGCCGGGGCGAGATCAAGCTCGTCATGCAGGACGACGATGTTCTTCGGCTCGATCTTGTAGAACTGCGCCGCCGCCTGCACCGCCTGTCCCGACAGGTTCATGAAGGTCAGCGGCTTGAGCAGCAGCGCCTTGCCAAAGCCGATCACGGCTTCGGTGGCCTCGCCCTGAAAGCGCGCGCGCCAGGGGCCTGCGCGATGCGTGCGCGCGATCTCGTCCAGCGCCATGAAGCCGATGTTGTGCCGGTTGCCGGCGTAGCGCGCGCCGGGATTGCCGAGGCCGACCAAGAGCAGCATGTCACACACTCCAAACAGAAACGGCCGGGCCCGGGCCCGGCCGTCCTGACAGCATGATAGGCCGGGCCGATCAGCCCTTGGCGGGTGCCTTGGCCGGAGCGGCGGCGGCAGGGGCAGCAGCGGCTGCCGCCGCCGGCTCGTCGGCCAGCTTCGTCGGGGTCGAGACGGCGACCAGCGTCAGGTTCTCGCGGGTGATGGTCTTGCAGCCTTCCGGCAGCTTGACGTCAGCAAGGTGGACCGAGCCGCCGATGTTCAGTGTCGCGACCGAGATTTCCAGCGCGTCGGGGATGTTGTCCGCCGGCACCATCATCTCGAGCGAGTGTTCGACGATCTGCACCATGCCGCCGCGCTTCACGCCCGGCGAGACATCCTGGCCGGTGACGTGGATCGGGATTTCGACGCGGATCATCGAGCCTGCCGACAGACGCAGGAAGTCGACATGCAGCGGCGTGTCCTTGACAGGCTCGAGCTGGTAGTCGCGCGGCACGGCGCGGACGATGGTGCCGTCGACATCGATCTCGAACACGGTGGTCAGGAAGTGGCCGGCATAGATCAGACGGTTGGTCTGGGCATAGTCGAGCGCGATGGGGAGTGCGGCTTCGCCACCACCGTAAATCACGGCGGGAATCTTGCCAGTACGACGAACTGCGCGGGCGGCCCCCTTGCCACCAGACGCGCGCGCCGAAGCCTTGATCTGCTTCATAGCGGACATGTGTTTGATCCTTCACAAAATGAAAGCGCCGCCAACCGGCGGCCGCCTGCCCCCTAGCCTCCAAGGGTGTCTGGAGAGGGCAGCGCGCGTATAACGCGGATGGGCGAGGGTGGCAAGGTGTGGGGCGCACGGCTGCGCCTTGCGCTCATCGCTGTCGACGGCGTTGGTTAGCCGCAAACCGCTCTGGTGAAGGCGTCACACAAGCCGCCACGATGTTCTGCACCGTAACCTGTGCAACGCATAAGCCGTTCAATCCGTTGGCGTCGGATCGCGTGGCACAGTTCTTGACTGAGGTAATGACGGGTAGACCGTGGCTATGCCCACCTCAAGATGACGAGTACCATCGGGCAGAATGCGCTGCATGAAGTGCGCGGCGTGCCAACCCCTTGATGGTTCAGGGGTTGGCACGGCGGCAGATGTCAACGCCAGCGTCGGTGATCGTGCACAATCGGCCCATTGCTCCAGCGATGATCACGCACATTCGGCTCATTGCCCCAACGGTGATCACGAATGTCAGGGCCTCCGGCTCTCGCCCTTTCCCAGTGGTCGCACTGCCAGATAAATCCGCGGCGGGGTTCCAGAGGTGTCGTGCAGGACGGTCTAGGAGCCTGTGCTCGCTCCCAGTGGTCACATTTCCAGATGTATCCGCGGCGGGGGTCCGGAGGTGTCGTGCAGGACGGTCTAGGGGCCTGTACTCGCTCCCAATGGTTGCATTTCCAGACATACCCGGGGTGAGCATAGTCGGGGTGCCGTTGGCAACCCGGTGTCGCCCGAGCGCTTCCGGCACCAGCCCCAAGGGCAATCATAGCTGTTGTAAGGCCAAGAAGACCGGCGAAAATTACATTAGTGCGCATGGGAATTCCTCCAGTGTTGGTCTATCGCGTGCAAATGATGCACGGCTCTTTCCAGCCGTTTTTCTCGCAGCAACCGGGCGTTGGTTTTGGTTTCGGCTTTCTGGCTTCTGCTTGCTGGACCATGCTGGGCACCAGGAAAATAGATAGCGCCACAATCCAGTATCTGGATTTGGATTTCATGCTGATCTTCCGAGGTTTTGAATCGATCAGCTGAGAGCTTGGCGCCAAGCCAAAGGTGTTGATTTTGCTCACTTGATGTTCCTTCCGATCTGAAGCCAGAGGCTCAAATCTGCCTCGGTAATGATTGGTCGGACGACAGAAGGAATAGGTTCACGGTTTCGGAAGATATTTCGCTCCGGGCTTGTTGAAACAATCCGAACCGACTTCGTTCATGAGCGTAGCGTTCGCCGAGGGGTCGGAGGGTGCCCGAGCCCTACCCACTTGGGGGTGCCGACAGGATTTGTCGGTGGCCCCACTTTGCGTTGCACAATTCTTGATTTGTGAATTGATCGCGTGCTTTCAATCTACCGGTCGCGCTCGTTCCTTCCTGGACTCATGATGCTCCCGGTCACTGCAGTCGAAGTTTTTTGGACAGCCAAGCAAACCCTTGCAGACATAGACCAACGCCGTCATTCGCTATCGGCATCCGGGCGCATCAGGATCAGGGACTTCAGTACCCGTTATCTGGAATGAGTTGCATCGTAGTGCCGTCGCGCAGCTTGCACGGTCTCATAATGTGCAGTCGCCCATGTCACGAGCGGGATAAAACGTGCCACAAGATCAATGCCAGTCGGTGTGAGCGCATAGTGGACTTCCACCGGAGAGCCGGAAACAACTTTACGCGTCAGATATCCGTCACGTTCCAGTGCCCTGAGGTTTTCAGTCAGGACGCGCTGGGTGATGTCTCCGATCACCCGTTTGATGGCCGAGAATCTCAGCGGGCCATCTTCGAGAGCAAGCAAGATAAGCGAACTCCACTTCCCGGTGACCGTGCCGAGAATGCTCCGCACGGGGCATAGCCCGCTCTCCTCTTCGGTCGTGACGGTGATGGCGAGCATACCTGGTTTCCTTTTGGTGCGTAATTGACACTTGGTGTCAAAGCAATACCTGATTTGCGCCCTGATGGAAACCTCGGAAGGAGCTACTGAATGACCCCCAAAGAAATCGTGTTGAGCGCAGTCCTCGCCATTTTCACTAATTTCGACCAGACTGCGGCCAGCAAATTGCTGGCTGAAAACTACATCCAGCACAATGTGGCAGTTCCCACCGGTGCCGCACCGATCCTGGGTTTTATTCCTGCTCTGAAAGAAAGCAGGATCAAGGCCACGATCCATCGCGTGATTGCCGAAGGCAATCTCGTCGTTCTGCATGTGACCTACGAGAATGCCCAGGCTTTCGGTGGTGATACGCTCGTCGCTTTTGACGTGTTCCGCGTCGAGAATGGCAAAGTCGCCGAACACTGGGATAACTTACAGCCGCTGGTCCGACAGACGGTATCCGGCAACAGCATGACCGACGGCCCGACCCAGATCACGGACCATGCCAAGACCGGCCAGAACAAGGCGCTAGTCGAAGGTTTCGTCCGCGATGTGCTTCAGGGCGCAGCACCTGAACGCGTGACGGATTACATCTCGACGACGAACTACACCCAGCACAATCCGCTCGTCGCAAATGGGCTCGACGGGCTCGGCGCCGCGTTGAAAGCCTTTGCCGCAGCCGGGCAGGCCATGAGCTATACTCGGACGCCCATCATCGTGGCGGAAGGGAACTTTGTCTTCACGGCCTCCGAAGGCAAGCTGGGGGCAACCCCGACCGCATTCTTTGATCTCTTCCGCATCGAAAACGGCAAGATTGTCGAGCATTGGGATACGATCTCGACCATTCCAGCCGAGATGCCCCACACCAACGGCAAATTCTGATCTTCAAAACAATACCAGAACCGCGCGAAATAAATTCTCATCAGTATTCGCGCGGTCGCAAATAATTGTATTTATTGAAAATATACAAACATCATGACAGCAAAAATCATTGGCCGGAAGTGGAAATAAAATTTCTGGAAATTTTCATTTCGGCTTGATTCCATTTCCGAAGTCTCGATGGTCTTCAGGATTTTTCAGACTGATGGCGGCCTTGGATAAGCAAAAACAGTCGAAATTGTACGAACCGAATTGCGCCCGCACCTTCGGCTCGCCTCTTGGGAGGAGCCATCAATCAATGCCATTGTGGTCCATGTTCAAGACTTCGAGCAGGGCGCCGGTCACCACGGCTGCAGCGAAGACAAGGCCGCAGCGCCATTTGACACGGCCCGCCCGGGCGTGGCCGAGCAGATTGGCCAGCGCACTGGCAGACACCGCAAGCGCGCTGGTGCCGATCGCGACATGGGTCGACGTGACGCCGACACCATAGACCAGCAGGGGCACCGCCAGCACGGAGCCTCCGCCTCCAACCAGGGCAAGGATGAAGCCGACAAGCGCGCCCGAGAAACCGGAGAGCAGATCGGCCATCACAGATGTGTCCCGATCAGCTTGCCGGCGCGGTGATGCCACGATTCCATGGCGCCAACGCCAGAAGGCGGGCCATGCCGCAGAATCCCGTGACGCCGGCGAAGATCAGGCCTGCGCCGACTAGGCCGGACAGCGCGTGGAATCCGGGATGGACGACTGCCCCAAGGGCAAAGCCAGCCGCCACAAGGGAGCCGGCGCCAATCTGCACCTGCCGCATCAACTCGATGGGTTGGCGCGGGTCCTTGCGGGTCGGCAGCCCTGCATCGCGCCAGGCTTCGATGCCGCCTTCGAGGATATGGACTTTCGCACCCGGAACCGTCGCTGCCAGTCGTGTGGCGTTGACCATGGTGCGGTTGCCACTGCGGCAATGGAAGATCACCGTGCCCTCGGCCTTCGGCGGCCGCCGCTCAATGCCGGACAGGGCGTGATGGCGTGCACCGGGGATGTTCTCGCGGCGGTGCTCGTCGATCTCGCGGATGTCGACGAGCGTGGCTCCTTTGCTCATCAGCACGTTTGCTTCAGCGGGAGAGAGATGTCTGATCGACATGGGCTGTTCCTTTCAAGGTGGGATGCAGTTCAGGCCTTGCGGCAGTAAAGACGGTAGAGTTCGGCCATCAGATCGCGGATGCGGCCGTCGGCAATGCGGTACCAGAGGGTCTGGCTCTCGCGGCGGAAGGCCAGAAGCCCCTCATCGCGCATCCTGGCCAGATGCTGGGACAGCGCCGACTGGCTGATGCCGACACGCGCGACCAGCGTGCCGACAGTGGCTTCGCCTTCCATGAGCAGGCACAGAATCTGAAGCCGCCGCTCGTTGGCGATCGCGCGCAGAACGTCCGCCACCTCGATTGCGTTGGCCTCAAAAGTCTCCCTGTCGAGTTGTGGAGAGCCAGTGTCCATCTGAGTTCTCTAATTAAGATATTGCTTATTTAGATATCGATGATATGTATGTCAACAGGCCATTCAAGAGGACCTTCCGATGCCCAGCGCCGCCGATCGCAAACCCCTGATTCACGCCTTCTTTGATGAAGCGACCAACACGGTCAGCTATCTGGTCGCCGACCCTGTGACGCGTGAGGCCGCCGTCATCGACCCGGTGCTCGACTATGATCCCAATGCCGGGGAGGTCGACACGCGCTCCGTCGAGGCGATTCTGGCCAAGGCTGCCGCGGAAGACCTGCGGATCGTCTGGGCGCTCGAGACCCACGCCCATGCCGACCACCTCTCCGGCTCACCGTACATCAAGGCCAAGACAGGGGCGCGCATCGGCATCGGCGAGCACATCAAGGATGTCCAGCGCATCTTCCGCCCGGTGTTCAATGCGATCGATCTCAAGCCCGACGGCAGTGATTTCGATCTTCTGTTCAAGGATGGCGATCGCTTCAGCATCGGAGGCATGGCGGCAGGCATCCTGCATACGCCGGGGCATACACCTGCCGACATCGTTTATCTGATCGAGGATGCCGCGTTCGTCGGAGATACGCTGTTCATGCCTGATTTCGGGACAGCGCGGGCGGATTTTCCGGGCGGCGATGCGCGCACGCTGTATCGCTCCATCCAGCGCGTCCTCTCGCTGCCGCCGGAGACGAGGCTCTTCATGTGCCATGACTACAAGGCGCCGGGACGCGATCACTTCGCCTGGGAGACGACCGTTGCGGCGCAACGCACGCAGAACGTTCATGTCAAGCAAGGCATCGCGGAGGAGGCCTTTGTCGCGATGCGGGAGGCGCGCGACGCCAAGCTCGCTGTCCCGCGGCTCCTGCTGCCCTCGATCCAGGTCAATATCCGCGCAGGCCGCTTTTCCCACGCGGAAGCCAATGGTGTGCGCTACCTGCGCATTCCGGTGAAGGCGAAGACCGACGAGGCCGCCCTGGCGGTCGCAGCAGTTTGACCGCTGACATCAGCCGCGAAGGTCAACCGTGCCCCTGCGACTCCGTCGTGGGGGGCGTGTGAATCCGAAGCGACGATTGTCCCGACTTCGACAACCCTTCGCAGGTAAGGCGTCCCGCTCAATCGAACAGGCTCGACACGCTGCTTTCGGTGGCGGTGCGCTTGATCGCTTCGCCCAGCAACTCGGCGATCGGCAAGGTGCGGATGTTGCGCGCGACCTTGACGGCTTCGGTCGGCATGATCGAGTCCGTCACCACGAACTCCTTGATCTTTGACTGCGAGATGCGGCTCACCGCGCCGCCCGAGAAGACGCCGTGGGTGCAGTAGGCATAGACGGCGGCGGCTCCGTTCTTCAGCAGCGCTTCGGCGGCGTTGCAGAGCGTGCCGCCCGAATCGACGATGTCGTCGATCAGGATGCAGTTGTAGCCTTCGACATCGCCGATGATGTTCATGACCTCGGACTCGCCGGCGCGCTCGCGGCGCTTGTCGACGATCGAGAGCGGTGCGTCGATGCGTTTGGCCAGCGCGCGGGCGCGCACCACGCCGCCGACATCGGGCGAGACGACCATGATGTTCTTGAGCTGGAGCCGCTGCTTGATGTCGCGGGCAATGATCGGCGCGCCATAGAGATTGTCGACGGGGATGTCGAAGAAGCCCTGGATCTGGCCGGCATGCAGGTCGAGCGTCAGCACGCGGTCGGCCCCGGCATGGGTGATCAGGTTCGAGACAAGCTTGGCGGAGATCGGCGTGCGCGGCCCCGGCTTGCGGTCCTGCCGGGCGTAACCGAAATAGGGCACCACGGCGGTGATGCGCTTGGCCGAGGAACGGCGCAGCGCATCCGTGATGATCAGCAGCTCCATCAGGTGGTCGTTGGCGGGGAAGGAGGTGCTCTGCAGGATGAACACGTCTTCGCCGCGCACGTTCTCCTGAATCTCGACGAAAATCTCCATGTCGGCGAAACGCTTGACCTGCGCCTTGGCCAGCGACAGGCCCAGATAGCTTGCAACACCTTCGGCGAGCGGCCGGTTGGAGTTGCCAGCGATCAGTTTCATCGAGTTGGACATGCCTGAGTGCCTTGGGCGCGCTGAACCGACGTGAACTGCCCATCGCAAAAGAGCGCCTGACAGCCGGGAGATAATCCGGCTCATAGCGGTGCAGGCCGCATGAGTCGACTCCGTCCACGCAGATGATCACCAAAGTTTGTGAATGGCAGCTTGGGGTGAATGCCGACCGGACCAGATGACAGGATGGGGACAATTGCCTACATGCGCAGGATGGGCCGCGAACGACCAGATGAGATGCCGGACAGCGAGGAGCTGGAGCTTGACGACGCCATCGCGGTCGAGGACGAGGCGCCTGAAGCCGACCTTGAGGCCGTCCCCGAAAAGCTGAAGGCTGGCACCGCCGTCATTGCCGGCTTCGTGCGCAACCTGCCGAACGCGCCCGGCGTCTACCGCATGTTCGACGCCGCCGGCGACGTTCTTTACATCGGCAAGGCAAAGAATCTGAAGAAGCGCGTCGGGCAATATGCGGCGGGGCGGGCGCACACCAACGCGGTGGCGCGGATGATCTCCGAAACCTGCCAGATGGAGTTCGTCACCACCGGCACCGAGACCGAGGCGCTGCTGCTCGAATCGAACCTGATCAAGCAGCTCAGGCCGCGCTACAACGTGCTGCTCAGGGACGACAAGTCCTTCCCCTACATTCTGCTGACCGGCGATCACGCAGCCCCCCAGATCACGAAGCATCGTGGCTCTCGCCAGCGCAAGGGCGACTATTTCGGCCCGTTCGCCTCGGCCTGGGCCGTCAAGCGGACCATCGACGCGCTGCAGAAGGCCTTCCTTTTGCGCTCCTGTTCGGACAGCTACTATGCCAACCGCACGCGCCCGTGCCTGCTGTTCCAGATCAAGCGCTGCGCCGCGCCGTGCACGGGCGAAATCTCTGTCGAGGACTACGGCCGGCTGGCCCAGGAGGCAAAGAGCTTCCTTTCCGGACGCGCGAGCGGCGTGAAGCAGGAACTGGCCCGGCGGATGCAGGACGCCGCCGAGGCGATGGAGTTCGAGACAGCGGCGCGCTACCGCGACCGGCTGGCGGCGCTGTCAGCAGTCACCTCCAGCCAGGACATCAACACACAGGGTGTCGAGGAAGCGGATGTGTTCGCCATCGACGAGCAGGCCGGGCAGTTCTGCGTGGAGATCTTCTTCTTCCGCAATTTCCAGAACTGGGGGAACCGCGCCATGTTCCCGCGCGCTGACCGCAACCTGCCGGTCGCCGAGGTGCTGGCCTCGATCGTCGCCCAGTTCTACGACGACAAGCCCGCTCCGAAGCTGGTGCTCATCTCGCACGAGATCGAGGATGTCGAGGTGCTGGCTGCCGCGCTCTCCGCCCGCATGGGCCACCGTGTCGAGGTGGCGGCCCCGAGGCGCGGTGAAAAGCGCGATCTGGTCGAGATGGCGCTGAAGAATGCCCGCGAGGCGCTTGGCCGCAAGCTGGCCGACACCACGGCGCAGACCAAGCTGCTGGCAGCGCTCGGCGCCGCCTTCGGGCTTGAGAAACCTCCGCGCCGCGTCGAGGTCTACGACAACTCGCACATCATGGGCACGAACGCGGTCGGCGGCATGGTCGTGGCCGGACCGGACGGGTTCATGAAGACGCACTACCGCACCTTCAACATCAGCGCGGGCACCATCGCCGGCGACGATTACGGCATGATGCGCGAGGTGCTGACGCGGCGCTTTTCGCGGCTGGTGAAGGAGAGTGGAACGGAGAATCCGGCGTCATCCCCGGCGGTCCCCAACGGCGACGGGGAAGCCTCCCCATCTGACACCGCCTTTCCGGCATGGCCCGACCTGATCATCGTCGACGGCGGCAAGGGGCAGTACGAGGCGGCACGCGCCGTGATGGCGGAGATCGGCGTCGACCACGTTCCGCTGGTCGCGATCGCCAAGGGCGAGGACCGGAATGCCGGGCGCGAGACCTTCTTCGGCATGGGGCGCGAGCCGTTCAAGCTGCCCCCGCGCGATCCGGCGCTGTACTTCATCCAGCGCCTGCGCGACGAGGCCCACCGCTTCGCCATCGGCTCGCACCGCGCCAAGCGCAAGCGCGACACGATGAAGAACCCGCTCGACGAGATCGCCGGCATCGGCCCGACCCGCAAGCGCGCGCTGCTGCTGCACTTCGGTACGCTCAAGGCCATCCAGCGCGCATCGCTTGACGACCTGGCCAGGGCCCCCGGCGTCAATCTCGCCACCGCCAAGGCGGTGCACGATTATTTTCATGAGAACTGAGGGCGGCGCCCGGTCATCGCCCGACGCCGCCCCGGTGCATCATTTGCGATAGGCTTCCAGCACGGCGGCATCTGCGCCTGCGCGGGCAGCCCA
>JAIXUP010000003.1 GCA_027483505.1 Hyphomicrobiales bacterium
GCGCTCTATGTGCTCAACCAGAAGCGCGGGCACCTCACCGATCTGGAAGCCCAGTTCGGCGTCAGCGTCACGCTGGCGGTTGATGACCACCTGATGGGCTCGACCATCTATGTGCTCGAGCGCGGCGAGTTCGTGCAGGCCGAGCCGCGTGCGCCGATCACCGGCGTCCGTGTCGAGGCCGTCGAGGTCGAGGATGAGGACGAGGATGTGGCCGACGAGGCCAATGACGACGAGGCCGAGGACGAGGCCGATCGCGCCGCCTCCGGTTCAGATGAGGACCGTGCCGCGCGCGAGGAGCGCGAGCGCAATGATGACAGCGAAGCAGGACGCCGCCGCAGGCGTCGCCGCCGCCGGCGCGGCCGGGGTGGCGAGCGTGAGTTCGGCGCCGAGCGTCAGAGCGGCGGCGCGCCGTCAGCCAACGATGCTGGCGACGACGAAGCGGCCGAGCCGACAGACGAGACGGATGGCGATGCTGCTCCGTCCGAGCGCGCAGCGGATGGCGAGGAGCGTGGTGGCCGTCCTGGCCGTCGCCGTGGCCGCCGTGGCGGTCGCCGCACCCGCGAGCAGATCGCCGCTGATGACGCAGCCGATGCCGCTGCGGGCGAGGCGCCTGCCCAGGTCGAGGAGCCTGTGACGGAAGCGGTTGTCGAAGCAGCCCCCGAGCCGGAGCCCGAGACCGCGCCGGCCGAGAAGCCCAAGCGCAGCCGCAGCCGCAAGAAGGTGGCCGACACGGTTGTCGAAGCCCCTGCCGTCGCCGAAGCTGCCGCCATGGACGAGCCGGTGGCCGAGCCGCCCGCTCCTGCCCCGGAACCCGAGCCTGTCGCCCTTCCGGTGCCGGAACCCGAGCCGGTGGCCATTGTGCTCAGCGAGGTCGACCCCAACCGCCCCAAGCGCGGCGGCTGGTGGAGCCGCCGCTGATCGTGCGGTCATGTGATGGAATGACATGAAAAATGCCCGGTGATGAGCCGGGCATTTTTGTTGGGTTGGCTGCCAAGACAGCATTTCGGGGACTGGATCGGCTTTTTTTCACGCGAAACGCGTTCCTGTCCTCGTAAATGTGGGGTATTGGCGCAAGGTATTTATGCAATTGATATCATGTCACCGTAACTCTGACCGGATAGAAAGCCAAATGAGACGCCTAACGATTGGCACCAGGACATTTGACGGTTGTGGGGATAGGAGAAACATGGTGCCCAGTCCTGTCATGACGTTGCTGCGTCATTTTACGTGCTCGCTCGCCATCGCCATGGCGCCGCTGACAGCCTCGGCAGATGATACGCCTGGGCCGATTTGTGTCCCCCTCGAGCAAAAGACGGCCATCAACCGGGACAGTGAGTTTCCGTTATATCCGTTTGTAAGACCGATTATATTCCAAACATCCACCAAAAGGGACCGGATTAACGTTCTGCTTGAACGCCTCCCCTGTGAAGAATTTTGCAGAGGCGTGATCTCTATTGTTGATCCGAACGAGCAGATTAATATTGAGGCAGAATTCGTCAAGACTGCGTTCTTTGATGTGAGCTACGGGCGCGGTAGCAGTGGTGAATTTGTTGAGAATAACGAGAAATTGAAAGTGACAAGGATTGGTTATTTCAAACGTTCAGATGGAAAATATATCTATATACGCACCATTAGGCGTATAAATCCGGATCAGAATTGGAACCAACGTGAGGTAAAGTCGGAATTCTACAGAACTGACTATCAGATCGTTGACTCCATTCAACATTCCGGCGCTTCATTTTGTTTGTCGGGGAAACATCCTCTGTAATATTCATTATAAAGGTCAAACCTAAGGGGGACTAACGGCGGTTACGGTGACATGATATCAATTGCATAAATTTCCCCGAAGTTTCCCCGGCCCGTCGCCAACCTGCCCACTTTTGCGAGGACAGGAACGCGTTTCGCTGCGGCGAAAGGCGATCCTGTCCCCGAAATGCTGCGGTGACGCGCGTCCGTCGGCGATATCTCTACCCCTCACCCCAGCCAAGCCTCCAGCCGCTTCACCGCCTCGCGCATGTCGGCTTCCGTCCCTGCGAATGACAGCCGCGCGAAGCGATGCCCGTTCTCCGGATCGAAATCGAGGCCGGGGGTGATGGCGACGCCGGCTTCGCGGATGGCGCGGCGGCAGAAGTCCATGCTGTCATTCGAAAGAGCCGAGATGTCCGTGTAGACATAGAACGCGCCGTCGATGGGCAGGAACTTGCCGAGACCGAGGCGGGGCAGCTCGTGCATCAGGATCGCGCGGTTGCGGGCATAGCCCTGCCGCACCTGTTCCATCTCCTCGTGACCGTCGAAGGCGGCGAGCGCCGCGACCTGGCTGAGATAGGGCACGGAAATCGACAGGTTCTGCTGCAGCCGCTCGATCGGGCGCACCAGCGCGGGCGGAACCACCATCCAGCCGACGCGCCAGCCGGTCATGCAGAAGAACTTCGAGAACGAGTTGATGATGACCGTGTCCGCATCGAAGCGCAGCGCCGTCTCGGCCGGCCGCTCATAGGTCAGCCCGTGGTAGATCTCGTCCGAGATGAAGGCGATGCCAAGCCTGCGGCAGGTGGCGCTGAGATCGGCGATGGCTTCGGGCGTCATCACCACGCCGGTCGGATTGGCCGGGCTCATGGCCAGCACGCCCGCCAGCGGCTTCTCGGCATGGGCAGCGGCGATCGCGGCGCCTGACAAGGCATAGCGCGTGTCGGCCCCGGTCGGGATTTCCACCACCTCAAGCCCGAGCGCTTTGAGGATGTTGCGGTAGGCCGGATAGCCCGGCGACGAGATCGCGACGCGCTGGCCGGCGTCGAACATCGACAGGAAGGCCAGCGTGAAGCCGCCGGATGAGCCGGTCGTGACGATGACGCGCTCAGGCTCGACGCTGACGCCGTACCAGTCGCGGTAATGCCGCGCGATGCGCTCGCGCAGCGGCCAGATTCCCAGAGCCTCGGTGTATCCGACGCTGCCCGCCGCCAGCGCCTTCGCCGCCGCCTCGCGCGCCACCCTTGGCGCCGGGTGGCCGGGCTGGCCGACCTCCATGTGGACGATGGAGCCGCCAGCCCGCTCGATGGTCGCGGCCTCGGTCATCACATCCATGACGATGAAGGGCGAGACCAGCGCCGATCGCTGCGAGACGCGGGGCGTCGTGGCTGTCAGGACAGGCTTCAACATGGCGATCCCCCGGAACGGCCCTTCGCATAGCCCGGTCGCAATCTTGCCTTCAAGTGTTTCTACGCGGATAAGTGACGAGACACATTTCACTCCCCGCCCCGTCTCCTGGCGCAAACATGTCCCGCTTTTTGACCACGCCGCAGCCCGTTCCCTTCCTGCGCCGCGCCTTGCGGTCACTGGCGCTCGCGCTCGGATTCGTCGCCGTGCTCGCCCCGCCGCCGGCTATGGCGCAGGCACAGGGCGGAAGGGGGCTGTCGATCATCCGCGACACGGAGATCGAGCAACTGCTGCGCGACTACTCCGGCCCGATCTTCCGTGCGGCGGGCGTCAACGCCAGCCAGACCGACATCGTGCTGATCCAGGACCGGAGCTTCAACGCCTTCGTCGCCAATGGCCGCCGCATCTTCATGAATGTCGGCATCCTGATGGATGCCGAGACGCCCAACGAGGTCATCGGCGTGATCGCGCACGAGACGGGACACATCGCGGGCGGCCATCTCGCGCGGCTTCGTCAGGAAATCTCCAATGCCCAGATCATCGCGGCGATCGGCATGATCGCTGGCGCCGGCGCTGCGGTGGGAGCGGCCACCAGCCGCGACCGGGGCAGCAATGCCGGGATTGGCGCCATGGGGGTGTTCGGCGGCGGGGCGGAGATCGCGCGGCGGTCTCTGCTCGCCTATCAGCGCTCCGAGGAGCAGGCCGCCGACCGGGCCGCCGTCCGCTTTCTGGACGCCACGGGACAAAGCTCGCGCGGGATGCTGCGGACCTTCGCGCGCTTTGCCGAGTCCGGCATGTTCACGTCGCGCGCGGTTGACCCGTATCAGATCAGCCATCCCTTGCCGCAGGAGCGGATCGCTCAGTTGCAGACGCTGGCCGAAGCCAGTCCGAACTTCGAGAAGCGGGATGCAGCGGCGCTGCAGACCCGGCACAATCTCGCCCGCGCCAAGCTCTACGGCTTCCTCGACCGCTTCGACGGCATCAGCCGGCGCTATCCGGGCCATGACATGTCGATGCCGGCGCGCTATGCGCGGGCCATCGCCGCCCATCGCTCCGGCCGGCTTCAGGAGGCGTTGGGCGGCATCGAGACGCTGCTGCGCGAACAGCCGGGCAATCCGTATTTCCATGAGCTGAGGGGTCAGGTCCTCCTCGAAAGCGGTCAGGCGCGTGCGGCCATCGAGCCGCTTCAACGGGCAGCACGGGCCGCGCCCACCTCCGGCCTCATCCGCGGCATGCTTGGCCATGCCCTGCTCGCGGCGGGCAATCCGGCCTCGCTGGATCAGGCAATCCGGGAGCTGTCCTATTCCGCCGAACGCGAAAAGGAACTGCCGGACCCGCACCGGCATCTGGCCAACGCCTACGCCCGCAAGGGCAATGTCGGCATGGCGGAGCTGTCCGCCGCCCAGGCTGCGTTCCTTGAAGGCGACCTCGTGACGGCGCAAACGCAAGCCACGCGCGCCAAGCAGAAACTGCCGCCCGGATCGCCGGGCGCGCTCAGGGCTGATGATATCGTGAACTTCAGACCGCCCCGGTCGTGATAAAAACAGTTGCTTGATTCTGAAAGGATTCGCCATGCGCCGCGCGCTTGCCACCAGCCTGATGGCCGCCACCGCTTTGGTCGGCATATCCCTCACCGGCCAGGCCTCGGCCCAGCAGGGCTTCAGCCCCGAGCAGAGGGGCGCGATCGAGGCGATCATCAAGGAGGTCCTCCTCAAGAATCCGGAGATCATCCAGGAAGCGCTGGTCGAACTCGAGCGCCGCCAGCAGCAGGCACAGGTCGACTCGCAAAAGCAGGTTCTGGTGACCGAGCGCGCCGCGATCTTCGATGCGCCGAAGAACAGCATCGCCGGCAACCCGCAGGGCGACGTCACTCTCGTCGAGTTTTTTGACTACAATTGCGGCTTCTGCAAACGCTCGCTCACGGATCTGCAGGAACTGATCAGGCTTGATCCGAAGCTGAAGGTTGTGTTGAAGGACTTCCCGGTGCTCGGCGCCGACTCTGTCGAGGCCAGCCGGGTCGCGATCGCGCTGAAGAACCAGATCAAGGGCGAGAAATACTGGGCTTTCCACGTGGCGCTGATGGCGACGCGCGGCCGGGTCAATGGCGCGAAGGCGCTCGAAGTCGCCAAGGAGCACGGCGCCAATCTCGACCTGCTGCGCCGCGACATGGAGAGCAACGAGACCCGCACGGCGATCGAGGAAACCGTGGTGCTGGGCGACAAGCTCGGGCTGACCGGCACGCCGGCCTTCATCATCGCCGATGAGATCGTGTTCGGCGCGGTCGGCGTCGACCAGATCAAGAGCCGGATCGACGCTGTGCGCAAGTGCGGCAAGACCAACTGCGGTTGAGGCGCTTGGCGCAGATTTCCTGTGTGAAGCCCGGCAATCCCGACCGCTTGCGCTGGTCGGGCCTTTCCCTGCTGCCGGTTTGGGCCTAAGAGGCTGTTTCAATCCGGGGTGGGGACCGCATCGTCGATGGTCAACAGCGTCCTGCAGCAGCTTGTGCCCAATGTGCGGTAGCGGCGCCCTTCCCTTGCCCGATTTTGATCGCGTTCCTGCCGGGCTCCGGGGCCCGACAGGTCAATTCTCCTGAAGATTGACGAAAGACACGTCGCATGGCCGCCAAAAGCCCGATTGATCCTGATCTGGTCAGGGACCTCGCCCTTCTGATCAACGAGACCGATCTGACCGAGATCGAAGTGCAGAAGGGTGACCTTCGGGTCCGGGTTGCACGCAACCTGACAGCGTCATACCAGGTCCCGATGCAGGCTTCTCCGATGATGCAGGCTCCAGCAGCGCCGGTCGCGGCGGCTGCGGCTCCTGTGGCGCCGTCCCCGCTGAGCAACAGCGCTGCGGCGGCTCAGCATCCTGGCGTGGTCAAATCCCCGATGGTTGGCACGGCGTACCGCCGCCCCTCGCCGGACGCGAAGGCTTTCGTCGAGATCGGATCGATTGTCCGCGAGGGCGAAAAGATCATCCTCGTCGAGGCGATGAAGACCTTCAACGAGATCGTGGCGCCGCGAAGCGGCACCATCACGGCGATCCTTGTCGAGGACGGCCAGCCGGTCGAGTACGGCGAACCCCTCGTCGTGATCGAATAGGCTGGCGGCGGGTCATGTTCGACAAGATCCTGATCGCAAACCGGGGCGAGATCGCGCTGCGGGTGCTGCGCGCCGCCAAGGAACTCGGAATCGCCACGGTGGCTGTCCATTCCACGGCCGACGCCGATGCGATGCATGTGCGCCTCGCCGATGAAAGCGTCTGCATCGGCCCTCCCGCCGCGCGCGATTCCTATCTCAACATGCCGGCCCTGATTGCGGCCTGCGAAATCACCGGCGCCGACGCGGTGCATCCGGGCTACGGCTTTCTCTCGGAGAATGCGCGGTTCGCCGACATGCTGGATGCGCACAACATCACCTTCATCGGCCCCAAGGCCGAGCACATCCGGATCATGGGCGACAAGATCGAGGCCAAGCGCACGGCGCGCCGTCTTGGCATTCCCTGCGTTCCCGGCTCCGATGGAGGCGTGACTGAAGACGGCGAAGCCATGCGCATCGCCAGGGACATCGGCTTTCCCGTCATCATCAAGGCGGCGGCGGGCGGCGGTGGCCGCGGCATGAAGGTCGCGCGCACGGAAGATGATCTTGTCGTCGCGCTCCAGACGGCCCGCACCGAGGCCAAGGCGGCTTTCGGCGACGATGCCGTCTACATCGAGAAGTATCTCGAAAAGCCGCGGCATATCGAAATCCAGGTGCTCGGCGACGGGCGTGGCAACGCCGTGCATCTGGGCGAGCGCGACTGCTCGCTACAGCGTCGCCATCAGAAAGTCTGGGAGGAAGGCCCCTCGCCTGCGCTCAACGCCTCGATGCGCGCCGAGATCGGCGGTACCGTCGCCAAGGCCATGTGTGATCTTGGCTATCTGGGTGCCGGAACGGTCGAGTTCCTCTACGAGGACGGAAAGTTCTATTTCATCGAAATGAACACCCGCATTCAGGTTGAGCATCCCGTCACCGAGATGATCACCGGCATCGATCTGGTCAACGAGCAGATCAGGATCGCGGCGGGCGCCGAACTGTCACTCAAGCAGAGCGACATCGTGCTCGAAGGGCATGCCATCGAGTGCCGGGTCAATGCCGAGCATCCGGCGACGTTCAGGCCGTCGCCGGGCAAGCTCTTGTCGTTTCACACGCCTGGCGGACTTGGCGTGCGCGTCGATTCAGCTGCCTATCAGGGCTACACGATCCCGCCGCACTACGACTCGCTGGTCGGCAAGCTGATTGTCCATGGCCGCACGCGCAACGAGTGCCTGATGCGGCTGCGGCGCGCTCTGGACGAATTCGTGGTAGACGGAATCGATACAACCTTGCCCTTGTTCCGGACGCTGGTGCGCAATCAGGACATCCAGAACGGTCTTTATGACATCCATTGGCTTGAGAAATTCCTTGCCGCCGGCGGCATGGAGTAAGCCGCAATCAGTACTGGCGGTCTTCATCCGTCGACAGGCTCGGGATAAGGACAAGACCAGCCGGGCGGCGGCCGCGTGGCCGCTTCAGCTCGAAAGGCTGACGGTGCCCCGATCGAACGTCATCGTCATGCCGTCATAGCCGACGCTGACGCCAGCGGGCACCGCTGCGGCCAACGTGCCGTAGTCCAGATCCGTATGCAGGTTTGTCAGCACCGCCTGTCCGGGCTTGGTCTTGTCGATCCACGCCAAGGCCTCTGACAGCGAGAAGTGCGACGGATGGGGCCGGTGGCGCAGCGCGTCAATGATCCAGAGATCGAGGCCGTGAAAATGTGCCTCGGCCTCGACGGGTATGGCGCTGACATCGGGCAGGTACATCATCTTGCCGATCTTGAGGGCCAGGGCATTGATTTCGCCATGCGTGACCGTGATCGGCAGCACGTCGATCCGGCCGCCCTGTCCGTCAATCGAAAAGGCCCGTCCGGCGACGATGCCCCGGCTGATGGCGATCGGTGGATAGCTGCTGCCGGGAAGGCTTTCGAAGATGTAGCGGAAGCGCGCATGCATCACCGCGCCGGTCACGTCGTCCATGTAGATGTCGACCGTGCGGCGCATGTGCAGGACGAGTGGCCTCAGATCATCAATGCCGTGGGTGTGATCGGCGTGCTCATGGGTCAGGATGACTCCATCAAGGCTCCTGACGCCCGCATCGATCAGTTGCTCGCGCAGATCCGGCCCCGTGTCGACCAGCACACGCGTGGCGCCATGGCTGCCGGTCCGCTCGATCAGGATCGAGCAGCGCCGTCGGCGGTTGCGCGGGTTGCGCGGGTCGCATTCGCCCCACCCCATCCCCGGTCGCGGCACCCCGCCGGATGAACCGCAGCCGAGAATCGTGACCTTCAGGCTCATGCCGCTGCAGCGCTTCGCGCAAATGCCGCCATGCGCGGAAAGACGCGTGCGGCATTGGCGGTGGTGACCGCCGCCAGCGCATCGGGAGCAAGACCCTTCACCGTAGCCAGCACTGCGGCCGTCTTCGCGACGAAGGCGGGTTCATTGGTCTTGCCGCGATACGGTTCCGGAGCGAGGTAAGGCGCGTCCGTCTCGACCAGCAAGCGGTCCAGCGGTGCGGCGGCGGCGATGGCGCGCAACTCGTCGGAGCGCTTAAAGGTGATGATGCCCGAGAAAGACAGATAGAAGCCAAGCTCTAGGCCAACACGCGCCAGTTCCGCGCCGGATGAAAAACAATGCAGGATCGCGCCGAAGGCCCCTTTGGCATGTTCCTGCGTGAGGATGTCGATCATCTCAAGGTCAGCGTCGCGCGCGTGGATGACCAGCGGCAGGCTGCTGTCCCGCGCCGCTGCGATCTGCGTGCGGAACACCCGGCGCTGAATGTCGCGCGGGCTCTTGTCATAGTGAAAGTCGAGCCCCGCCTCGCCGATGGCGACGCATTTGGGATGCTGCGACAGCGCGACGATCGCATCGGCCGTGGTGTCCGGTTCCTCCGCCGCGTTGTGAGGATGCGTGCCGATGGTCCAGAAAACATTGGCGAAACGGTCTGCCAGCTCGCGGTAGAGTGCATGCCGCGCCACATGGGTGGATATGGTGACAAGGGTGCCAACCCCTGCTGCCTCCGCACGCGCCACCACCCCGTCGATCTCGGCAAACAGGTCCGGATAGTCGAGGTGGCAGTGGGTGTCGACCAGCATCAGGCGGGCTTTCCGCTTTCGTCGGCCACGGGCTCGACGTAACGCGGGAAGATGCCCGTGGGCGCAGGCAGTTCCGCGCCGGGGGTGAGCCGGTGCTTCGCTCCCAGGTGAACAAAATCCCGCTCACCCTCCGCAACAGCGAGAAGGTCGAGCAGTTTGCCCGCCGCCGCCGGGATCGCCGGCTGGGCGAGAATGGCTGTCTGGCGCAGCAGTTCCGCCGTCACATACAGCACCGTCGCCATCCGTGCCGGATCGGTCTTGCGCAGCACCCAGGGCGCCTGGGCGGCGAAATAGCGGTTGGCCTCGCCGACAACGGCCCAGATCTCGTTGAGGACCTGATGAATGGCGAAGTCAGCCATGGCCGTGCGCGCCTTTTCAAGCAGCGCGTCGGTCTGGGCCAGCATGGCCTCATCGTCAGGGCTCAGCGCGCCCGGCTCCGGCACCTTGCCATCGCAGTTCTTGTTGATCATCGACAGCGAACGCTGTGCCAGATTGCCGAAGTCATTGGCGAGATCGGCATTGATCCGGTTCACGATCAGCTCGTGCGAATAGGTTCCATCCTGCCCGAATGGCACTTCACGCAGGAAGAAATAGCGCAACTGGTCGACGCCGTAGGCCGCCACCAGGTTGAACGGGTCGAGCACATTGCCCACGGACTTGGACATTTTCTCGCCCTTGTTGAGCAAGAACCCGTGCCCGAAGACCCGCTGTGGCAACGGCAGGCCCGCCGACATCAGGAACGCAGGCCAATAGACCGCGTGAAAGCGTGTGATGTCCTTGCCGATGATATGGACATCTGCCGGCCAGTAGCGGGCGCGGGGATGGTTCGGATTCGGAAAGCCGGTACCCGTCACATAATTGTTGAGCGCGTCGACCCAAACATACATCACGTGCTTCGGGTTGCCGGGAACAGCGAGGCCCCAGTTGAACGTTGTCCGGCTGATCGACAGATCGGTCAGGCCGCCCCTGACGAAGCTGACGATCTCGTTGCGCCGGGTGTCGGGCGAAATGAAATCGGGCTGGTTGTCATACAGCGCGATCAGCCTCTCCTGATAGGCCGACAGGCGGAAGAAATAGCTCTCCTCCTCGACCCATTCGACAGGCGTGCCCTGCCCTCCGAGCCGTGTTCCGTTCGGCTGGAGGGTAGTCTCCTTCTCGTCATAGAAGGCCTCATCCCGAACTGAGTACCAGCCGGAATAACCGCCAAGATAGATGTCACCGTTGGCCTCCATCCTGCGCCAGAGTTCCTGGGTCGATGCAACATGGTCTTCGTCCGTGGTGCGGATGAAGCGGTCAAAGGAGAGGTTGAGCGCCGGACCCATCGCCTTGAAATGCGCGGCGAGTTCGTCAGCGCACGCCTTCGGCGAGATGCCCTGCGCCTCTGCCGTGCGCAGCATCTTCTGGCCGTGCTCGTCGGTGCCGGTCATGGCGAAGACGTCATAGCCGTCGAGGCGCTTGAAGCGCGCGATCGCATCGGATGCGACGACCTCATAGGCATGGCCGATATGCGGCGGCCCGTTGGGATAGGCGATCGCAGTCGTCAGATAGAATTTGGGTCGATCGTGAATTGACGTTGTCATTCGTCACAGTTTCCGAAAAGGAGATGCCAGAATTGGGGCGACGGGAACGGTCGCAACAGCCTGTCCGCGCCTGTTGTTTGTCCGGGCGGTGTCAGGCCGCGCGCATTCGCATGACGGCGTCGGCCAGATCATGGAAGATCGACAACACAACGGGCCTGCGGTCGAGATTCAAGGCATCGGTCTCCCTAACGGTCGCGGAAATCTTCTCCCACACCTGCGCCAGCGGCGCAAGACGATGGGCGCCTTGCCCCGCGAGCGCATGCACCTGGGCATTGACCCAGTCTTCGACCGTCTCGAGGAAGATGAAGAAGTCCGCCTCCCCTGACCGTCCGGCCAGTTGCTCGGCCATCGCCTGGGCGGCTTTCAGTGGCACGGAAGGCAGGTCCGACAGGATCGCGCGCGTCCCGGTGATGAGGGACAACGTTTCCGGATCGAGCCGCACCAGAGCACGGCGCACCGAGCCGTCGGCGAGGGCGATGGCCTGCGCGATTTCCCCAGGTCTGTTGGATACATCAAGGCGGGCCAGGGCCTCTGCCATCTCGGCGGCGCTGAGCGGATTGAGCATAAGCTTGCGGCAGCGCGACCTGATCGTCGGCATGACGCTGCCGGGCTGATGGGCCACCATCAGGAAGATCGATCGCGGCAGCGGTTCTTCCAGCACCTTGAGCAGCGCGTTGGCGCCGGCGTTGTTGAGATCCTCGACGCTGTCGACGATGCAGACCCGCCAGCCGCCGGCGCTCGTGGTCGATGCAAAGACATCGAGTGCCCGGCGCACGGTCTCCACCGGAATCTGCGTGGTTGCGTTCTTCTTGTCGGTGGCCGGCTGGCGGCGCAGCACGACGAGATCGGGATGGGCCTGGGCAATGACGAGCCGCGCGCTCTGCGAGGCCGCATCAACGACGATGCTGGACGGCGCAGCGACAACGCCTGGCTTCAGCCCGAGCAGCATCTTGGCGACGTGATAGGCGAAGGTCGCCTTGCCAATCCCCTCCGGCCCGCCAATGAGCCAGGCATGGTGCAGGCGGCCAGAACGCAGGCCTTCCAGAATGGCGGACGCTGCTTCGCCATGCCCGGACAAGCTGGTCGCCTGCCGTGGATGGGGAAATCCGGCCAGTTGGTCCGGCGAGTCTCCGTTGTCTCCGCTCATGACAGCGCTGCGTCCGCATCCTCGTGGGACGCCTCAGCGAGCGCCCGCATCTCGACCGCCGCCCAGGCCATCTCGAGCACATCGTCCGGCGGCAGGCTTGCATCGAGCACGATGCATCGATCCGGCTCGCGCTCGGCGATATCGAGGTAGGCCTTGCGCAAGCGGGCATGAAAGCCGCTCCCTTCACTCTCGAAGCGGTCGGTGGCGCCGCTGCCCCGGCGCGCCGCTGCCCGCGCAAGACCGATCTCGACCGGAACGTCGAGGATGAGCGTGATATCCGGGCGGAAGCCGGCAAGCGCCACCCGTTCGATCGACCCCAGCAGAGCAGGGTCGATCTGCCCGAGGGCGCCCTGATAGGCACGGGTCGAATCGGCGAAGCGATCACTGATCACCCACTCCCCGCGCCCGAGCGCTGGGCGGATCGTCTTCTCGATATGGTCGATGCGCGCGGCATAGAACATGATCGCTTCGGCAAACGGGCCGTACGGCTTGACCTCCCCCGCCAGCAGGGCCTCGCGGATGGTCTCCGCCTTCGGGGAACCGCCCGGCTCGCGCGTCACGATCGACCGAATGCCGCGCTCCGCCAACCTTGCCTGCAGACCGCGCGCCACGGTCGACTTGCCGGCTCCTTCCCCGCCCTCGAGCGTGATCAGGCGCGCGCGGGTCATTGCGGCCTTGCGCCAGACAGGGCCCTGCGGAACCAGCCGGTCGACAGTTCGATGGCAGCGTCTGCGGCCCGCTTGGGCAGCGTACCCGCAGGGATGTCCTCGGCGGCAACAACCGGGATTTCGAGCGCGCGCACATCGCCGCGCTCGATCCGCAGGATGCCGACTTCGGCCCCCTTTGCGACCGGAGCGAACAAGGGACCCTTGTAGACGATACTGCCGCGCACGCGGTCGCTGTTGCCGCGCGGCATGAGCAGGATAACCGGGGAGGCCGCCGCGACCGGCAAGGTGGCTTTCTCGCCGCCGAACACGGTCAGCTCGGCCAAGGCCTCACCCGCGGCGAAGACCTGACGGGGCTCGAAGGAGCGGAAGCCCCATTCAAGGAGCTTTCTGGCCTCCTGGGCGCGGTCGCGGGCTGTCTTCAGGCCGTTGACGACGACAATCAGCCTCTGCCCGTTCTGCACAGCCGAGCCGACCAGTCCAAAGCCGGACTCTTCGATGTTGCCGGTCTTCATGCCGTCGGCGCCAATGTCCATGGCCAGCAGCGGGTTGCGGTTCTGCTGGCGCACCCGGTTCCAGGTGAATTCGCGCTGGCCGAAATAGCGATACATCTCCGGATAGGTCGTGATGATGTGATTGGCGAGAATCGACAGTTCACGTGCCGTGACACGCTGCTCGGGATGAGAAAAACCCATCACGTTGCGGAACACCGAGCGCTTCAGTCCAAGCTTGGCCGCGCGCTCGTTCATCAGCGCGACGAAGTTCTCTTCCTTCCCGGCGATCCCCTCGGCCAGCGTGATGGCGGCGTCATTGCCTGACTGCGCAATCAGCCCCGAGAGCAGGTCGCTGACCTTGATGCGGCTGTTGGGCACGGCGAACATCGTCGAGCCGCCCGAGACAGCGCCACCCCGGCGCCAGGCGTTCTCGGACACCACCATCTCGTCTTCGAGTTTGAGCCGGCCCTGCGCGATTTCCTCGAACACGACCAGCGCCGTCATCAGCTTGACCATCGAGGCAGGCGCCATCAAATCGTCGCTGCCCTTTTCGAACAGCACGCTGCGGCTGCTGACATCATAAAGGATGGCCTGTGGAGCGAGCGTCTGGAAGGTCTGGCCTGCTGCGGGCACGACCAAGGCCGACGCCGCCACAGCCCAGATCAGCGCCGCGACGGCGCGCCAAAACCTTGCAGACCAGGAGATATGCCGCATCGCCGGAACCATAAGGTCTTCTGCGACGCCATCATGGCAAAATCAACTGAAGATGCCGTTACGGCGACAACTTGACGAAGCGCTGCGGTGTCAGGTCGCGGACCAGCGGATGGTTGGTGGAGAAGCTCTGCCGCAGCGGTTCCGGGCTTGCGAAGAACAGGCTGGCGACGACGGGCCGCTGGCCAGCCAGGCTGGCGCGCGCGAGGCGGCCCGCCGGTTCGGGGCCGGCAAAGGCGGTCGGCGTCGCGGCGCCGGGAATCGTGGCCAGGTCAAACGGACGTTCCGGCGGGCGCGGCGCGTTGCGGACGATCCGCGAAACATCGCGCGAGGTGTCTTCCGCTGACTGCCTCGCCGGCGCGGAGGCCAAGCCAAAGCCGGAGGCCGGCTCTGCCACGTTCGTGGCCGGAATGCTGCGCGGCGTGGTCAAAGGCGGTGCGTTGGCGATCATCGTGGCCGGCTGGCTCATCCCTGGAACGCCCGCAGGCGTGCCGTCGGTGGTCAAGGACGCAACCAGCAACCGGTCATCGCTGCCGGCGATGGAGGCGCGACCGACATATTCGACCTTGACCCTTGCCGTGCCGAGATGACGGAATGCCAGCAGATCGGCAGTCTTCTGCGACAGATCGATCACACGGCCGCCGTGATAGGGGCCGCGATCATTGACGCGCACGATAATCGAGCGGCTGTTGGCCAAGTTGGTGACGCGTGCATAGCTCGGCAGCGGCATCGTCGGGTGCGCGGCGGAGACGCCGTGGCGGTCATAGACCTCGCCATTGGCTGTCTTGCGGCCATGGAAAGCTGGCCCATACCAGGACGCCTGCCCGGTGATCGTGTAGCCAACCGGCTTCACATAAGGCGTGTAGCGTTTCCCTGCGATCGTGTAGGAACGGCCGATCTGTTCGCGGCCGCCACCTTTCGGAATCGGGTCCCCGTCGTTGACGACGCGCGGGCTGGCCGGGCCGAACTTCCGATGCGAAAACGAGCCGATCTCGCGGCTTTCCTGCGACGACAGGCGGCCCTGCTGCGGGGCTTGCGAGCAGTTGGCGACCACCGCGCCGCACGCGGCAACAAGCGTCACCTTGAAAATGGACCTGCATGAAGGGCGCAAGCCTGCGGCAAAGTCGGACAACAGCTTCCGCATGGAGGCCCTTTACTCATTTTTGACAGACGCATGCCCACAGGCATCACCTGTTCAAAGTGACAAGGTTCGATGAAAGGACCGTTAAGCGAAGACGCGTGACGATGCAAGCTTTCGCTCTCAACATCCGGAAATTGCGGCGAAAACGCTGGAAATGCGGCAGCAATGTGGCATGTCCTGCCAGTTGTCATCAGTCTCCGACGCGCGCCAAGCCGGTGTCGCCATTGTCCTGATTCCAGCGCAGCTTGTTGCCGCCAAGGCTGATCAACTGGAAGCACATCCGCTTGCCGTCGTACCAGGTCTGCCACTGCTGGCACAGCCGGTTGCCGCTGATCCACCAGCGGCCGCTGTCACTCGGGCGCGCCAGACGGCCGAGGCCAACCGCCTCGCCGGAGCCATCGACGCGACCGTCCTTTCGATAGTACAGCGGGAATTCCCCGCCAAGCGGAACGGCCAGGAAAATGCGCTTTCCGGCGATGCGGTCGCGGATGTCGTCCGCTTCCAGTTCGCGAGCGGCAAGCCCGGAGGTCAGGGCGGCCAGCGCAACGGCGGCGAGAATGGACTGTTTCAGCATGGGTTCACTCCAATCGAATCGCACTGTCGCAATTGTGGTCGTCATGATCTGTAAAAATGCTTACGCCGGCCGAAATATGACGGATGCTGCTTCCTATCGCCGCAGCGCTTGCCCAAGCGGCCCGCTTCAGGCAAATGAGTGCGCACCGGAAGGGTGGCCGAGTGGTTTAAGGCAGCGGTCTTGAAAACCGCCGTGGGGGCAACTCCACCGTGGGTTCGAATCCCACCCCTTCCGCCATTTTTATGCAGTTCAAGCGACCGACAAAATGAAATTCAAATAGATGTGCGCTGCGATTTGAGCCGTCCTGGCGGTCGCCTCCAAGTGTGCAGTTCCTTACGTCGGCGTCTGGTTCTGACACGCATCCGCGCATGTCCCGGCTGATAGTGTATATGTCGTGAAAGACACTATCGATGCCGATCTACGCCTGTTCGTCGCGCGCCAAAGACACCGACGCCCTGCGCGGCATTTGCTGAAGCTCAGGCCCTCGAGCGCAAGCCTTGCCGCCAGACCGATACGGCCAGCAGCAGGTACCAGGCGAGCCCGAGCGGCGGCAGCACCGCGCCCAGCACGTTGGCAGCGGGCACGAGCGTGCGGGCGGCCATGGCCGTGAAGCCGAGGCCAAGCACCATCGCCGAGACGCCATGAAATCGCAGGCCCATTCGCGCAAAGGTGACACCCAGCAGGATGAGCCAAAGGCCGGAGAAAAGCTGCACGCCCAGCAATTCCCCCACGCTGCCAGCATAGCCATTGAGTGCGAGATAGTTCACTTCGACCATTGTACGGATCGCGGGATCGCTCGTTCCATCATGTAGGGCGGCCAGCGCGGGCATGGCGATCAGCCACCGCACGATTCCCAACGTTTTGAGCACGGCGGCGGCAATGCCGAGTGCCGCCATCGTATCGACCAGAAGGCCCGCGACACCCCCCGCCTGCGCATGGCGCCGGAAAGCCAGCGCCAGCGGCACCATTGCCACGGCGGTGAGAAGATAGCCGATGTAACCAATTTGCACAGCAACTGCGTTACGATGGATGAGTGGCAGGGCATCGGATGCCGGCAGCCGCAGGCTCGCAGGCCAGCCGATGGCGCCGCCGAGCACGACGAGCGGAACAAGGAAAAGCACGATCTGCGCCAGCACGAGCGACACAAGGGCGAGGGTTTCGGCGCGCGACATTGGCGCCGCCTGGAATGCGGGTGTCATGATTTTGATCCTCGGGGTTTGGGGGTCAGGCAGTCGGCGCCAGCGCGGACTTCACGGCCTCATCCAGCGGCGTGTGCGGCTCCTCGCCGATGAGGCGGCGGAGAGCGGTGTCGTCGAGCAACAGCGTCGTCTTCCAGAGCCAGGTCATTTCCAGCGCCTCGCGCAGAAAGGCGCTGAAAGGGGCGCCCAGCCACAGCATGACCCAAGGAAAAGACCGGATCGGGCGTGGCGGCTGGCCCAGAACCCACTGCACCGCCTCAGCCATCATGCGCCCGGTGCGGTCGGAATGGCCGCCGAAGGGGAGCAGCGTGAAGGCGGGCAGTTCGGTACGCCGGTCAACAAGGCGCGCGAAGGCCTCTGCGAGATCCGGCAGATAGGCCCAGGCATGGCCGATGCCCGCCGGCGTGAGCGTGCGGATGACTTTGGCGGAATGCCCTCCCTTCGCCATGGCCTGTGCGAACCAGGAACTCTTGACACCCGGCCCGAAGAAATCACCGGCGCGCAGGGCAATCACCCGGACGCCGCGCCTTGTCGCGGCTTCCTCGAGCATCTGCTCCATCTCGAGCCGCACCTTGCCCTTCCGTGTCGTGGGCGTGCGGGGCGTCTTCTCGTCCACGAATTGGGGCGAGGCTATCGAGAAGACATAGACATTGGCCGGAAACAGGATGGTCGCACCCGCCTTTTCTGCGGCGGCGATGGTGTTCGCGAGCATGGGCAAGCCATCCTCACGCCAACGCTGGTAGCCCGGGGGATTGACGCCATGGACGATGAGCGCCACGCCCTCCGCCGCTGCGGCAACTGCGTTGGAATCAAGCACATCGCCGGACCACCACTCGACCTCGAAGGGCAGGACCGGGCGGCCGTTTTGGGGGCGTCTGGTCAATGCGCGGATCGACCAGCCTCGCGAGGCAAGCGCGCTGGCGATGCCGAGGCCGATAGCGCCGGTGAGGCCGAGGACAAGGACTGTTCGGGGAGAAGAATGGGACATGGGTTGCTCCGTTTCTGGCCCCACCATGCCGCGATCCCCATAAAACGAGAATTGCATATGCTTTTTGAGCGGCTATAGATTTTTGTATGACTGAATTTGCGGATTGGACCCTGCTGCGCTCGTTTCTCGCCGTTATCCGGCGCGGCAGTCTCTCGGCCGCGGCCCGCACGACCGGGCTCACCCAGCCCACCATCGGCCGGCATGTTGATGAACTGGAAGCGGGGCTTGGCGTCGCGCTCTTCACCCGCTCGCCGGGCGGCCTGGTTCCCACGGAAGCGGCGCGCAGCATCGTGTCGCAGGCGGAGGCGATGGAAACCGCTTTCGCGTCCCTGAGGCGCGCCGCAACCGCCGGCGGGGATGCTCGCCAGCCGCGCGGCACGGTGCGGATTTCGGCCAGCGAGATCATGGGCACCTTCGTTCTGCCATCGATCCTTGCGGAGATCCGGACGCGCTTTCCTGCGATCACCCTCGAACTCGCCCTTAACAATCGCAACGAGGACCTTCTGCGCCGTGATGCCGACATCGCCGTGCGCATGGCGCGCCCGAAGCAGGAGGGGCTTGTGGCGCGCCGCATCGGGCAGGTGCCGCTGCAGCTCCATGCGCACCGCGATTACGTGGCCCGGTTTGGCCTACCCGGATCACTCGATGAACTCACACGACACCACATCATCGGCTTTGATCGAGACGACCATTCAGCACGAGCGGTGGCCGGTGGCACACTGCCGATCTCGCGCGAGACTTTCTCGTTCCGGGTCGATTCCGATGTGGCGCAGGTCATGGCGATCCGCGCCGGCCTGGGGATCGGGATGATCCAGAAGGCCATGGCCCGCCGCGAGCCCGATCTTGTGCCTGTCCTGCCCGGATTGATAGAGATTGAACTCGATTGCTGGCTCGCGGTGCATGAGGACCAGAAGAATGCACATGCCATCCGCGCCGTGCTCGATGGCCTCGCGACAGGCCTCGGGCAATGGCTGGAGGCGGCTGCGGCTCCATGACCCGGAACGGCAACCAGCGCGCCGTGCCATGCCTAGAGAATGCGCTTGTGCCGTTGTTCCCACAACCCGGCTTGTCCTCACGCCATGATCCGCTAGTCCCGCCTCGTCCTTCTGATGCCCGCGAGCCTAGCGCTCGCTGCACCGCTTTCCGGCCAGACCTCTGACCGCGTGCGGATCGACAAATTCGCGATTGCCCGCACGGAAGTGACGATCGGGCAGTTCCGGGCCGTCGCGCGCGCCACCAACCTCACTACCGCCGCCGAGCGGGAGGGTGGCGGCTTCGAACATGCCAATGGCTGAACGCGTCGCGCCGGCTGGGCCTACGCCAGCCCGCAAGGCCAGTCCGGGCCGAGAACGAGCCGGCGACGCATGTGACCTAGCATGAGGCGGCGCGTGACTGCGCGCATCTCGGCGGACGCCTGCCGACCATCGCCAGGTGGAAGCATGCGGGCACTGTCAGAGGAAAATCGGCTTGGCCGACGAGTTGGCCGCCCTACCCTCCCCGGCATGGCCCGACCCGCCATTTTCCGCTCTTTCAAGACGTCGCCCGAGGTTATCCGCTTGGCGGCGATGATGTATGTCCGCGGCCCGTTGTCATTGCGGAACGTCGAGGACCTGCTGCACGAGCACGGCACCGGCAGTGGCATCTCGACGAATTTTTTGTGAAGATCAACGGGGTGAGGCATTATCCTTGGCACCTGTCGATCATGACGGCGAGGTCCTCGAAAACCTCGTGACGGAAGCGGCGCGGCAAGAAGGCCGCAAGCTCAGGGCGATGCAGTGCCCGATGGTCTTGATGCTGGAGGCAGGCGCCCCCACTGTCAGTGATCGGCAAGCGAACGACTTTCAGAGCATCGCCGCGCAGGCTAGACCCACCCTCCATCAACGACATATTGCTGGTTGGTGCAGGCGCTGGCCTCTTCCGATGCAAAGAACAGCGTTGTCCTGGCGATGTCGTCAGGCACCAGCTTTCGCTTCAGGCACTGCCGGTTGAGAAGCTCTTTTTCGCTATCGGGCGTTAGCCAGAGGTCAATCTGGCGCTGCGTCATGATCCAGCCGGGCGCGATCGCATTGACACGGATGTTGTAGGGCCCGAAATCCCGGGCAAGCGAACGGGTCAATCCCAGAACCGCGGATTTGGCGGCCGTGTAAGCCGCCATGCCGCCCTGCCCGATCATCCATGAGGTCGACCCGAAATTGATGATCGATCCGTTCTTCTTGGCCATCATGTCCGGCAAAACCGCTTGCGCCGCGAAGAACTGATGCTTGAGGTTCACTGCGATCCGGTCGTCCCAGTACTCCGGTGTCACCTCAAGCGTCGGATGGCGTTGATCATGCGCCGCGTTGTTGACCAGCACATCGACAGGCCCGAGCCTTGTCCGGACCCGCTCGATCGCGGCGCGCAGTGCTGACGTGTCCGTCAAATCCGCATGTTCAAACTGCACTGTCCCGATTCCCGCGAGATCACGCGCGAGGGCTTCCGACGGGTCTCTCTGGATGTCGATGAAAGCCGTCTTCGATCCCTGAGCGACGAAACGGCGGACGATCGCCTCGCCAATGCCGCTGCCACCGCCCGTGACCAGCACGACCTTGTCCCTCAGATCCGGATAAACCGCGCCCGCCATCATTGTCTCCTCAACCGACCGAACCGTCCATGCCGCGATAACATCAAAATTTGAGTTGCGCACCTCAAACGTTGACGTTACCCCTGTTGGTAACAAACAAGAAGATGGAGGAAACGATGGGATTGTTCATGCGTGGCTTTCTGGCAGCTGCCGCCCTGGCGCTGTCAACCGGACTTGCGGCAGCGCAAGTCACTGTCAAATGGCTGCATATCGAGGCCAACCCTGCCCAGGTAAAGATCTGGGAAGAAGTCGCCCGTGACTTCGAATCCAAGAATCCGGGCGTCAAGGTCGATATGCAATATCTCGAGAATGAGGCCTACAAGGCCAAGGCGCCGACGCTGCTTCAGTCGCGGGATCGTCCGCATATCATCTACAGCTGGGCCGGCGGTGTGCTGAAAGCGCAAGTTGAAGCCGGCGTTCTGGAGGACATCACTGCCCAGGTCCAGAACTTCAAGGCTTCACTGTCACCGAGCGCGGTCGCGTCCTTCACAATCGGCGGCAAGATCTATGGCCTGCCCCATACCGTCTCGCAGGTCGGCTTCATGGCCAACAAGGAGCTGCTGGCAAAGGCTGGGCTCGATGCCGCCAAGATCCTGACCTGGGACGATCTGCTCGACGCCACAAAGAAGCTCAAGGCCGCCGGCATCACGCCAATCGCGGTTGGCGGGGCAGACAAGTGGCCCGTCCATTTCTATTGGACGCATCTGGCCGGTCGCATCGGCGGAAAGGCGGCGTTTGATGCCGCGCTCAGGGGCCAGGATGGCGGCTTCGAGGCCGACACCTTCCAGAAAGCGGGCGAACTGTTCAAGCAACTCATCGACCTGCAGCCGTTCCAGAATGGCTTCCTGGGTTTCAAGAGCCAGCAGGCCATCGGCCATTTCGGTGACGGCAAGGCGGCGATGATCCTGGCAATCTCCTCCTTCTATCATACACAGAAGGTGTTCGCGGCCGACAAGGTCGGCATCTCCGACGACAAGCTCGCCTGGATCAATTTTCCGGTTGTTCCGGGCGGCAAGGGTGACGCAACCGACACGCTTGGCGGCGTCAACGGTTGGCTCATCACCAAGGGCGCGCCAAAGGAAGCGGTGAACTTCGTCATGCACTTCATCTCGCCGGACGTGCAGAAGCGGCTCGCCGGCGGAAACTTCCTGATCCCGACGGTTACCGGCGCAGAGTCAGGGCTTGGCAGCGCCTTCATGCGCAACATCGCCCAGAACATCGCAAAGTCGAAATATCACCAGAACTTCTGGGATCAGGATCTCGGCCCCTCCGTTGGCCGGGTGGTCAATGATGCAACCGCCGAACTGGCCGGCGGCACGATGACACCCAGGCAGGTCGCAAAGGCCATTCAGGACGCATTCAAGCAAGGGAACTGAAGCGCAACTCCGGGCGATGCGGCTTTCTTCGCCCGGGGTCTTGTTCGCCCGACCATCGGAGGTCTTATGACTGCTCTCAGTCTGCGCTCCGATGGCTCGGGCAAACTGACGACCCTTGTTCTGTTCCTGCCGCCGGCCCTGATGCTGTTCACCTTGTTCGTGGTGCTCCCGATCGGCGAGGCCGCGTGGTACTCGGGGTTCAACTGGAACGGCTTCGGCGTGCCGGTCAATTGGATCGGGCTCGACAACTACCGCTTCGTCTTCGGGCACAAGGCCTTTGCGACAGCGTTCAAGAACAACCTGCTGATCATCGCGGTTTCCTTGCTCGTGCAACTGCCCCTGGCACTGGCGCTCGCCATCATTCTCGCTGACAGGTTTCGCGGTGCGGTCGCCCTCCGGATGGTGTTCTTTCTGCCCTATATCCTGGCCGAAATCGCCACGGGCCTGATCTTCAGCTTCGTCTATGATGGTGACTACGGGCTGCTGGCCGCGATCTACAGGGTGTTCGGCGCGGAAGCACCTCATCTCCTCGCGAGCAGCACGACAGCCTTTCCCGCGATCCTCCTCGTCATTGTGTGGAAGTACTTCGGCTTTCACATGATGCTGTTCATTGCCGCGTTGCAGGGCATGGACAGAAACATGGTGGAGGCCGCGCGCATTGATGGCGCCACACGGTGGCAGGTGCTGCGCTTTATCGTGATCCCGACACTCTACCCGACGATCCGGTTGTCTGTGTTCTTCGCCATCGTGGGCTCGCTGCAACTGTTCGATCTTGTCATGCCGCTGACACGAGGCGGGCCGGCCGACTCCTCGCACACAATGGTGAGCTTCCTGTACAATTTCGGCGTAACCCGGATGCGGGTCGGCTTCGGCTCGGCGGTGGGCGTCATCCTGTTTGTGGTCTGCGTCACCTTCGCCTTTGGCTACAAGCGCTGGATCATGCGCGATGAGTGAGGACAACGCGACAGTTCCGTTCTCGGAAGATGGCTGGAGCCCGGCCGCCTTCGCCAAGGCGGCGTTCCTGGGCATCGTCCTGATCTTCGTCGTTACACCGCTGATCGCGACCCTGCTTGGCGGATTGAAATCGCTTGGCGAACTGCGCACCAATCCGTTCGGCCTGCCGCAGGTGTGGGAGTGGGAAAACTACGCCGGAATTCTTGGGTCGAAACGATACTGGCAACTGCTGTTCAATTCGTTGGTCATCGCGTCGCTGACGGTGGTGATCACGCTGCTGGTGGCATCGATGGCGGCGTTCGCCTTCGCGCACCTCCACTTTTTCGGCTCCCGGATGCTGCTCAATTACCTGACGATGGGACTGCTCTTCCCGGCCGCCACAGCCATCCTGCCGATGTTCATCAAGGTTCGCGATCTGGGATTGCTCGATTCCTATTTCGGTGTCGTGCTGCCGCAGGTTGCGTTTGCCCTGGCGATGAGCATCCTGCTGATGCGCCGCTTCTTCAAGGACCTGCCCGGCGAGTTGCTGGAAGCGGCGCTGGTGGATGGTTGCAGCTACATCAACTTCTTCCGTTATGTGACGCTTCCGCTGTCGCGTCCGATCCTGGCGACGGTCGGCACGATCACCTTTGTCCATTCCTGGAATGCCTACCTCGTACCCCTGGTGATGCTCAATTCGGACAGCCTTTATCCCTGGCCGCTGGGGATCATGGTGTACCAGGGTGAGTATTCCACTGAATGGCACCTGATCCTCGCGTTCATCACGCTGACGATCCTGCCGACCATCCTGCTCTTCTTCTTCGCCCAGAAGCACATCATCGCCGGGCTGACGGCGGGCTCGGTGAAGGGCTGACCATTTGCAACGAATGACCGGAGTTTGACATGAGAAAGATTGGTGTTGGCGTCATCGGATGCGGTGTGATCAGCAAGGCCTACATGACCGCAATGCAGCGGTTCTCGACAATTGAGCTGAAGGCGGTCGCAGACATGCGATCAGCGCCAGCCGAAGCACGGGGCGCAGAATTCGGCGTTCCGGCCATGCGCGTCGACCAGATGCTGAAGCGCGATGATATCGAGATAGTTGTCAACCTGACAGTGCCGCTCGCGCACACGGATGTCAGCCTGGCTGTGCTCAATGCGGGCAAGCACGTGCACTCCGAGAAGCCGCTTGGCGTCAACATGGTGGAGGCCCGAAAGGTGATGGACCTTGCCGCGCAGAAGAACCTGCGGGTGGGCTGCGCTCCGGACACCTTCCTTGGTGGCGGGCACCAGACAGCCCGCAAACTGATTGACGATGGCGCCATCGGCACGCCGGTGGCCGGGACGGCCATCTTCGGTTGCCCTGGGCATGAACGCTGGCATCCGGCGCCGGGCTTTTACTATCTCAGGGGCGGCGGCCCCATGCTTGACATGGGACCGTACTACATCACCGACCTGATCCAGCTGCTTGGACCCATCGCCTCTGTGATGGGCGCGGCGACCAGGCCACGCTCAGAGCGCATCGTCGGCAACGGCCCGCTGAATGGCTCGGCCATTCCGGTCGAAGTGTCCACCCATGTCGCGGGCATGTTGGAATTCGTTTCGGGCGCCGTCATATCGATTCTGATGAGCTTCGATGTGCCCAAGCACAAGCACACGCCGATCGAGATCTACGGAACGGCGGGCAGCCTGCTGGTCCCGGATCCGAACCGCTTTGGCGGCGAGGTTCTGCTGGCGAAAACAGGAGGCGACTGGGAAGTCCAGCCGCACACCCACGGCAACACGGATGGCGAATTCCGCTCGATCGGCGTTGCGGACATGGCGGCTGCCATCCTTGCAGGACGGCCACATCGTGCGAGCGGGGCACTGGCGCTGCATGCGCTCGAAGCCATGGAGGCCTTCCAGACTTCGTCCGACGAAGGGCGCCGCGTAAAGCTTGAAACCACCGTGGAACGTCCGGCGATGATGCCTGCGGGGCTTCCGACCGGCCAACTTGATTGAATCGAGGATCAGCATGACAAAGACCGCAATGATCGTTTGGGGCGGCTGGGCCGGCCACGATCCCGACCTTTGTGCCTCGATGGTCCGGGGCTGGCTCAAGGCCGAGGGTTTTGACGTCCGGATCGAGACCAAAACGGAGGCCTTTCTTGACCCTGCCATCAGGGACTACTCCCTGATCATCCCGATCTACACCATGTCCAAGATCGAGAAGCCGGAGGCATTGGCGCTCTGTGAAGCGGTCAAGGGGGGCGTGGGCCTCGCAGGCCACCATGGCGGCATGTGCGACGCCTTCCGCGACTCTGTCGACTATCAGTTCATGTGTGGCGGGCAATGGGTCGCCCATCCCGGCAACATCATCGACTACACGGTGGACATCACGCGACCGGATGATCCGATCATGGCTGGCATCGGCAGCTTCGAACATCGCTCCGAGCAATACTACATGCACATCGATCCCGGCATCGAGGTTCTGGCGACGACAACGTTTTCCGGCGAGCATGCGCCGTGGGCCAAAGGTGTGGTCATGCCGCAGGTCTGGAAGAAAATGTTTGGCAAGGGCCGTGTCTTCTACTCGGCGCTGGGCCATCGGGCCTATGAACTGGACATTCCGGAGATCCGCACCCTGATGACACGCGGGATGCTTTGGGCAGCGCGATAGGGCCGAACACGCATGAACAATGGACGTCTGACGCTTGAGGATGTGGCGCGCGAGGCCGGCGTATCGCTCGCGACTGCTGACCGGGTCGTCAATCGCAGGGAGGGGGTTCGATCCAAGACCGTCGCGCGTGTCGAACGCGCGATCTCGAAGCTTGGCTACAAGACGAATGTTGCGGCGGCACGGCTGGCCAGAAACAGAAGACACCGCTTCGCCTTCCTCCTGCCGTCCAGCATCAACCCGTTCATGGAGCAACTGGCAGCACAAGTCGCCACGACCGCAGAATGGCTCGAGTTGCAGCAGACCTATGTCGACATCTTGCGGGTCGATGTCTTCGATCCCGATGCGCTCGCCTCCGCCTTGCGCCATTTGCCGCCCGTCTATGACGGCGTTGCGGTGGTCGCGCTCGATCATCCCGCAGTCCGCTCCGCGATCGACGATCTGGCTGACCGGTCGGTCCATGTCGTGACGCTTGTGTCCGACACACCTTCTGCCCGTCGCACCCATTATGTCGGCATCGACAACCCAGCCGCCGGCCGGACCGCGGCCTCCCTGATGGGCCGCTTCCTTGTGCAGCGTCCCGGTCAGGTCGCGGTGATTGCGGGGTCGATGGCGCTGCGTGACCACTCCGAACGGCATTTCGGCTTTCTGCAGGTGCTGTCCGGAGAGTACCCGCACTTGCAAGTCCTGCCCGCCTTCGAAGGGCGGGACGACAACGATCGCAACCACATGATCGTCAGTCGCCTGCTTGAGGACTGCCCCGGCCTCGTCGGCATCTACAATGTCGGCGCCGGCAATGAAGGCATCGCAGAGGCCTTGCGCTCTTCGGGCCGGGCGAGCGAGTTGGTGTGGATCGCTCATGAACTGACGCCGGATGCCCGTCGCTGCCTGCTGAGCGGTGTCGCTGATGCCATCATCAACCAGGATGCAGGACATGAAGCGCGTTCGGCGGCGCGCATCTTGCTCGCCCACTGCGAGCGCGCCCCGATCCTGTTGGATCAGGAGCGAATCAGGGTCGAGATTTTCCTACGCGACAACCTGCCCTGAAAGCGGACGGCCATTCACAGTGACAAGCCTGCCTGTATGCACCGATGGCAAGGAGCCAGCGGTCGTGCAGCACATTGTGGCGGCCCGAAAAGCTTCTCTGCACGGTCAGTCAGCATGCAATGACCGCGTCAGTTTTTCCGTCACGCAAACCGCGCCGCGCTGAACGGAGCGAAATCCCGACCGAGCGGCCCGTCAAGAATGGCGGGCGCGAGCAATCGGGCGTGTGCGGCGGCGAGGGTCACGCCGGAATGGCAGGTCACCATCACAGCGCCGGGATGGTCCACGCTTTCGGCGTAGAGCGGATTGCCGTCCGGGGTCAGAACCCGAAGACCGGCCCAGGTCCTAATGAGATTGACCCGCGCCAGATCCGGGAAAACCGCGACTGCGTGCCTTGCGAGCTCAGCAGACGCGTCAGCGGTCGTGGACAGGTCAAGGCCGGCATCCTCATGGGTCGCGCCGACCATCACGGTTCCCTCGGCGGTTTGCCGCAGGGTGTCACCCGTGAAGGGGAGAAAATCCGGCAAGCGCTCGGTGACGAGGATCTGTCCGCGCTGCGGGCGGATCGGCGCGGCGATCCCGAGGCTTTCCGCCAGCGGCTTGCTGCCAAGGCCGGCCGCAAGCACAAACCGCGGCGCCTCGAAGGCGCCCTGCTCCGTGGCGACCCGAAAGCGCCCGGCCACGACCGCAACCGAGTGCGCCTTCGCGTTCCGGTGGATCGATGCGCCCTGTGCCGCGAGCGCCTGCTGCAGGCTGCTCAGCAGCGCCAGCGGATTGCATTCGCCATCCTGCGGGCAGAAACTCGCGCCGCGCACGGCCGGGCCCAGCTTGACGCCGGGCAGCAGACCGGACAGTTCCTTGCGGTCAAGAACAGTGACGTCCGGCGACCACGGCGCGCGCTGGTTGTGCAGGCGCGCGATCTCTGCGCGCTTGTCGTCGAGTTGCTTGTCGCTCAGGCAGTAGGACAGGCCGCCCATCTGGCGGTGATGCAGGCTGACCCCGGTCATTGCACCAAGTTCAACTGCGAATTCGCCCCACAGATCGGCGCTCTGGCGCGTCCAGCGCGCATAGGCGGGCATATCGTGCCCCTTGGACTGAACCCAGATGAGGCCGAAGTTGGCCCTTGCGGCCCGGATGTCGCCATCACCGCCGTCGAGGATGCGGACGGTCGCTCCCGCCGCCGCCATGCCATACGCCAGCGCTGCGCCGACAAGGCCGCCGCCAATGACCAGTACGTCAGAGGTCAGGGTTTGAGTCACGGCTGAAGTCTAGCCGTGACTCCCGTGTCTGGCCATGTGGTGCGCGCTGTTATCAGCCACAGAAGCGCACGCGCCCATCACGACCGACGAAAGTGCCGTCCTCGGGGTTGTAGCTGCGGTAGCGGTCGGCGCACCACTGTTTGCGGCCTGGCGCCATGGGCGCATAGCGCGGGCCCGGATCAAAAGCGCCGGATGCGGCCAGGCCTCCGATCGCCAGCGCGCCAATGGCTCCGGCTGCAAGGCCCGCCGCGACGCCATCGCCGCGATAGCCCCGGCGGTAATAGCCCCCACGGTAGGCATAGCGCGGCCCACCGCCATAAACGCGTCGTGGACCGCGATAGTAGTATTGAACCTGCACAGGCTGCTGATCCTGTGCGAGCACCTGCATCGGGGCTGCGCCGGCAACGGCTGGAAGCGCCGAAGCCGTGGTGCTGGCCAGGGCCAACGCGCCCAAAGCGGCAAGGATGCTGTGCGAGAGTGTCATGCGCATGTCTCAGTCCCCATGTTGTTGTTTGGACGATGTGAGGTATTTCACATGCCGTAGCGGCAGCTTATTCCAGAATGGGACGCTTGGCGAGAGGCCGGCCAGCCCTGTATGACGGTGCCATGACCGCGACAGCTCCTGAACCTGAAACTGACGACAATGTTCCCGCCGAGCCGATCGTCAGGGTCCGGCGAATCCATCGGCGCGACCTCAACAAGACCTGGGAGTTCCTCAAACTGGTATTCCGCGAGGTGAACCGCACCACGGTGGAATTCCAGCGACCGACCTCGAAGAAGCGCTTTCTGGAGCGCTACGAGGAAAAGGGCGTCGAGCAGCTCCTGTTCGTGACCACGATTGACGGCAAGGAACAGATCCTCGGCTACGCCGAATGCGCCGAGGACATCATCGGCGCGGATTCGTGGATGAACGAGCGTTACTTCCGCAATCGCGAGATGCACCCGCTTTATGTCGAGGAACTGGCCGTGCATCCGAACTATCAGGGGCGCGGGCTCGGCTCCTTCGTGATGGACCAGCTTGAGCACCTCGCCCGCGTGCGCGGCTGTTCGCATCTTGTGCTGGAGGTGGCGGAGAACAACGAGACGGCCCTGAAGTTCTACAAGGGCCGCAACTTCACCAAGCTCGACGCTGCCATCTTCATGGCCAAGAAGGTGCTCAACGACGCCGAAATCCTGCCGCCGCGACGACTCAGCCCGCCGCGCAAATAGGCGACGGCCTTGCGGCCGCCGCCCGTAGCCTGCGGTCGCTGCTGCCGCTCAGATGCGGCGGATGGCGGTGATCTGCCCGGTCCGGGACGACACGCGCACCTCGAAGGGCGCGCCGCGCTGGAAGGCGGTGTAACGGAAGACGCGGCCGCCGCATTCGCGGACCTGCACGTTGCGGAAGCCGCGCGAGGCGACGATGCCGGCGCCCTCGCCACAGCTGATCGGACCGTAGCCGGGAGGTCCGTAGCCCGGAGGTGGGCCATAGCCAGGTGGCGGGCCAAAGCCGCGCCCGTAGCCCGGAGGCGGAGGCGGCAAGCCGTAGGGCGCGCCATAGTATTGCGCCTGCGCCGGCAGGGCTGCGAAGCCCGCCATCAGTGCGGCTGCGCCTGCCAGAATCGTGGTCCGCGTTGTCATGCCAGCATGCTCCTGTCTCGCTCCCCCGGCCACCAGTCTATCGCGGGTCGCGCGGAAGGCAAATGGCAACGGGTGTGTCCTTGCGTCGACGGCGGCGGGCGGCGGTGAGGCCCGTTCCTCACGCCTTCTTCAGGAACTCCGTGCGCAGGACGAGGCCCTTCACCTTCTCGACGCGGCATTCCACCTCAGCCGGATCATCGGTCAGGTGGATGCCCCGCACCATGGTGCCGCGCTTCAGCGTCACCGACGTGCCCTTGACCTTGAGGTCCTTGATCAGCGTGACATTATCGCCCTCGCCCAGCACCGTGCCATTGCTGTCCCGCGTTTCCACGTGCGCTTCCTGTGACTTGTTCATCGAGGCGGGATAGGCGGTTTGCGGGGGTGGTGCAATGGGACTAGAGATTAATGGCAACGGGTAGGTTTTATAGAGTTCATCAAATCAGCTCGGCCTTTCGCAGCAATGATAAAAAATCTTATCAATTACTACATTAGGTTAGACGAGCGTTCCATGCTCATTGTAGCAATAGTTTTTATACACCCTTGCAAGATTTATGATGTCGATTTCATCCCCTTGCGGCGTCAGCATGATCGAGAAAATTGATGACATCAATTTTAACTTGTCATTTAAGCTTAAATTTGAATAAATGTGGATTGCAAAATCCAATACTTCTTTATGATTACTGGCTATGTTATACTTTCTTTCTGCGTCGATGAAAACTAATTCGTTAGAAAGCTCCTTGCTTACTGGTCCGAAATTTGTATGAAACCAACGCAAATTTGAGATTTTATGATTGTTCTCTAGGCAATTTTTCCAATCTGCGATAAAAACTATGTGATTTAACGTGTTTTGATCGAGGCGTTTATCTAGATTATCACGAACATAACCAACAAGCTCCGCTGCTGTCTCATACTCAGAGACCTCTCCGACGGGCATATTCGCAGCTTGGCCAAACGTTTTTGAGCGTGTCATGTCTGATGCTCGCTTCGCTCTTGAGGGCTTCATCGAAAAGCTTTCTCAAGAACGCAGGCTGAAATTCACGTTTCTTGGTGGACTCGATTACCACGATTCCAAAACGATCGCCCGCAGAATCTAGGGCATAAGCCCAGATTGATTGAGGTCGCATCGTGAGTTTTTCGACCACATTCGACGGAATCCTCCACTTTGACAGTTGATGCGCATCATAGACTGATCTATTGGAAGGGCTTGGCATGTTAAGATCGCTGGCTTCTCCGTTTCTCCATGCCTCACCTATACACCCCTGGTCAGCTGGAAAATGGCTTCTGCCGCGCCGTCTGAAGGTGGGGTTTGTAGAGTATCTTGCGATGATAAAAAACGAGTCCTCAGGCTGATCGTATCGATAGAGGGTTACTCGACACTTGTCGGTAAGACCAGCAGCCTCAAATACGGTCTTTGCAAATGGCTCCCATTCAGAATAATAATATCGCGCATGAGATAGGACCATAGACTCAAGTTCATTATTTCTAACTCTTAGCTCATGACCTGATACACTGTCATTATAGCTGTAGTATATTGCTGCAAGTAGGGCTGTAGTTCCGATAACAAATATCAGCCCTCCCCAACTGTTTATGTTCCAGTAAGGACTAGAAAGCTGAATCTGATTGCCACCCACTGCAAGCGTGGGTCCACTTAGGAATGTATACAGTTGAGTTCGATATCGGTCATATTGCTTCCCAAGAAACTCTCCCGTGAACTCAGACATCTGACGCAAGCCCCACAGCAGAGCACAGCCGAATCACCGCGACTCGCTTTGCACCAAATATTCTAAGTCTCCTCGCTTTCAACTACACCCGGTCGTGCTCCCACACGTGTCGCACTTCAAACACGTGCCGTTGCGCACGAGCGTGAAGTTGCCGCA
>JAIXUP010000061.1 GCA_027483505.1 Hyphomicrobiales bacterium
CCGGTACAGCGGACGGAACCCGACCTGCGGTGGCGCAAGTGCTTGTGGCTGAGCCTCAGTTTTGATCTTGTCAGAAGTCATATGTCTTATATAAGACTAAAACATGAGGCCGTCGAGAGGGGCAAGGCGCCCGTCTCACGAAAACATCGCAACAGGGAGTTATCCGATGTCAGCACCGCACCTGCTCGTCCATGAGCGCGAGGACAACGTGGGCGTTGTCGTGGTCGAGGGCCTGAAGGCCGGCACCAAAATGCTGTGCGTCGTCACGCATGACAACTCCTCCTTCGAACTGACCGCCAATGCCGATGTGCCGATCGGCCACAAGGTCGCGCTCAAGAACCTGAAGGTCGGCGACACGGCCATCAAGTACGGCCAGGACATCGGCAAGATGGTGGGAGCCGCCAAGGTCGGCGACTACGTGCACGTCCACAACCTCAAGACCAAGCGCTGGTGAGACCATCCGGTGTCACCCCCGGCGGCCCGCAGGGCCGGGAAGGGGAGTTGCCACCGCTGACGCCAATGGAATCCCTTCCCCTTCGCTTCGCTCCGGCCGGGAATGACACCGGGGAGCTGAAAGGATCAAGTCAATGACCATCGTCGCCAACTTCGAGCTCAACAAGAACCGCCTGGCCAACATCAAGGGCCGCAAGATCGACGTGCCGGGCTTCAAGGCACCTGTCCTCAAGAAGCGCTCCAGCGCCAAGAATGATAACTTCCTCGGCTGGCGGCGCGAGAATGGCCGCGTCGGCGTGCGCAACCACGTGCTGATCCTGCCCCTCGATGACCTGTCCAACAGCGCCTGCGAGGCGGTCGCCAACAACATCAAGGGCACGCTCGCGATCCCGCACGCCTATGGCCGCCTGCAGTTCGGCGAGGATCTCGACATCCATTTCCGCACGCTGATCGGTGCGGGCTCCAACCCCAACGTCGCGGCTGTCGTGGTCATCGGCATCGAGGATGGCTGGACCAAGATCATCGTCGACGGCATTGCCAAGACCGGCAAGCCCGTCGTCGGCTTCGGCATCGAAGGCGTGGGTGATATCGGCACCATCGCCAAGGCAAGCTACGTCGCCAAGGAATTCGTGCAGTGGGCCTCCGAGCTCCAGCGCGAGAAGTGCGACATCGGCGAGCTCTGGGTCTCGACCAAGTGCGGCGAGAGCGACACCACCACCGGCCTGTCCTCCTGCCCGACCGTCGGCAACATGTACGACAAGCTCCTGCCCAAGGGCATCTACGGCGTCTTCGGCGAAACCTCCGAGATCACCGGCGCCGAGCACCTGTGCAAGGCCCGCGCGGCAACCCCGGAAGTCGGCGAGCGCTGGTACAAGATGTGGAAGGCCTACCAGACCGACGTGATCGAGCAGTTCAAGACCTCAGACCTGTCGGACAGTCAGCCCACCAAGGGCAACATCAAGGGCGGCCTCTCCACCATCGAGGAAAAGGCGCTGGGCAACCTCGAGAAGATCGGGCGCAACTCGACCTACATCGACATCCTGCAGCCCGCCGAAGCGCCGGCGAAAGGCCCCGGCCTGTATTTCATGGACACCTCCTCGGCGGCGGCCGAATGCGTGACCCTGATGGCGGCGGGCGGCTATGTCGTGCACACTTTCCCCACGGGGCAGGGCAACGTCATCGGCAACCCGATCGTCCCTGTGATCAAGATCACCGGCAACCCGCAGACCATGCGCACCATGCCCGAGCACATCGATGTCGACGTCTCCGGCATCCTGCGCCGCGACATGACGATCCCGGAAGCCGGCGACGCGCTGATCGCCAACATCGTGCGCACCAGCAACGGCCGCCTCACCGCCGCCGAAGCGCTCGGCCATCGCGAGTTTTCGATGACCAAGCTGTATCGCAGCGCATGAGCCTGACGCCTGTCATTGCGATGAGCGAAGCGACGAAGCCATCCAGCAGCGGTGCACGCCGTTATGGGTGGCTTCGCCGCACTCGCAATGACGGTGTTGCGTGATGGCGTCACAGCTGCAACTGCTCGCGCCAGGTCACGCCCACCTGGATGCCTACGCGGCAGCCCTCGGGACTGGCTGGTCCCCTTTCGCCGCCCATGACGTTTCCGCAGAGCACCTTGCGGCCATAAAGGCGGACGCCGATGCCTTTCTGGTCGATCTTGTCAGAATGGATGGCGTCGTCGTCCAGCCTGATGGAACCACGCGACCAAAACTGCCGCAGATCATCCGCTGGATGTGGGATGGGGAATTTGCCGGCGCAATCAACCTGCGCTGGCAGCCGGGCTCGGACGAACTGCCGCCCTACGTGTCTGGCCATGTCGGCTATACTGTTGTGCCGTGGAAGCGGCGCAAGGGCTATGCGACAGAGGCGTTGCGGATGATGCTGGACGAGGCGAAAGCGGTCGGTCTGGGATCTGTCGAGATCACGACAGACCCCTCCAACATCGCATCGCAGGCAGTTATCAAGCGCTGTGGCGGCATCCATGTCGCAACCCGCGACAACCCGTCCACAGGTTTGCCGAAGCTGCACTACAGGATTGATCTCGCCTCATGACAGCGCTGTCGCTTGCAACCTCCGCCACGATCCGGAAGCTCGCCCCCGGCGTGCTGCTGTCGCTGGCGGTCGCAATTGCGTCTTACCTCGCCGCGCCACTGCTCAAATCGTTGACGGGCGGACGCCTGGCGCTGCCGGACATGGTGATCGCCCTGATCATCGGCATCGCGCTGCATTCGGCCGTGATGACGCCGCGCTTCGAGCCGGGCATGACCTTCTGCGTCAAGAAGCTGCTGCGCTGGGCCATCGGCCTGCTCGGGCTGCGCATTGCATTGGGCGACATCATCGGCCTTGGCCTCGGCGTCGCGCTGCTGGTCGTGGCCTCGATGATCCTTACGGTTGTCGTCGCCATCTGGCTGGCGAAGGCGTTGGACCGCGATGCCGGCTTCGGCGCGCTCGCCGGGGCCGCGAACGCGGTCTGCGGCGCGTCCGCCACACTGGCGGCGGCCACCGTGGTGCCAGACTACAAGCGCAAGAGCGCCGACATCGCCTTCACCGTGGTCATGGCGAATGCGATCTCCACGGTCGTCATGCTGGCCTATCCGCCGCTCTGCGTCTGGCTCGGCTATGATGCGCGCACCACCGGCATCATGCTGGGCGCCACCATCCACGACATGGCGCAGGTTGTCGGCGCGGGCTACGCTGTTTCCGAGAGCGTCGGCAACACGGCGGTCATCGTCAAGCTGTTCCGCGTCTTCCTGCTGCTGCCCATGGTGTTGGCCATCGGCTGGTACTTCGTCCAGCAGGGCGAGCGGACCGGCGAAGCCAAGGTGCCGGTGCCCGTCTTCGCGATCGTGTTTCTGGCCCTTTGCCTGCTCAACAGCCTGATGGCGGCCAGCCCCGCTCTCGCAGCTTCGGTCGGCTTTCCGGTCATCAAGTCGCTGCTCGGCGAGGCCTCGAAATGGGGGCTGCTGATCGCGATCGCGGCGCTCGGGCTCGGCACCTCGCTCAAATCCATCCTGACGATCGGCTGGCGGCACATGGCTGTGTTCATGGGCGCGACCTTCGTCATCCTGTTCCTGATCATCGCCGGCCTGAAGATCGCCGGCTGAGGAGGCGCCATGCCAGACATCGTCATCACCGAATTCATGGACGAAGCCGCGATCACCGAGGGCCTCAAGGGCCATGACGTGGTCTATGACCCCAAGCTGGTCGACAAGCCCGAGGAACTGGCCAGGCTCCTGGCTGACGCCCGCGCCATCATCGTGCGCAACCGCACGCAGGTCCGCGCGCCGCTGCTGGCGCAGGCCCCGAAGCTGAAGGTGGTGGGCCGCCTGGGGGTCGGCCTCGACAACATCGATCTGGTCGCCTGTGCCGCCCGCTCCATTGCCGTCTTCCCCGCTTCCGGGGCGAACGACGTGTCCGTGGCCGAATACGTCATCACGGCCGCCTTGGTCCTGCTGCGCCGCGCATGGTTCGCCACCGACCGGGTGGCAAAGGGCGAATGGCCGCGCAATGACCTCATGGGCGCCGAGATGTCCGGCAAGACGCTCGGCCTCGTCGGTTTCGGCGCCATTGCCCGCGAGACGGCAAGGCGCGCCAGGGCCATGGGCATGGCCGTGATCGCCTATGATCCGTTCGTGAAGCCGGACAATCCGGTCTGGGCCGAACTCGGCGCGACGCCTGCCACGCTCGACCAGCTTCTCGCCAGCGCCCACGTGGTCAGCCTGCATGTGCCGCTGACCGAGGCGACCCGCAACCTGATCAACGCCAAGTCATTGACCGCCATGCGCAAGGACGCGGTCGTCATCAACGCCGCGCGCGGCGGCGTGGTTGATGAAGGGGCGCTGGTCATGGCGCTGAAGGCCGGCGAGATCGCGGGCGCGGCGCTTGATGTCTTCGACAATGAGCCGCTCAAGGGTGCGGATGCAGCGCTGTTCGCCGGTTGCCCGAACCTGATCCTGACGCCTCACATCGCCGGGGTGACCGAGGAATCCAACGTCCGCGTCAGCTGGGTCACGGTTGAAAATGTGAAGAAGGCGTTGTCCGCCTGACAGGCAGGAGCGAGACCCCATGACCACCAGCACCATCCCCGACGCCATCAGCCACGTTGCAGCGCTGTTCATCGAGGCAGGCGTCACCCCTGCCACCGCCCGCTCGGTCGCCAATTCGCTGGTGTCAGCCGAGGCTGACGGGTTGAAGGGGCACGGCCTCAGCCGCGTGCCGACCTATCTGACCATGGTGAAGAGTGGCAAGATCGATGGCAAGGCGGCGCCGGTCGCCACGCGACCGAAGCCGGGCGTGCTGGCCATCGATGCGCGCGACGGCTTCGCCTATGTGGCCATCGACCTTGCCATTGCCGAACTGCCGGCCATCGCCCGTGCGCAAGGCGTCGCGCTGGCGGCCATCAGCAATTCGAACCATTGCGGCGCTGCGGGCCTGCATGTCGAAAAGCTGGCCGATGCGGGACTTGTCGCACTGCTCTTCGCCAACACACCGGCGGCGATCGCCCCCTGGGGCGGCAGCAAGCCCGTCTTCGGCACCAACCCGATCGCGTTTGCTGCGCCGCTGGCCGGACGCGCGCCGATCGTCATCGACATGGCGCTGTCGAAAGTGGCGCGCGGCCCCATCGTGGCGGCCAGGCAGAAGGGCGAGGCCATTCCTGAAGGCTGGGCACTCGATGTCGATGGCAATCCGACCACTGACGCAGCCAAAGCGCTCGCCGGAACCATGGTGCCACTCGGCGACGCCAAGGGCGCGACGCTGGCGATGATGGTGGAGATCCTCGCCGCCGCGCTGATGAGCGCGCATTTCGCCTTCGAGGCGTCCTCCTTCATCGATGGCGACGGCGGTCCGCCGAAAACCGGCCAGCTCATCCTCGCGATCGACCCCGCCGCAATGGGGGGAGGCAACTTTGCCGAGCGCATGACGGCTCTTGCTTCAGCGATCGAGTCGCAGCCGGGGGCAAGGCTGCCGGGGGCCCGGCGTATGGCCCTTCGTGCGGCAGTCGCTGCCAAAGGCCTGGTATTGCCTGCATTTTAGGTATTCTGGACGATCTGGTTTGGACTTTATTCAGCATTTTCGGAGATGGTCTGGCGTCAATTTCCGACAAGTCAGGCCTGTCTCTGTCACACGCAGGCCCATTCATGGTTGTGATGCCTGTATCGAGCGAAATGGCGGAGGAGTTTTCACGCAGCGTCGCGCAGCTGGTTCCGGCGCGCCGTGATGACGTGCTCGTCAGGCTGTCCGATCTGTTCGGCGGCCTTTCGAACATCCTGCCGGATGACGGCGTCGACACGTTCGATGCGATTTTCGTCTCCCTGCTGCCGGTCTGCGGCACGGCAGCGCGCGTGAAGCTGGCCAAGACGGTGGCCCCGCTGGAGCGGGCGCCGGGCAAGAGCATCCGTCATCTCGCCTTCGACGACAGCATCGTTGTCGCAAGCCCGGTGATCAAGCTCTCCCCGCTCCTGCTCGACGACCATCTGCTGGCTCTGGCGACCGTGAAAAGCACCGAGCACTTGCTCGCCTTGTGCGAGCGCAACCGTCTCGCCAGTTCGGTGACAGATGTGATCCTGTCACGCGCGAACGGCGAGATCAGGGTGGCGCTGGTCATGAACCCGGGAGCTGAACTCTCTCCGACCGCGCAGGCGAAGCTCGCCGAAGCCGCGCTGGATGACGGCGAACTCTATGATCTCATGGTCAAGCGGCCTGATCTGGCCCAGCGTCTGGACGAGGCCATGGCTACGGAACCGGACGCTCCCGCGCAGCCTGGGCTTTCTGTCGAAGGACGCGCTCCGATCCACGTTGATCCACCGGTGGATCATGCCACGGTTGCAGCGCTTGATGAGCGCATCCGCGCCCTTCTGGAGCGATCCGCCGTTGACGCTGCCCTCGCCATGCTGGCGAAGGCGGTCGTTGCGCCGATCGGCGGGCTCAGCCGGGCCTTTGCGCTGGATGTGCACGGGGCCTTCCTTGCCTACGCCAAGGCTGTGCCGCTGAGCTGGGAGACCACGCATCTGTTCCTGCTGCGGCGGTATGAAGCCGGGCAGGTCGTGCCGCGTCTGCAGCGCGCCGAGATCGACTTCCGCAAGCTGCTGGTTGCCGACGCCCGCCGCGTCGTCGCGATGCTGGCGCAGCACTCGGACAAGCTGCACTGAGGCCTTCACGCCGGAGCGTGCCCTGAGCCTCTAGATCAGGGCGAAGCGGTCGACGTCGACCAGCCCCTTGTCGGTGATCTTGAGATGAGGGATCACCGGCAGCGTCAGGAAGGCGACCTGCAGGAACGGCTCGGCCAGCGTGACGCCGAGGCTCTTCGCTGCAGCCCGAAGCGGAACCAGTCTTTCGTGAACCTCCTCGAAAGTGCCGTCGCTCATCAGCCCGGCGATCGGCAGGGCCAGTTCCGCCAGCAGGTTGCCCTGGTCCGCGACGCAAAACCCGCCGCCGATCGCGACCAGCCGGTTCGCGGCCGCCGCCATCGAGACCTCATCGACGCCGACCACGCACAGATTATGGCTGTCATGGCCGACGGACGAAGCGATGGCCCCCGTTTTCATGCCGAAACCATGCACGAACCCGGTGGCCATGCCGTTGTTGCGGCCATGGCGCTCGATGACGCTGACCTTGACGATATCCTGAGCCAGATCGACGGCCGCTATGCCGGCCTTGGCCGGCAATACCCGTTTGAGGTGCTCCGTGATGATCTTGCCTGGCACGACCCCGATCACCGGCGTCTCGCCTTGGGCGGCCGACACGTGGAAGTCCTCGGGCGAAAGGGTCCGCGAACGCACGCTGCCAAGGCCCACCGCCGCCACCGGCTCGCGCGCGGCGAAAGCGGCTTCGTCCCCCAGCCGCCCGCCCGCCAGCGTCAGGCTCACACGGCATTCGCCGAGATCATCAAGCAGCACGATGTCGGCCCGCTTGCCCGGCCCGATGAAGCCCCGATCGGTCAGACCGAACGCCCGCGCTGCAGAGATCGTCGCCGTGCGGTACACGGCCAGCGGATCGCGGCCATGGGCGATCGCCGTGCGGATCATGAAGTCGAGGTGGCCTTCCTCGGCGATGTCGAGCGGGTTGCGGTCATCGGTGCAGAAGGCAAGGAACGGCGAGGTGTCGCGGTCGATGATCCCCATCAGCGCATGCAGGTCTTTCGACACCGAGCCTTCCCGGATCAGGATGTGCATGCCCTTGGCGAGCTTCTCCCGCGCCTCTTCCGCCGTTGTGGTCTCGTGGTCGGTGCGGATGCCCGCTGCCAGATAGCCGTTGAGCGGCAGCCCGCGCAGCAGCGGCGCGTGGCCATCGATATGCCGCTCCGAGAAAGCCGACAGCTTGCCGAGGCAGCCGGGATCGCGGTGGATCACGCCCGGAAAGTTCATGAACTCGGCGAGGCCGATCACCTTCGGGTGGTCCATGAATGGCACGAGATCAGCCGCTGAGAGCGCTGCACCGGCGGTCTCCAGATGCGTCGCCGGCACGCAGCTTGAGAGCTGCACGAACAGGCTCATCACCATGCGCTCGGCCGACGTCAGAAAGTAACGGATGCCGTCTACGCCCAGCACGTTGGCGATCTCGTGCGGATCGCAGATCGCCGTGGTCACGCCATGCGGCAAGACGCAGCGCTCGAACTCGAACGGCGTAATCAGCGACGACTCGACGTGCAGATGCGTATCGATGAAGCCCGGCACGGCGATGCGGCCCTTGGCATCGATGGTGCGGTGGCCCTGATACCGGCCATGGGTGCCGACGATGGTGTCGCCGACGATGGCGATGTCGGTCTCGATCAACGCGCCCGTGACGAGGCAATAGAGCCGCGCATTCCTGATCACCAGATCAGCAGGCTCGTCACCTGTTCCGGCCGCGATGCGGGCAGCGAGGGTGGCGGGGGAGATCATGGATGGGCCCCCGCGTTTCCGGGGCCGTGCAACGCCAGCGGAATGGAACCCGGAAACCAGCATGTGTGCTGCGCATAGCGCTCGCCATGGACTTCGCTTCGCTCAGGCGCGATGTCTGGATTCCGGGTTCTGATCCGCTGACGCTGCTCAGCCCCGGAAATGCGAAGTCGCTTGCTACCAATCGACACGGGCGAAGACCCCTTCCGTTCTGCATCACATCGCGCCATGTTGCAGAGCCTTCATTTGAACTGATGAAAACATGACGGAAAATCTGCGAAAAGCCATCCGCTTTATGCGCCGGGGTGAGGTGATCAGCCTCGACGCCTTCAGCCCGCGCCGCACCGTGCTCGACTGGCTGCGCGAGGACATGCGCCTCACCGGCACAAAGGAAGGCTGCGCCGAGGGCGATTGCGGGGCCTGCACAGCGGTGGTGGGCCGGCTGAAGGGCGGGCGGCTCGTCTATGAGCCGGTCAACACCTGCATCATGCTGCTTGGCCAGCTCGACGGCGCCGAACTGATCACGGTCGATGATCTCGCCCATGAGGGCGCGCTGCATCCCGTGCAGGCGGCGATGGTGGCGCATCACGGCTCGCAGTGCGGGTTCTGCACGCCCGGCATCGTGATGAGCTTGTTCGCGCTTTATCAGGAAGGCGCGCGCCCCGTGACGCGCGCGGCAGTCTGCGATGCGTTAGCGGGAAATCTCTGCCGCTGCACGGGCTACCGTCCGATCATCGATGCAGCGCTCGATGCCTGCGCCGGCGAGGCGGCCGACCGGTTCATGGCGGCGCGCGCGGCAACCCATGCCGCCTTGGCGGTGCTGGCAACGCCGGAAGATGTCATGGTCGGCGATGACAGCAGCTTCTTCGCGATACCACGCAGCGCTGACGCGCTTGCCGAGCTGTGTCTCGCCCACCCTGATGCAACCGTGCTGGCCGGTGCGACCGATGTGGGGCTGTGGCTGACCAAGGGGCTGCATGACATCCGCAAGTTCATCTGGCTGGGTCGGGTCGAGGGCTTCGACGCCATCGAGAACGGGCCTGACGCCATCCGCATCGGCGCCGGCGCGACCCACTCGGAGGCCTATTGCCAGCTTGCCAGCATTGATCCTGACCTCGGCGAGGTCATGCGCCGCTTTGGCTCGGTCCAGGTGCGCGCCTCCGGCACGGTCGGCGGCAACATCGCCAATGGCTCGCCGATCGGCGATCTCGCGCCCTGTTTCATCGCGCTGGGCGCGACAGTGGAACTCAGACGCGGCGCCGCAACACGCACCTTGCCGCTTGAGGATTTCTTCCTTGCCTACCGCAGCCAGGACCGCCAGCCCTCCGAGTTCGTAAGCGCGCTCATCGTGCCGAAGCTGGCCGAGGGCCAGCATTTCCGCGCCTTCAAGGTGTCGAAGCGCTTCGATGAGGACATATCCGCCGTGATGGGCGCTGTCAGGCTGACGCTTGACGGCAGCACGATCACCGGGGCCCGCATCGCCTTCGGCGGCATGGCCGGGACGCCGAAACGCGCGGCAGGCGCGGAAGCCGCGCTTGCAGGGGCTTCGATTTCGCACGTCGCCGGCTGGAGCGCGGCCCTTGCCGCGATCTCCGAAGACTTCCAGCCCATGACCGACCAGCGCGCCACCGCCAGCTATCGCAGCACCGTCGCACGCAATCTTCTCGCCAAGGCGCTGATCGAAATCGCCGGCATCAGCTCGGGCGAAACCCGCCTGATCGCGCATCGTGAACGGATGGAGGCGGCGGAATGAGTGTGGTCCGCACCATTCCCGGCTCGCCGCCCGAACCGCTCCGCCATGTCCACCAGCCGCTGGCGCATGACAGCGCCACGCGGCATGTGCAAGGCGGGGCCGCCTATATCGATGACCTGCGCGAGCCGGAGGGCATGCTGCACATCGCCTGCGGCTTGTCGCCGGTGGCGCGCGGCACGCTTCGTGGCATGAATCTCGACGCCGTGCGCAGCCACCCCGGCGTTGTGGCTGTCTTTACGGCAGCGGATGTGCCCGGCAGCAACGATGTCTCGCCCTCGGTTGGTGGCGATCCGATGTTCGCCGAGGAGCGTGTGCTGTTCCATTCCCAGGTGCTGTTCGCGGTGGCGGCGACAACGCGTGATGCGGCCCGGCGCGCGGCGCGGCTGGCCAGGCTCGAGATCGAGGCCGAGACGCCGAGCGTCACGGTCGAACAGGCCGCTGAGCGTCAGGAAACCGTGCTGCCGGACTATGCCTTCGCGCGCGGCGACATCGAAGCCACGCTGACTGCCAGCCCGCGCCGGATCGACGGCAGCTTCCGCATCGGCGGGCAGGAGCATTTCTACCTCGAAGGGCAGGCGGCGCTGGCCATCCCCAAGGAAGATGGCGAACTCCTTGTCCATTCCTCCACCCAGCACCCCACCGAAGTCCAGCATGTGGTGGCGAAGGTGCTCGGACTGCCCGATGCACTCGTCATCTGCGAGGTGCGCCGCATGGGTGGCGGTTTTGGCGGCAAGGAGAGCCAGGCGACGCAATGGGCCGCGATTGCCGCGCTCGCCGCGCACAAGCTCAAGCGCCCCTGCAAGATCCGGCTGGATCGTGACGATGATTTCGCCACCACGGGCAAGCGCCACGACATGCGGTGCGACTACCGCATCGGCTTCGACGAGGCGGGGCGCATCCAGGCCTACGATGTCGATTACCTCGCGCGCTGCGGCTATTCGGCTGACCTGTCGCAAGGCGTCGTCGACCGCGCCATGTTCCATTCGGATTCGTCCTACTGGTTGCCGGTGACGCGCATCAACACGCGCCGGCTGCTCACCAACACGGTCAGCAACACCGCCTTTCGCGGCTTCGGCGGCCCGCAGGGCATGCTGATGGCCGAGCGGATGATCGATGAGATCGCCTGGGCGCTTGGCCGCGACCCGCTCGATGTGCGCTATGCCAACCTCTACCGCGACGGCGAGGACATCACGCCCTACGGCCAGAAGGTCAGCGAGCTCGACACCATGCATGCGCTGCTGGCGATGCTGGAGAAGACCTCGGATTATCGCAGGCGGCGCGACGAGGTCACGGCCTTCAACGCCAGCTCTCGCTTCATCAAGCGCGGGCTGGCGCTGACGCCGGTCAAGTTCGGCATCTCCTTCACGCTGAAGCAGCTCAACCAGGCCGGCGCGCTGGTGCACGTCTATCAGGACGGCTCGATCCAGCTCAACCATGGCGGCACCGAGATGGGGCAGGGGCTCTACCAGAAGGTGGCGCAGGTGGTGGCCGAGGAATTCGGCGTTGCCATCGAGCGCGTCCGCATCACCGCCACGACCACCGACAAGGTGCCCAACACCGGCCCGACAGCGGCCTCATCCGGCACCGACCTCAACGCCCGCGCCGCGCTCAACGCCGCGCAGGCGATCAAGGCCCGCATGGCGGATTATGCCGCTTCACTGTGGAACTGCCCTGCTGCCGCGATCAGGTTCCGCGATGACCGCGTTTTTCACGGCAATGACAGCCTCGGTTTCGGCGAGCTGGCCAATAAGGCGCATCTCGACCGCGTACATCTCTCGGCGACCGGCTTCTACGCCACCCCCGGCATCACCTGGGACCGGGCAAGGAAGCATGGCAACCCGTTCCTGTATTTCTCGTTCGGGGCGGCCTGCGCCGAGGTCGAGATCGACACGCTGACGGGCGAGAACCGCGTGCGCCGGGTCGACATCCTGCACGATGTCGGCAAGTCGCTGAACCCGGCCATCGATATCGGCCAGATCGAGGGTGGCTTCGTGCAGGGGATGGGCTGGCTGACCACCGAGGAACTGGTGTTCGATGCGAAGGGCAAGCTGCTGACGCACGCGCCTGCCACCTACAAGATCCCGGTCGCCAGCGATCTGCCCGCCGATTTCCGCGTCGCGCTCTATCCCAACGCCAACCGCGCCGACGTTGTCTATGCGAGCAAGGCGGTGGGAGAGCCTCCGGTGATGCTGGCCAACGCGGTATTCTGCGCGCTGGCCGATGCTGTCCATGCGCTGAAGCCCGGCGCCCGCGTGCCGCTCGACGCCCCCGCCACGCCGGAAGCCATCCTGCGCGCCTGCGAAGCCGTGCAGGGCAGGGCGATGGGAGGGGAACGGTGACCACGCCGGCTGCCCGCTTCCTCCGACGCCTTGCGGACAGCGTTGCGCGCGATGGCGCGGCCACGCTCGTCACAGTGGCGGACACAAAAGGGTCCGCCCCGCGCGAGGTCGGCGCGATGATGGCGGTCCTCGCGGATGGCAGCTATTTCGGCACGATCGGCGGTGGCGCGCTCGAACATGAGGCGCAAGTGCTGGCCCGTCAGCTTGCCGCCCGGGGCGAGGCTGTGACGCGCCGCATCGATCGCGCGCTTGGCCCCGATCTTGGCCAGTGCTGCGGCGGGCGGGTTATCCTCGATCTGAGGGTGTTTGCCGGTACCGATGCGGACGAACTCGAGGGACTGGCTGGCGAGGCCGCAGCGCGCGACCACCGCCAGCCGCTGGTCATTTTCGGTGCGGGCCATGTCGGGCGCGCGCTGACATTGGCGCTGGCACCGCTGCCATTCCGGATCACCTGGGTCGATGGCAGGCAAGGGGCTTTTCCGCCGCATGTCCCGGCGAATGCGGCCACGCTGAAAAGCGCAAACCCGCCAGCCGAAATCGCGCGCGCCGCGCCGGGCAGCTTCGTGCTGGTGCTCACCCATGACCACGCGCTCGATCTGGCCATCACCGCTGCTGCGCTGGGGCGTCCTGACCTGCCCTTTGTCGGGCTGATCGGCTCCGCCACCAAGCGCGCCCGCTTCGAGCGCCGCTTGCGGGAGCTGGGCCTCGATGAAACACGGATCGCCAGCCTCAACTGCCCGATCGGCCTGCCCGGCATCCATGGCAAGGAGCCGGCCGTGATTGCCGCCAGCGTGACGGCGCAGTTGCTGGGGCTGGTGGAGGAGAACGTCTTTTCTGCAAAGGACACCAGCAATGTCCGCATCCTGGGCCCGTCGAAGGAGGAGGGCTCCATTTTTGCGCTGGCTCGAGATCTCCCTTCGACAGGCTCAGGATGAGGATAGCGGGCCTTGTTGCGGGTGCACTGCCTCGCTTCGCGCTGGAATGAGGGTTGTCCCTGCCCACAAAATCATCATCCTCATCAACTTGCCCACTTGCAGGCGGCAAAGGGCTCGCGCAAGCTGTTGTCAGAGCCTGCGGAGATCCGTGCTTGCAACGCCGGACGGACAGCGGGACAGGGCATACGTGTGGAGGTATACAGATGAAGACATTCGCGAAATTCGCGGCAGCCACGGCTTTCCTGGTGGTTGGCATGGCCGGCGCGCAGGCGCAGGCGATCACCGAACTCAAGCTCGGCACGGAAGGCGACTATCCGCCCTTCAACGCACTCAATGCCAACAAGGAACTGGTCGGCTTCGAGATCGATTACGGCAATGCGCTCTGCGAGAAGATGAAGGTCAAGTGCACCTGGGTGGTGCAGGACTGGGATGGCATCATTCCGGCGCTGCTGGCCAAGAAATATGACGTCATCATCGCCGGCATGAATGCCACCGAGGAGCGGATGAAGCGTGTCGATTTCTCGTCCGTCTACACCAAGACCCCGATCTCGATGATCTCGGCCAAGGCCACCACGTCGAATGACCTTTCGCCCGCCGCGCTCAAGGGCAAGGCGATTGGCGCCCAAGGCTCGACCATCCATGCCAACTGGTTGGAGAAATACTACAAGGACAGCACCATCCGGCTCTATCCCAAGCAGGAAGACGCCAACCTTGACCTCCTGAACGGCCGCCTGGACTACATCGTCGCAGACCGTCTGGCGCTTGAGGACTTCCTCAATGCGCGCGGCAAGGATTGCTGCCGGCTTGTTGGCGACATCCAGCGTGATCCGGTCATCCACGGCCCGGGCGTCGGCATGGCGGTCCGCAAGGAGGACACGGCGATCAAGGAGATGCTCAACAAGGCCATCGCTGAATCGCTGGCGGACGGCACCCATGCCCGCATCGCCGCCAAGTGGTTCAAGTTCCCGATCATGTGAGTGATCCCGCCGGGTGTCATACCCGGCGGCCCAAAGGGCCGGGAAGGGAATCCAGTTCTTGAGTCGAAAAGCTGGATTTCCTTCCCCTCCGCTGTGCTGCGGCCGGGAATGACACTGTCGTTCCGGCCGCCGCGTTCCGCAGCCCCGGATTGACACCAAACCGCAGCCACCATCCTCATCCTGAGCCTGTCGAGGGATGAGTTCCAGACATGCACCAACGGCAGCCCTCGTCCTTCGACCGGCTGAGGATGAGGGCCTTGGGGCGCCACCACACGTTTTTGGTCCCGCCGGGGTGATCCGCCTTCATGTTCAGCAACCTCCATTACATCGGCTTCGGGGATGGCGGCTGGGGCTGGGCGCTGCTTCAGGGCGCGTGGGTGACGATCACCATTGCGCTGGCGACCTTGCCCTTCGGCCTGGCGCTCGGCCTCATGATCGCGCTGATGGCACGATCGGACAACGCCATCGCGCGCTGGTTCGCGACCGTCTACACGACCGTGTTTCGTGGCGTCCCGGAATTGCTGACGCTCTATATCATCTATTTCGGTGTGCAGATCGTCGTCCAGCGCGGGCTTGAGAGCATCGGCATCAAGGGCTTCTCGATCCCGCCCTTCGTCGCCGGCATGGTGGCGCTCGGCATCGTGCTGGGCGCCTTCTCGTCCGAGGTCTGGGTCGGCGCGCTCAACTCGATCCAGAAGGGCCAGCGCGAGGCCGGCGCGGCGCTCGGCCTGCACAAGGCGCAGATCTTCCGCCTGATCGTCTTTCCCCAGCTCATCCGCGTGGCGCTGCCGGGCCTCGGCAACAACTGGATGGTGCTGCTCAAGGAAACCTCGCTGGTCTCGGTGATCACGCTGCAGGACATCATGTTCATCGCCCAGCGCGGCTCGTCCAACACCAAGGAGCCGCTCTTGTTCTTCACGGCGGCGGCGCTGATCTACCTCGTCTTCTCGCTGATTTCGTGGTGGTTCTTTGACCGGCTGGAGAAGCGCTCCAATCGCGGATTTGCCGCCTTCGGGGGGCAGACCCGATGAGATGGTGCGAACAGCCCGGCTACTGGCTCGGTTCTGAGGTCTTGCAGAACTACGGCTGCCGCATGGCGACCGGCCTTGGCATCACCCTCCAGCTTGTCGCCATTTCCGTCAGCCTCGGCTGCATCATCGGGCTGGGGCTGGCGCTCGCGCGGCTCTACGGCCCGCGCTGGGTCGGCGGCGTCGTCACCGGCTACACCACCTTCTTTCGCGGCACGCCGCTGCTCTGCCAGCTCTTTCTGGTCTATTACGGCCTCGGCCAGCTCCGGCCCTTCTGGCAGGATGTCGGCCTGTGGTGGTTCTTCCGCGAGCCATACTGGTGCGCGCTGTTCACCTTCACCATCAACACTGCCGCCTACCAGTGCGAGGTGTTTCGCGGGGCGATCCAGTCCATCGGCAAGGGCCAGTTCGAGGGCGCGCAGGCGCTGGGCCTGCACCGCATCGCCACCTTGCGCCATGTCATCCTGCCCCAGGCGATGATCGTGGCCCTGCGCCCGCTCGGCAACGAGCTGATCGTGATGATCAAGTCATCCTCGGTCGCCTCGCTGGTGACGCTGTTCGACCTGATGGGCTCGACGCGCCTCGCCTTCTCGCGCTCCTTCGACCTCAGCATCTATCTCTACGCCGCGCTGATCTACCTCGCCATGGTCGAGATCATCCGGCGGCTGTGGGATGTGATGGAGAAGCGCCTGACCCGGCATGTCGTGGTGCGGTGAGGGGCAGGGCTTTCAGCACCGGACTTGTGCAACAGAAAACCAGTTGAAATCGTTGGGGTAGGCGTGTGTTGCAAAAATCTTGAGATATGCAGTTTGCCTTCGTAGATAGGCCTTCCCCGGGCCGGTACGAACCACCCCGAGGCGGCGTTGCCTGTTGACAGGCGTGCGAGGTGGTGGATTGATCCTTTCTCAATGTGAGGAGTTCCCATGACCTTTGAGCTTTGGCTAGCCTTTGTTGCGGCTTCAACGGCACTCGTTCTGATCCCCGGCCCGACGGTGTTGCTCGTTGTTTCTTACGCGCTTGGCCAAGGTTGGCGCGCGGCGCTGCCGATGGCGGTTGGTGTTGCGCTGGGTGACTTCACGGCCGTGTCCCTTTCAATTCTCGGCATTGGCGCATTGCTGATGGCATCCGCTACGCTGTTCACGATCGTTAAGTGGGTCGGAGCGGCGTATCTGATCTATCTCGGGATCAAGCTGTTTCAAGCTGGCGGAACTCTCAACGCCGAGCCCAAAACAGATGCATCGAGCGCTCTTCGCATGTGCGCCCATGCTTGGCTTGTCACCAGCCTCAATCCCAAGGGTATCCTTTTCTTTGTAGCCTTCTTTCCGCAGTTCATAGACCAGCAGGCGGCCTTCTGGCCGCAGGTTCTGATCCTTCAGGGCACGTTCCTAGTCATCGCCTTCGCCAATGCATTGGCCTACGCGTTCTTCGCCAGCCGCGCGCGTGGACTTGTGCGCAGTGCACGGGTGATCAGTGCTGTGAACAAGACCGGCGGAGCGATGCTGATCGGCGCAGGAGTTGCCTCGGTCACCGTTCGGACGGGGAACTAAGCGCCTGTTTGCTGCTGCCGAGCAATCGCTGAAGTGGCGCGCTACAGCTGTTGCACAATTCTTGAGATTTGCACGTGGCAGCTTTGGGCCGAAATTTCGGCTTGGTCAGCACCGGGGAGCAGGCTCTTCCAGCCGCTGCATTGGACGCCATCACGCCGGTGAGCGACGAAGCACGTGTAAGGATTCATTCGGCTGCTATATCGAGGTGTTTGGGATAGCCAGACTTGGGAGCAAAGCGCATGTCGACAGTAGTCAAAGGGAAAGTGGCAACCATCGCCCTTGGAGGCGCTGGGGCCGTCATGCTGGTCGTCGGCACACTCCATCTTGTCGCGCCGCAGATGATGATGGAAGCGCCGGCGATCCAGCTGACAACCGTCAATCATCTTCACCTGATCCGGGCGGCCCTGGGCGGAGCCTTTATCGGGATAGCGACCCTGTTCCTGCTTGGGCTGCTGAGGGCAAGCATGCGGACGTTCGCGCTGATCTCGATTGCCGTCCTGTTCAGTGGCTTCGCATTCGGGCGGCTTGTCAGCATCGTTCTCGACGGCATGCCGGCCGGCATGTTCCTGGCCATTCTTGCTTTTGAACTGATCTTCGCTGGCCTCGCATTCTC